>NZ_JACSUE010000003.1:0-737704 GCF_014384845.1 Caballeronia sp. EK
ACAGGACCGTGAAACGACTCCACGCCGATGATAGTGCGGATCGCCCGTGTGAAAGTAGGTAATCGTCAGGCTCCTCATGCCGAAAACAAAAACCCCACCCCGAAAAGGTGGGGTTTTTGCGTTGGCGCGGCGAATTCGCACGAACGCCAACAATTCCCTCCTCGAATCTCTCCCATGCTCTGGCAACGCACGCTCCTGCATCGCCAGATGTTTACCCTCCCGCCTCAAAATACTGTATAAATATACAGTAAAACCAAAGACCGCTGAGTGCTCGAACCATGAGCAGGCCCTTGCATTCGCGCTGGACGGGGGAACTGATGGGTGCAGCACTTTCATTGCTCGACATCGGGCTGACCTCGCATCTGCAGCGTCAGATCTGGCAAGGCAGTCCGATCAACGATCCCGACTCGAACATCATCTCGAGCGGATTTCGGACGCTTGACCTAGCCTTGCCCGGTGCAGGCTGGATGCCCGGCACGGTCACGGAATTGCTGATCGAAGAGAGCGGCGTAGGCGAAATCAGATTGCTCGCGCACATGCTTCGAGAACTGACAGTAAGCAAAGGCCGCTCCGTCATCTTTATCGCGCCGCCGTGGAAGCCCAATCTGGCTGCGTTTCGGGCAATGAAAATCGCGGTCGACAAACTGGTCTGGGTCAAGGCGCCCGAAGATCAGGTGCTCTGGGCTGCGGAGCAGTCGCTGAAGCAGGAAGGCATCGGCGCTGTGCTGATCTGGCTGCCTCAAGTGCGCCCCGAAGCGCTGCGAAGGCTGCAAGTGGCGGCTCAGGAAGCGCGGTCGCTGGCGTTCCTGTTTCGTCCGCTCAAAGCGGCGAGGCAATCATCCGCCGCACCATTGCGCATGGTCTGCAAACCGATACTTCCCGCCAGCGCACCGACGATGAACCGTCGCGAATGGATGCAAGCCGTCATGTTCGAAATCGACATCATCAAGCGGCGTGGTCCATTGCTGGGCAAGCCGTTGCAGTTGAGCTTGCCGCTGCAAATGCCTGCTCTGCCCGAACATATTCGGCGTGCGCATCAGGCAAGGAAAGCACGAGAGGTCAAACATGTTGTGGATAGCGGTGACATTGCCGCTTTTATCGCTCGAAGCAGTCAGGCCGCCCTCGATGCCCTCGGCATCGGCGAATTCGATCTCGCCTGGAGCAGCATCGACGCCGAATGACGTTCGCGCCAGCGATATCGATCAACCATGCTTCGCGCTCGCCGATCACGCGCGCATCCTGATGCCCGATCTCGTCGCGTTTCGGCTCGGCGTGCGGCCCGGCAGCACGCGCTCGCATGCGTTCGCGCTCGCGCCGCAACTGACGCTGCTCGCCGTCGATGTTCGCGAGGAGCAGAACGCGCTCGAAGCCGTTGCGCTGGCGTTGCTCGCATTTACGCCCAAAGTCGTGCTGGCCCATGCGAACACGGTGCTGCTCGAAGTCGGCGTCGCGCATGGGCTGCGCGCCGACAGCGTGGGGCGCATGGCTGCTGGCTCACGCGCGCACGCGTCGTGTCGCGCGTCGCGTGCGCATCGTGAAAGAGGCGACGCTCGTTCACGTGCTCGATGCGTTGCCCGTAGCACTCATCCCATCGGCGCATTCGCACGGCAACGTGTTCGAGCAGATCGGCTGCGCAACGCTCGCCGATTTGCGTCGGCTGCCGCGCAAGGGCGTCGCGCGACGGTTCGGCCAAGGCGTTCTGCAATGGCTCGCACAAGCGTACGGCCAGGCGCCCGATCCGCGCGAGGCGTTTTGCGCGCCGGCGTCGTTCGAGGCTCGGCTCGAATTGCAGGCGCGCGTGGAAAGTGCCGAGGCGCTGCTGTTCGCCGCCCGCCGGCTCGTGCTGCAACTCGCCGGCTGGCTGAGCGCGCATCATGCGGCCGTCAGCGAATTTTCTCTGTTGCTCGAGCACGAGCTGGCGGCCCGTCACGCGCCGAAAACGTCGACGTTCAAGGTGGCGTGGGCCGTACCGACACGCGAAGCCGATCACATTCTCTGGCTGCTGCGCGAGAAGCTGAATCAGACGGCGCTCGCAGCCCCCGTCATCGAGATGAAGCTTCTCGCCGACAAGGTGAGCGAGCATGCGCCGCCGGCCGAGACCCTGTTTCCGATGCCCGGTTCCGACAGCGAATCGATGGCGCAACTGCTCGAACGCCTGAGCGCGCGGCTCGGTGCCGAGAGCGTCGTGCAACTGGTCGCGCGAGACGATCACCGGCCCGAAGCGGCGATGACGGTCGAAGCTTATAAGCCCGCAGGCGAAACGAAGCCGAAGCGCGGGAAGAAATCGTCGAAGACGCAAGCAGCAGAAGCCGACACGCCGACCGAAGCGGAATCCGAAGCGCAAACCGAATCAGGCGCGCCGCTCGAGCTTCCCGATGTGGCCGTTCCTTCGCAGCCCCGTCCGTCGTGGATACTCGAAACGCCGCAAAAGCTGATCTTGCGCAACGAGCGGCCGTTCTATCGACGTCCGCTGAAGCTGATCAGCCGGACCGAGCGTATCGAGGCGGGATGGTGGGACGGCAATGGCGTCCAGCGCGATTACTACGTCGCCGCCGACGATCGCGGCCGTATGTTCTGGCTGTATCGCGAACGTCTCACCGGCGACTGGTTTCTGCACGGTTTTTTCGGATGATGCCGACATGGATGATTTGAGCGACATCATCGGCCTGGGCGAGGGCGACGAAGGCGACGACAAGACCGCCTTTCCCGGCGCGATGTCAGCCTCGGCGCTGTTGCCCGGCTATGCCGAACTGCATTGCCTGAGCAACTTCTCATTTCTGCGCGGCGCATCGCATCCGCAGGAGTTGGCTGCGGCGGCGCTCGAGCACGGCTATACCGCGCTCGCGATCACGGACGAATGCTCGCTCGCGGGCGTCGTGCGTGCGCATGCCGCGATCAAGGACATCGAAGCGAAGGCGCGCGCCGATGCCGAAGCCGCGCAACTTGCCGGCGAGCCGCCGCCGAAGAAGCAGGATCTGAAGCTGATCATCGGCAGCGAACTGCATCTCACCGATGCCGACGGCGCGCCGTTCTGCACGCTCATCGCGCTCGCGACGAATCGGGCGGGCTACGGCAATCTGTCGGAGCTGATTTCGCAAGCGCGCGCTCGTTCGCCCAAGGGCAGCTACAAGATAGGTCCGGAGGACTTCACGGATCCGGCGGCGTCATCCAACGCGGCCGATCTGCGCGGCGATATCGCGCATCTGAAGCACTTGCCCGATTGCATCCTGATTCTCGTGCCGCAGAGATCGGCGACGCTCGCCGATACGCTCGACCGCGCGCACTGGCTGGCCGGCTTTGCCGCGGGCCGTGCGTGGCTCGCGCTGGAGCTTTGGCAGGACGGCAGCGACGACGAGCGTCTTGCTTCGTGTCGCGTGATCGCCGAAGCGAGCGGATTGCCGCTCGTCGCGGCGAGCGGCGCGCTGATGCACGCGCGTTCGCGCAAGCCTTTGCAGGACACACTCACCGCGATTCGCCTGAATCGGCCGCTCGCCGAATGCGGCTACGCGCTCGAAGCGAACGCGGAGCGGCATCTGCGCACGCGGCTCCGTATCGGCGCGCTGTATCCAAAGGAGGCGATCAGGCAAACGCTGAAGGTGGCCGCCTGTTGCACCTTCTCGCTCGACGAACTCAAGTACGAATATCCCGAAGAACTGGTGCCGCCCGGCGAGACGCCCGCGAGCTATCTGCGCAAACGGGTGATTGCCGGTGCGCTGCAACGCTGGCCGAACGGCATGGATGCCGAGACGATCGGTCTTATCGAAAAAGAACTGGCGCTCATCGCCAGGCTGGAATATGAGAAGTACTTCCTGACGGTGTATGACATCGTTTCGTTCGCGCGTAGCCAGAATATTCTGTGTCAGGGACGCGGCTCAGCGGCGAATTCGATCGTCTGTTATTGCCTGTTCATCACTGAGCTCGATCCGGTCCGGATGGGTTTGCTGATCGAGCGCTTCATTTCTCAGGCGCGCAACGAGCCGCCCGATATCGACGTCGATTTCGAGCATCAGCGGCGCGAGGAAGTCATCCAGTACATCTATCGGAAGTACGGGCGGCATCGCGCGTCGCTGGCGGCATCGCTCATCACGTATCACACGCGCAGCGCGCTGAAGGACGTCGGCAAGGCGCTCGGGCTCGATGCGTCGCTGATCGTGCGTATCGGCAAGTCGCAACAATGGTGGGACGGGCCGTCGGCGGTGGCGGGCTATCTCAGGGAAGCGGGCTTCAGCGACGATTCGCACGTCACGAAGCATCTCATCCGGTTGACGCGCGAGTTGCGAGGCTTTCCGCGGCATCTGTCGCAGCACGTCGGCGGTTTCGTGATCGCGCGGGAACGCTTGTCGCGGCTCGTGCCGATCGAAAACGCCGCGATGAAAGACCGCTGCGTGATCCAGTGGGACAAGGACGATATCGATCAGCTGAAGCTCCTGAAAGTGGACGTGCTCGCGCTCGGCATGCTGTCGGCGATCCGGCGCGCCCTCGAATTCGTCGCGCTGCGGCGCGGCGTGCCGGGTTTCGGGGTCTCGCATATTCGTCGCGAGGACAAGGCCGTCTACGAGATGTGCTGCCGCGCGGACACCATCGGCGTGTTTCAGATCGAATCGCGCGCGCAGCAGAGCATGCTGCCGCGCCTGAGGCCGCAGAAGTACTACGACCTCGTGATCGAAGTGGCGATCGTGCGGCCCGGTCCGATTCAGGGCGGCATGGTGCATCCGTATCTGCGCCGCAAACAGGGGCTGGAGGACGAGGAGTATCCGAAAGAGGAACTGCGGCCAGTGCTCGGCCGCACGCTCGGCGTGCCGATCTTTCAGGAGCAGGTGATGAAGCTCGCGATGGTCGCGGCGGGCTACACGGCGGAGCAGGCCGATCAGTTGCGCCGCGCGATGGCCGCGTGGCGCCGTGGCAGTCATCTGGAGAGGTATCAGGCCGATCTCATGAAGAAGATGCTTGCGCGCGGCTACGAGCACGATTTCGCCGCGCGCGTGTGCAAGCAGATCGAGGGGTTCGGCGAATACGGCTTTCCGGAAAGTCATTCGGCGAGCTTCGCTCTGCTCGTTTATATCAGCGCGTGGATCAAGCGTTACGAGCCTGCGGCGTTTCTGGCCGGTTTGCTGAACAGCCAGCCGCTCGGGTTTTATTCGCCGTCGCAGCTCGTGCAGGATGCGCGGCGTCACGGCGTGCCGGTGTTCGCGCCCGATGTTTCTCTGAGCGATTGGGAGTCGGTGCTGGAAGCGCGGTCAGGCGATGGCGAGCGGGTCGTGTTCGATGCCGGCAAGGAACGGCGGCGTCAGCAGTTCTATGGCGCGGCCGCGTCGGATCGCGTGTTTCGGAAGACCGTGCGGCGAGCGGCGCGCAGACTCAGAAAGCGCGTCGAGCTGGATGGACGGCAATACGGCGCAAAAGGGCCGGGCGTGCGGATCGGCCTGCAACTGATCAAGGGTCTTCCGCAGGCGGCGGCCGAGCGGATCATGGCAGCGCGCGCGCAAGCGCCATTCATCGATGTCGACGATCTCACGCGTCGTGCCGGCTTGTCACGACGCGAACTCGAAGCGCTCGCGGCGGGCAATGCGCTGGCGAGCATCGCGGGGCACCGGCGTCAGGCGTGGTGGGCGGTCACCGCACAACAGCGCGCGCCGGAATTGCTGCGCGATGCGCCGATGAGCGAGACGCCGCTTCTGCTGCCGGAAGCATCGGAAGGCCGCGAAATCGTCGACGATTACGCGAGCCTCGGACTTACGCTCAATCGTCATCCGCTCGCGCTTTTGCGTGACAAGCTTTCCCGCCTGCGTTTCAAGACCGCCGCCGAACTCGCGGACATCAGAAACGGACGCTTCGTGCGCGCGTGCGGCATCGTGACGGTGCGGCAAAGGCCGGGCACGGCGAACGGCACGATCTTCGTATCGATCGAGGACGAAACCGGTGCGATCAATGTGATCGTCTGGCCGGGCCTCGTCGAGAAGCAGCGCAAAGTGCTGCTCGGGGCGTCGCTCCTTGGCGTGCACGGCGTCTGGCAAATGGAGGGCGAGGTGCGTCATCTGGTGGCGCAACGGCTCGAAGACCATAGCGCGCTGCTCGGCCGCCTCGCTGCGCCGAGCCGCGATTTTCACTGATCCGGGAAGTCCGGATATTTGGCGAGCAGCCTGGCAATCGCGCTGTCGAACGGCGTACGCTGGCCGATGCCCAGCGCTTCCAGCCGCCCGGAATCGAGATGACAGTCGCGCGGGCGCGGCGTCGCGTCCGTCGGCGCGCGCTGCGCGACGAGCTTCGCGTCAATTTTCAGCGCTCGCGCGATGCGCTGGGCGATGTCGAACTTCGTCATCGGTTCGTCGCCAGACCATTGCGTGATGCCGGAGATCGTCGCGCCTTTCGCATGATGTTCAAGCATCCCGCGGATCACCATGGCGACATCCGGCGTGAACGTCGGATAGCGCGTCGCCCAGGCGTCCATCGACGCGGGCGGGCTCGCCGGATCGGCCGATTTCACGATTGCGGGCGTGAGGCTCGTCACCGCCGATTCGTTCCAGTCCGTGAACGGCCCATAAAGCAGCGGCAGGCGCAGCACGCAGGACGCCGGGTCGCTCTCGAGCAACGCGCGTTCGCCGTCCAGCTTGCTTTGCCCGTAGGCGTTGAGCGGCGCGGGCGCGTCGTCGGGAAAATAGGGCGGGGCGGTGCCGTCGAACACGTAATCCGTCGAAATCGACAGGACCCATGCGCCGAGCGAGCGCGCTTCGTCTGCGATCACGCTCAACGCATCGACGTTCAGCGCGCGCGCGAGCGCCGGATCGTTTTCGCAGACGTCCGGGCGCCGCTCCGCCGCCGCGACCACGATCGCATCGGGCGCGAACTCGCGAAAGAATGCGGATACCGCGTCCCGGTCGAGCAGATCGAGTTTCGAGTTCCGTGCGTCGGCGCGGCTGTGGGCTGTCCGCACGATGCGCCATTCTTTCGCGCCGGGCGCGCTCGCCAGTTCGCCCGCGATGGCGCGGCCCAGCAATCCCGACGCGCCGATGAGCGCGACGTTGAACCGCTCGCTCCCCCTCATGCCGACGCGACGCCGACGACCGTATAGCCGGCTTCGTCGATGGCTTCCTTCAGCTCGTCGCTCGATTTCCCGGACTCGACGGCGACGGTGCCGCGTTCCAGATCGACGCGAACCTGCGCCTGTGGGTCGATTTCCTGGATCGAGCGCGTCACGGCCGCGACGCAGTGCTGGCAACTCATGCCCTGAACTTCGAATTCGGTCATTGCGGTTTCCTCTTTAAAAAGCTCGGATCAACGTCATCGTATACCTTGCCATGATGGGAAGGTGTAGAGTCGGGATGACATTTTTTCAGGAGCGAACGATGAACATCGGCGAAGCGGCCCGCGCCTCGGGCGTGACGGCGAAGATGATCCGCTATTACGAGAGCGTCGGTTTGCTCAATGCGGTCGGGCGGACGTCGTCCGGATATCGCGTGTACGGCGATCCGGATGTGCATGCGCTGCGCTTCGTGCGACAGGCGCGTCGGCTCGGCTTTCTCGTCGAGGATATCCGCAAGCTGCTGGCTCTATGGCACGACCGGTCGCGGGCGAGTGCCGAGGTCAAGTCGATCGCGTTGGAGCACGTCGCGGAACTGGACCGGCGAATCGCCGAGTTGACGGAAACGCGCGACACGCTGTCGCATCTTGCGACCCACTGTCATGGCGATGCCCGACCGGATTGCCCGATTCTGGACAAGTTGGCGCAGTGATTGCACCAATACGGTGCTCAAGGATACCAAGCCACGCTTAGAGACTTGCTAATTGTCCGAAAAATCAGCGATTTAAAGCAAATCTTCGGCCCGCACCATTCCGAAACCGAATGCACAGTATTCAAGCATTTCACTACCCCGGCGCGTCTGTTCTCCTCTATAATCCGGGTATTCCCTAGTACGGGTAATCCCTGACCCGAATTGCCAGGGATCTGTTAAAGACCTTGGAGAACATCATGTTTGCATTTCTGATCGAAAAACTGAGCTTTTGGTTTGAAGCCGCTGAGCAACGCCGCCGTGAAGCGTATCTCGCGCAGTCGACGGACATCGTCCAGCTCGAAAAGCGCATCCGCTCGCTCGAATCGAACGGCTACAACGCGTAAGCGTTTCGTTCCTGGCGTCGAAAGCGCCGAACGTGAAAATTGAAAAGCCCCGCATTGCGGGGCTTTTGCGTTTCTGCTACGGCACGCGCGGCAGAGCCTCAATGCTTGGACGGATGCTGCTCCAGCCACTGCTTCATGAATGCGATTTCCTTGTCCTGCGAAGCGATGATGTCCTTCGCCAGCTTGCGGAGCTTCGCGTCCTTGCCGTATTTCAATTCGACCTTCGCCATTTCCACCGCGCCCTGGTGATGCGGAATCATGTGCGCGACGAAATCCCGATCGGCGTCGCCCGTGTATTCGACCCCCGACATGCCCGACATCATTTTCTGATCGGCGGCTTGAAATGCAGCGGTCGATGACACGTCGGTGGGCTTCGCCGCGTGCTGTTCCATGTTCATCCCCGGCATCGCATCGCTCGCAGACGCGGCGGACTGTGCGATCGCGCTTGCGCTACAGAGGGCGGTGAAGATGGCAAGCGCGATTCGTTTCGATTTCATCGTATCTCCTGTGAAAAGGGCGGTTGCGAAGCTGCTTCTGAGTCCGAACGCCTAGCCTAAAGCTTGCCATCGGGGTAAGGTAAAGCAGTTTCGTCTACATAAAAGAGCGCACGATGCCAGGCCACATCAACGACACGACGAATAAACGCATCCGCGATCGCGTCGCGAGAATCGCATGTGTTTGCGTCGCGCTCGCCGCAGCTTTGTTCGGCTCGCAGTCGACGTTCGCCAAGCCGGGCGGTGAGCCTCTCGTGCTCGATACACAAACCGGTATCCACAGCGGCGTCAGCGGAACCGTGCTTCAGAGCGGGCCGTTCGGCGGTCCCGGCATGGTGCCGATGGCGACGCTGCCCGGGCTGCCGCAGGAGGCCGAGCCGCCGATCGTGGTTTCACCCTACGTCGAATACTCGAACGGGCAGAGCACCGTGCCTACGCCGCCCGGCGGCGGGATACGGCCGCGGGTCCCGCGCACAATTCATCCCTGATCGCTGGCCAGGCTCAGTCCGCGCGATGTTCCAGCTTGAACGACGCGTTGTCGTCCTCGCCGAGCGCATCGACGAGATAGGGCAGTGATGCCTTCAGCTCCTTCGCCAGCGTGTAGGGCGGGTTGATCACGAACATGCCGCTGCCGAACAGGCCGAAGCCGTCAGTCGGCGGTTTTCGCACAGTCAGGGCGGCATGCAGCCAACCCTTCGGCTGGATTGCTTTCAACTGGTCGGCGAAGCGCTGCGACTCGATGCGCGTGACGATCGGATACCAGACCGCGTATGTCCCCGTCGCGAAACGCTTGATGCTTTCTTCGAGACACGTGAGCGTGCGGGCGTAGTCGCGCTTGTCCTCGTACGACGGGTCGATCAGCACGAGCGCGCGGCGCGGCGGCGGCGGCAGAAGCGCCTTGATACCGTCGAAGCCGTCGCCTTCGTAAATCATCGCGCGCCGGCCAGCATCGCGGAAATTGTGGCGCAGCACGTCGATCTCCGTGCTGTGCAGCTCGAAAAGCCGCATGCGATCCTGCTCGCGCATCGTGCGCCAGGCGAGATAGGGCGAGCCGGGGTAAAAGCGCAGACCGCCGTCGGGATTCAGCGCCTTCACTTCATCGACATAGTCAGCGAGGAGCGGCGGCAAATCGTCCCGATCCTGGAGCTTCCCGATCCCCGTTTCGAACTCCGCGTTTTTCGCCGCGTAGCCTTCGGTGAGCGAGTAGACGCCGGCGCCGGCGTGCGTGTCGATGTACCAATACGATTTGTCCTTCAGGCCGAGATGGCGAAGCATCTGAATGACGATTGCGTGTTTCAGCACATCGGCGTGATTGCCCGCATGAAAGGCGTGACGATAACTGAGCATGTCGAGAGGCCCGCGCGGGGCGTGAAAAAACAGGAATGAAAAGGTGCGGGGAAGGGGGCCTATTCTATCCGACGCCGCCCGCCGCAATATGCATGACGCCCGGCTTACGCTGCAGCGCACTGCGTCCTTCATGCACAATAGCCGCTCCCGGACATTCATGAACAGTCGGCCGAACGGCATAGGCATTCTGATGTTTCGCATGAGCTTTCCTATGCCGAACGGCCAGCTTGATAGTCGTGCTGACAGATGTTTTCATTCACCTGATGTCTTCCACTGGATAGGAGGTTCGCATGTCCTCAAACGGTAAGCTCGACGGCAAGACCGCGGTCGTGACGGGCGCGGCGAGCGGCATCGGCCGCGCGATCGCATTCACGCTCGCCGGCGCGGGCGCGGCGGTCGCCATCGCGGATCTGAATCAGGCGGGCGCGGACGCGGTCGCCGAGGAAATTCGCGGCCAGGGCGGAAAGGCCATCGGCATCGCGATGGACGTGACGAACGAAGATGCGGTGAATCAGGGCATCGATCGCGTCGCGTCGGAACTCGGCTCGGTGGACATCCTCGTGTCGAATGCGGGCATCCAGATCGTCAATCCGATCGAAAACTACGCGTACGCCGACTGGAAGAAGATGATGGCCATCCATGTCGACGGCGCGTTCCTCACCACCAAAGCCGCGCTGAAGCACATGTACAAGGACGATCGCGGCGGCGTCGTGATCTACATGGGTTCGGTGCATTCGCACGAGGCGTCGCCGCTCAAGTCGGCCTATGTGACCGCGAAGCACGGCTTGCTCGGCCTCGCGCGCGTGCTCGCCAAGGAGGGCGCGAAGCATAACGTGCGTTCGCACGTCGTCTGTCCGGGCTTCGTGCGCACGCCGCTCGTCGACAAGCAGATTCCCGAGCAGGCGAAGGAACTGAAGATCAGCGAAGAGGAAGTCGTGAAGCGCGTGATGCTGGGCGGCACCGTCGACGGCGTCTTCACCACCGTCGAAGATGTCGCGCAGACCGTGCTCTTCCTGTCCGCGTTCGAAACGGCCGCGCTCACGGGGCAATCGTTCGTCGTGAGCCACGGCTGGTTCATGCAATAAGGGAGAACACGCGGGATGTCGGAAATCGAGAACGAAAACGCGGTGCGCGTGTCAGCTTCGGCCGAAGCGCGCGCGCAGTCCCGGATCCACCTGCCACCCTATCAGACGATCGCGCTGATGCTGCAGGGCGGCGGCGCGCTCGGCGCCTATCAGGCGGGGGTCTATCAAGGACTTCACGAGGCGGACATTCATCCGAACTGGATCGCCGGCATCTCCATCGGTGCGCTCAACACGGCGCTCATCGCGGGTAATGCGCCGGAACATCGCGTGACGCGTTTGCTGGAATTCTGGGAGACGATCTGCCAGCCGGCTTTCGGTTTCCCGTTGCCCGCCTTCGTCGAGCGCGCGCTTTTCGATTCCGGCGACGAGATTCGCAAGGCCTTCACAGCGATGCAGGCCGCAGGCGCGGTCGTCGAAGGGCAGAAGGGCTTTTTCATTCCGCGCTTTCCGCCGCCGTCGCCGATCGCGTCGGGCTCGCCGCAAACCGCGAGCTATTACGACACGACGCCGCTCAAGGCCACGCTCGAGCGTCTTTGCGATTTCGACCGCATCAACTCCGGCGAGACTCGCGTTTCGGTCGGCGCGGTGAATGTCGCGACCGGCAATTTCGCCTATTTCGACAACACGCAGATCGAGTTGCGCGCCGAGCATTTCATCGCATCCGGCGCGCTGCCGCCGGGTTTTGCCGCGGTCGAGATCGATGGCCAGTTCTACTGGGACGGCGGCCTCATGTCGAACACGCCGCTTTACGAGATCGCGCAGGCGACGCCGCGACGCGACACGCTCGCCTTCCAGGTCGATCTGTGGAGCGCGCGCGGGCCCGTGCCGGACAGCATCGTCGACGTAATGGGACGCGTGAAGGACGTGCAGTTTTCGAGCCGCACGCGCCTCGTCACGGATCAGATGCAGCGCTCGCAGCGCTACCGCAACGTGTTGCAGCACGTGCTCGACCTCGTGCCCGAAGAAACTCGGAAGAATGACGAATGGTGCAGGCTTGCCGCCGAACTGGCGTGTTCGAAGCGCTACAACATCATTCACCTGATCTACCGGCAAAAGGAATACGAGGGCCATTACAAGGACTATCAGTTCGGCCTTTCGACGATGCGCGAGCACTGGGAAAGCGGTCTCGCCGACATGCGCCGCACGCTTACGCATCGCGACTGGCTCGACATGCCCAACGGCGAATCGCGCTTCGTCACGCACGACATCCATCGCGACGAACGGTAAACGCGTTCTGAACGCCGGAATGCCCGGTTGGGCGAGAAAGTGTGTCACTTTGTATAATCGCGGACGCATTCCGGCGGCTGTCTCAGTCGACGTCGCCGGGCGCCACCACTTTTCCCGGCTTTAGATGAACTCGATCGCGATCTGCTTCGTCTGTCTCGGCAACATCTGCCGCTCGCCCAGCGCGGAAGCGGTGATGCGCGACCTCGTCGAGCGCGCGAAGCTCGCTGAGCGGATCGTCATAGATTCGGCGGGCACGGGCGACTGGCATATCGGCGAGCCGCCGGACGAGCGTGCCCAGAAAGCGGCGAAGAAGCGCGGCTACGATTTGTCGACGCTGCGCGGCCGTCAGGTTGCCGCCGCCGATTTCGCGCGTTTCGACCTGTTCATCGTCATGGATGACGCGAACGCTACCGCATTGGCGGCGGTCTGCCCGCCCGAGTACCGCGACAAGATTCGTCTGCTTATGGAGTTCGCCACGAACGACGACAGCCGCGTCGTCGTCGATCCCTATTTCGGTGGCGAGGAAGGTTTCGAAAAAGTGCTCGATCAGTGCGAGGACGCCTGCGAAGGCTTGCTGAAGGCCTTGCGTGCCCAACTGACGGCCTGACAGCCCGCGCCCGCTCGCCAGCCGCGCGAGTGCCGAAGAAACCAATTAAAAAGCTACTTATCTCGTCCCGGATACTTGACTAAAACTGTGGGATATTTATACTTGACGAAAATCATCGAGTATTAGCGTTAGCCCCCAATTATGAGACTCACCACGAAAGGCCGTTTCGCCGTCACGGCGATGATCGACCTGGCGTTGCGCCAGGAGCAGGGCCCGGTGACGCTGGCAGGCATCAGTCAGCGCCAGCGCATCTCGCTTTCCTATCTCGAACAGCTCTTCGGCAAGCTGCGGCGGCATGAGATCGTCGAGTCGGTTCGCGGACCGGGCGGCGGTTACAACCTCGCGCGCCGCGCGGAGAACGTCACGGTCGCGGACATCATCATCGCGGTCGACGAGCCGATCGACGCCACGCAATGCGGCGGCAAGGGCACGTGCGAAGGCACGAAGCAGCACGACGGCCACTGCATGACCCACGAACTCTGGGCGACGCTCAACCAGAAGATGGTCGAGTATCTTGATTCCGTCTCCTTGAAGGATCTGGTCGACCAGCAGCGCGCACGCGAAGGTTCGTCGACGGTGCTGCGTGACCGGCGCGCCGAATCGGCAGGCGTGGAGGCCGCGCGCGTCGCGCCCAAGGGTCCGAATTCCATTTTCAACCTGGCCGGATGACATAGGCGTTGCGCCGGCACGAGAGCCGGGCGCGCAGATAGAAAGCATCCCAGCCAAGAGCTTTGACCGATTTCCCGGAGCGACTGATGAACAACGATATTCCCCACCTGCCCATTTACATGGACTACAGCGCGACGACCCCCGTCGATCCGCGCGTGGTGGACAAGATGATCCCGTATCTTCGCGAGCAGTTCGGCAATCCGGCCTCGCGCAGCCATCAGTACGGCTGGGATGCGGAGCGTGCGGTCGAGGAAGCGCGCGAGAACGTCGCGGCGCTCGTCAATTGCGATCCGCGCGAGATCATCTGGACGTCGGGTGCAACGGAATCGGACAACCTCGCGATCAAGGGCGCCGCGCACTTCTACAAGAGCAAGGGCAAGCACATCATCACCGTGAAGACCGAGCACAAGGCCGTGCTCGACACCACGCGTGAGCTGGAACGCGAAGGCTACGAAGTCACGTATCTCGACGTGAAGGATGACGGTCTCATCGATCTGGACAAGCTCAAGGCGGCGATCCGCCCGGACACGATTCTCGTGTCGGTGATGAGCGTGAACAACGAAATCGGCGTGATCCAGGACATCGAGGCGATCGGCGAGATCACGCGTGAGAAGGGCATCATTTTCCACGTCGATGCGGCGCAGGCCACCGGCAAGATCCAGATCGACCTGCAAAAGCTGAAGGTCGACCTGATGTCGTTTTCCGCGCACAAGACGTACGGCCCGAAGGGCATCGGCGCGCTGTACGTGCGTCGCAAGCCGCGCGTGCGCATCGAGGCGCAGATGCACGGCGGCGGTCACGAGCGCGGCATGCGTTCGGGCACGCTCGCGACGCATCAGATCGTCGGCATGGGCGAAGCGTTCCGCATCGCGCGTGAAGAAATGGCGACGGAAAACGAGCGCATCCGCATGTTGCGCGACCGCCTGCTGAAGGGCCTGCAGGACATCGAAGAGGTGTACGTCAACGGCGACATGGAACGTCGTGTGCCGCACAACCTCAATATCAGTTTCAATTTCGTCGAAGGTGAATCGCTGATCATGGCGGTGAAGGATGTCGCGGTGTCGTCGGGATCGGCGTGCACATCGGCTTCGCTGGAGCCGTCGTATGTGCTGCGTGCGCTCGGTCGCAACGACGAACTGGCGCACAGCTCGATCCGCTTCACGGTCGGCCGCTTCACCACCGAGCAGGATGTCGACTACGTGATCAACCTGCTGAAGACCAAGATCGCGAAGTTGCGCGATCTGTCGCCGCTCTGGGAAATGCACAAGGACGGCATCGACATCTCGACCATCCAGTGGGCCGCGCACTGAGCGACACGCGTCACCGAACAAAGGAGAGTTTGAATCATGGCTTATAGCGACAAGGTTCTGGACCACTACGAAAATCCGCGTAACGTCGGCTCGTTCTCGAAAGACGACGACACCGTCGGCACCGGCATGGTCGGCGCGCCGGCCTGCGGCGACGTGATGAAACTGCAGATCCGCGTTGGCGCGGATGGCGTGATCGAAGATGCGAAGTTCAAGACGTATGGCTGCGGTTCGGCGATTGCATCGAGCTCGCTCGTGACCGAGTGGGTGAAGGGCAAGACGCTGGATCAGGCGCTGACGATCAAGAACACGCACATCGCCGAGGAACTGGCGCTGCCGCCGGTGAAGATCCACTGCTCGATTCTCGCGGAAGACGCGATCAAGGCAGCGGTCCTCGATTACAAGCAGCGTCATGGCGTCGTGGCGCCGGAAGCGCAGGCGACGGAAGCGAAGCAGCACGCGGCTTAAGTGACGAAAGCGGGCGCCATGCAGGTGCGTGGCGCCTCGGAGAGAGAAGCGAAGACTATGGCAATCACGTTGACGGATAAAGCGGCACAACACGTGCAGAAGTATCTGACGCGGCGCGGCAAGGGCGTCGGCCTGCGGCTGGGCGTGCGCACGACGGGCTGTTCGGGTCTGGCGTACAAGCTCGAATATGTCGATGAACTCACGCCTGAAGACACCGTGTTCGAGACGTCGGGCGTGAAGATCGTGATCGATCCGAAAAGTCTTCCGTATCTCGACGGCACCGAGCTGGACTTCGCCCGCGAAGGTCTGAACGAAGGCTTCAAGTTCAACAACCCGAACGCGAAGGACGAGTGCGGTTGCGGCGAATCGTTCCGCGTCTGACGCGAATGACGCCGGCGGCATCGGCAAAAGAGGCGGCGCGTGCCGCCTTTTTCATTCGCGCACACTGAATCCATAGACATAGCATGGCCTCGCTTACCGACAGTCACTTCGACCTCTTCGATCTGCCGCAGACGTTCGCCGTCGATCCGCAGAAACTCGACGACGCTTATCGCACCGTGCAGGCGCAAGTGCATCCGGATCGTTTCGCCGCAGCCGGCGATGCGCAGAAACGTCTCGCGATGCAATGGGCCACGCACACGAACGAGGCCTATCAGACCTTGCGCGATCCGTTGAAGCGCGCGCGCTATATGCTGTCGCAGCGCGGCATCGACGTCGGCGCGGAGAACAACACCGCGATGGAGCCGGCGTTCCTGATGCAGCAGATGGAATGGCGCGAAAATATCGAGGATGCCGCGGGCGCGAAGAACATCGGCGCGCTCGAAGCGCTGCTCGACGAATTGCGTGAAGAAGAACGCGTGCGCTTCACGAAACTCGAAGCGCTGATCGACAGCAGATCCGATCAGGCCGCGAGCGAGGCGGTGCGGCAATTGATGTTCATCGAACGCGTGGCTCATGAAATCGGCGCGCAGATCGAGCGGCTGGAACACGCGTAAGACGAGTCAGCCGCAATAACCCCATAAGACCAACGATGGCTTTACTGCAAATCTCAGAACCCGGCATGGCCCCGGCGCCGCATCAGAGGCGCGTGGCGGTCGGTATCGATCTCGGCACGACGAACTCGCTCGTCGCGGCCGTGCGCAGCAGCGTGCCCGAAGCGCTGCCCGACGAGGACGGCCACGTGCTGCTGCCGTCGGTGGTGCGCTATCTGGAGAAGGGCGGGCGGCGCATCGGCCGGACCGCGAAGGAACAAGCCGTCATCGATCCGCGCAACACGATCGTGTCGGTCAAGCGCTTCATGGGCCGCGGCAAGAGCGAAGTCGAGGGCGCCGAGAACGCGCCGTACGATTTCATCGACGCGCCCGGCATGGTGCAGATTCGCACCATCGACGGCGTGAAGAGCCCGGTCGAAGTATCGGCGGAAATTCTCGCGACGCTGCGTTATCGCGCGGAAGACACGCTCGGCGAGGATCTCGTCGGCGCGGTGATCACGGTGCCCGCCTATTTCGACGAAGCCCAGCGGCAGGCGACCAAGGACGCGGCGAAACTCGCCGGCCTGAACGTGCTGCGCCTCCTGAACGAACCGACCGCGGCTGCCATCGCCTACGGTCTCGACAACGGCTCCGAAGGCCTTTTCGCTGTCTACGATCTCGGCGGCGGCACGTTCGATCTGTCGATCCTGAAGCTCACGAAGGGCGTCTTCGAAGTACTCGCGGCGGGCGGCGATTCCGCGCTCGGCGGCGACGATTTCGATCACGCGTTGTATCGCCATGTGCTGGCGCAGGCGGGCGTCACGCTCGATACGCCGGAAGACGTGCGCCTGATGCTCGATCGCGTGCGCTCGGCGAAGGAAGCGCTGTCGGACGTGCCCGAGACGCGCGTGCAGGCGACGCTTTCCACGGGCGTCGAAATCGACGTCGCCGTGACCGAGGCGCAATTCGCCGCGCTGGCCGAATCGCTCGTCGCGCGCACGCTCGCGCCGACGAAGAAAGCGCTGCGCGACGCGAAGGTCGCGCCCAAGGACATCAAGGGCGTCGTGCTGGTCGGCGGCGCGACGCGCATGCCGGTCATCCGCCGCGCGGTCGAGGCGTTCTTCGGCCAGCCGCCGCTCGTCAATCTCGATCCGGATCAGGTCGTCGCGCTCGGCGCCGCGATCCAGGCCGATCTGCTCGCCGGCAACCGCCGTGGCGAAGGCGACGACTGGCTGCTGCTCGACGTGATTCCGCTGTCGCTCGGCGTCGAGACGATGGGCGGCCTCACCGAAAAGATCATCCCGCGCAACTCGACGATTCCCACCGCGCGCGCGCAGGATTTCACGACCTTCAAGGACGGCCAGACCGCGATGGCGATTCACGTCGTCCAGGGCGAGCGCGAGCTCGTGTCCGACTGCCGGTCGCTCGCGCGCTTCGAGCTGCGCGGCATTCCGCCGATGGCGGCCGGCGCCGCGCGCATTCGTGTGACCTATCAGGTCGATGCGGACGGGCTGCTTTCCGTGTTCGCGCGGGAGCAGGGTTCGGGCGTGGAGGCGTCGGTGGTGGTGAAGCCGTCGTACGGTCTTGCCGATGACGAAGTCGCCCGCATGCTCGAAGAGAGCTTCCAGACCGCGGAAACCGACATGCACGCGCGCGCGTTGCGCGAGGCGCAGGTGGAAGCGGAGCGTCTGATCGAGGCGACGCACGCCGCGCTCGAAACCGACGGCGAACTGCTCGACGACGAAGAGCGCGCGGACATTCTGACGCTCGTGACCGGCCTCACGGCGCTCGCGAGCGGCGATTCGGTCGAAGAGATCGAGGACGCCACGAAGGCGCTGGCCACCGGCACCGACGAGTTCGCCGCGCGGCGCATGAACAAGAGCATCCGCCGCGCGCTCGCGGGCCGCAAGCTCGACGACGTCTGATCGTCGCGCGGTTATCGAACAAACAAGCATTTACGGAAAATCAGTCCCATGCCTCAAATCGTTGTGCTGCCTCACGTGGAACTCTGCCCTGATGGCGCGGTGATCGACGCCGACGTCAGCAAGAGCATCTGCGACAACCTGCTGGAACACGGCATCGAGATCGAGCATGCCTGCGAGAAATCGTGCGCATGCACGACGTGCCACGTCATCATCCGAGAGGGCTTCAACGCGCTCGAGCCGTCCGAGGAAGACGAGGACGATCTCCTCGACAAAGCGTGGGGTCTCGAACCGACATCGCGGTTATCATGTCAGGCAATGGTGCCTGCCGACGAGGATCTGGTGGTCGAGATCCCGCGGTACTCCATCAATCACGCCAAAGAAAATCACTGACAGGAGGCTCGCCCATGAAGTGGACAGATACTCAGGAGATCGCGATGGCACTCACCGACGCGCATCAGGATATCGATCCCCAATATGTGCGTTTCACTGACCTGCATCGCTGGATTACTGAACTGGACGGTTTCGACGACGATCCACAAAAATCCAACGAAAAGATTCTGGAGGCGATCCAGGCGGCCTGGATCGAGGACGCGGATTACTGATCCGGTCCTGCCTGCATTTCCACGAACGGCGGCTCATTGCGAGCCGCCGTTTTGTTTTTGCTCGCGACTTTCCGCTCGTCCGCAACGCTTTTCATGTTTGACAGAACTTGACGTCGCGAGCGTTGTTGCCCCTTCCCCTGCGACTTAAAATCGCGCCCGCTGCGCGTCGGCAATCAATTCCGGCCCGCTGAGTCACGCGTTCGGAAAAGCAATCGCCCGCGTGGCAATGCTTCGCATTGCAAACAAATTTCACATTGCCGAACTTGCGGCGGGCAACGGTCCCGCTGCGGACGATCCGCTGGCGATCACTTGGGGAGAAGTAAATGGGGAAACTCGGCCTGTCGAGGCGCGGTTTTCTGAAGGCGAGTGCGCTCGCTGGCGTGTCGGTGTTCGTTGCGCCGCTCGGCAGCCGTGCATTCGCCGCGTTGTTCGAAGAGAAGATTCTGACTCCCGTCCAGTGGGATGCGACAAGCGGCGGCGCGAAGTTTCGCATTGACGGCATCGCGAAGGTGACGGGTGCGAAGGTGTTCGCGCGTGACGTTCGCGCGGCGGACATGCCGCATTGGCCGAAGGACCAGTCGCACGCGCTGATCCTGCGCACGACGCGCGCCGACTGCATCTACGAGGGTTTCGATCTCTCGATGCTCGACGGCGGCCTCGCGCCCGATCGCATCGTCACGGCGGACGATCTCGCGCGCGACAAGCTCGCGTTCCCCGCTTTCTATGGCGACGACATGCTGCTGCCCGCCGGCAAGACGCCGGCGTATCTCGGGCAGGCGGTCGCGATCCTGATCTACCACGATTTCGCGCGCTTTCGCTTCGCGAAGGACAAGCTCCAGTTCCGCGATGGCGTCATCCGTTACGGCGCGACGACCGGCCCGATCGAGCGCGACCCGTGGGCGGCGTTTCGCTTCGTGCGCGTCGGCGGCAAGACGCCTTACGACGACGATACCTTCTCGAGCCTCAAGGACACGCCGCTCTTTCCGCACATGATGAAGAAGCGCGAGCCGGTCTGGGCGAGCGCCGCCGAGCACGGCAAGCTCGACGAGCAGGGCGTGTTCCATGCGAACGCGATCGGCGACGCGCTCGATCATCCGCCGGCCGAGTGGCTCGTTGTGGACCGCGCTTATCGCACGCAATCCGTCGACACGGCCGCGCTCGAACCCGACAACGCGAACTGCTGGTACGACGCGGCGACGCAGTCGCTGCATATGGTCATCCCGACGCAAGGCCCGCATGAAGTGGCCGAAAGCGCGATCGAGATGACGGCGAAGTCGCGCTTTGCGGTGAAGAACCTGTTCCTGCATCCGTGCTACACGGTTGGCTATGGATCGAAGGATCACTACAACATGCCGTTCTACGGCCTGCTCGCGTCGCTGTACGGCGATGGCCGTCCGGTGCGTCTCGCCAACGATCGCTTCGAGCAGTTCCAGACCTCGATCAAGCGGCACGCGTTCGACATGCACTATCGCATGGCGATCGACCGGAAGTCGGGAATGATTCAGGCGTTCAAGGGCGATTTCGTCGCCAATGGCGGCGGGCGCTGCAACTTCTCGCCATCGGTCGCGATGGTCGGTGCGACGGCGGCGCAATCCATCTACTACATCCCGAAGAGCGATCTGACCGCGACCGCGATCGCATCGCGCGCGGTGGACGCGGGCTCGGCGCGCGGCTACGGCACGCTGCAGAGCATGGCCGCGACCGAGATGATGATCGACGAAATCGCGCACACGCTCGAACTCGATCCGATCGAACTGCGCCTGAAGAACGTGATGCGCACCGGCATGAAGAACACGCAGGGCGCGATTCCGGCGGGCGCCGTCCGCGCCGAGGACGTGCTTCGGCGCGCACAGGCGCATCCGCTCTGGACGGAGCGCGCGAAACGCAAGTCGGAATACGAAGCCGCGCATCCGGGCAGGCGCTACGGCGTCGGTTTCGCGTGCACGCAGAAGGACTTCGGCACGGGCGCGGAGAGCGCGTTCGCCAGGATCGAATTCACCGTCGATGGCCGCATCGCGCTGCATCATTCGGGCGCAGAGATCGGCACAGGTTCGTCGACGTCGCAGGCGCTCGCGTGCGCGAAATGGCTCGGCAAGCCCGCGGCCGAGGTTCACATGGCGACGATCGACTGGACCGACCTGCCTGTCGTCACGAGCGGCGATCCGTACATCATGTCGCAGGCCGAGCAGGATCGCCTGAGCGCGAATCCGCGCTGGTCGCCGGCGTACATGTCGCCGGCGAGCGCGACGAACTCCGCGTACTACTTCACGCACGCGACGCGCGAGGCGGCGCGCGTGATCTTCCGTCACGGCGTCTGGCCCGCGGCGCTCGCGATCTGGGGGCAGGGCATCGGCGGCGGTCAGGCGACGTCGTTCGTGGTGCGCAGCGAAGACGCGCGCTGGACGGACGGCAAGCTTTCCGCCGACGGACTGGAGCCGATTCCCTTCGAGCAACTCGCGAAGAAGGCGCACGAACTCGGGCTCGTCACGGGCGCGGCGGTGCATACGTTCAATCGCTGGCAATGGAGCGAGGCGCAGTTCGACATCGCGGGCGAGGTCGTGCGCCTTCCGCTCGACGGCCTTTCGCTGCGTTTCGGCGACGGCCACGCAAAACGCGCCGCGAAAGCCACGCCCAACGGTTACACGGTGCTCGATCGCAAGCGCGTTTTCATCGCGCCCGTGCAACGCAACAACGCGATGGTCACGTACTACAGTGCGCTCGGCACGCTCGTCGAACTGGCCGTGAGCGAATCGAGCGGCGAGGTCGAATTGCTTTCGCATCATTCGATCATGGAGTGCGGCAATCAGATCGCGCCGCAACTCGTATCGGGCCAGTTGCAGGGCGGCCTCGCGATGGGCATCGGGCACGCGCTGCACGAATACCTGCCGCTCTACGAAGACGGCCCCGGCAACGGCACGTGGAACTTCAATCGCTATCGCCTGCCGCTCGCGAGCGACGTCGCCGTGTGGAAGCAGACGGGCGAAGTGCTGCCGCCGCTTTCCGAAACCGATCCGCCGAAGGGCATCGCCGAAGTGGTGATGATTCCGGTGGTCGGGGCCATCGTCAACGCGATCGCGCACGCGATCGGCCATCGCTTCACCGATCTGCCCGTGACGCCGCAAAACATTCAGGAGGTGCTCGCATGACGGCCATCCAATCCGCCGCGAGCATCGAATCGCGCGCGCTCTCGATGACGATCAACGGCAAAAAGATCGGCCCGATGCAGGTGCCCGCCGGTCTGTCGATGATCGATTTTCTGCACGAATATCTCGGCCTCACCGGCTCGCGTCTCGGCTGCGGTCAGGGCATCTGCCACGCGTGCGTGGTGATCGTCGACCACGCCGACGGCACGAGCGAGGAAGCGCGCACGTGCATCAACGGCGCGCATTTCTTCGACGGCAAGTCCGTGCGCACGGTCGAAGGTCATGCGAAGCGCAATGAGCAGGGCGAGGTCGTCGAAATGTCGACGGTGCAGCAAAAGTTCCTCGAACACTTCAGCTTCCAGTGCGGCTATTGCACGCCGGGCTTCGTCAACGCGACGACCGTGCTGATCGAAAGGCTCAGGCGCAATCCGATCGCGAAAGACCAGATCGAAGCGACGATCATGGACGCGCTGAACGAGCACATCTGCCGCTGCACCGGCTATGTGCGCTACTACGAAGCGGTCAAGGATCTCGTGCTCGCCACGCCCGGACTCGTGAAGGACGCCGCATGATGAGATCGATCCTGACCCGTGTCGTTGCGCCTTTGGTGGCGGCATCGTTCGCGCTCGCCGGTTGCGGCGGCCACAACGATATGGCGACACCGCCGAAAAGCTCGCCCGAGCAGATCGCGCGCGGACGCTACCTCGCGCATGCCGCCGATTGCGCCGCGTGCCACACGGCGCCCGGCGGCGCGCCGTTCGCGGGCGGCGTGAAGCTCGAATCGCAGTTCGGCACCTTCTACGGCACGAACATCACGCCCGATCCGAACTACGGCATCGGCATGTGGAGCGCGGACGAGTTCTACGGCGCGCTGCACGATGGCGTGACGCCGAAGCACAAGCTCTATCCCGCGATGCCGTACACGTCGTACCGGCAGATGTCGCGCGAGGACAGCGACGCGATCTACGCGTACCTGATGACGCAAAAGCCCGCGGCGGTGCCGAACGTCGCATCCGATCTCAAGTTCCCGTACAGCGTGCGCTTCGCCGTGCGCTTCTGGGACATGCTGTTTCTGAAGGACACGCTGCCGGATGCATCGTCGGGACAATCCGCCGACTGGACGCGCGGGCGCTATCTGGCCAACGCGCTCGGCCATTGCGCGGAATGCCACTCGCCGCGCGGCGCGTTCGGCCAGATGCAGGGCGCGCTGACGTTGCAGGGCGGCACGCTCGGGCGCATCGGGGCGCCGGACATCACGCCGACCGCGCTCGCCGCGCGTGGCTGGACGGGCGCGGATCTGCAGGCGTTCTTCGCAACCGGCGTGGCGAAGCAAGGTTCCGCGTTCGGCGAGATGCATCCCGTGATCTATCTGAGCACGCAGCATCTGAATCCCGAGGACTTGCGCGCTCTCTCGACATACCTACTCGGCGACGCGCCGCCGCAACCCGCGCCGCTCGTCACCGTCAAGTTCGACGATACGGCGCAACTCACCGCGGGCCGCCATCTCTACCTCGATTCCTGCGCGGGCTGTCACGGGATCGAAGCTCAGGGCAAGCCGCATGTCGCGGTGGGCATGGATGGCAACTCGACCTTGCGTCAGGCCGATCCGCGCAATCTCGTCACGTCGATTCTCGACGGCATCGAGGCGCAGCGTTTTCCGGGCATCGAGAACATGCAAACCATGCCGGGATTCGCCGGCACTTACGGCGATGAGCAGATCGCGCAACTCGCGAACTATCTTCGCGTGACGTGGGGTGGTCAGCCCGGCGATGTGACGGCCGACAAGGTGAAGTCGCTGCGTTAAATTTGGACGCTTGAAAAGACACGAGGCCATGCGATATTGCGTGGCCTCGTTGCATTTGACGCGCGATGAAAGCGATCAGACCCGCGCGCCGCGCTCCGCGAGCTGGCGCTGCAGCGTCGGCCACATTTTGGCGACCGCTTCCTCGCCCGCGAGGATCGACGCGTTGCGCTGGCTGAAATCGCTGCTGCTCATCGCGACGAGATTCGGGCGAATCACCGCGTTGGCGTATTTGTCGAGTTCATAGGCCTTGATGGTCTGACCCATGATCGTGAACGTCTGCATCAGCACGTCGAACGAACTGGACGTGAGCCCGCTTTCCGGCCGCGCCGAGATATCGACCGCGATCACGAAATCGGCGCCCATCTTGCGCGCGAACGCCGCCGGCACCGGACTCACGAGGCCGCCGTCGACATACTCGCGATCCCCAATCTTCACCGGTTCGAAAATCGACGGCACGCTGCACGACGCCCGCACCGCGATGCCCGTGTTGCCGCGCTGGAAGAGAATCGGCTGGCCGCTCTTCAGATCCGTGGCGACGATGCCGAGCGGCTTCGCCATCTTTTCGATCGGACGGTTGTCGAGCGTCTTGTTCAGATAGTTTTGCAGCGCGACACCCTGCAGGATGCCGCGCGTGCGAAAGGGCATCGCCCAGTCGCTGATCGAGGCTTCGTCCATGGTGAGCGCGAGCTTGTTGATCGCGATGCCGGTCATCCCCGATGCGTACAGCGCCGCGATCACCGAACCGGCGCTCGTGCCCGCGACGAGATCGACGCGCACGTTGCGGGCTTCCAGCGCCTTGATCACGCCGATATGCGCGAAGCCGCGCGCGGCGCCGCCGCCGAGCGCGAGACCGATGCGCATCGGCCGCTGCGGCTCCGTGTTCGACGGCGGCGCGACCGGCGTGCCGGAGGCGGTTTCGCCCGACACGCCGCCGCTCGTGGTCGTGCAGGCGGCGAGAATGGACGATGCGGCCGCGAGCGAGAACGCGCGGCGCGAAAGACGGGGTGACGATGAATTCAAGTTGTGCTCCGGCGGTGCAGCGGGTCCCGGGCGCCCGTCCGTGCGGGCGTTGCAGGCGGGTGTTTCGGGAGATCGGGAAAAGCGCGCACATCATAAAACAAAAGGCGCGCGGACCGGCGCAAAGCGGGCGGCGAGTATAATTTCGTCTCATTTTGAGCGGGAATCGAGCGCGAGCGCGCACCGCCATTCATCGAGTAAACAGCAATGACCACCCAAGTCCGTACACGCTTCGCCCCGAGCCCGACCGGCTTCATCCATCTCGGCAACATCCGCTCCGCGCTCTATCCGTGGGCGTTCGCACGCAAGATGAAGGGCACCTTCGTGCTGCGCATCGAGGACACCGATCTGGAGCGCTCCACCGATGCATCGGTCGATGCGATTCTCGAAGGCATGGCGTGGCTCGGACTCGATTTCGACGAAGGTCCGTTCTATCAGATGCAGCGCATGGAGCGTTATCGCGAGGTCGTCGCGCAGATGATGGAGAAAGGGCTCGCTTACCACTG
Source organism: Caballeronia sp. EK (assembly GCF_014384845.1). Classification (NCBI taxonomy): domain Bacteria; kingdom Pseudomonadati; phylum Pseudomonadota; class Betaproteobacteria; order Burkholderiales; family Burkholderiaceae; genus Caballeronia; species Caballeronia sp. EK. Next base: position 25,286 of record NZ_JACSUE010000003.1, read on the forward strand.
CTACATGTCGACGGAAGAACTCGACGCGCTGCGCGAGCGCCAGCGCGCCGCGGGCGAAAAGCCGCGCTACGACGGCACGTGGCGTCCTGAGCCGGGCAAGGTGCTGCCGCCGGTGCCGGAAGGCGTGAAGCCGGTCGTGCGCTTTCGCAATCCGCTCGCCGGCGCGGTCGCCTGGGACGACGCGGTGAAAGGGCACATCGAAATCTCGAACGAGGAACTCGACGATCTCGTGATCGCGCGTCCCGACGGCACGCCGACCTATAACTTCTGCGTGGTCGTCGACGATCTCGACATGAAAATCACGCACGTCATTCGCGGCGACGATCACGTGAACAATACGCCGCGCCAGATCAACATCCTGCGCGCGCTCGGCGGCGAGGCGCCCGTGTACGCGCATCTTCCGACGGTGCTGAACGAGCAGGGCGAGAAGATGAGCAAGCGTCACGGCGCGATGAGCGTGACGGGCTATCGCGACAACGGCTATCTGCCGGAGGCGGTCGTGAACTATCTCGCGCGCCTCGGCTGGTCGCATGGCGATGCCGAAATCTTCTCGCGCGAGCAGTTCGTCGAATGGTTCGATCTCGAGCATCTCGGCAAGTCGCCGGCTCAGTACGACCACGACAAGCTCAACTGGCTCAACGCGCATTACATCAAGGAAGCGGACAACGCGCGGCTCGCGGAGCTGACGAAGCCGTTCCTGCTGGAGGCGGGCGTCGATACCGCTGCCATCGACGGCGGCGCGCCGCTCGATCAGGCGATCGCGCTCCTGAAGGATCGCGCGTCGACGGTGAAGGAGATCGCCGATAACGCCGCAATGTTCTACCGCGAGCCTGCCATCGATCCGGACGCCTTCGCGCAACACGTCACCGATGCCGTGCGTCCGGCCATCGCCGACTTGCGTGCGGCGCTCGCGAACGTCGAGTGGAGCAAGGAAGCGATCGCGGCGGCGCTCAAGGCGACCCTCACGGCGCACAAGCTCAAGATGCCGCAACTCGCGATGCCGGTACGGCTGCTGGTCGCGGGCACGACCCACACGCCATCGATCGATGCGGTCCTGATGCTTTTCGGTCGCGATGCCGTGTTGAAGCGTCTGGAGAAGGCGAACGGCTGATTGCGCAACGACGGATGACTCGCGGCGGCGATCGCGCGTCATCCATTGCGCGCATCGGCGTCCGGCGAGACAAAAAAGTTTCGCTTAAGTCGTCAGAAGGTATTTACAGCTTCAAATACGCCCTATACAATCTCGTTTCTGTTCTGCAAGGGGGTATAGCTCAGCTGGGAGAGCGCTTGCATGGCATGCAAGAGGTCAGCGGTTCGATCCCGCTTACCTCCACCATAGAACAGATGAAGTAGCGCAAGGCTGTTTGACCGGAATCGGAAAGCGCAGAAAATACTTCACAAGTAACACGAAGTTGTATAGAATTTCGGTCTTCGCTGATTGGCGTCAGGTAGGTTGCCAAAGCGAAACGTAGTATAGACAGAATCACAAGTTTCTGTCCCCTTCGTCTAGAGGCCTAGGACATCACCCTTTCACGGTGAGTACAGGGGTTCGAATCCCCTAGGGGACGCCAAAACATCGGCGGCTGCTAGTAAAAAGCGCTGCAAGACTCGCAGGTGACATTGCGGGTTGATGAAAAGAAGTGGAGCGGTAGTTCAGTTGGTTAGAATACCGGCCTGTCACGCCGGGGGTCGCGGGTTCGAGTCCCGTCCGCTCCGCCAAACTTGCGAGCAGGAACACTCCGGCTAATGAGAGCCGGTTTTTTTTCGCCGCAAAGTGTGTAGAAGTTGAAGTCCCCTTCGTCTAGAGGCCTAGGACATCACCCTTTCACGGTGAGTACAGGGGTTCGAATCCCCTAGGGGACGCCAGAACATCGGCGGCTGCTAGTAGAAAGCGCTGCAAGGTTCGCAGATGACACTGCGAGTCGATTAAAGAAGTGGAGCGGTAGTTCAGTTGGTTAGAATACCGGCCTGTCACGCCGGGGGTCGCGGGTTCGAGTCCCGTCCGCTCCGCCAAATCGTTGTGCGAAAAATCCAGCCCGTCGGCTGGATTTTTTTTGCCCGCTCGCCGGGCCGCTCCCTTTCGTCCGCGTTCGATTCGCACTCGACCGTAATAATGGCCATTGCCAGCCCGCGCGCACTGTCTTAGTGTTTAGGCACTTGTTCTCGTGCCCGTGCGATGCTCGACCCGACCGAAGACCTCTCGCTCTATCAACTGCGCCAGGCGACCATGGCGGACTTCGCCTTCGCCGAAGCCCTCACGCACGACAACATGGTCGGCTATTACCGTCGCCATAATCTCGTGTGGCGCGGCGATCTCTTCCTCTCCAGCTGGCGTGAGTCCGAAAATTTCATCTTGCAGGCGGACGGGATTCCGATCGGGGTCATGCGCGTCACCGAGGAAGACAATTCGCTGCATGTCCGGGACGTGCAGATCGCGCAGGGTTATCGCGGGCGCGGAGCGGGAACGTTCCTGCTCAACACGGCGCATCGATGGGCGAGAGCGCGCGGGCTCGCCGAATGTCAGTTGCGCGTGTTCGTCGATAACCCCGCGGCACGGCTCTACGTTCGTCTGGGATACCGGCCGGCGGGTCCGCGTCTCGCGCAGCTCGGCGCGATCCGGCACATGGTGCGGCGCGTCTGAAGACGCGCGCCTATGCGCCGTCGATTTCGCGCGTCTCGCGATCATCGCGGGTATCGCGCGCGAAAAATGCGCGCGGGCTCTCGCCGAACGCACGACGAAACATCGCGGAAAATGCGCTTTGGCTTTGATAGCCCAGTTCGCGCGCGACTTGCGCGAGCGGGCGCCCTTGGCTCAGTAAAGGAATTGCACGCGCGAGGACGGCCTGCTGACGCCACTGCGAAAAACTCACGCCCAGTTCGCGTCTGAACAGGCGCGCGATGGTGCGCGAGCTCGCACCCGCTTCCGACGACCAGCGTTCCAGATCCGAATGCGACGGATCGGCCAGCACGGCGTTGCACAAGGCGCGCAGACGCTTTTCGTTCGGCATCGGCACGGAGAGCGGCAGCGGCTGCGAACGGATGATCTCATCGAGCGCGAGCGTGCCGAGCAGCCGCTCGCGTTGACGGGAAATCGATTCTTCGTCGAGCGCGGCGATGACTTCACGCAAGAGCGGCGACACTTCGACGACGCGGCACGCGCCGAGTCCGGCCGGCACCACGCTCGCATCGACATATAGCGTGCGCAGATACGCGTCCTCGACGATCACGACTTCATGCGTGACATTGGGTGGCACCCAGATCGCGCGCGAGGGCGGCACCATCCAGGTGGAATCGGCGGTCGCGACGCGCAGCACGCCGCGCGACGTGTACGCGACCTGCGCCCAGGGGTGCGTATGCAGCGCGATACGCACGCCATAAGGAACCGGCCGCGACCGTACGCGAATCGGATGATCGAGCGTCGGCGAATGCTCGACGGGAATGTCGAGATGCTCGACTTCCTCGCTCGACGGTCTCGATTCGACAAACGTAGGCATGTTCGCTCGGTTGGAGTGTATTCGGGCGTCTTGGATTCATCCGGACGCACGCGCCGATGGTAGCCGAAAGCGCTCGCCGGAGCGCGCCGCGATTTTTTCGCGGGGCATAATTGCCGTGGGTCAACTTCCCGACAACAGGAGCGCGTTTTCGATGCAATACGTTTTTGTCTACGGCACGCTGCGCGCCGGTGAGGTCAACGATATCACCCGCGCAGCCGGACGCAACGGCATCGCGACACCGGAATGGATCGGCGCTGCGCATGTGCAGGGGCGATTATTCGACTTCGGCACGTATCCGGGGCTCGTGATCGACGAAGAGGGCGCGCCGATTCGCGGCGACGTCTATCGCATCGACGACGCGCTCGTACCCGTGCTCGATGAAATCGAAGAGGTCTATCCGGGCGTCGAAGGCTTGTTCCGATCGCATCGACTGCATGTGGAGGTGGATGTCGATGGCAGGACGGATCGGATCGATTGCCTGATCTATCCAGTCGCGGCTGCGGCCGTCGCCGGCCAGCCGTGTATCGAGAGCGGAGACTGGGTGTCGCATCGCGCGACACGCGCGTGAGCGCTGGGCGATACAACGACTAAATAAATTCCGCGCCGCCCCGGAGCCGATGTGTCGGTTCCAGGGCGGCGTGAATGACCCCGTGCCTACAGTGTGAAGCCGGGCTTACTGGGTCGAGCCAGCCGCCGGCTTGGGCGATTTCTTGTGATGCATCGACTTGTGCGAAGGCGCCTGCGAGCGCATGTTTTGCATGTTCTCTTGCTGCGTCTGCAAATTTTGCGCACGCGATTCGATATCGGCGATCTTCGCAGGATCGGTGCTCATGGTCACGCCTTGATCGCTCTGGGCATAAGCGCCCGACGCGACTGCGCTGAGGGACAACAGAACAGCCAGGGACACTTTCTTCATTGTTACCTCCTAGTGGCAGTTGAACCCGGGAATCGTCTGTCCGATCCGGTGGAATGACGCCTCCGTCTGAGCAAAAATCGCTCCCGCCGTTTCGCGGGACGTCAGTCGCGAGCCTCGCGCGTCTGACGATCAGACAATCTGCATCATAAGCCTGGAATCGGGCAACCGTGTGTCGTGCGTCCGTCCGACGCCGGTCATGAACGCGCAGGCGTCGTCGTCGAATTATTTTAGAGTGCTTAGCATCGCGACACGCGCCCCGGCTAGTAGAGATGCAACCAGCGATACACATTGAAGCGCGCGAGCCCGACGAGTTCGTGCATGGCGAGTTCGCTGTTCGCGAAACCTCGCATACGCGGAAGCAAGGTGACGCGAGTGGGCCGCACGTCCGACACGTAAGGCACGGGAGCGTAGCCGAAAGCCTCGAACGCGCGCATCGAGCGCCGCATGTGATACGCGGATGTGACGACGATCAAACGGCTGTCACGTGCGGGGCCCACAATTTCGGCCACGTTGCGCGCGTTCTGGTAAGTATTGAGGCTCTGATTCTCGCGCACGAGATCGTCCGCAGCGACGCCCTCGGCGAGCACGTAAGGCGCGTAATTGTCGGCTTCGGCCTGCCCGTGGCGCTGCGGGTCGCCGCCGCTCAGGATCACCTTGCACGACGCGCCGGTTTCGCGGCACTCGCGATAAAGCTTCCCGATGGCGGCGATGCGGCGCATCGCATTGAACTGCGGAACGAGTCCCGCGTCGCTGCGAGCGGTGCCGCCGCCCATCAGCACCATCGTCGTCTGAGGGGCGAACGACGGCACGTCGGTATGACGATAGCCGTGCTGCGCGAGATCGAGCAGCGGGGTCGCGAGCCAGCCCGCGCCCATCGCCCACGCGAACGCCGCCACGGCGATCGCGATCTGGGTGCGGCGGCGTCGCCACAGCGCAAATAATGCAAAAAAAAGCAGCAATAAAGTGAATAGAACCAATTTGATTGGGGTAACGTATTGGTTTGAGGGCAATTCGTTCCGTCATCGCGTGCTTTGGAACGCATCGGCGGATGTCGCAGTAAAGCGCGTGATTAGCGCGCTCTCAACGGGGCTTGTAATAGAAAGCAGCACCTAACGCAAGCGGCGGCCAAACATTCGGCTGCGAGTCGTCATCGCAGACGAGATTCGGCGCGCCGCGTTTAGTCGACGTCGCGGCCCGTTTTGCGACCGTCACGGGCGTCGTCATGGCTGCACAGGAAGAAAGAACGAGATGACCACGTATTCCAACGAAGTTGTACTCGAAGCACTTCGCCGTGCGCAGTATCGTCAGGTTCCCTGGGCGAAACGTCCCAACGTTTTCGACCTCCTGCGCGCGCTCGGTTTGCTCGAACTCACCCGGCAGCGCACCGTGGCGCCCGCGCCTGGATTTCATGCTCCCGTCGATATCGCGGTCGTCACCGAGCGCGGCAAGCACGAATTCTCGCGGCTTTCGCGCGACGAGCGCTCCAGCGACTGGGACTTGCGTCGTGCTGAACGTTACACGTTCGGCGGTCAGGAAGCGGTTCTGGAGGCGCGAGTCTAATACTTCCGGGTACGCCCGGAAGCCTTCGACAGTCGACAGACGGGTCGAGGGCGGGTTGTCGTCAAATGAAAAAGCCGACAATCGGCCTGCAGTCGACGCTCAGCCAAAAAAGTGCCCGTATCGCGAACGACACGGGCAGACCGGATATCACTGTTGCCACGCGCTGTTCATGGCATGGGGTGTGACTGGCGCGCGCCGAAGTGGTTCCTTGAAGCGCGCATCGTCCTGCAGCGAACTCAACGATGCTGCAAGTGCGGATCGCGTTCCGAATCCGGGCGTGGGCGCGCGTTACTCGCGATGTCGCCCCGCAGATCGCCACGCGGCGCGGGTGGCGCGGCGTCGCGACTCCGGCCGGCGTTCTGCGACGCGGCCATCGAGGCCTTCGTAGTCACGTGGAAATCGGATGCAGGCGGCGGGGGCTGGGCCTGGCTCATCGCCGCAGTGCTCGTCAGCGCGACGAACGCGCCATGCACGAGCAGCGTCGATGCCTTCATGGTGAAATCCTCGAAGCCTTCGTGGGGCCTGTTCGATCATTCACCAAGCTATGCTGTGATCGGCCGTAGCGCTGTAAGGAATGGTAAAGAGTTGTTTCGTCGTGGCCTCACGCCGGACGGCTGGCCCGCGCCGGCTGTGGCGTCGGCGCGACGAATTCGGAAGGACTGGATTTCGCGCAGGCCAGGGCCTGCGCGAGAGGCAAAACGTCTGCGTGAAGCCGGCAGCGCCGGCTTCGAAGAAGCGAATCCGGTCAGGCCATCTTCGCCGGAGCGCGCCACGATTCCGGATTCGTCCAGAACGCGCCGCGCAGACGATCGCGACTCGGCGGCGCCGGCGGTTTCGCGGCGCTCGAACCGATGCGCCCGCGCAGCGACACTTCACGGCCGTTGCTGGAAAGGCGCTTCACGATTTCGGCCAGCGTGCCGTCCGCCTGCCATTCATCGAAGCGGCGGCGGCAGGTCGGCGGGGACGGATAGCGTCCGGGCAACTTCGACCAGCCTTCGCCAGTCGACAGTACCCACAAAACCGCGTTGACCACAGCTCGCGCTTCGACGCGCGGACGTCCACGCCGTTCGCTACGCGCCGGCTCGGAACAGAACAACGCCTCGACCAGCGCCCACTCGTTATCTCTCAAATCGTCGAACAGCACCATATCTCACCTCAGCGAAGCTAACCCCGGTGCGCTGCCCCGCGCCGCGCACTCTGGGCGGAATTCGAAAAACGAATACCTGGGAAGGAGGCCGGAGCGGTTGCGGCGGACGAATGTTCGATGTAACCGCGTATGGCCCCGACCTCTGTGCGCAATGAAATGCGAGAACCGTGCCATGCATGTCGCGAAATCCGGGAAACCCGCATGGCAGTAGGCTGACGCGATGTCAGCATGGCCCGTATCAGACCCGAAACAGACTGATTAAGAAATCGGGACAATCACCAATCAAGTGCAATAGGCCCATCCAGCGTGCGTTTCGGCAATTTGCTGCACCGCAGCGAAACGTGCGTTCGCGCATGAAATCACACCAATAGGCCGTTATAATTTCGCATGAAACAGGCTAATTGATGAGCAATCTGAATGAGCGCGCCCTTGAACGTGACGTTGCGGCAACTGCGCGTCTTCATCGAAGTATCGAGACTGCGCAGCTTCAGCCGCGCGGGGGACGAGATTGGTCTGACTCAGTCGGCGGTCAGCCGCTGCGTGCGCGAACTGGAAGGAGAGATCGGTCTCAAGCTGATCGACCGGACGACGCGCGAGGTGCTGCTGACCGACGTCGGCGCGAACCTCGTCGGCACCGTGTCGCGTCTTCTGGCGGATCTCGACGAGGCGCTGCGCGAGGTGCGTGATCTCGGTGAGCAGCGTCGCGGGCGCGTGATCGTCGCCGCGAGCCCGACCGTCGCGTGCCGGCTGATGCCGCGGGTGCTCGCGACGTGCCTGCGTCAGTTTCCGCTGATCACGCTGAGTTTGCGCGACGACGTCCAGTCCGACGTCCTGCGCAAGGTCAAGTCCGGTGAAGTCGATTTCGGCGTGGTGATCGGCCCGTTTTCCTCCGACGATCTACATGGCGAGCCCGTGATGACCGATTCGTTCTGTCTCGTCGCGCGGCGCGATCATCGGCTCGGGCGCGAAGCCGCGGTACCGTGGGCAGCGCTTGCCGGCGAGCGGCTCGTCATGCTCGACTACGCATCCGGCAGCCGGCCAATCATCGATGCCGTGATGCACGAGCACGGCGTGGAAGCGCAGGTCGTGCAGGAACTCGGCCACTCGGCGACCGTGTTCGGGCTCGTGGAGGCGGGCGTCGGCGTAAGCGTCTTGCCGTGGCTGGCGCTGCCGCTGCCGGCGGACTCGTCGCTCGTCGCCTTGCCGCTCGAACCGCGTGCCGAGCGGACCGTGGAGCTCGTGCGCCGGCGCGACCGTTCGCTGTCGCCGGCGGCGGAATCGGTCTGGTCGCTGATCGCGTCGCTGCCGAGGCGTGCGGAAGACCTCGCTTAGGCCGTTCGGCCGACTCGGGAAAGGCAGGACACGCGTTAGACTTCCTTTTTTAAGACAAGACGACGGGGCGAGCGATGAGTGAGTCGGAAGGGGCGGTGATCAGCGAACTGAGCCAGCTGACTGGCGTGCACGGATCCGGTGCGCCGAACGCGCGCGACGCGGTGCGAGCCTTGAGGCCGTCGCAGATCCGCGAGGTCGCGAACGCGGGCTTCGGCGTACCCGACGTGCTTCCGTTCTGGTTCGGCGAATCGGACCGCGTGACGCCGCAGTTCATTCGCGACGCCGCGAGCCGCGCGCTCGCCGACGGCGCCACCTTCTACACGCACAACCTCGGCATCGCGCCCCTGCGTGAGTCGCTCAGCCGTTACGTGAGCGCGCTGCATGGCGCGACGACGCCGGCGCACATCGCCGTCACGAGCGCTGGCGTGAATGCGCTGATGCTCGCGGCGCAACTCGTCGTCGGAGCGGGCGATCGGGTCGTCGCGGTGACGCCGCTCTGGCCGAATCTCGTCGAGATTCCGAAGATCCTCGGCGCGAGTGTCGACACGGTCTCGCTGACTTATGACGCGCGCGGCTGGACGCTCGACCTCGACCGCCTGCTCGCGGCGCTTACGCCGGACACGCGCATGCTGATGATCAACTCGCCGAACAACCCGACCGGCTGGACGATGACGCGCGAAGATCAACGCATCGTGCTGGAACATTGCCGCCGTCACGGCATCTGGATCGTCGCGGACGAAGTCTACGAGCGTCTGTATTACGGCGACGGCATGTCGGTCGCACCTTCCTTTCTAGATCTCGCCGAGCGCGACGAACGTGTGATCGCGGTGAATTCGTTTTCGAAGGCATGGCTGATGACTGGCTGGCGGCTCGGCTGGATCGTTGCGCCGACGCAGTTGATGGGCGACCTCGGCAAGCTCGTGGAATACAACACCTCGTGCGCGCCGTCGTTCGTGCAGCAGGCGGGCATCGTCGCGGTGGAAGAGGGCGAGCGCTTCACGCAGACGCTCGTCGCCGATTTGCGCGCGAGCCGCGATCATCTGGTGAATGCTTTGCAGACGATCGAAGGCGTCGACGTCCGCGCGCCCGACGGCGCGATGTATCTGTTCTTCTCGCTGCCGGGCGCGCGAAGCAGTCTCGAATTGTGCAAGTCGCTCGTGCGCGAAGCCGGTCTCGGTCTCGCGCCGGGAAGCGCGTTCGGCCCGGAAGGCGAAGGTTTCGTGCGCTGGTGCTACGCATGCGATCCCGCGCGGCTCGACGCGGGCGTCGAGCGTTTGCAGCGTTTCCTGGCGGCGCGCGCCGTCGCCTGAGTCGTGCCGGCGTCGAGTGAGTTGGGTCGAGGTTGAAGCGTTCACCTTTACGCCCCGGTTGTTTTTGCGTAATATGGCGCTCAGTCACGCGCTTTCGCCTATGAAAGCGCCACCTCGTCCGGCTGGGATGGCCCGGCGATTCGCTCACCGATCGCCCAATATCGCCTCTCCCCGGTGCGTGCTCCCAATCAATATGACCGATTACAATCGGGCGAGCGCGTCTTGAAACTCCGCGTCCAGCTTTATCGTTCGCACCAGTTTGGTGGCGTTCGGTCCTGCGCAAGCCCGATTTTGAATTGAATCATTGACCATACAGGGTTGACCCAAGCTGCATGAATACCCAAGAGGCGAAGATCGTCCTCGAGACTGCCTTGATTTGCGCGCAGGAACCGCTGAGGCTGAATGAATTGCGCAAGCTGTTCGCCGACGATATTTCGGCGGATACCGTTCGCACGTTGCTCGAAGCGCTCAAGGCCGACTGGTCGGGACGCGGTGTCGAACTCGTGGCGCTCGCCTCGGGCTGGCGTTTTCAGAGCAAGCCGGCGATGCGGGCTTATCTCGATCGGCTGCACCCCGAAAAGCCGCCGAGGTATTCGCGGGCCGTACTCGAAACGCTGGCGATCATTGCGTATCGGCAGCCGGTTACGCGGGGCGATATCGAAGAGATTCGCGGCGTGACGGTGAACACGCAAGTCGTGAAGCAGCTGGAAGACCGTGGCTGGATCGAGGTGATCGGTCATCGCGACGTGCCGGGCCGTCCGGCGCTTTACGCGACGACCAAGCAGTTTCTCGACGATCTCGGTCTGACCGCGCTCGACGAGTTGCCCGCGCTGGACAATCCGGCGGCGCAACTCGAGGCATCGCTGCTCGCGCAGCATTCGATCGAATTCCCGGACAGCATCGCCGGGGACGCGCAGCCGGCGAGCGCTCAGGCGCACGAAGCGGCGAATAGCGGGGAACACGACGCAGCCGCGCCGGTCAACCCGGTTGAAGCGGCGCAGTCGGCTGAAACCGTCGAAGCCGAAACATCCGGCGGCGATGAGAGCGCAGCCGACGTCCCGGCAGAGCAAGAACAGGCAGAAGAACAGCAGGAAACACTCGGATCGGGACATGCGGACGCGCTGAACGAGCGCGTCGCATTGCCGCCCGGGATTCACGCGCAGTCGCTGAGCACCACGCACGACGCACCTGTGTCGATGCCGCGTGAAGAGGAAAGAGACGCAAGTCCATCGAACGACGCAGAACTGGACGACGACTCCGAAGAACCGACGGCGCGCCGCGCCTGACGCAATTGCAACGCCCCTGATCGCACAACCCGGCTCTCCATAAAGATCATCTCGAGACGACCAGCCGGACCGATCAGCGGATTTTTAGACGCGCCCGCGACGGGCGCGCGATTCGACATTTGAGGTTGTTTTGACACACTCCCACGACAGCGATTCGCCTGAATCCGCGCGCCCGGCGCATGCCGCGGACGCATCCGAGTCGGCCGACGCCGGCGAACGCACGCGCGCCGATCGCGCCGATGAAAGCGGCGAGGGCGAAGACCGGCCGCGCCGCGGACTGCGCCGCGGGCCGCGCAGCCTGATCGCACGGCGTCGCGCTGTCGCGAAGACCAAGGACGAAAGCGTGCCGGGCGCCGTGAACGAGACGCCGCCCGATGGCGTCGTCGCGGCGCAGGTGCGCACTCCGCGCAAGGACCCGGGCGCAAAACCGCGCAAGAGCGAAGGCGCAAGTCCGCGCGGCCGCAAAAACGTGCGCGCCGATGCTGGCGAGGCCAGTGCCGAAGCGGCGGATGAACCGGTCGTGCAGGCCGAGGCATCCGCGCCGCGTGAAGGCGGACGGCGCAAAAACCCGCCGCAGCAAAAGCGCGGCGGCAAGCGCAACGCCAATGACTCGGGGCCCGCGACGGTCGAGAGCGCGGCCGCTGCCGCCGTCGACGACGTCTTCGCCTACGTGACCTCGCCGGCCTTCGACGCCGACAACGGCTCGGGCGGCGTGCGCGCCCCGATGCTGCGACGCGGCCGCAACGCCCCGCAGCAAAAGCGCGTGCTGGAACCGGACGACGACGCGCCGAAGCTGCACAAGGTGCTCGCCGACGCGGGCATGGGCTCGCGTCGCGACATGGAAGAATTGATCATCGCCGGCCGCGTATCGGTGAACGGCGAGCCGGCGCATATCGGCCAGCGCATCATGCCGAGCGATCAGGTGCGCATCAACGGCAAGCCGCTCAAGCGCAAGCTCGCGAGCAAACCGCCGCGTATCCTGCTTTATCACAAGCCGACGGGCGAGATCGTCAGCCACGCGGACCCGGAAGGCCGTCCTTCCGTGTTCGACAAGCTGCCGTCGATGAAAACCGCCAAATGGCTCGCGGTCGGCCGTCTCGATTTCAACACGGAAGGTCTCCTGCTGCTCACGACGTCGGGCGATCTGGCGAACCGCTTCATGCATCCGCGCTACAGCGTCGAGCGTGAATATGCGGTGCGCGTGGTCGGCCAGCTGTCGGAGGGGATGAAGCAGAAGCTCCTGAAGGGCGTCGAACTCGACGACGGTCCCGCCAACTTCCTGCGCATTCAGGACGGTGGCGGCGAAGGCACGAATCACTGGTATCACGTCGCGCTGGCCGAAGGCCGCAATCGCGAAGTGCGCCGCATGTTCGAGGCCGCGGGTCTGATGGTGAGCCGCCTGATCCGTACGCGTCACGGTCCGATCGCGCTCCCGCGTGGCCTGAAACGCGGTCGCTGGGAGGAGCTCGAAGACAATGAGGTGCGCAGCCTGCTGGAGTCGGTCGGCCTGAAGCTGCCGACAGCTGAGAAGGGCGGACGCAGTGCGGCGCCGCGCGTGCAACCCGATCCGATGCAGACGTCGATGGGCTTCATCACACGCGAACCGGTGCTGAGCTCGCACTCGCGCATGGCCCAGCAGCAGACGCCGGGTCGCGGCGGACGGCGCGGTCAGCCGGGCGGCGTCGCCGGCGGCTTCGGGCTCGGCGGCATGGGCGGCGGATTCGGCGCCAACACGGGAACGGGCAACCCGGGCGGCATGGGCCGTCGCGGCGGCCGCGAAGCAAACGGCAATCGCGCGGGCAACGAGCCGAACGGCAACCGGGCTAACGGTGGCGGCGGCCGGCCGGGTCCGCGCGGCGCTCGTCCGCAAGGCGGCGCGCCGGGCATGGGCGGCAGCGGCGCTGGCAAGCGTGCTGCGGGCGGCAATGCGCCGCGTGGCAATCGCCAGGGCGGCGCACAGCAGGGCCCGTCGCAGGGCAAGCCGGGCGGCGGCGCCGGCCGGGGCGCGCGCAATCGCTCGCGCGGCCGCTGAGCACAGCAAAGCGCAAAGAAATGCAAAAACGCCATTGGGAATCGGGTGCGATGGCCGCACCTGTTTCCGATGGCGAAAACATGCGCTTTACTCTTCGGGATCACGAAGACGAATCGACGTGAAATTGGGCTCAACAGGGCTGAAAGCGCGCGTTACGTTTGCGTTTATCCTGAAAAATGGCTAAAATCATGAAGTCGCTGGGCACGTAGTTTTTTTCGCTGCCCGGGTGCGACCTCGGTTGAAGATGATGGGCGTTGCGCCCATTTTTTTTTGGCTATTCGGTTCGGCATCTCGGGAGCAGGGTGCGCGCCCGCATGAAGGCGCTCGCTCGCAGGTGTTTTTGCGTGGAGCGCGCGAAACACCTTGGAGTTACTGTGCAACTGACGGAATTGATAGAAACCACGGTCTCGGGCCTTGGCTACGAGCTTGTCGATCTCGAGCGTTCGGGAGGCGGCATGCTGCGTATATATATCGACCAGCCGGCTGGTATCGCCATCGAAGACTGCGAGAAGGTCACGCGCCAGCTCCAATATTTGCTCGAAGTCGAGAACATCGATTACGACCGGCTCGAGGTTTCGTCGCCGGGGCTCGACCGCCCGCTCAAGAAACTGGCGGATTTCGAGCGCTTCGCGGGGAGCGAAGTCTCCATCACGTTGAAAAAGCCGCTGGACGGGCGCAAATCGTTCCGTGGCATCTTGCACGCCCCTGACGGCGACACGATCGGATTGGAATTTGAAGGGAAGGACGGCGCCGCGATGCTCGATTTCACGCTCGCGGACCTCGATAAGGCACGTCTCGTCCCCAAGGTTGATTTTAGGAGCCGCAAACAATGAGTCGCGAAGTATTGATGCTGGCGGATGCGCTGGCACGCGAAAAGAACGTCAACAAGGACGTCGTGTACGCAGCGCTGGAAGCTGCGCTTGCTTCCGCAACGAAGAAGCTCTTCGAAGAAGACGTGGATATCCGCGTCGCTATCGACCGTGAGAGCGGCGAGCATGAAACCTTCCGCCGCTGGCGCGTCGTGCCGGACGAGGCCGGCCTGCAAGAGCCGGATCAGGAAATCCTGCTGTTCGAAGCGAAGGAACAGAAGCCCGACGCAGAGGTGGACGACTTCATCGAGGAGCCGATTCCGTCGATCGAATTTGGCCGCATCGGCGCGCAGGCCGCCAAGCAGGTCATCCTGCAGAAGGTGCGCGATGCCGAGCGCGAGCAGATCCTGAACGACTTCCTCGAGCGCGGCGAAAAGATCATGACCGGCTCGGTGAAGCGCCTGGACAAGGGCAATTTCATCGTCGAGTCGGGCCGTGTCGAAGCGCTGTTGCGCCGCGACCAGCTGATTCCGAAGGAAAATCTGCGCGTGGGCGACCGCGTGCGCGCTTATATCGCGAAGGTCGACCGCACCGCGCGTGGTCCGCAGATCGAGCTGTCGCGCACCGCGCCCGAATTCCTGATGAAGCTCTTTGAGCTGGAAGTGCCGGAAATCGAGCAGGGCCTGCTGGAAATCAAGGCGGCCGCGCGCGATCCCGGCGTGCGTGCGAAAATCGGGGTGATCGCCTACGACAAGCGCATCGACCCGATCGGCACGTGCGTCGGCATCCGCGGTTCGCGCGTGCAGGCCGTGCGTAACGAGCTCGGTGGCGAGAACGTCGACATCGTGCTATGGTCGGAAGATCCCGCGCAGTTCGTTATCGGCGCCCTCGCGCCGGCAGCCGTTCAGTCGATCGTCGTCGATGAAGAAAAGCACTCGATGGACGTCGTCGTGGACGAAAACGAGCTCGCCGTCGCCATCGGCCGCGCCGGCCAGAACGTGAGACTCGCAAGCGAACTCACCGGCTGGCAAATCAATATCATGACGCCGGACGAGTCGGCGTTGAAGCAGAACGAAGAGCGGGGCAAGTTGCGCGACCTGTTCATGGCGCGTCTGGATGTGGACGAGGAAGTCGCCGACATCCTGATCGACGAAGGCTTCACGAGCCTCGAAGAAATCGCCTACGTGCCGCTCAACGAAATGCTCGAAATCGAAGCCTTTGACGAAGACACCGTGCACGAGCTGCGCAATCGCTCACGCGACGCGCTGCTCACGATGGCGATCGCCAACGAAGAGAAAGTGGAAGGCGTCGCGCTCGAGCTGAAGAGTCTCGACGGCATGGACAACGAGCTGCTTGCAAAGCTCGCGGAGCACCAGATTCAGACCCGCGACGACCTCGCGGAGCTGGCAGTCGATGAACTGGTCGAAATGACCGGTATGGAAGAGGATGCCGCTAAGGCGTTGATCATGAAAGCACGTGAACACTGGTTCCAGTGAGAAATGACCATGGCGCACTGATATTTGGCGGCCTGTTTGGCCGCGTGACCCCGATCTAACCGCAAGGATATGTCCTTGCATCAAGAGGAATGAATGGCGAGTAACAACGTAGCCCAATTTGCCGCGGAACTCAAAATGCCTGCGGGCGTCCTGCTCGAGCAGTTGCAGGCGGCTGGCGTCCAGAAAGCGAGCGCGAATGACGACCTGTCTGAAACGGACAAGGCGCGTCTGCTCGATCATTTGCGCAAGTCGCACGGTTCCGCCGACGCCGACAAGCGCAAGATCACTTTGACCCGCCGGCATACGTCGGAAATCAAACAATCCGACGCAACGGGTAAAGCTCGCACCATTCAGGTCGAGGTGCGCAAGAAGCGTGTTTTCGTGAAGCGCGACGAACCCGGTCTCGAGCAGGCCGAGGCGGCGCCGAATCACGTCGAAGAGCCGGAAGTCGACGAGGCCGAACTGCAGCGCCGCGAGGAAGAAGCGCGTCACGCCGCCGAGCAGCTCGAACGCGAAGAGCGCGAGCTGAAGGAGCAACAGGCGAAGCTCGAACGCGAGGAAGCCGAGCGCCGCGCCCGCGAGGAAGCGGCGGAAGCCGAGCGCAAGAAGCAGGAAGAGGAAGCAGCGCGCCGTGCGGCGGCTGCGGCTCAGGCGGCGGAAATCTCGCGTGCGGCGCAGTCGGCGCGTCAGGAAGCGCGTACGCAACCGGCGGTCGAAGCCAAGCCGGAACCGAAGCAGGACGATACCGCTCAGCGCGAAGCCGCCGAAAAGGCAGCGGAAGAGAAGGCCGCGAGCGAGCGCGCTGCTCAGCGTGAAGCCGCGAAGAAGGCGGAAGAAGACGCGAAGGCAAAGGCCGACAAGGCGCGTCTGGAGCAGGAAGCCATCGCGAAGCGTCGTGCGGCGGCGGAAGCCGAAGCCCGTGCCATCCGCGAAATGATGAACACCCCGCGCAAGGCGCAGGTGAAGGCGCCGGAACCCGCGCCCGCACCGAAGCCGGTGGAAGCGGCGAAGGCCGCTGAAGCGAAGGGCACGCTGCACAAGCCCGCGCGACCGGAAGGCGCGCAGGCGGCCCGTCCCGCGGCGGCGAAGAAGCCGGCTGCGCCGGGCACGACGGCTCCCGCATCGACGGCTCCGGCAGGCGCTGGCGACAAGAAGAAAGCTGGCAAGGGCGGCTGGCAGCAGGACGACGCATCGAAGCGTCGTGGCATGAAGACCCGTGGCGATTCGAGCGGCGGCGTCGATCGCGGCTGGCGCGGCGGTCCGAAGGGTCGCGGCAAGCATCAGGATCAGACCACGTTCCAGGCGCCGACCGAGCCGATCATCCGTGAAGTGCATGTGCCGGAAACCATTTCGGTGGCCGACCTCGCGCACAAGATGTCGGTGAAGGCTTCGGAAGTCATCAAGGTGATGATGAAGCTCGGCCAGATGGTCACGATCAACCAGGTGCTGGACCAGGAAACGGCGATGATCGTCGTCGAGGAACTGGGCCATCGCGCGGTCGCGGCGAAGCTGGACGATCCGGAAGCGCTGCTCGTCGAAGGCGAAGCCACCGAAGACACGGCGGAGAAGCTGCCGCGTCCGCCGGTCGTCACCGTCATGGGTCACGTCGACCACGGCAAGACCTCGCTCCTGGACTACATCCGTCGCGCGAAAGTGGCGGCGGGCGAAGCGGGCGGCATTACGCAGCATATCGGCGCGTATCACGTCGAAACGCCGCGCGGCGTCATCACCTTCCTCGACACGCCGGGTCACGAGGCCTTCACGGCCATGCGTGCGCGCGGTGCAAAGGCAACCGACATCGTCATTCTGGTGGTAGCAGCGGATGACGGCGTGATGCCGCAGACGAAGGAAGCGATCGCCCACGCGAAGGCGGGCGGCGTGCCGATCGTCGTCGCGATCAACAAGATCGACAAGCCGGAAGCCAACCCCGACCGCGTGAAGCAGGAACTCGTCGCGGAAGGCGTGGTGCCGGAAGAGTACGGCGGCGATTCGCCGTTCATCGAAGTATCGGCGAAGACCGGCCGCGGTATCGACGATCTGCTGGAAAACGTATCGCTGCAAGCCGAAGTGCTGGAACTGACCGCGCCGGTCGATGCAGCCGCGAAGGGCCTCGTGATCGAAGCCAAGCTCGACAAGGGCAAGGGTCCGGTCGCGACCATTCTGGTGCAGTCGGGCACGCTGAATCGCGGCGACGTGGTTCTCGCGGGCAGCGCCTACGGCCGCGTGCGTGCGATGCTGGACGAAACCGGCAAGCCGACGAAAACGGCGGGTCCGTCGATCCCGGTGGAAATCCAGGGTCTGTCGGAAGTGCCGGCGGCGGGCGAGGAAGTCATCGTGCTGCCGGACGAGCGCAAGGCGCGCGAAATCGCGCTGTTCCGTCAAGGCAAGTTCCGCGACGTCAAGCTGGCGAAGCAGCAGGCCGCCAAGCTCGAGAACATGCTCGAGCAGATGGGCGAAGGCGAAGTGCAGAACCTGCCGCTTATCGTCAAGGCGGACGTGCAGGGTTCGCAGGAAGCGTTGGTTCAGTCGCTGCAGAAGCTCTCGACCAACGAAGTGCGTGTGCAGATCGTGCACAGCGCGGTCGGCGCGATCAGCGAATCGGACGTCAACCTGGCGACGGCGTCGAAGGCGGTCATCATCGGCTTCAACACGCGTGCGGATGCGCAAGCCCGCAAGCTGGCCGAGTCGAACGGCATCGACATCCGCTACTACAACATCATCTATGACGCAGTGGATGAGGTGAAGGCAGCGATGTCCGGCATGCTCGCGCCGGAGAAGCGCGAGACGGTGACGGGCATGGTCGAGGTGCGTCAGGTCATTCGCGTGCCGAAGGTCGGTCTGATCGCGGGTTGTATGGTCACGGACGGCGTCGTCAAGCGTTCCTCGTCGGTGCGCGTGATCCGCAACAACGTCGTGATCCACACCGGCGAGCTCGATTCGCTCAAGCGCTTCAAGGACGACGTCAAGGAAGTGCGTCAGGGCTTCGAGTGCGGTATGTCGATCAAGAACTTCAGCGACATCGTGGAAGGCGACCAGTTCGAAGTCTTCGAAGTGACGGAAGTGGCTCGCACACTGTAATGCGCTAGCCGCCGATAAAAGGGCGGGGTGAGCCTGGCGGCTCGCTCCGCCCTTTTTGCATCGGCCGGCAAGAAGAGAAACACGGAAACGACATCATGGCTAAAAAACGGACATCCCCGAACCGCAACGTGCAGATTGCGGACCAGATTCAGCGCGATCTTTCGGAGCTCATGCGCGAGGTCAAAGACCCGCGCGTGGGTCTCGTGACGATTCAGAGCGTCGAGCTCACACCCGACTACGCGCACGCGAAGATCTATTTCACGACACTCACCGGCGATCCGAAACAGACCGAGCAAGGTTTGAATCACGCGGCGGGACATCTGCACAATATGCTGTTCAAGCGCCTGCATATCCATACGGTGCCCACGCTGCACTTCCACTACGACCAGACGATCGAGAAGGCCGTCGAGATGTCGCGCCTGATCGACGAAGCGAACGCCTCGCGCGCGAAGGACGCGGACGACGATCAGGAAGGCAAGTAAGCCATGAGTGGCACGGAAAAACAGGCGCGGCCGAAGATTCCGCGTCGCGCGCTAAATGGCGTGCTGCTGCTGGACAAGCCGCTCGGGCTGTCGAGCAACGATGCGCTCATCAAGGCGAAGCGGATTTATCTCGCGAAGAAGGCGGGCCACACCGGCACGCTCGATCCGCTCGCGACGGGTTTGCTGCCGCTTTGTTTCGGCGAGGCGACGAAGTTCTCGCAAGACCTGCTCGAAGCGGACAAGACTTACGAAGCGACCATGCGTCTCGGCATCCGCACGACGACCGGAGATGCCGAAGGCGAGGCCATCGACACGCGTGACGTAACGTGCGACCAGGCGGCGGTTTCAGAAGCAATGACGAAGTTTCTCGGCGAAATCACGCAGGTTCCGCCGATGTACTCCGCGCTCAAACGCGACGGCAAGCCGCTCTACGAATACGCTCGTGCAGGTCAGACGGTGGAACGCGAAGGCCGTCAGGTGACGATTCACGCGTTGCAGTTGCTCTCGTGCGCGCTGCCGCTCGTGACGTTTCGTGTGACGTGCAGCAAGGGCACATACGTGCGCACGCTGGCGGAAGATATCGGCGAGGCGCTCGGTTGCGGCGCGCATCTGACGGCGCTGCGGCGAACGGGCGTCGGCGCGTTGACGCTGGAGCACGCGGTCACGCTGGACGAACTCGCTGGCATGAACGAAGCGGAGCGCGATGCACGGCTTCAGCCTGTCGACGCGCTCCTGTCCACTTTTCCCGCGGTTGAACTGAACGACGAAGCGACTCAGCGCTTTCTTCACGGCCAGCGCCTGCGGCTCGCGGACGTCGTGCAAACGCGCC
Organism: Caballeronia sp. EK; assembly: GCF_014384845.1. Taxonomy (NCBI): domain Bacteria; kingdom Pseudomonadati; phylum Pseudomonadota; class Betaproteobacteria; order Burkholderiales; family Burkholderiaceae; genus Caballeronia; species Caballeronia sp. EK. The sequence goes on from NZ_JACSUE010000003.1 coordinate 45,057, forward strand.
TCGAAGAAGGCCGCGTGCGTGTCTATGCGCGAGAAGGCGGTCGCCTGCTCGGCGTGGCGCGTGCGGGCGAAGGTGTGCTCGCGCCCGAACGATTGATCGTCACGGCGCAATAAAAAAGAGCCCGGTTGAGCGATCAACCGGGCTCTCTTCATTCCACGTGCGGCAATTCGGTCAGTGCGCCGCCGACGCCGCCGCTGCCGAATCCCCACTGCCCGAACGCTCGGGCCGCGTGATCCAGATCAACGCGATCAGCGCGACGAAAATCCCCGCGGAGATATAGAACATGTCGTTCACGCCGAGCTGCGCGGCTTGCTGCGTCGCCATGCTGTTGTACAGGCCGTAGGTCTGATCCTTCGAGAAGCCGAGCGCGCCCATCTGCTGCATCGAGTTTGCGAAGACAGGGTTATACGAGTTCGCCTGCTCGACGAGTTGCGCGTGATGCACGATCGAACGATGTTCCCACGCGGTCGAGAAAATCGACGTGCCGATGCCGCCGCACATGATCCGCACGAAGTTCGACAAGCCCGACGCCGCCGGAATCCGATGCCCCGGCAAACCCGACAGCGTGATCGACACGAGCGGAATGAAGAAGCCCGCCATGCCGATGCCCTGAATCACCGTCGGCACCGTGAGCGCCCAGGTATCGACGCCCGTCGTATAGCGCGAGCGCATCCAGAAGCACAGCGCGAACACGAGAAACGCGGCGGTCGCGATATAGCGCGGATCGGTTCGGGGCAGGAACTTGCCGGTGATCGGCGAAAGCAGGATCGCGAACAGGCCGACGGGCGCCATCACGAGGCCGGCGTTCGTCGCGGTGTAGCCAATATCCGTTTGCAGCCACAGCGGCAGCAGCACGAGATTGCCGAAATAGAGCCCGTAGCCGATCGACAGCGCGATCGTCCCGCCCGTGAAATTGCGCAATTCGAACAGCGACAGATCCACGACCGGATGCTCCGCCGTCAGCTCCCAAACGATGAAGAATGCGAACGAGATCACCGCGATCAGCGCGAGCACGACGATCGTCGTCGAGTTGAACCAGTCGAGATCCTTGCCCTTGTCGAGCATGACCTGCAGCGAGCCGACCCAGATCACGAGCAGCGCGAGCCCGACGGTGTCGATCGGCGCCTTGCGGATCGCGGAATCGCGGTCGCGGAAGATCGCGAAGGTGGCGAGCGCCGCCGCGATACCGACCGGGATGTTCACGTAGAAGATCCACGGCCACGAGATGTTGTCGGAGATCCAGCCGCCGAGCACCGGGCCCGCGACCGGCGCGATGAGCGTGGTCATCGACCACATCGAGAGCGCCATCGGCGCTTTTTCGCGCGGATAGCTCGCGAGCAGGAGCGTCTGCGACAGCGGGATCATCGGGCCGGCGACGGCGCCTTGCAGCACGCGCGCGGCGAGCAGGAACGGCAGCGTCGGCGCGAGGCCGCAGAGCCACGACGCGAGCACGAACAGGATGATCGAGCCGAGGAAGAGCCGCACCTGGCCGATGCGCTGCGTAAGCCAGCCGGTGAGCGGCACGGAGATCGCATTCGCTACCGCGAACGATGTGATGACCCACGTGCCCTGATCCGACGACACGCCGAGGTCGCCGGAGATCGACGGAATCGAGACGTTCGCGATCGACGTGTCGAGCACGTTCATGAACACGGCGAGCGATACGGCAATCGTCCCGATGACGAGCTTTCCGCCCGACAGCGGCGGGTGAACGACGTTTTGCGAAGACATGAGGCGAATCCGCTTACATCAGCTTGGCGGCGGATGCGGACTTCGTCGCCTTGCCGCGCGCCGACGACGGTGTGTTCTGCGCCGACGAACCCGCGCCCGTGCCCGCGTTCTGCTGGATGATGCGCGCGATTTCCTGATCGGCCTGCGCGCCGTAGTTGTCGAACACGTTGGTCTGGTAGACCGTGTTCTGCGCGTTGCCGAGCTGGCCGCCTTCCTCGTTCTTGATCGTCACATCGACGTTCATCGAGAGGCCGATGCGCAGCGGATGCTGCTCCAGTTCCTTCGGATCGAGCTGGATACGCACCGGCAGACGCTGGACGACCTTGATCCAGTTACCCGTCGCGTTCTGCGCGGGCAAGAGCGAGAACGCCGAGCCCGTGCCGGCCGAGAAGCCGATGACCTTGCCGTGATACACGACGCTCGAACCGTACAGGTCGGCCGTCAGTTCCACGGGTTGCCCGAGGCGCATGTGCTTCAACTGCACTTCCTTGAAGTTCGCGTCGACCCAAACGCCGTTGAGCGGCACGATCGCCATCAGCGGATTGCCCGGCGAGACGCGCTGGCCGACCTGCACCGAGCGCTTCGCCACATAGCCCGTCACCGGCGCCGGCAGCGTGTTGCGCGCGAAGTTGATGTACGAGTCGCGCACCTTGGCGGCCGCGGCGAGCACGTTCGGATGATCCGCGATCGTCGTGTTGGCCGTGAGCGAACGGTTCGACGCGAGTTCCTGCTCGGCCGAGTCGAGTGCGGCCTGCGCGCCGCGGACTGCGTCGCGGGCGTGCGAGATTTCTTCCTGCGACACCGCGCCCGTCTGCGCAACCTGCATGCGGCGCTTCAGATCGTCCTGCGCGCGCGACAGATCCGACTTGCGCAACGCGATCTGCGCTTCGTACTGGTTGTTGTTCACGAAGAACGTGCGCACCTGACGCACGGTCTGCGCGAGATTCGCCTCGGCCTGATCGAGCGCGACCTTGGAGTCGGCCGGATCGAGCGCGACGAGCGGATCGCCGACCTTCACGGTTTGCGTGTCGTCCGCGTTCACCGAGATCACCGTGCCGACGACCTGCGGCGTGATCTGCACGACATTGCCGTTGACATAGGCGTCGTCGGTGGCTTCGTGGAAGCGCGCGACGAGGAAGTAGTACAGCCCGTACGCGACGGCGGCGATGATGATGACGAGCACGATCAGCGTCATCAGCCGGCGGCGTTTGCCGTTGCTTTGCTTCGGCGCGGGCGCGGCGGCGGTTTGTTGAGGGTCGCTCATGAAAGACTCCGAATATTCCGTATTGGTCTTGATGCGTGTTCTTGTGCGCGGCTTACTTCGACGACGCGGACTGATTCGCCGCCTGCGTGCTCGCCGGATTCTGCCCGTTGCCGCCGATCGCGAGATTCGTGCTCGTCGCGTCGAAGCCGCCGCCGAGCGATTTGATCAGCGCGATTTGCAGATCGGTGCGCTTCAGGCGCAGATTCGTCACGGTCTGCTCGTTGGCGAGGCGGTTTTCGTCGGCGTTGAGCACTTGCAACTGCGGCGACAGGCCGGCCTTGTAGCGGATCACCGCGAGCTGATAGGCGCTCGACGCCGCCGCGAGCGCGCGCTGGGCGTCGGCCATCTGCTTGTCGAGCGAGCGGATCGCGGAAATATTGGTCGCGACGTCGTTCATCGCATTGATGAGCGTCTGATTGTAATTCGCGACATCGCCCTCGAAGTCGGCATAACGGCCCTTCAACTGGCCGCGCAAGGCGCCGGCATCGAAGATTGGCAGATGAATCGCCGGCCCGATCTGGATCTGGCGGCTGCTCGCCTGCAGGAAGCGGCCCCAGCCGAATGCGTCGAAACCGAAGCCCGCCGCGAGGTTGATGTCCGGGAAGAACTCGGCCTTCGCTTCCTTGATATTGTGCGTCGCGGCTTCGACCTGCCAGCGCGCGGCGACGATGTCCGGACGGCGCGCGACGAGGTCGGCGGGAACGTTGTCGGGCAGCGCCACGTTGACGTTCGGATTGATCACGGGCTTGGCGATCTGCAGGCCGCGGTCCGGACCCTTGCCGAGCAGCGCGGCGAGCTGATAGCGGACGGTTTCGATCTGTCCGTCGAGCTCGGTCGAGTTCGTCTGGCTCGTCGCGACGTTGCCTTCCGCAGTGCGTCGCTCCACGTTGGTGTCGAGCCCGGCCGCGACGCGCCCGTTCGTGATGCGCCCGACGTCCTGCCGGTTCGCGATCTCGCGCTGGGCCACGTCGCGCAGCGCGTAGAGCAGCGCTAGCTGGTTATACGTGCGCGCGACCGATGTCGCCAGCGTCACGCGCGCCTGCTGCATGTCCGCCTCGGCGGCCTTTTGCTGCGAGACAGCCATGTTCAGCCGCGAGCGGTTCTTGCCCCACAGGTCGAGTTCCCACGACGCGCTCGCGAGCACGTTGTTCTCGCTGTACCAGGTGCCGCCGTAGGGAGGCGGGAAGAGCGCGTTGGCCGAATACAGCTCGCGCGTCCACGAATACGATCCGTTGACCTTCGGATAGAGCGCCGAGCGCGACGTCTCGATGTACGCCGACGCCTTCGCGATGCGCGACTGCGCCTGCGCGATGGTCGGATTGTCCGCGAGCGCCTCGTCGATCAGTTGCGGCAACTGCGGATCGCCAAACTGCTTCGCCCAGTCGAGCGCCGGCCACTGGCCGCCTTGTCCCGGTAGGCTCTGCGTGGCATCGAAGTTTTCTGGCGCGGCAATCTGCTTGTCGCTCGAAATGCCCGCGTAGTTCGCGCAACCCGCGAGCGCGAGCGCAGCCATCGCGGCAGCCACTGCGCTCTTCACGCGACGCTCGCCGGGCAGCGCGGACAAGGAAAGGTGGTTCATATCTCGTCTCTTGAGAAGAGAATTAAAGATGGACGTTGCAACCATTTTGTAGGCTCGCGATGACAAATTTGCTTGTCATCGCAATGACGTACCAGGCTTATCGTTGGCATGAAGCAGCGATGCGACGGAAGGATCGCAGGAATTTGCCAGAATCCGCCGCAGCATACTTTTCAGGAAGCCCACTTCTTCGGGCGTGAAGCCCGCGAGCAGGTTATCCAGCACGCGCGTAAAGATGGCGGGAATCTTCTCGGCCGTTGCCTGGCCTTCGTCCGTCAGCGCGAGGCGCACGACGCGCCGGTCTTCCTCGCTGCGTACGCGCGAGAGCAGGCCGCGTTTTTCCAGCCGGTCGATGAGGCGCGTCACGGCGCTTGCGTCGATCCCGTATTCGCGGGCGATGTCCGCGGCCGTCAGGCACTTGCCGACTGCCAGCATGAAGAGGATGCTTGCCTGTGTACTCGTGATGCCGAGTTCGGATGTCGTGTGTTGCGTGACCATGTTCCACATGGTCGAGCGCACCCGGCCGATCAGGTAGCCGACGCTCTCGGCGAAAACATAGTCGCCGATGGCCGCAGATTTCGGAGCGTCGCTCATGGAAATAATTGTGCGATTGCAATAGTTGACTAGGCAGGATTATAGGCAAGCGTTTCAGTCGCTGCAAGACTCTTTTCTGAAACCGCTTAACAATCGGGCGTGCGCGGCCGCGACGGGGCGGGGTCGAGACCCAAGACTTACGGGTTGAGTCCTATTGCAAGGGAACGACATCCATGCGTGCTATAATTTACGGTTCTCACCGCGCCGGGCCCGCATAGTCATGCTTGCATGACGGTTTCAAGGGGGGTTTGCCGAGCCATGAAGTCTCGCTGAAGAGACTCGCTCCGACGGCGCACAACCAAGACATCTCTATATGACTCGCGCCCTCCGCAATATCGCCATCATTGCCCACGTCGACCACGGCAAGACCACGCTCGTCGACCAGTTGCTCCGCCAGTCGGGCACGTTCCGGGAAAACCAGCAGGTCGCCGAGCGCGTCATGGACTCGAACGACATCGAAAAGGAACGTGGCATCACGATTCTTGCGAAGAACTGCGCCGTCGAATACGAAGGCACGCACATCAATATCGTCGACACGCCGGGCCACGCCGACTTCGGCGGTGAAGTGGAGCGCGTGCTGTCGATGGTCGATTCCGTGCTGCTGCTCGTCGACGCCGTCGAAGGCCCGATGCCGCAGACGCGCTTCGTCACGAAGAAGGCGCTCGCGCTGGGTCTGAAGCCGATCGTCGTCATCAACAAGGTGGACCGTCCGGGCGCGCGTATCGACTGGGTGATCAACCAGACCTTCGATCTCTTCGACAAGCTCGGCGCGACCGAAGAGCAGCTCGACTTCCCGATCGTTTATGCGTCGGGTCTGAACGGCTACGCGGGGCTCTCGCCCGAAGTGCGCGAAGGCACGATGCGTCCGCTCTTCGAAGCCATTCTCGAACACGTGCCGGTTCGTCCGGCCGATCCGGACGGCCCGCTGCAACTGCAAATCACGTCGCTCGACTACAACTCGTATGTCGGCCGTATCGGCGTGGGCCGTGTCGCGCGTGGCCGCATTCGCCCCGGCATGCAGGTGGCGGTGCGTTCTGGCCCGGACGGCGCGATCATCAATCGCAAGATCAATCAGGTGCTGTCGTTCCACGGTCTCGAGCGCGTGCAGGTCGAAGAAGCGCAGGCCGGCGATATCGTGCTGATCAACGGCATCGAGGAAATCGGCATCGGCGTGACGATCTGCTCGCCGGACAATCCCGAAGCGCTGCCGATGATCACCGTCGACGAACCGACGCTCACGATGAACTTCCTCGTGAATTCGTCGCCGCTCGCGGGCAAGGAAGGCAAGTTCGTGACGAGCCGCCAGATTCGCGACCGTCTCACGAAGGAACTGAACCACAACGTGGCGCTGCGCGTGAAAGACACCGGCGACGAAACCACGTTCGAAGTGTCGGGCCGCGGTGAACTGCATCTGACGATTCTCGTCGAGAACATGCGCCGTGAAGGCTACGAACTCGCGGTGTCGCGTCCGCGCGTCGTGCTGCAGGAAATCGACGGCGTGAAGTGCGAGCCGTATGAAAACCTGACGGTCGATATCGAAGACCAGCATCAGGGCGGCGTGATGGAAGAACTCGGCCGCCGCAAGGGCGAAATGCTCGACATGACCTCCGACGGCCGTGGCCGCACGCGTCTCGAGTACAAGATTTCGGCGCGCGGTCTGATCGGCTTCCAGAGCGAGTTCCTGACGCTCACGCGCGGCACGGGTCTGATGAGCCACACGTTCGATTCGTACGCGCCGGTGAAGGAAGGCTCGGTCGGCGAGCGTCGTAACGGCGTGCTGATCTCCCAGGACGACGGCGCCGCCGTCGCGTATGCACTGTGGAAGCTGCAGGATCGCGGCCGCATGTTCGTGTCGCCCGGCGATGCGCTCTATGAAGGCATGATCATCGGCATTCACAGCCGCGACAACGACCTCGTCGTGAACCCGATCAAGGGCAAGCAGCTGACCAACGTGCGCGCGTCGGGCACCGACGAAGCCGTGCGCCTCGTGCCGCCGATCCAGCTTTCGCTGGAATACGCGGTCGAGTTCATCGACGATGACGAACTCGTCGAAGTGACGCCGCAGTCGATCCGCCTGCGCAAGCGTCATCTGAAGGAGCACGAGCGCCGTCGCGCGAGCCGTGAAGCGAACGCCGAGTAAGTTTCAGGCGACGGTCGCATCGGCAGAGCAAAAGCCGCCTTCGGGCGGCTTTTGCTTTTTTCGTCGTCGTGCAAGAGACCCTTGCGTATCTCATAAAAGCCCGCACATGCTTGTTGCGTAAAGGATGACGACGGCAGGCACATGCGGCGATCCGTCATATGACTATTCGTTCTGTGCTATGCTTCTTCGATTAGCTGTCGCTTTTTAGGTCCTTCCAAGCAGACTTGATTCGCGCAATCCGCTAAACGGTCAGGCCGTGGCGCGGAAGGTTTCTTAACCCGCACTTCCTCGAGAAACTCGAAGAAAGGTGAGCGTAAAATGATGAAGCAATTCCAGTCGAACTCTTATCTGTTCGGCGGTAATGCTCCGTACGTCGAAGAGTTGTACGAGCAATATCTCGATAATCCCGCGTCAGTGCCCGAGACCTGGCGAGCCTACTTCGATGCGTTGCAGAACGTGCCCGCATCGGACGGCACGGCTCATAACGACGTGGCCCATGGCCCGATCGTCGAGTCGTTCGCTCAGCGCGCAAAGGCGAATGCCTTCCTGCCGCGTGAAAGCACAGGCGACCTCACCACTGCCCGCAAGCAGGTCTACGTCCAATCGCTGATCGGCGCGTATCGCTTCCTCGGCACGCAATGGGCGAACCTCGATCCGCTCAAGCGCCGCGAGCGTCCCGCGATCCCCGAACTCGAACCCGGCTTTTACGACTTCACCGAAGCCGACATGGATCAGGTGTTCAACGCGAACAACCTGTATTTCGGTTTCGAGCAGGCATCGCTGCGCGACATCGTCAAGGCGCTGCGCGACACGTACTGCGGCACGATCGGCGCCGAATTCATGTACATCAGCGATCCGGAGCAGAAGCGCTGGTGGAAGGAGAAGCTCGAGTCGATCCGCTCGACGCCGAACTTCACGAACGAAAAGAAAAAGCACATCCTGAACCGCCTGACGGCCGCCGAAGGCCTTGAGCGTTTCCTGCACACCAAGTATGTCGGCCAGAAGCGTTTCTCGCTGGAAGGCGGCGAGAGCTTCATCGCGTCGATGGACGAAGTCGTCCGTCACGCGGGCAAGAGCGGCGTGCAGGAAATCGTCATCGGCATGGCGCACCGTGGGCGTCTGAACGTGCTGGTCAATACGCTCGGCAAGATGCCGGCGGACCTGTTCGCCGAATTCGAAGGCAAGCACGTCGATGACCTGCCGGCCGGCGACGTGAAGTACCACAAGGGCTTTTCGTCGGATGTCGCCACCGAAGGCGGCCCGGTTCACCTGTCGCTCGCGTTCAACCCGTCGCACCTGGAAATCGTGAATCCGGTGGTCGAAGGTTCGGCCAAGGCGCGTATGGATCGCCGCGGCGACGAAGAAGGTCTGCAAGTGCTGCCGGTGCAAGTGCACGGCGACGCGGCTTTCGCGGGCCAGGGCGTCGTGATGGAAACGCTGAACCTCGCGCAGACGCGCGGCTACGGCACGCACGGCACGTTGCACATCGTCATCAACAACCAGATCGGCTTCACCACGTCGGACCCGCGCGATGCGCGCTCGACGCTGTACTGCTCGGACGTCGTCAAGATGATCGAGGCGCCGGTGCTGCACGTGAACGGTGACGATCCCGAAGCCGTCGTGCTCGCCACGCAGCTCGCGATCGACTTCCGCATGAAGTTCCACAAGGACGTGGTCGTCGACATCATCTGCTTCCGCAAGCTCGGCCACAACGAGCAGGACACGCCGGCGGTCACGCAGCCGCTGATGTACAAGACTATCGCCAAGCACCCGGGCACGCGCGCCGTCTACGCGGAAAAGCTCGTGCAGCAAGGCGTGATCTCGGCCGACGACGCCGACCGGTACATCAAGGAATATCGTCAGGCGATGGACGAAGGCCATCACACGATCGATCCCGTGCTCTCGAACTACAAGAGCAAGTACGCGGTCGACTGGGTGCCGTTCCTGAACCGCAAGTGGACCGACGCGGCCGACACCGCCGTGCCGCTCGCCGAACTGAAGCGTCTCGCCGAGCGCATCACGACGATTCCCGAGAACTTCAAGGTTCACCCGCTCGTCGAGCGCGTGATCAACGATCGCCGCGCGATGGGTCTCGGCGAAGCCAAGCTCGACTGGGGCATGGGCGAGCATCTCGCGTTCGCGTCGCTGGTCGCATCGGGCTACGCCGTGCGTCTGACGGGCCAGGACTCCGGTCGCGGCACGTTCACGCATCGTCACGCGGTGCTGCACGATCAGAACCGTGAGCGCTGGAACGACGGCACCTACATTCCGCTGCAGAACATCGCGGAAGGCCAGGCCAAGTTCACGGTGATCGACTCCGTGCTGTCCGAAGAAGCGGTGCTCGGCTTCGAGTACGGCTATTCGACGGCCGAGCCGAACACGTTCGTCGCGTGGGAAGCGCAGTTCGGCGACTTCGTGAACGGCGCGCAGGTCGTGATCGACCAGTTCATCTCGTCGGGCGAAGTGAAGTGGGGCCGCGTCTCCGGTCTCACGATGATGCTCCCGCACGGCTACGAAGGTCAGGGTCCGGAGCACTCGTCGGCGCGTATCGAGCGCTTCCTGCAACTGTGCGCGGACCACAACATGCAGGTGGTCCAGCCGACGACGCCGGCGCAGGTCTTCCACCTGCTGCGCCGTCAGATGATCCGCCTGTTCCGCAAGCCGCTCATCATCTTCACGCCGAAGTCGCTGCTGCGTCACAAGGAAGCCGTGTCGGATCTGACGGAACTGTCGAAGGGCTCGTTCCAGCCGGTCATCGGTGAAGTCGAACAAGGCATCGAGCCGAAGAAGGTCAAGCGCGTGGTCGTGTGTTCGGGCCGCGTGTACTACGACCTCGTCGCGCATCGCCGCGAAGCGAAGAGCAACGATGTCGCCATCGTGCGTATCGAGCAGCTGTATCCGTTCGCGCACAAGCAGTTCGACGCGGAAATCAAGAAGTACGAGAACGCGACGGAAGTGGTCTGGGTGCAGGACGAGCCGCAGAACCAGGGCGCCTGGTTCTACGTCGAGCACCATCTGCGCGAAGGCATGCGCGACGGCATGAAGCTGGCCTACAGCGGCCGTCCGGCTTCGGCATCGCCGGCAGTCGGCTACTACGCGAAGCACTACGAGCAGCAGAAGGCGCTCGTGGAAGGCGCGTTCGGCCGCCTGAAGGGCGCGCAGATCATCGCGAAGTAAGCAACGCTCGAGAGACCGGGCGCGCACGCCGCAGCCCGGTCCCGACGCTCGAACACACAGACACGCATTAGGACAATACAGAAATGGCTATCGTAGAAGTCAAGGTTCCCCAGCTTTCCGAGTCGGTCTCGGAAGCGACCATGCTGCAATGGAAGAAGAAGCCGGGTGAGGCTGTCGCCCAGGACGAAATCCTCATCGAAATCGAGACCGACAAGGTCGTGCTGGAAGTGCCCGCGCCGTCCGCGGGCGTTCTGGCGCAAGTGATCAAGCACGACGGCGATATCGTCACCGCCGACGAACTCATCGCGAAGATCGACACCGAAGCGAAAGCGGGCGAAGCGCCTGCCGCCGTCGCCGCTGCCGGCGACGCCGAAGTGAAACCCGCGCCGGTCGCGGAAACGACCGCCGCCGCCGCTCCGGCTGCTGCGCAAGCGTCGGCGGGCGGAGCTGCTTCGCCTGCCGCGACGAAGATTCTGGCCGAGAAGGGCGTTTCGGCGGATCAGGTTTCGGGCTCGGGCCGCGATGGCCGCATCACGAAGGGCGACGCGCTCGCCGCTTCGGCATCTGCTCCGGCGCCTGCCAAGGCCGCTGCTCCGGCTCCGGCCGCCGCGCCCGCGCGCGCCGCCAAGCCTGCGCTGCCGCAAGTGTCGGCGCCGGCATCGGCCGATCAGTGGCTCAAGGACCGCCCGGAACAACGCGTGCCGATGTCGCGCCTGCGTGCGCGTATCGCCGAGCGTCTGCTCGAATCGCAGCAAACCAACGCTATCCTGACGACGTTCAACGAAGTCAACATGGCGCCGGTCATGGATCTGCGCAACAAGTACAAGGATCGCTTCGAGAAGGAACATGGCGTGAAGCTCGGCTTCATGTCGTTCTTCGTGAAGGCCGCCGTGCATGCGCTGAAGAAGTTCCCGCTCGTGAACGCGTCGATCGACGGTAACGACATCGTCTATCACGGCTATTTCGACATCGGTATCGCGGTCGGCTCGCCGCGCGGTCTGGTGGTGCCGATCCTGCGCAACGCCGATCAGATGAGCCTCGCCGACATCGAGAAGAAGATCGCCGAATTCGGCCAGAAGGCGAAGGACGGCAAGCTGTCGATCGAAGACATGACCGGCGGCACGTTCTCCATCTCGAACGGCGGCGTGTTCGGTTCCATGCTGTCGACGCCGATCATCAACCCGCCGCAGTCCGCGATTCTCGGCGTGCACGCGACGAAGGAACGCGCCGTGGTGGAAAACGGCCAGATCGTGATCCGCCCGATGAACTACCTCGCGCTGTCGTACGACCACCGCATCATCGACGGCCGCGAAGCAGTGCTGTCGCTGGTCGCGATGAAGGACGCGCTGGAAGATCCGGCCCGTCTGCTGCTGGACCTGTAAGAAAAAGCAATTCGCCTCGATGCGCGCGATAGGCTCGCGCGCATCGCACGAGGCTGCTCCGCATGAGCGGAGCCAGACCAAAGGAAAGTCATGTCCAAGGAATTTGATGTCGTCGTGATCGGCGCGGGCCCCGGCGGCTATATCGCGGCGATTCGCGCAGCGCAGCTCGGCAAGACGGTTGCGTGTATCGAGAAGTGGAAGAATCCGGCGGGCGCGTTGAAGCTCGGCGGCACGTGCCTGAACGTGGGCTGCATTCCGTCGAAGGCGCTGCTCGCGTCTTCCGAAGAATTCGAAAATGCGTCGAAGCATCTGGCCGATCACGGCATCAGCGTGTCGGACGTGAAGCTCGACGTGTCGAAGATGCTGGCGCGCAAGGACGGCATCGTCGAGAAGATGACGAAGGGCATCGAGTTCCTGTTCCGCAAGAACAAGATCACGTGGCTCAAGGGTCATGGCAAATTCACCGGCAAGAATGCTGCCGGCGTGCAGATCGAAGTGTCGGGGGAAGGCGAGACGGAAGTCGTCACGGCGAAGAACGTGATCATCGCGACGGGCTCGAAGGCGCGTCATCTGCCGAACATTCCGGTCGATAACAAGATCGTCGCGGACAACGAAGGTGCGCTGTCGTTCGATGCCGTGCCGAAGAAGCTCGCCGTGATCGGCGCGGGCGTGATCGGTCTGGAACTCGGCTCGGTGTGGCGGCGTCTCGGCGCGGACGTGACCGTGCTCGAAGCGCTGCCGCAGTTCCTCGGCGCGGCGGACGAATCGCTCGCCAAGGAAGCCGCGAAGCAGTTCAAGAAGCAAGGTCTCGACATTCACCTCGGCGTGAAGATCGGCGAAGTGAAGACGTCGGACAAGGGTGTCTCGATCGCTTACACGGACAACGCGGGCAACGCGCAGACGCTGGAAGCGGACCGCCTGATCGTGTCGATCGGCCGCGTGCCGAACACCGATAACCTCGGCCTGGAAGCAATCGGCCTGAAGGCGAACGAGCGCGGTTTCATCGACGTGGACGACCATTGCGCGACGAGCGTGCCGAACGTGTACGCCATCGGCGACGTGGTGCGCGGCCCGATGCTCGCGCACAAGGCGGAAGACGAAGGCGTGGCGGTGGCGGAGATCATCGATGGTCAGAAGCCGCATATCGACTACAACTGCGTGCCGTGGGTCATCTACACGGAACCGGAAATCGCGTGGGTCGGCAAGACGGAACAGCAGCTCAAGGCCGAAGGCCGCGAGATCAAGACCGGCCAGTTCCCGATGATGGCCAATGGCCGCGCGCTCGGCATCGGCAAGGCTGAAGGCTTCGTCAAGATGATCGCCGACGCGAAGACCGACGAGATCCTCGGCGTGCACGTGATCGCAGCGGACGCATCGGATCTGATCGCGGAAGCCGTTGTCGCGATGGAGTTCAAGGCGGCGTCGGAAGATATCGGCCGCATTTGCCATCCGCATCCGTCGCTGTCGGAAGTGATGCGTGAAGCGGCGCTGGCCGTCGACAAGCGCGCGTTGAACATGTAATCGAGCTCGGCTTCGGGCAGTCAGGCATCGCACACGAAGGCGAGCGGATCAAACCGCTCGCCTTCGTCACTTCAAACGGCAGAAGATGAACGTCACCGAATACTACGAAAGCGAACTGCGCACACGGGGTTATCAATCGGACGAGGCGCAGCTCGCGGCGGTCGCGCGCCTGCAGCAGTGCTACGAAGAGTGGGTCGCATACAAGTCGCGCCGCTCCAACGCGCTCAAGAAGTTTCTCGTGCGTCCGGACCTGCCGCGCGGTGTCTACATGTGGGGTGGCGTCGGACGCGGCAAGAGCTTCCTGATGGACAGCTTCTATGCCGTCGTGCCGGTGCAGCGCAAGACGCGGCTGCATTTTCACGAGTTCATGCGCGAAGTGCATCGCGAACTGGAAGAGCTGAAAGGGCAGGCCGATCCGCTCGACGAACTGGCGAAACGCATCGCCAAACGATACAGGCTGATCTGCTTCGACGAATTTCACGTCTCGGATATCGCCGACGCGATGATTCTCTATCGTCTGCTCGACCGCCTCTTCAAGAACGGCGTGCAGTTCGTGATGACGTCCAATTACGAGCCGGACACGCTGTATCCGGAAGGGCTGCATCGCGATCGTCTTCTGCCCGCGATCGAACTCATCAAGGAGCATCTCGACGTGCTCAACGTCGATGCCGGCACCGACTACCGCAAGCGCACGCTGTCGCAGGTGAAGGCGTATCACACGCCGCTCGGTGCGGCGGCGAGCGAAGCGTTGCGCGCGGACTATGCGAAGCTCGCGGCCGTGCCCGACGAGAGCCCGATCCTGCACATCGAAAAGCGCGAGATCAAGGCGCTGCGTAAGGCCGACGGCGTCGTGTGGTTCGACTTCGCGACGCTCTGCGGCGGCCCGCGTTCGCAGAACGACTATCTCGAACTGTCGAACCGGTTCCATGCGGTGATCCTGTCGGACGTGCCGCAGATGACGCCGCGCATGGCGTCCGAAGCGCGCCGCTTCACGTGGCTCATCGATGTCTTCTACGACCACAAGGTGAAGCTGCTGATGTCGGCGGCCGTGCCCGCGGAAGAGCTGTACGTGGAAGGACCGATGGCCAACGAATTCGCACGCACGGTTTCGCGCATTATCGAGATGCAGTCGAAGGAGTATCTGGAGGCGCCACGGCGCGTCGCGGATATCTCGCTCACCTAATACGAGTATCAAAAATCTGCGGTTAGCCAATCGGCATAAGGCTTTGGGGGCTATTTCAAGATTCGGATCACTCCGATTTGCCGGCTTTCGGGTACTCGGTATCGTCGATGCCGGTTATCAGTCAGCAAATTGGAGAAACTACCGTGAAGCCCTACCGCGACATGTCCGACGAAGAATGGCAGATGGTCGCACCGCTGCTTCCCGAACTGCGCCCGCGTCTGGAACTGCGGGGCCGGCCGCTCGCCAACACCCGCGCCGTGCTCAACGGTGTGCTCTGGGTGATGTACAGCGGCGCGTCGTGGTCCACGCTGCCGCGCAAATATCCGTCGTATCAAACGTGTCATCGGCGTTTCAAGACGTGGCACGAGTCGGGCGTCCTGCTGCGCGTCATGTCGCAACTGTTCGGGCCGGCCGGAGAATCGCTCTATGCGTTGATGACATCGCGCATGCGCGTGCCGCCGGAGTTCAAGCCCGAGAGCGTGGGCTTGCCCGAAGGCGTGCAAGTGGTCGAGGTGCATCACCGTCACGCCGCATGATCTCGTCGAACGCACGTACGAGATAAGCAAAGCCGGTCGAAGATATATAGCTTCGACCGGCTTTGTCCTTTCTGGAACTTACTGCTGGCGCAGCCAGGTCTGCGAACGCCCCAGCAGCGACACGCCGATATACCCGCGCACGACGAGCTTCTGCCCGCCGTCCTCCATCTTCATCTTGCACTTGTAGAGCTTGCCGTTCTCGGGATCGAGAATCTGGCCGCCATCCCATGCATCGCCGTTCTGCCGCATGCCGGTGATGATCGTCATGCCCTTGACCAGTTGATCCTTCCGCTCATCGGTGCAGGCCGTGCAGCGTCGCTCGGGATGATCGAACTCGCCGATGCCGCGCACGACTTTGCCCGACAACTGGCCGCTCCCGTCGTCGACGATCTGGATGATCGCTTTCGGCTTGCCGGTCTGATCGTCGATGGTTTGCCAGGTGCCGACGGGCGTCGCCGCTTGCGCGAACACGCTCGCGGCGAAGGTGGCGCAGAGCGCGCCGAGCATCGCGCGCACGCCGCGCGAGCCGATGGAACGGGTCATGTCGTCTCCTTGTTGTGATCGCCCGAGCATACGAGAAAGCGACCGCTCCCGTCTGGGAGGAAACGTTCTAGCGGCGCGCGTTCAAGACTCAGACGCCGCCTTTCAGACCCGCTTCGAGTGTGGCGAACGTGCGCTCGTCGGTGCGATCGAAATGCAGCGGCGTGACCGAGACGCGGCCGGACGCGACCACCGCCGTTTCGCTATCGGGCGAATTCGGGCGCGGGCCGCGCTGAAAGCGCAGCCAGTGATAGTCGATGCCACGCGGATCGACGAGCGGCAGCACATCGATGCCTTCCACGAGGCCGACGCCCTGCCGCGTCACGGTCAGCGGACCGGCGGCGGACGCATCGCAATCGGGGAAGTTGACGTTCAGGCATGTGGGCGCGTCGTGGGAGATCGCGAGCAACTGGCGGATCACGCCGGGCGCGAGCGCGCGCGCCGTATCCCAGCGCACGTTCTCGCGGTCGGTAAAGGTCTGGCTGAGTGCGATCGAGGGCAGGCCGAGCAGCAGGCCCGTCATCGCCGCGCCGACGGTGCCGGAGAACATCGTCTCGACGCCGAGATTCGCGCCGCGGTTGATGCCGGAGAGCACGAGCGTGGGCGGCGCGTCCTTCATGATGTGGCGCGCGCCCATCACGACGCAGTCGCCGGGCGTGCCCTGCACGCCGTAGCGCCGCTCGCCCTGGCGCGACACGCGCAGCGGCGAATGCAGGCTGATGGAGTGCGACGTGCCGCTTTGATCGTGCTCGGGCGCGATGACCCAGACTTCGTGCGCGAGTTCGGCGGCGACGGCTTCCAGCGCGGCTAAGCCGGGCGCGTCGATGCCGTCATCGTTGGTGATGAGCACACGCTGCACGATGGGTGAGAGGGCGGACATCGCGAATCGCTCCTTGGTCGATGGTGAAAAGTATCGACCGATTATTACAGAGTTCGCGTATTCGGGCGTCCGCTGCCCGGTTCTTCCTGACGCCTTACTTTACGCCCAGACCGCGCAGCACCGCGTTGCCGTCCGCGGTCAGACGCAGTTTCGGCGCGCCCATGTCCGGCGACACGATCTCGACATAGCCATATTCCTGCAGCGAGGCGACGTCGGGCGTGGCGGCCATCACGTCGATGGGCGCGTGAAACAGCAACAGCAACGTTGCGATTTCGTGATGGCTCAGAAGCCTTTTGATGGCTCGCACGGGTGCGGAAGCCGGACGGCGGAGGTTCATGAACGAATTCCTCAAGTTTGCATGACGATGTGCGGCGCTTCTGGCGCGGTGCCTCTGCGCGGACCTTGATGTCGATGGAGTGCGGGAAGGTTATCGGCCGACTCTTAGGCGAAACTTAAAACACGCGGCGCGCGACGCGGCACGTTGTTACATCCGATGTCACGAGTTCAGCGTTCATTTCATCGGCGTGCCGCTCAGAAGCGATAGTCAGGATTCTTCGGGTCGAACGTCAGATCATCGAAGGGTTTGATTTCGATGCGCTCGAACACGACGCTTTCGAAAATATTGCCGTCGTTGTCGTACGACTCCACCGTGCGGAAAACCGGCCGCTCGAGGTCGAGCCCGAGCACTTCCTTCTTCGCGTAAAACTCGGGCTGTCCCGTGGGCGTTTCATACGTGAGCGCGACGACGCGCAGTCCGTCGATCATCTTCACCTCGATATTTGACGGCTTCGTGATGCCCGCTTCGGCGAACCTGCGCCCTTCCTCGATGAAGCGCTGCGTGATCGCGACGATACCGAGCTCGCGGATCGAATGATTCGATTGCGCGCGGGCGAAGGCGCCGTTCACCGATGTCCACATCGGCACGACGCCGAGCAAGCCGCCCAGATGACCGTAGAGTTGGTCGGGGCGTTTGGAATCGTCGTAGATGACTTCCTGGCCCGCATGCGCGCCATCGGGCAGCCATTTTGCGTAGATGCGCAAGGGCTCGCGCGTGACGCGCACGAGCATGTGATCCGCGCGCTTCGGCCACTTGCCCTTGATGCGCTCGCGCCGGCGCATCGTGAATTCGCAGGATTGGAAGTCGTCCAGGCCTTCCTGCAAATAGCGCGACAGCGTGCGCGCGTCGAGCGAGTGAAACAGGGCGACGAGTTGCGCGTCGTCGAGTTTCGCGAGCGCGCCGCTTTCGGCCGAGCGCGAGAGCCATTGCGCCTGCTGCTCGACGCTCAGGTCACCGACGCGCGCGACGTCATCGGTTGCATCCGCACGCGCACCCGAAGACGCGAGCGCGAGCACGAGGCACAACAGGCCCGCGCACGCGAGCAGCAAGTCAGAAGCTTGGCGGCATCGCGCACGCGGCATAAGCATCTCCGAAAGTCAGTCCTGCGATTTTCGTGGTTTTAATTCGGCGTCGCGCAATTCGCGTCTGAGCACCTTGCCGATCGTCGTGAGCGGCAACGCGTCGCGGAACTCGACGTAGGATGGCACCTTGTAGCCGGTCAGGTGTAAACGGGCGAACTTCAGCAGTTCTTCCACCGTGAGCGCGTCGTCGCGACGCACGACGAACGCCTTCACGCGCTCGCCCGTCACCGGATCGGGCACGCCCACGGCCGCCACCGCGCGCACTTTCGGATGCGCGGCGAGCACTTCCTCGATTTCGTTCGGATACACGTTGAAGCCCGACACGATCATCATGTCCTTCTTGCGGTCGATGAGCCGGATGATGCCGCGCGCGTCCATCACGCCGATGTCGCCGGTCGCGAGCCAGCCGTCCGGATCGATGGCTTTCGCCGTGTCCTCGGGACGGTTCCAGTAGCCTTTCATCACTTGCGGGCCCTGCACGCAGAGTTCGCCCGGTTCGTCGACGTTCGCCCATGCGCCATCGTCGCGGCGCATGCGCACGAGCGTGGAGGGCACCGGCACGCCGATGGTGCCGTCGAATTCGCTCGCGCCGTGAGCATCGAGCGGCGTCGCGGCGACGAGCGGCGAACATTCGGTGAGGCCGTAGCCTTCGACGAGCGTCTGGCCGGTCATCGCCCTGAAGCGCTCGGCGATCACGCGCTGGGTCGCCATGCCGCCCGCCATCGCGAGCTTGAGCGCCGAGAAGTCGCGCTGGCGGAATGCGTCGTTGTCCATGAGCGCGCTGTAGAGCGTGTTGAGCGCGGTGATCGCCGTGAAGTTTTCGTGACGCAGCGTGCGCATGAGCGCGTTGATATCGCGCGGATTGACGATCAGCACGTTGCGCGCGCCGATCGCGAGAAAGGCGAGCGCATTCACCGTCAGCGAATAGATGTGATAGAGCGGCAACGGCGTGACGATGATTTCCTCGCCATCGACGAGCTGTCCGCCTGCCCATGCGAGCGCCTGCAGCAGATTGGCGATGACATTGCGATGCGTGAGCATCGCGCCCTTCGCGACGCCCGTCGTGCCGCCGGTGTACTGAATGAACGCGATGTCGCCATGACCGACTCTCACCGGCTCGAACTTCTGCCGCGCGCCGCGCGCGAGCGCCTGCGGCAGACGGACCGCATCGGGCAGCGCGTACGCGGGCACCTGCTTCTTCACATGACGCAGGAACAGATCGATCGCGCGGCCTTTCACATTGAGGCCGTTGCCGAGCAGGTCACCGAGCCCGGTCACGACGATATTCCTCACACGCGAGCCCGGCTGCGCGTCCTGCACGGTCTTCGCGAAGTTCTCGAACACAACCACGGTCTGCGCGCCGCTATCCTTGAGCTGATGGCTCAGTTCGCGCACCGTGTAGAGCGGATTCACGTTGACGACGATCGCGCCCGCGATCAGCGTGCCAAAAAGCGCGACGGGATAGACCAGCGTGTTGGGCATCATCAGCGCGACGCGATCGCCGGGCTTCACGCCGATACTTTGAAGATACGACGCGAACGCATGCGCCTTCTCGCCGAGCGTGGCGAATGTCAGTTCGGAGCCGAGACTCACGAACGCGACGCGATCCCGAAACCGCTCGACGCACTCATCGAAGAAATGCGCGAGCGAGCGATAGCGCGAAGGATCGATGTCTCGCGCGACATACGGCGGATACGACGCGTACCAGATGCCGTCCGTCGCGTGCGGCGTAAAAGCCCCGCGCGGCGCTGTCTGTCCCGGGCTCATGTGGTGTCTCCGTCGGCGCGCTTCGTTTTCGTGGACTGGCGCGCCTTATTTTTTGCTTCTTCCGCTTACCGCTCCAGTATCGCGACGACGCCCTGGCCGCCCGCCGCGCAGATCGAGATCAGTCCGCGCAACGGCTTGCCGTCGCTGCGTTCGGGCGCTTTCGCGAGCATCTTCGCCAGCGTGCCGACGATACGCCCGCCCGTCGCCGCAAACGGATGTCCGGTCGCTAGCGATCCGCCGTTCACGTTGAGCCGCGCGCGGTCGATCGCTCCGAGCGGCCTGCCCAGGCCGAGCGCGGTGCGGCAGTATTCATCGTCTTCCCACGCGGCGAGCGTGCACAGCACTTGCGCGGCGAACGCCTCGTGAATTTCGTAAAAATCGAAGTCCTGCAACGCGAGCTTGGCGCGCGTGAGCATCGACGGCACCGCGTAAGCGGGCGCCATCAGAAGGCCTTCGCGCTTGTCGAAGAAGTCGACGGCCGCGGTCGCGGAGAACGTGAGGAACGCCTGCACCGGCAGTCCGCGCTCGGCGGCCCATTGCTCGGAGGCGAGCAGCACGGCCGATGCGCCATCGGTGAGCGGCGTCGAGTTGCCTGCGGTGAGCGTGCCGGCGTCGCGATCGAAGACGGGTTTCAACTGCGACAGCTGATCGAGCGTGACATCGGGGCGCAGGTTGTTGTCGCGCGCGAGCCCTTTGTACGGCGTCATCAGATCGTTGAAGAAACCGCGCCCATAAGCAGCCGCGAGCTTGCGATGACTTTCCTCGGTCAGCGCGTCCTGCGACTCGCGCGAAATCTTCCAGCGCTTGGCCATCAGTTCGCAGTGCTCGCCCATCGAGAGGCCCGTGCGCGGTTCCGCGTTGCGCGGCAAAAGCGGCCGGAAGAACATGCCGGGCCGCAGTTTCGCGAGCGCGCCGACACGCTGACCCGCCGAGCGTCCGCGATTCGCTTCGAGCAGGATCTTGCGCATGCGCTCGTTCACGGCGATGGGCGCATCCGACGCCGTATCCACGCCGCCCGCGATGCCCACGTCGATCTGCCCGAGCGCGATCTTGTTGGCGACCAGAATCGCAGTTTCGAGGCCGGTGCCGCACGCCTGCTGCACGTCGTAGGCGGGCGTTTCCTTCGCGAGCGTGGTCGAGAGCGCGGCTTCGCGCGTCAGGTTGAAGTCGCGCGAATGCTTGACGACCGCGCCCGCGGCCATTTCGCCGAGACGCATGCCATGCAGATCGAAGCGATCGACGAGACCTTGCAGCGTAAAGCTCAGCATGTCCTGATTCGACGCGCTCGCGTAGGCCGTGTTCGAGCGCGCGAACGGAATCCGGTTGCTGCCGATGATCGCGACCCTCCGCGCTTCGCTCATGGCAGCTCCCATTCGAAATGGCCGCGCAGATGCGGCCGGTCGCCCGCGAGATCGCGCACTTCGAAATCGCGCGCGGCGGGCGAGGGCGCGGCGGTCCAGAGCGTGGCGTCGCCGGGCAGATAGAGCGGCGACTTGAAATCGCCGTGCGCATGTCCGGACGCGAGCGGCTTGATCGGATGCAGCGCCGCGAGCGTGCGCGCGAGCGTCCACATGCCATGCGCGATCGCGCGTGGAAAGCCGAACGCTTTCGCGCTCAGCATATGCAGATGGATCGGATTGAAGTCGCCCGATGCCTTCGCGTAATCGCGTCCGAGTTGCGGCGGGAGCTGCCAGCGCGCTTCGCGTGCGAGCAGCGGCACGCGCGCATCGGAAGCATCGGCGATTTCGATCGACGGTGCGGCGCTTTCGCTGCGCACGCCGCGCTTCAGATAGACGCTGTCGCCTTCCCACACGGCCTCGCCGCGCCGGTAGATGCGCGTATGCAGCGTGAACGCCTGGCCCTTCTGATGCGGCACGAGCGGCCCGCACTCCACTTCGATGCGCAAGCCCTGGCCCGCCGTGAGCGGACGGCGCAGCCGCACGCTGTTGGACAGATGCACGACGCCGAGCGCGGACCAGGGAAACGATGGGTCGGTGAGCATCATCAGATGCAAGGGGAACGCGAGCACGTGCGGGAAGGTGAGCGGCACGCCATGCTCGGGGATGAATCCGCAGACGCGCGCATAGCGGCCGACCTGCTCCGCGTCGAGCTTGACGTCCGGACGCACGAGCCTGAGCGCGGGCAACTCCGGCGAGCGTGCGCGTCTGAAGAGCGCGGGCAGCGCGCGTCCGTAGAGCTTTGCGGGCGGCGGCAGGGTATCGATGACGACGGTGCGGGCGCGCGGCATGGTCGGTGCGTGCATGCGGTCGCCCCTCACGCGCCGATCAGGCTCTGGCCGCACACGCGCACCACGTTGCCCGTGATGCCCGCGCTGCCCGGACTCGCGAGCCACGCGACGGTCTCGGCGACATCGACGGGCAAGCCGCCTTGTCCCATCGAATTGAGCCGTCTGCCGGCCTCGCGCACGCCGAAGGGCATGCGCGCGGTCATATGCGTTTCGATGAAGCCGGGCGCGACCGCGTTGATCGTGATGCCGCGCGCGCGCAGCAACGGCGCCATCGCGTGCACGCGGCCGATTACGCCGGCTTTCGAGGTCGCGTAATTGGTCTGGCCGCGATTGCCCGCGATGCCGCTGATCGACGACACCGCCACGATGCGTCCCTGCTCGCGCAGCACGTTTTGCGCGAGCAGCGCGTCGTCGATACGCTCCTGCGCCAGCAGATTGATGTCGATCACGCTGTCCCACATCTCCGGGCTCATGCGGGCGATGGTCTTGTCGCGCGTGATGCCCGCGTTGTGCACGACGATATCGATGCCGCCCGAGGCGGCAAGCGCGGCGGCGATATCGGCGGGTGCTTCGGGTGCGGCGATGTCCGCGACGAGCGCCGCATGCGCGCCGCCCGAGGGCGATGCGTCTTCGATCGACAGCATGGTCTGATCGAGCGCGTCGCGGGCGGCGTCGATATCGATCCCGGTGACGATCGCGCCATGCTCCGCCAGCACCGCAGCGATCGACGCGCCGATGCCGCGCGCCGCGCCCGTCACGATCGCGCGCTTGCCCGCGAGCGGTTTCGTCCAGCTATCGGGTGCGGTGGCGGACGCGTCGATGGTCACGACCTGGCCCGAGACATAGGCCGAACGCGGAGAAAGGAAGAAGCGCAGCGCCGATTCGAAATTTGCGCCATCGGCCACGCGCAGCAGATTCGCCGTGATGCCGTTGCGCGCTTCCTTGCCGAGCGAGCGGGTCATTCCTTCGAGCGCATGCTGGGCGGTGGCGGCTTTCACGCTTTTGCGCGTGGCGGGTGGACGCCCGATGACGACGATGCGTCCGTTCCTGGCAAGCGAGCGCAGCGCGTCGTGGAAAAACGCGTACAGCGAATGCAACTGGCTGCTTTCGTCGATGCCGGTCGCATCGAAGATCAATGCTTCGACACGATCGCTCGCGGATGTGTCGCGGGCGTGCGGCTCGAAGCGGCCACTCATCGCGCCGTGGCGCGCGGCGACTGGCAGCCAGCCGGACGCGCTTTCGTGCGCGATGCTCGTCATGCCGATGGCGGACAGCACGGCCATCAGGTCATCGAAGAGCGCAGGCGACGGTCCCGCGCCGATGGCGGCCATGCCGCCGAATTCGGCATGATCCGCGCGATGGCGGCGCAATACCTCGGGACGCGGCAGGCCGAGCGAGCGTGCGATGCTCGTGCCGAAGGGCGAATTGACGAAGTCGAGATAGCGGTCTTTCATCGATTGGCGATCGGTCGTCGGGGCGCGCGCGGCGTGGCCTCGGGCCTGCGTGGTTCAGGCGACCGTTTCCGGCCATTGCCGTTTGAGTGCCGCGCTGCGCTTTTGCAATGCTTCGAGGATACCGAAGTCTGCGGAAAAATCATCGACTTTCACCGCTTCGCGCGCATGAGCCGCCCATTCGGCCAGAAGCGCGTGCTCGCTTTCGTCGATCAAACCGCGCTCCGAGGCCGTTTGCGCCCACGCCGTCACTTCCTGCGGGCTCTGCGGCAGCGCTTCGGCCTGGCCCGCCTTGACGGCATCGCGCAGACGCGCTTCGAGCGCCGCGACGGCGGGCGTGAGCGCGAGCAATTTTTCTCCGCGCGCGATCGGATCGGTTTCGAATGCCGAAACGTGTGAGCCCGCGACGAGGCGTTCGCGAGCCTCGCCGGGCGTTTGCATCAGCATCGCGATGTCGTTGCCGAGGACATCGGCGCTCGGCGCGTGCGGCAGGCCGAACGGGAACGCGAGCGCGCGCAGCAACGCGGCGGCGGCGCGATTCGGATAGTTCGCGAGCAAGCCTGCGAACGCGGCGCTCGCCTGATGAAGCGCGTCTTCGGCGCCCCAGCGCACGAGCGGCAGGTCGCTCTCGGGCCGGCCGTCGTCCTCGAAGCGTTTGAGCGTCGCGGACAGCAGATACAACTGCGAAAGAATGTCGCCGAGCCGAGCCGACAGACGCTCGCGGCGCTTGAGCTCGCCGCCGAGCGCGAGCATCGACACGTCGGCGAACAATGCAAACGCGCTCGACAGGCGTGTGGCGGCGCGGTAGTAAGGCAGAAGACGCGCATCGGCGCGCGCGGGCTTGCGCACGAGCGCGGCGCCGCCGAACGCGTACACGAGGCTGCGCATCGCGTTCGACGCGAGAAAGCTCGCGTGACCGAAGAATGCGTCGTCGAAATCGCGCAGCGCTCGGTGCGGATCGGCTTCGCGCGTCGCGGCCATTTCCTTGAGCACGTACGGATGGCAACGGATCGCGCCCTGTCCGAAGATGATCAGGCAGCGCGTCAGAATGTTCGCGCCTTCGACGGTGATCGAGATCGGCATCTGCTGATACGCGCGCGCGAGAAAGTTCGACGGCCCCATGCAGATGCCCTTGCCGGCGACCACGTCCATGCCGTCGTTGATCACCTTGCGCGCGCGTTCGGTGATGTGATATTTCGCGATCGCCGAGATGACCGAGGGCTTCTCGCCGAGATCGACGGCCTGCGCGGACAGGCGGCGCGCCGCGTCCATCACGTACAGATTGCCACCCATGCGCCCGAGCGCTTCCTGAATGCCTTCGAAGCGGCCGATCGACGTGCGGAACTGGCGGCGCGCGGCGGCATAGGCGCCGGTGCCGCGCACGGCGAGCTTCGCCATGCCGACATTCGACGAGGGCAGCGAGATCGCGCGCCCGGCGGCGAGACATTCCATCAGCATGCGCCAGCCGTTGCCTACTTGCGCGCGTCCGCCGATGACCCAGTCCATCGGGATGAACACATCCTCGCCCCAGTTCGGGCCGTTCTGGAACACGGCGTTGAGCGGCCAATGGCGTCGTCCGATGTTGACGCCGGGATGGTTCGTCGGAATGAGCGCGCAGGTGATGCCGGGCGTTGCGTCGTCGCCGAGCAGATGATCGGGGTCGAGCGCGCGAAAGGCGAGGCCGAGCACGGTCGCGATCGGCCCGAGCGTGATGTAGCGTTTTTCCCATGTGACGCGAAAGCCGAGCGTCTCGCGACCCTCGTGAAGGCCGCGGCACACGACGCCGACATCCGGAATGGCGGCGGCATCCGATCCGGCGTACGGGCTGGTGAGCGCGAAGCACGGAATTTCGTCGCCGCGCGCGAGACGCGGCAGATAGTGGTTCTTCTGTTCCTCGGTGCCGTAGTGCAGCAGCAATTCGGCGGGACCGAGCGAATTCGGCACCATCACCGATACGGCCGCCGCCGACGAATGCGTTGAGAGCTTCATGATGACCTGCGAGTGCGCATACGCGGAGAACGCCTTTCCGCCGTAGCGCTTCGGAATGATCATGCCGAGAAAGCCCTGTTCCTTGATCCAGGCCCACGCTTGCGGCGACAGATCCTGCCAGATCGCGGTCGTGTCCCAGTCGTTCGACAGTTCGCACAGGCGCGCGCATTCGTTGTCGATGAAGCTTTGTTCTTCCTGCGTCAGTTTCGGGGCGCCGTGTTCGAGGAGGCTGTCCCATCGCGGGCGGCCGGAGAAGAGTTCGGCGTCCCACCATACGGTGCCGGCTTCGATGGCGTCACGCTCCGTCGAGGACATCTCCGGCAGGATCTTGCGGAAGATGGCGAGCACGCGGCGACTCACGATCGCGCGGCGCAGGGGCTTGATGGCGAGCATGAGCGCCGGAAGCACGAAGACGATCGAGAGCAGCGTGACGCCGATCGTGCCCGTCACGCCGATGACTGGCCCGACGGCCACCCAGATCGCCAGCCCGACGAGCCAGGCGAGCGCGGGCGCCTGCAGGAAGGTGAGAGTGCCGGCGAGCAAGAGGAAGGCGATGACGTAGAGCGCGAGCATCACGGGTCTCCGGAGTTTCCTGCGAAGAAGCATGCTTCATACCACGACGTCAGCTTTCAAGCAGGATCGGTGCGATTAGAGCTTTCGTTCGAACCTCTTCCTGTTCAAGACCTTCACACTTCAATGCACAATAATGCGCGAGCTATTCTTTTTGCTCATATCAGAAATGAAATAATGGAATTATTAGTTCGAACTGCTAAACAAATGGGGAGGGACAGCATGAGTCTTGACGCCCCGCCTGAGCGGGGCGTCAAAGGGCGCTGTGGGTGAATCTTCGCGGGATGCGCCACAGCAAGTCACAACGCCGGGCTTCATATTGTGACCACCTGCCACGCGCATGGTGGCCACGGGAGCTTATTTGGAAATGGAGACACCGGATCACCTGGTCAGACTAAACATTGGCACGGCGCCCGAAGAACACGGCGTTACGGATTGGGTTTTTATGTTGGGCGACTTGCTTTACATGCTGATCCGCTCTGATGGAGAGGTCAGCTATCTGCATGTCCCGGTGGATATGGAGATGCTCAGCAGAATACGCGAATCGAGCGAGGGCGCAGCACACGGCATATATCGGAATATCAACGGCGAACCGACACAACTGGCGATATATCTTGCGCTGGTTTTTCTGGAGCACGATGTGTCCGCCTCGACGATCAGACATGAACTCGGAATGTCCGAAGCGGCGATGAAATGGTTGCTCGGCGTCTGGCAATGTGTCGCCGGAGTTATCGACCGAAACAATCGACTCGAACTGATTCGCCTCTTGGCATTCGATGGACATAGCTGAAACGAGCCTTGGGGATTATCGCCATATTGGTTTAATTCGGAACCTTCTGGTTGGGATCGAAACTCGACGCGCCCAAAATACAGACCGCTCGCGCGACGATCTCGCCGGTCGGGGGCGCGCGAGTGGTGTCGATCCCGGGTTCGCTTGCGCAGAACCGGGACCAGTAGGAGATGTCGTGAGCGAGTTGGCGGACCCGCTCATGACGATCGCAAAACTACAGAATGCTCCTGTAGGCAGCAACCACCTGCCCTGAAATAGCGGCAACAGGAGATTAAGTGTTCCTAAACAAAAGTGTTTACCCGGTAGAGCTAAATATAAACTCTCTATTCAGAGAGGTCGCCGCAATTGATCGGAGCTACATCTACGACGACAGGCTGTTCGTGTTCAGCAACGAAGCGGACGGCTACGCATACCGCACAAGGTCGCTGGACGGGGAGACGATCGATAACCTGCACAAGGACATTCGCGTGATCGAGGCATCGCCGGGCAGAAATTTCGGAGGACGAATCGATCCGAAACGGAAGTTTCAGGCTTTGGCGTTGCTGCGGGATGGCGCCTCGGTGGCAGCGGTTTCGCGCGGCGTGAACTTGTCGACGACTACGGTGTATCGATATCGCAAGGAATTGCAAAAGGTCGTCGCGCTGCGTCCCCGGAATACGAATTTCCTGCTGCGGATGCTTGCCTTTCCGTCCGCGCGCGTCCGTGAGCGTAGCGTCGCCGGATTGCGTTTCCGCCGGCGCGTTTAAATTCGCCGAGGGCGCGATTATCCTGGCGCGCCCGCTTCGCGCGCTGTGCGCGTCATATCGATACCTCTGCGCTCGCGGCTGAAGAAAATCAGCGCAGCGATAACAACGGCGACGACGCCCGCGACGATCGCCATCGCCATGCCGTAGTCGTTGCCGTGCGACGCGGCGAGCGACGCCTGCATCGTCGCGTTCACCGCCGCGAGCAAGTTCCCGAGTTGATAGACGAGGCCCGGGAAAGTCGCGCGAATCTCATCGGGCGAGATTTCGTTCAGATGCACCGGAATCACGCCCCATGCGCCTTGTACCGAAATCTGCATGAGGAACGCGCCGAGCGCGAGCATGACCGGCGTCGTCGAGAATGCCCACAGATACAACACCGGCAACGCGATCAGCGCGGCGATGAAAATCGTCACTCGCCGGCCGATCTTCTCCGACAGCGCCCCGAAAAGCAGCCCGCCGATGATCGCGCCGATATTCAGCGTGATCGTAATGAGCGAAACGGTATGCGGATCGAAATGATGCTGCTCGCGCAGGAAGGTCGGATAGAGATCCTGCGTGCCGTGCGAGAAGAAGTTGAACGCGGTCATCAGCACGATTGCGTAGATCGAGAGCGTCCAGTTCCGCTTGAGCGTGGCGAGGAGGCCGGGGCGCGGGCGCTTTTCCATCGCGCGCCACGCCGGCGATTCCGGCACGTGCGCACGCACGTACATCACGAGCAGCGCGGGCGCGACACCGATAAAGAACATCCCGCGCCAGCCGATGAGCGGATACACGACACCGAAAGCGATCGACGCAAGCAGATAGCCGCTCGGATAGCCCGCTTGCAAGAGCCCCGAAACGATGCCGCGCGCTTTCGGCGGGACGGTTTCCATCGTCAGCGCAGAGCCGACGCCCCATTCGCCGCCCATCGCGATGCCGAAAAGCGCGCGCAGGATGAGGAGCGTCATGAGGTTGGGGGATAGGCCGGAGAGCAGCTCAAGCAGCGAATAGCACGCGATGTTGATCATCAGCGTGGGACGGCGGCCGAACTTGTCCGCGAGGCGGCCGAAGATCAAGGCGCCTAGCGGGCGCATCGCCAGCGTGAGCGTGATCGCGAAAGCGACATCCGGGATTTTCGTATTGAATTCGGCGGCGATATCCTTCAATACGAAGACCATCAGAAAAAAATCGAATGCGTCGAGGGTCCAGCCCAGATAGGCGGCAACCGTCACGTTTCTCTGTTCGCGGGTCCAACTCATGGCCAGATTCTCCGGGTCGAATAATCGATTGGCGAGTGTTGCCATGCGACGGAGCAATTAACGAACCGGCCACGGGCGCGTCAGGGCGGGCTCGCCAAGGTTCGTGCGATCGAGTGCGTGCGGCTGGATAATCGAGGCGGGGTGATCAATTCATTTACCGTTCGACGCAGGAATAATCGAATCAGAAACGAAAGAAGATCGAATTGAAAATGAAGGCGGAAAACAAAAAACCCCACGTCGATGCGTGGGGTTTTTGCGTGCGATGCGCTCGAACGAGCGTCTCGCGAAAAAGGGACCTTGGTGCCCAGGAGAGGACTCGAACCTCCACGGTGTTGCCACCGCTAGGACCTGAACCTAGTGCGTCTACCAATTCCGCCACCTGGGCCAAGGGGTACAGCAAGCCCGCTATTCTAGCGGGAACGGGCACCGTGTCAACCGTAAAGTCATATGACTTATCGGAATCAGAAACACAGTCTCCGCATAAAACAGAAAAGCCACCCGAAGGTGGCTTTTCCAAACATCTGGTGCCCAAGAGAGGACTCGAACCTCCACGGTGTTGCCACCGCTAGGACCTGAACCTAGTGCGTCTACCAATTCCGCCACCTGGGCAAGGGTGCGTGTACTTCAATTCGCTGCAATTCGTTTTGCGTCAGCAGCAAAGAACGCCATTATAGCGACCCCATTGGGACTGTCAAGCATTTCGACGCAATGCGTGTAACGGCGCGCCGGCCGCGCCGTATCGGCTCGCCAGCCCCGTGAGGCCTAAAAGACGGGTGTTAGAATGGCCCGCAACGATGTCCGCATTATTGGTTGCAAAGCACCGCAAAAGTCCCATCCAACGAGAAAAAACACGACTACGCCCTTGAGCAAATATCCGTATCCGATTCCGAGCCGCGAAGAAATTCTCGGCGTGCTGCGCACGAGCGAGACACCGCATGCCGCGAACGACATTGCCGAGGCGCTGTCGATCAAGCGCCAGGAGCGCGAAGGATTTTTCAAGCGACTGGCGGCAATGGAACGCGACGGGCAAATCCGCCTCGACAAGCGCGGCCACTATCAACTTACGCATCCGTCGAATTTCGTGGCGGGCCGTGTGCAGGGACATCGCGACGGCTTCGGCTTCCTGATTCGCGACGACGGCCAGGACGATCTCTTCCTGCCCAACGGCGAAATGCAGAAGGTCATGCATAACGATCGCGTGCTGGCGCGTATCGTCGGCTATGACCGGCGCGGGCGGCCGGAAGGGCATATAGTCGAAGTGACGGATCGCGCGAACAAGCGCATCATCGGTCGCCTCGTCAACGAGAACGGCGCGCTCATTCTCGTGCCGGAAGACAAGCGCATCGGTCACGACATCCTCATCACGCAGAATCCGAAGAAGGCGAAGGTCGGGCAGGTGGTGTCCGTCGATCTGACGGATTTCCCGAGCCGCCACTCGCAGCCGCTCGGGCGCGTGGCCGAAGTGATCGGCGATATCGACGATCCCGGCATGGAGATCGAGATCGCGGTGCGCAAATACGGCGTGCCGCATGAGTTCAGCGACGCCGCCCTGGCTTCGGCCGCCAAGCTGCCCGACGAAGTGCGCCCGGTGGATATCCGCCATCGCGTCGATCTGCGCGACGTGCCGCTCGTCACCATCGACGGCGAAGATGCGCGCGACTTCGACGACGCCGTGTATTGCGAGCCGGTCGCCGTCGGGCGTGGCCAGGGCTTTCGCCTGCTGGTCGCGATCGCGGACGTGTCGCACTATGTGAGCCCCGGCGAGCCGCTCGATGTCGATGCGCTCGATCGCAGCACATCGGTCTATTTCCCGCGCCGCGTGATTCCGATGCTGCCGGAAAAGCTGTCGAACGGTCTCTGCTCGCTGAATCCGAATGTCGACCGCTGCGTGCTGGTGTGCGACATGGTCATCACGGCGCGCGGCGAAATCAAGGCGTATCAGTTCTATCCGGGCGTGATGCATTCGGCGGCGCGGCTCACGTACACCGAAGTCGCGGCCGTGCTGACCAACACGAAGGGTCCGGAAGCGGCGAAGCGCGCCGATATCCTGCCGCAGTTGCAGGATCTCTACGGCGTCTACAAGTCGCTGCATGCCGCGCGTCAGAAACGCGGCGCGATCGATTTCGATACGACCGAGACGTATATCGTCGTGAACTCGCAGGGCAAGATCGAGCAGATCGTGCCGCGTCACCGCAACGACGCGCATCGGCTGATCGAAGAATGCATGCTGGCCGCGAACGTCTGCGCGGCGGATTTCCTGAAGCGCAACAAGCATCCGGGTTTGTATCGCGTGCATGCGGGGCCGACGGAAGAGAAGCTCGAGAATCTGCGCACGTTCCTGCGCGGCGTCGGCCTGACGCTGACCGGCGGCGCCAAGCCGCACGCGAGCGACTACGCCGCGCTGATCGCGCAGATTCGCGACCGGCCCGACGCGCAGATGCTGCAATCGATGGTGCTTCGCTCGATGCAGCAAGCCGTGTACAGCCCGGACAACATAGGCCATTTCGGTCTCGCATATGAGGCGTACGCGCACTTCACGAGCCCGATCCGACGCTATCCCGACCTGCTCACGCATCGCGCGATCTACGCGATTCTGCAGGGCAAGAAGTATCTGCCGGACATCGGTCACGATGTGTCGCTGAGCACCGGCCTCACGAAGGCCGCGCGCGAGATGCAGAAAGCCGACGACACTGCGCGTGGCCGTGCGCGCAACAGCGTCGCGATCTGGGAAGAACTGGGCCTGCATTGCTCGTCGAACGAACGCCGCGCCGATGAAGCCTCGCGCGACGTCGAGGCGTGGCTCAAGTGCTACTTCATGCGCGACAAGCTCGGCGAGGAATACGGCGGCATGGTGAACGGCGTGACGTCGTTCGGCATCTTCGTGCAGCTGGATTCGCTTTTCATCGAAGGTCTCGTGCACGTGACCGAACTCGGCTCGGATTACTTCCAGTACGACGAGATCAAGAACGAGCTGCGCGGCGAGCGCACGGGCATCCGCTACCGGATGTCGGATCGCGTGCGCGTGCAGGTGGGCCGCGTCGATCTCGATGCGCGCAAGATCGATTTCCGGCTCGTCCGCGATACGCCGGTGAAGCCGCCGTCGCCGCGTCCGTCGGCGGGTGCGGGCGATGTCGCGAGCGTCGGCAATGGTGCAGCGGGACCGCGCATCCGCCCCTTCAGCGACGACGACGCGCCGAGCACGCGCGCTCGCGGCGGCACGAAGAAGGGCGCGCCGCTATCGGCAAGCCCGCGCGGCGGCGCGGCGGCTAAGAAGCGTGGAGCGGCGTCGAAGTCGGCGCCGCAGGGGCGGCCGGCGCGCAAGAAGCGCTAGGGCGGCGCGTAACACTTCCGCCATCGAATACGCGCGGTCCGAAGCTTCGTGCATCGGACCGCGTCGTGCTTTTCAAGATTTCAAAGGTTCGAATCAGTCATGTCACGTCTCAAGGTTCTATACGGATTTCACGCAGTGACCGCACGTTTGCGCGCGGACGCTTCCTCGATCGAGGAGGTGCTGTACGACCCCACACGCAAGGATCGACGGATGCAGGACTTTCTGCGGACCGCGAAGGAAGCGGGCGTGCGGCTGATCGCGGCGGACGAATCGCGTCTGTGGGGGCTCGCGGGCAATATTCAGCATCAGGGTATCGTCGCGCGCGCGAACGATCTGCCGCTCGCGCAGAACCTCGCCGAGCTGCTAGATGGCATCTCGGGCACGCCGTTGCTGCTGGTGCTCGACGGCGTCACCGATCCGCATAACCTCGGCGCGTGCCTGCGCGTCGCGGATGCGGCGGGCGCGCATGCGGTGATCGCACCGCGTGACCGTTCCGCCGGGTTGAATGCGACGGCGGCGAAAGTGGCGAGCGGGGCGGCGGACAGCGTGCCGTACATCACCGTGACGAATCTGGCGCGGGCTCTGCGCGAGCTGAAGGACGCGGGCGTGTGGGTGATCGGGACGGCGGGTGAGGCGACGGCTTCGCTCTATGAGACGAAGTTGGACGGTCCGGTCGCGATCGTCGTCGGCGCGGAAGGCGAGGGCATGCGACGCCTTACGCGGGAAACCTGCGATGAGGTCATGAATATCCCGATGGCGGGGACGGTCGAGAGTCTGAATGTGTCGGTGGCGAGCGGGGTTTGTTTGTTTGAGGCGGTGAGGCAGCGGGGGGTGAAGAAGTAAGGGCCGATGTCGGTCTTCACATCGTTCATTGAAAGCATCAAACATCGTTCATGGCGTTGAATCGACTTAGTGATCTGCTCGCCGCCGAGAGCGTGTACACGCGCGAACAGTTGAAGGGTGTCCTCGATTCTCAGGACGCGACGATCAACACGGGCGTATTCCGTCCTGCAGGTTTCGATTCGGTCATGTTGTTCGTCACCGAAAAGAAAACGCCGGATCGAGTTCAGTACATCGATAAACTCGACGGCGACATCTTGCACTGGCAAGGGCAGAACGCTGGACGTACCGACTCGTGGATCGTCGAGCATCGGAAGCGCGGGCTGGAACTGCTGCTGTTCTATCGCACGAAGAAGTACGAGTACCCCGGCGCCGGATTCAGGTACAAAGGCCCCTTCGACTACGTCTCGCATCAGGGCGCATTGCCCGCGAGTTTCACGTTGCGGCGGGCAGGCGAGAACCTCGCCCAGGTGGAACTCAGAGCGGAAGCCGAGGCTGAAGCACAAGTCGAAGCAAGCGGCGCTTTCGATCCTTCGAGTATCGAAGATGCCCGTAAGAAAACATTTGCCGCCATCGTCACGCGTCAGGGCCAGCCCGCGTTCCGCCGGGCGTTGCTCAACGCTTATGAACACCGTTGCGCGCTGACCGGTTGCGATGTCCCGCAGGTCCTCGAAGCCGCTCACATTTGCGGCTACATGGGCCCGGAAACCAACGACGTACGCAACGGACTCTTACTACGCGCCGACCTGCACACGCTTTATGACCGTGCGCTGATCGCGATCGATCCGGCGACTCACGAAGTGTCGATCGCTTCGGAACTGCGAGAAAGCGAATACGCTTCGCTCGAAGGACGTTTGCTCCGTCTGCCGAAACATCCCGGGCAACGTCCAAGTCCCGAAGCGCTGCAGATTCACTGGATGCACGTGCGTTCGATCCGGGAAAGGCAATCGTGATGGGCATGAAGAGGGCGCTCGGACTGGCCGCATCGATATCGATGTGCATCCTCACCGCCTGCACCACCACGATGCAAGACCGCGGCACCTACATTGCCGACACGCGCTACCACGCCAAAAACGCCGACTCCCGCATCCGTTTCCTCGTGATGCACTACACCGAAATCGACGAAGCGCGATCGCTCACGGTCCTGACGGGCGATGAGGTCAGCGTCCACTACGTCGTCCCCGACGCGCCGCGCATCGAGAAGGGCGAGCCTGTCGTCTATCAACTGGTGCCCGAAGACAAACGCGCCTGGCATGCCGGCGTGAGCTCATGGCAAGGCGCGACGGAACTCAATGCGTCGTCGATCGGCATCGAGAACGTGAACCTCGGGCCTATCGGCGAGAAAAACGGCGAGCGCGTATGGCAGCCGTATCCGCCCGCGCAAGTCGACGCGCTCATCAAACTCTCGCGCGATATCATCGCGCGCTACAACATCCCGCCGACGCGCGTCGTCGGCCACAGCGACATCGCGCCGCAACGCAAGATCGACCCGGGACCGCTTTTTCCGTGGCGCGCGCTCTACGATGCCGGCGTGGGCGCATGGCCCGACGAAGCGACTGTCGCGGCTTATCTCGCCGGACGCGATCCCAAAGCCCCGGCCGACGTGCGCGCGCTGCAGGAAAAGCTGAAGCGCTACGGTTACGACATCGCGACCGACGGCGTGCTGGACGACAAGACCCGCCGCGTCTTCAGCGCGTTCCAGATGCACTTCCGTCCGTCGGACTACGCGGGCAACGTGGACGC
The DNA here is from genome assembly GCF_014384845.1 of Caballeronia sp. EK. Classification (NCBI taxonomy): domain Bacteria; kingdom Pseudomonadati; phylum Pseudomonadota; class Betaproteobacteria; order Burkholderiales; family Burkholderiaceae; genus Caballeronia; species Caballeronia sp. EK. Next base: position 79,713 of record NZ_JACSUE010000003.1, read on the forward strand.
GCAAAGCGACGCCATCGCCCAGGCCTTGCTCGACAAGTACTTCGCCAACTAAAAGGGAGCTCGCGATGGGCGACTATTTTCTGCCGCTGCGCGCGGTCCACATGACCTGTGCGGGCCTTTCCATCGCCGGTTTCGTGCTGCGCTGGATCTGGATGCTGACGAATTCGCGGCATCTGAGCGCGCGCATGACGAAAATCCTGCCGCATATCATCGATACGCTGTTGCTCGTGAGCGCCATCGCGCTGGTCGCGATCATCGGCTTCTGGGCGAACGCCGCGTGGCTCGGCGCGAAAATCGCGGGCCTCGTCGCCTATATCGTGCTCGGCACGTTCGCGCTGAAGCGCGGCCGCACGAAGGGCGCGCGCGCCGTTTATGGCGTCCTGGCGATCGTCGTGTTCGCGTTCATCGCATCGGTCGCGCGCACGCACGATCCGCTCGGTTTCCTGCACGCGATTGCATGATCGGCGATGCGCCTCGCGCGCTCCGATAAAATCTCAGTTTTCTCCGATAAGCAGCACCGCTCCCATGACTCAAGACGAACTCAAGCAACTGGTCGGCCAGGCCGCCGCCGACTACGTGAACGCGAACGTGCCGGAAGGCGCGATCATCGGCGTCGGCACAGGATCGACGGCGAATTGCTTCATCGACGCCATCGCGAAGTCGAAGGCGCGTTACCGCGGCGCGGTGTCGAGCTCGCTCGCGACCACCACGCGGCTCGAAGCGCACGGCTTCAAGGTGTTCGATCTGAACGACATCGAAACGCTCTCGATCTACGTCGACGGCGCCGATGAAATCGATGCGAGCGGCGCGATGATCAAGGGCGGCGGCGGCGCGCTCACGCGCGAGAAAATCGTCGCGTCGGTGGCGGACGTGTTCGTGTGCATCGCCGATGCGAGCAAGCGCGTGCCGGTGATGGGCACATTCCCGCTGCCCGTCGAAGTCGTGCCGATGGCCCGCACCGCGATCGGCCGCAAGCTCGCGGCGCTGGGCGGCGTGCCGATCGTGCGCGTGGCGAAGGACGGCGCGCCTTTCATCACCGACAACGGCAACGAAATCATCGACGTGAAAGGTCTTTCGATCACCGATCCGCGCGCGCTCGAAGCGCAGATCAACGCGTGGCCGGGTGTCGTGACGGTCGGGCTGTTCGCCGCGCGCGGCGCGAACATCTGTCTGCTCGGCACCGAAACGGGCGTCGAGCGAATCGACTACAAGTAAGAACAAAGCCCGGCGATGCAGGCATCGCCGGGCTTTCTGCGGTCGCATCGATCAATACGCGTTGCGTCCGATGAATCCCTTGAACATCGTCATCGCGACGATCTTGATGTCGAACCAGAACGACCAGTTGTGAATGTAGAACAGGTCGAACTTCACGCGGCTCTGCATCTTCTCCACTTTTTCCGTCGCGCCGCGATAGCCGTTCACCTGCGCCCAGCCTGTAATGCCAGGCTTGATGCGGTAACGGAACATGTAGCCGTAGACGAGATCCTTGTAGAGATCGTCATGTTCGAGCGCATGCGGGCGCGGACCGACGACCGACATATGCCCGAACAGCACGTTCAGGAACTGCGGCAGCTCGTCGAGACTCGTGCGCCGCAAAAACGCGCCGACCTTCGTCACGCGCGGATCGTTGCGCGTCGCCTGCGTGACGCTGCCCGTGGTCTCCCGATGCACGCCCATCGAACGGAATTTGTAGATGCGGAACGGCCGCCCGTCCGCGCCCTTGCGATGCTGCGTGAAGAACACCGGACCCTTCGATGTGGCCTTCACGGCGATCGCGATCGCGATCAGCAGCGGTGAAAGCGCGAGCAGCGCGGTCGCCGCGAAGAGGCGGTCGAAGAGCAGCTTCGGCCACATCTGCAAAGTGCCGAGCGGGGACGTCGTCAGATCGATGGTCGCTAGACCGGCGACATCGGTCATCGAATGATTGAAGAGCGAGATGCTGCGCGTGTCCGGAATCAGCCGCAGATTCACGAAGTCATGCCGCAGCGCGTGCACGAACCGGTAGATCGTGTGTTCCTGCGACAGCGGCAGCGCGAGCCACACTTCGTCGATCTCCTCGGCGCGCACTTTCTCCACCAGCTCGTCGAAGTCGGTCAGCACGGGCAAACGATTGCCTCCGGTGCCGATTGCTGTCGTCGGAGGGTTCACGCCGTCGGCGCCGGTTGCCTGCAGTTCCGTGTCGCCGGTCGTGTCGAGCACGCAGACGGGCGTGAAGCCCTGCTCGGGCGTGCTGCCCAGATGCGCGAGCAAGGTCCGCGAGAAACCCTGCGCACCGACGATCGCCACGGTGCGCTGGTTAAGACCGCGTCCGCGCATGAGCCGCAAGCCCGAGTACACCAGCAGTTTCGCCGCGATGATGAGCGCACCGGAGATGAGCGTCGAATAGCCGAACCACAGACGCGACACGGCATCCATGCGATGCAGCGTGAATGCGAGCAGGAGGCCCGCCGCGACCACGGCCATCCACGCCAGCGTGACGCGCGCGAGCATCATGGCGAGCGGCTTGCCACGCCAGGTTTCGTACACGCCGAACGCGGGGAAGAGCAGAAGGGCGAGTGCGGAGTTGAACGCGATCAGCAGCCTTTCGATATCGCTGAAATCGAGCGATGAAAAGCGTACGTCATGCGCGATCAATCCGCCCGCGATGATGAGACAGACATCAAGACAACGCGCCAGCCATGAAAACAAATCGTGATTTTTTTCTTGCATTAATCCAAGCCGTTAGACACTTGAGGCCGATACCGCCTCGGTTGCGCGAAGACGCGGGAGCAGACGGTCGAACTCGCGTTTGACGAGGCCGTAGCATTCGCAGGCGCGGGCTTCGAGCCCCTCGCGATCCACGACCTTGATGCATCCGCGGCTGTGATGAATCAGACCCGCGTCGTGAAGCTTGCCCGCCGCTTCGGTCACGCCTTCGCGGCGCACGCCCAGCATGTCGGCGATCAGTTGCTGCGTGACTTGCAGTTCGTTGGACGCGGTACGATCGATTTCGATCAGCAGCCAGCGGCAAAGTTGCTTGTTTAACGAGTGATGCCGGTTGCACGCGGCCGTCTGCGCGACTTGCGTAAGCAGCGCTTGCATATAGAGCAGCATCAGGCGGCGCAGGAAGTCCGAGCGGCCGAACTGCTCGCGCAAGGCTTGCGCGCTCATACGATAGGCGAAGCCGGGGCATTGCACCTGCACGCGCGTCGGCATCGTTTCGCCGCCGGTCAGCACGGGCACGCCCGTCATGCCTTCGCGGCCCACCGCGGCGATCTCGACCGAGCCGCCGTCTTCCATCGTGTGCAGGAGCGAGATGATCGCCGTCGTCGGGAAATAGACGTGGTGAATACGTTGGCCCGAGTCGCAGAGCAGTTGCTCGGTGCGCAGTTGTACGAGTTCGAGATGCGGTGTGAGCGCCTGCCATTCGTGCGCCGGAAGTGCGCCAAGCAGATGATTGCCGTGCAGGTCGGACTGGAGGGTCAGCATGATTTGTTCTCTCTCGTAACTTCGCGCGTTGCGCTTCAATTTTTATTTACTGGTGTGACCGTTTTCGAATGTCGTCGCTTTCGACCAACTCGATGAAGCGTCACTCCAGCCCCGTAGCGGCCCGTTTGCGCGTGAATTCGAGTTTGTTGTTCGCGCTGTTCCGGGTTGCGAGGTTCTATTAGCGAGGACTGTGCCAGTGCGGGCAATCGCAATGCTGGCGGGGCCTCATAACTCATGCACTTTTCGTGATGCAGCGCAGCGCAGCGTTTTTGTTTCAGTCTTGAACATCGGTGGTCTTAGGAATGCCTGAGAGCACCGATGAGTTTCATCAGCGCAATCCCCCCGAATGGCGGTTCAGGCATTTCCGACTACCGTGCGACAAGCCTCACAGGTCGACATCCCTTCGACAGCCCACCTGCTTTCGTAGGGACAATGAAAAATGATTCATCCGTGTTGCATGGGCTTCGTGGGCTATCGAACGCGCGTTATTTTCGTCAGCGCTTGATTACCCGCGAAGCCTTGCCGGACGGGGCTTTGCGGGCGAGCGGAAAAGTCTGCCGCCGTGCGTTGCATGAAGCGGAAACGTTGCGCCGATTGCACGAAGTGAAAAGTCGGTGCGTGATGCCTCGCTTGTTCGCGCCCAAGAAGCGTGTATTCGAGCGTGCAATAGCGCACACAGGGCTTGTGGGGACCCCCAAGGCGTCGCAACGAGCGGCATTTAGCCGTAAAACGTTTGCGCGTGTTTCGTCGGATCGATCGTTTCGAATATGTGTGTTCGACAGGAAGCGAGGTGCCCCGAAATGTTTCATCGGGGACAATTTCATGCGGAACCGATTTACGCGCGCGAAACGAGCTTCGCCAAAATTGCAGCAAAGACATAACGAGGTCACGAAGCGAATATACGGCGCGAACGTAAGCGAGTGAAAAACCCCTTGAAACAAGGGCTCAAGTATGTTTTTACCGGATGCGTTTTGCTTATACGAATCGACGAGTAATCCCTGCGTGCGCGAGCGATCAGCACACGATATTCGCAAGAGGCGGAATAACGCGTTCATACGCGTCCTCGATGGCGTCGAACGATGCTTCGCAAAGGTCGTGACGGCCACGCGAAAGCGCGCGTGCTAGCCGGCACTGCATGACCATCGTTTCGCTCGCGATCTTGCGTGCGCCCGCGTGGGTCTGAACGGGAATATCGAAGCCCTGATCGCGCATCCATTGCAGGTAGTGCGCGAGCAGTTCGAAATTCGCGCCGAGCTGCCTCATCATGTTGAACGCATAAACGCGCGCATACGCTTCGCCGCGCGCGATCATCGTATCGACATGCTCGGGAAACACCGCCCGCCAGCGGGTGATGGGGCTATGCATCGGGCGGCGCAACAGATGCGCGCATAGCGTATCGGCGGAGACTTCGGCGAGTGAGGTGCCGGACATCGGCTCCCGTACGCGCTTGACGAATTCGACGTGCGGAAAGAGCGCCGGCTGCGGCGCGTGCGGACGCAATACGCCGTCGTAATCGTCACCGTCGAGAAGGTGATAACCCGTGTGATGAAAGTAGCCGAGCCGCCGCGCATCGGGATCGATCACATCAATGCCGATGGTCGTCTTCTCATGCTCGCGATGATAGGAAACCGTGCGCATGTCGGGCAGAAAGAACGCATCCACTTCGACGAGCACGATGTTCGAGCGGCGTGTCTGCACGAGCGCGCGCTCTTCGAGCGAATCGAACACGGAAAGCTCCTGCACCTGCAGGCCGTAAAGCTTTTCGATGTCGTCCGGCGGCAGCTTGCCGAGCGTGAACTGATCGGCTTCGAAGTCCTGAGCAACGGTGAAGGCCAGCGCGGCGCGCGGTTCGAGGCCGTTGCCGTGCAGGATTTCTATCCATAGATCGGCCGGCGACACGGCTTCGCGCCAGATGCGCTCGCCGCGATGCAGCGCATGCGCATGATGGCGCCGCGCACGCATACGCAAGGGATCGAGCGACACGACGCGGGAACGACTCGCGCCTGAATCCGTCACACCGCTCGTATGGAACGCGCTCATGCCGTGACCTCGGGCCGGCAAGGCCGGCGTTCGATACCGCGCGCGCGGGTGAGCGAGTGTGCTTTTCGTTGTGCGTCTCTGTCGCGTTCGATGGCGGTATGCATTGTGATTTTCCCATGAAGGTGCCGTATTACGCGAGTGCTATCGACGCGTGCCGACGCGCGCGGCGGCCCGGATGAGAGGGCCGTCGCGTGGTCGGTTCGTTCGTCGGGCAGGCGTCTTTTTCCCCGGGACGCCTTTTTGCGTGTGGTCGAGCTTATTTGAAAGGCGCGCGAGGCTTGGGTCGGTGCGATGGCGCACCGATTTCAGGCGGGTTGGCACGTAACGTTTAATCGTCGCAACGCCGGTAATTACCGGTAAAGCATGGAGATAATCGATGAACTGGAAAACCCTGGATTTCGAACAACTCACTGCGCGTGAGCTTTATTTGATTTTGCGCGCGCGCAGTGCGGTGTTCGTCGTCGAACAGTCGCATGTCCATCTCGATCCGGATGGCCGCGATGAAACCGGCACGCACGTATTCGCGGCCGAAGACATGAGCCGTTCGATGCCCGTCCTCGCCTATGCACGCATTCACGAAGGCAATGCCGACGATCCTGAGGTCGTGGTGGACAAGATCTTGACGAGCCCGCTGCGCCGCGGCGATGGCACCGCGCACGCGCTCATCGAACGCGTGCTCGCGGTGACCGCCGAGCGCTGGCCGGGCCGCGGCGTGCGCCTGACGGCACCCGTGAGCCTGCGAGGCTTCTATGAGGCGTTCGGCTTTCGCAAGACCGAAGGTCCGTTTCTCGAGCACGGCATGCCCTTCATCGGTCTGACGAGAAAGAGCCGGCAGCCGCGCGAGACGGCCGGCGCGAGCAAGACGCTGTTCGCGCCGAGCGAGCACGCCACCACGTACGAGTTGCTCTAAGCGCCACCACAGACGTGTCGCGTGCGCCGCAACCCGCGCGCGCGGCGACAGAAGCCAACGCATCAGTCATCACAAGGCGTGGACCGTCCGGGCATCGAGGCAAGAACAACGCAATAACATCGACCGAGGTGGCGCAGGCCGCCTCGAAGCGTGTCCTCGAAACAATAAGATCAACGCCGCCGGCCAATACCGGCGAGCGTACAAACAGCCTATCTCATGCGAATAGTCCATCTCGCCAATCACGCGCAGACGATCGGCAACGGCACCGTCAACATGATGGTCGATCTCGCCTGCATGCAGGCGCGCATGGGTCAGGACGTCGTGGTCGCATCGTCGGGCGGAGGCTTCGAGCCGCTTTTGCGCCGTCACGGCATCACGCATGTGCCGCTACAGCAATCGCGGCAGCCCTGGCGCGTGCCGTCGATGATCGCGGGCTTCAATCGTCTCATCGATCGCTTCGATCCCGAGATCGTCCACGCGCACATGATGACCGGCGCGCTCATTTCGCGTTTCGGCAGCATGCGCCGCCGCTTCGCGCTCGTGACGACGGTGCATCACGAACTGCAGAAAAGCGCATCGCTCGTGCGCGCGGGCGATCGCATGGTGGCCGTGAGCCGCGCGGTCGCGATGGATCTGCAGGCGCGCGGTATCGATTCCGCGCGCATGTCGATCGTGCTCAACGGCGCCGTGGGCGCGCCGCGGCTCGTATGCAGGCCCGCCGCGAAGCCGGTGCGCCTGAAGCATCCGAACATCGTCTGCGTGGCGGGCATGTATCGCAGGAAGGGCATCGCCGATCTCCTGCAGGCGTTCGCGCTCGTGCGCGAGCAGTCCGCGAGCGAGCGGGAGTTCATGTCCGAGCCGCATCTGTATCTTGTCGGCGATGGCCCCGAGCGCGCTTCGATGGAAGCGCTCGCGGCCGAACTCGGCATCGCGGAGGTCGCGCATTTCACCGGCTTCGTCGCCGATGCGCGGCCCTATCTGGCGAGCGCGGATATCTTCGCGCTCCTGTCGCGCGAGGATCCGGGGCCGCTCGTGATCGCGGAGGCGCGCGAGGCCGGCTGCGCGATCGTCGCGACGCGCGTGGGCGGCATTCCCGAAATGCTCGACGACGGCGCGGCGGGCCTGCTCGTGACCGCGGGCGACATCGAACAGGCGGCGGCGAAGCTGCGCTGGCTTCTGCTCGACCGGCAGGCACGCGGCCAGCTTGCGGCGCGTGCGCGGCAAAACCTGCAGCCGCTTTCGGTCGAGAGAGTCTGCGGCGAGTATATGGCGGTCTACCAGCAGACGCTCAAGGAGCGCGAATCGATGAGCCGCCGTCAGCTCGCGCTCGATGCGCGAAGGCCCCGGACGACAGATGGCGCGATTTAAGCATAGCGCTGACAAATCCCCGCGCTCGCACCGCGCCACGGTACTTTCGTCCAAACCATCCGATCATACAAAAGGACTTTCCCATCGGCCTTCCGTTCGCGTTCGCACAGAACGCCTACGAGATGCTTGCTCAAATGAGTGCATGATCGGTCCGAGGAGATCAAGGACTGCAAAAAACGCACTTGCCGCGCTGCGACGCCGCCATTCTTCAGTTTCCCTGATGAATGACTGCGCGCGCGCGGCGCGAGCGCAGCAGATACACGCGAAAGCAGAAGAAAGAAAAAAACGAAATATCGATATCGAGGTCAGAGGGATTACCCTGTCAGGAATTTCCCAACTGGCATTCGAAGCAACGAAGACGCAACGTATCTAGCACGACGAATGGACCTGTCGGGAACTCGTCGTGCCTTTCGCAGCCCGGGGAAAGCGAAAGCGATGCGCTCATACATACGGCTACGGAACAGGCGAGAAGGGGAGAAGCGAGATGGATGACAACAAAGAGCGATCGCTGGTGGCGAAGGTCATGGACGGACTGGTTTCCGGCATCGTCGAGCAAAAATATGGCGCGATACTGCCACCGCAGGACATCCTCTCGAAGGAGTTCGACGTGAGCCGCACCGTCATGCGCGAGGCGCTCTCGATGCTGCTCGCGCGGCACATGCTGGACGTGCGGCCGAAGACCGGCACGCGGATTCGTCCGATGAGCGACTGGCGTCTCATCGACGAGGATGTGGTGAGCTGGAGATTTCGCGCCAAGCCGGATCAGACATTTTTGCGCGATGTAATCGAATTCCGCATGCTGATCGAGCCGCGTGCGGCCGCATTGGCGGCGGCGCGGGCGACACCGGACGAAATCGCCGGAATCCGCGACGCGTTCGACACGCTCTCGCGTTTGCAGGTCGGCGAGCCGGAATATCAGGCGGCTGACGAGGTTCTGCACACGCGCATCGTGGCGGCGAGCGGCAACCAGTTCTTTCGTCAGATGACGGCGATCGTGCGCGGCGCGCTGGTGACGGTCAATCCGATCGTCGATGGCATCGAATCCGTGCGCGAGGCTACGCTCGCGGCGCAGAAAAGCGTAGTGGAGGCGATCGAGGCGAAGGATTCCGCCGCGGCCGAATCCGCGACGCGCGCGCTCGTCGATCTGGCGGCGGAAGAAGTGGGCCGCGCGTTCTCGCTGGAACGAGTGAACAGCCAGCCCGCCGCGCCGAACGTGAATGCATCCGCGGGGGTGTAACGCGTTCGTAGCACGTCGGTCGATGATGGCTGAGCCGCAAGCACGGAGCCGGGACATGTCCCGGCTTTTTGCCGTCTGCGCGCGCCGTGCGAAGTCGTCATGCGATGCAATGAGGCACAATGCGTCGCACCACGAACCTGGCGCATGGAGGAAGGATTGACCGATACGAACATCGACGCAGCAACGATACGCTGGGGCATCGTCGGCGCGGGACGCATCGCGCGGCGCTTCGCCGACAGTCTCACGCATGTGCAGGGCGCGCGGCTCGCGGCGGTCTGGTCGCGTCGCGAGGAACCGGCGCGCACGCTGGCCGATGCATTCGATGCGCGCGCGTTCGCCGATTTCGACGCGATGCTCGACCATGTCGATGCGCTCTACATCGCGACCTTGCAGGACAGTCATCCGGAATACGCGTTGCGCGCCTTCGCGGCGGGCAAGCCCGTGCTGTGCGAGAAGCCGGCGGCGGTGAACGCGCGCGATTTGCAGCGCATGATCGACGCGGCGCGCGAGGCGAAGCTGCTCTTCATGGAAGCGATGAAGCCGCCGTTCTATCCGCTGTATCGGCGTCTGCGCGAGCATCTGGAGCGCGATCCGATCGGCGAGGTCGGGCTCGTGCGCGCGGGTTGCTCGATGGCGAACGTGCCGCTCGATCATCCGTCGTTCACGCTCGAAGCGGGCGGCGGCGCGCTGCTCGACATCGGCATCTACGAGGCGTTTCTCGCGGTCGACTGGCTCGGCGAAGCGCTCGACGTTCAGACCATCGGCCGTCTCGGCGCGACCGGCGTCGATGTGTTCGCGAGCCTGAATGTGCGCCACGAACGCGGCATCGCGCAATTGTTCTGCGGACTCGATCTGCAAGGCCGCGGCGATGCGCTCATCGGCGGCACGCTCGGCACGGTGACGATCCACGAAAACTGGTGGAATCCGGCGCGCGCGACCATCGCTTACACGGACGGACGCAAGATCGAACTCGACGAGCCTTTCACGGGCGGCGGCCTCAACTACGAAACCGCGCATTTTTGCGAGCTGCTGCGCGCGGGCGAAACCGAAAGCCCGGTGATGCCGCACGCGATGTCGATGCGCATGATCGCGATCATCGACGCCGCACGGCGCGATCTGAATCTGCGCTTTCCCTTCGAGACCGACTGATACGAAAAAGCCGCTTTTCAGCGGCTTTTTCTTAGTGTCGCCCGGGCAGCGCGAGACGCCGCTCGAAAATCCGCTGCACGAATTCGAGCACGCTGCACAGAATCCAGTAGACGAACGCCGCCGCGAGATAAAGCGGCAGCGGCTGATAGGTCGCCGCGATCACTTCTTGCGCGCTTCGCAACAGCTCGGTCACGGTGATGACCGACACGAGCGACGTGTCCTTGATCAGACTGATGAGACTGTTCGACAGGCTCGGCACCGCGATGCGCAGCGCCTGCGGCCCGATTACGTAGCGCAGCGTCTGCGTGCGCGACAACCCGAGGCTATAGGCCGCGAGCCACTGTCCGGCGTGGATGCCGAGAATCGCGCCGCGCATGCTTTCCGACAGATACGCCGCGACGTTCGCGGATAGCGCGATCACGCCGGCGGGCGTGGGTTCGAGCGAGATGCCGAGACTCGGCAGGCCGTAGTAGATGACGAAAATCTGCACGAGCAGCGGCGTGCCGCGCATCACGCTCACGTAGAAGCGCCCGATTGCGACGAGCGCGCGACTCTGGCTGATGCCCATCAACGCCAGGACGACGGCCGCGATGAGGCCGAAGAACATCGAGTAGAGCGCGAACTTGATCGTCAGTAGCGCGCCTTGCGCCAGCACGGGCGCCGATTGAACGAGCAGGGAAGTCGTGGACATGAACGGGAATGCGGTGAGGAGCCGGCGCGCGAATTGGATCGATCGGCGCGCGCAAAGCGCACATCATAAACCGGCAGCGAAAAAACGAAGGGCGGCACCGTCATCCGATGCCGCCCCGGCCAGCAGAACAATGCTGACTTACTTTGCCGGCTTCGTCACGTCGATGCCGAACCACTTGTCCGAGATCTTCGTGAACGTGCCGTCGGCTTCGAGCTGGTTCATCGCGTCGTCGATGGCCTTCGCGAACTTCGGATTGCCCTTCTTGAACGGAATGCCCGACGGATTGCCCGCACCGACATTCGCGCCCGTGCGCAGCGGCAGTTGCGAATTCTTCAGCAGATACGCGAGCATCAGGCGGTCGTTGAGCGCCGCGTCGAGACGGCCGGCGGCGAGGTCACGCAGATACTCGGGCGCGCCCGGATACGTCTTCACATCGATGCCCGGCACCGACTTCGCCATGTCCATGTAGTTCGTGCCGAGACCGACGCCGAGCTTCTTGCCCTTCAGCTCGTCGAGCGTCTTGAACTCGCGCTTGTCGTCCGAACGCTGGATCAGTTGCGCGTTCGAATACGTGTACGCCGGCGAGAAGTCGAGCGTCTGCTTGCGCGCATCGGTGATGCCGACCTGGTTCACGATCACATCGAACTTGCCTGCCTGCAGGCCCGCGATGATGCCGCTCCATTCGGTCGTGACGAATTCGGGCTTCACGCCGAGCTTCGCGGCGACCGCCTTGGCGATATCGACGTCGAAGCCGACCAGCTCGCCGTTCGGTGCTTTCGAGTTGAACGGCGGGAAGGTGCCTTCCAGGCCGACGCGCAGCGTGCCGCGCTGTTTGACCTGATCGAGCAGGTCGTCGGCGTGGGCTGCCGTCGTGACGGCGGTGAATGCCGCGCCGATCAGGCTGGCGGCGACGAGCTTCTTGAGCGTGGACAGTTTCATTGTGTTGTTTTCCTCTTGATGGGCACAGCGTCTTTATCAGATGCGGCGATCATAGTAAGAATGCAATCGCCGCGTCATATCGTTTGTTCATGTCTATATGCGCGATCGGCGGCGTCACGCGAGCGCTTCGACGCATTCGCGCACGAGCGCCGGGCCGCGATAGATCAGCCCCGTATAAATCTGCACGAGCGACGCGCCCGCCGCGAGCTTCGCGCGCGCGTCCTCGCCCGAGAAAATTCCGCCTACGCCGATGATCGGCACGTCGGTCCCGACTTCCGCGCGCAGCTTGCGGATCACTTCGTTCGACGCGTCGAAGACCGGACGTCCCGACAGGCCGCCGGCTTCGTCGCCGTGCTTCATGCCGGTCACGGCGGCGCGCGAGAGTGTCGTGTTCGTGGCGATCACACCATCGATCTTGTGCGCCAGCAGCGTGCCCGCGATCGACTTGATCTGCTCGTCGTCGAGATCGGGCGCGATCTTGAGCGCGAGCGGCACGAGCTTGCCGTGCAGGTCGGACAGCCGCGTCTGCTTCTCCTTCAGCGCGCCGAGCAGCGAATCGAGTTCACCCGCGCCCTGCAACTGCCGCAGATTCTTCGTGTTCGGCGACGAAATGTTGATCGTCACATAGCTCGCGAACGGATAGACGCGTTCGAGGCAATAGAGATAGTCCTCGGCGGCGCGCTCGATCGGCGTATCGGCGTTCTTGCCGATGTTCAGGCCCAGCACGCCGCGATAATGCGCCGCCTTCACGTTGGCGACGAACTGATCGACGCCGCCGTTGTTGAAACCCATCCGGTTGATGAGCGCGTTCGCGTCGGGCAGACGGAAGATGCGTGGACGCGGGTTGCCCGGCTGCGCGCGCGGCGTCACGGTGCCCACCTCGATGAAGCCGAAGCCGAGCGCGGCGAGCCCGTCGATGCACGCGCCGTCCTTGTCGAGGCCCGCCGCGAGGCCGACCGGGTTGCGGAACGTGATGCCCATGACGGTGCGGGGCGAATCGGGGCCGCGCTTGGCGAGCATGCCCGCGAGTCCGGTGCGGCCGGCGGCGCCCAGCATGCGCAGCGTCAGGTGATGAGCGTCTTCCGCGTCCATCTTGAAAAGATGCGAGCGCGCGATCGGATAGAGGGAACTGAACACGAAATGAAAGCCGGCGACGGCGGATTTTTTTAAGACCGCTATTTTAGCGGCTTTGGACGGCGGACCGGTCGGGCTCTGCCGGAAGTGCTCGGGCGGCTATTTCGGCTGGCCCGGACCGTGGATGCGCCCGGGCATCGGCAACGCGCCGGCGGACTGCGTGTTCGCGGGATCGAGCAGCGTCCAGTGTCCGTCGATCAGGCCTTCCAGCGGCCGGAAATTCGCCTTGTAGGCCATTTTTTCGCTTTCGCGAATCCAGTAGCCGAGATAGACATGCGGCAGGTCGAGGCTCTTCGCCTGCTCGATCTGCCAGAGAATGTTGAAGGTGCCGAAGCTCGTCTTCGGCATGTCCGGCTCGAAGAACGTATAGACCGACGACAACCCGTCGCCAAGGATGTCGATCATGCTGATCATGCGCAGCACGCCGGGCGTATCCGGATGCGCCGGATCGACGGGTTCGCGGAACTCGACGAGACGCGAATTGATCCGGCTCTGCAGCAGGAACTGCTCGTACTGGTCGCGGCTGTCGCGGTCCATGCCGCCGCCCGCATGCCGCGCCGACTGATAGCGCATGTAGAGCGCGTAGTGTTCTTCGTCGTAATGCAGCGGCGCGACGCTCGCCACGAGATCGCCGTGCTGCTTCCACACGCGCCGCTGCGTGCGGTTCGGCACGAAGCGCGCGACTGGCACGCGCACCGGCACGCAGGCGCGGCAGCCGTCGCAATACGGACGATAGGTGAAGACGCCCGAGCGCCGGAAGCCGGCCTTGACGAGTTCGGTATAGACGTCGGAGTTGATCAGATGGCTCGGCGTCGCGACCTGCGAGCGCGCGACGCGCCCTTCCAGATAACTGCAAGGATAGGGCGCTGTTGCATAGAATTGCAGCGCGGAAAGCGGTGACAGCGGCAGCTCGTTCGGATGTGTCACGTTGGCGGCTCTCGCAGGCGTCGTCTCGTCGTTGCCGACCGGCGCGCGCAATCCTTTTTCGGGCGCGCGCATGGCGGCTGCATTACGTTTGTCGCTCGGGCGTCGTGCGAAGCGTTCAGCGCGCCAGCACGTCGAGCAGGACGGATTTGTCGAAGCGCCAGCCGATCGCCGGTTCCGCCGTGGCCCGCCGCAGATGCGCGACGAACGCGCGGCGCGCGATCTCGCGGCCGCCCAGCGACGCCAGATGCGACGTGTTCTGCTGGCAGTCTATCATCTCAATTTGATTGCGGCGCAAGTGTCCGACGAGCGCCGCGAGCGCGATTTTCGACGCATCGGTTCTGTGCGCGAACATCGATTCACCGAAGAACATGCGCCCGAACGACACGCCGTAAAGTCCGCCCATGCGCACGCCGTCGTACCACGTCTCGACGCTGTGGGCGTTGCCCGCGCGATGCAAGGTGGTGTACGCATCCACGATGTCCGAGGTGATCCAGGTGCCGCGCTGGCCGTCGCGCGGCGTGTCTGCGCAGGCGCGCATCACGGCGGAAAAATCGTCGTCGACGCGAACTTCCCAGATTGGATCGCGCACGACGCGCTTCAGGGTCTTGCGCAGCGAATCCGACACCTTGAACTCGGCCGGAAAGAGCACCATGCGCGGATCGGGACTCCACCACAGCACGGGCTGGCCGTCCGAATACCACGGGAAGATACCGCGCCCATAGGCGTCGATGAGCCGTGAGGGCAAAAGATCCGCGCTCGCCGCGAGCAGGCCCGGCGCGCCGCTCGCCGCGTCGAGCGCGCGCTCGACGGGCGGGAAGGGATCGTCGTCGGCGAGCCAGGGAACCATGTTCTCGGGTGGGCGGCGTTCTGTGATGTCGGCGAGCGTGCGATCAGCCGTCGCGCAGCGTGCGGAAAATGTCGCCCGTATGCAGCGTGAAGTTGCCTGCGGCGCGGTCGGCGAAGAAAAAGCGCAGCGTCTGGCCGACTGTCGGGAACGCGATCTCGTCCCACGGAATCTCGCTTTCCTCGAAGAGCTTCACTTCCAGGCTTTCCTCGCCGGGATCGACTTCGATATCGAGCAGCCGCGCCAGATAGAAGAGATGCACCTGATGCACGTGCGGCACGTTGAGCAGCGTGAAGAGGCTCTGGATCTCGACGCGCGCGCCTGCTTCCTCCAGCGTCTCGCGCGCGGCGCCTTCGCTCGTCGTCTCCTGCATTTCCATGAAGCCGGCGGGCAGCGTCCAGTAACCGTAACGAGGCTCGATCGCGCGGCGGCACAGCAGCACCTTGTCGTCCCACACCGGCACGGTGCCCACGACATTGCGCGGATTCTGGTAATGAACCGTGCCGCAATTGTTGCAGACAAAGCGCTCGCGGTTGTCGCCGGGCGGAATGGCGAGACCGACTTCGTGGCCGCAGACGGAGCAGAATTTCATGGAAATGGACGTGGGAAGTGTGCCTGCGAGTGTATCACCGTGCCGCTGCGGCTTTGAGGCACGCACATGGTTTGCGGCATCAGTCGCGCCGCATGACCGGTTTGCCCGGAGCCGACAGTGCGACGCCTGCCTTCTCGCTACAATAGTTGACCGGAATTGCAGTGTCCCTTTTCACGATGAACTCCATGTCAACCACGCCAGCCGCTTCCAGCCGTCCTCCGATGCTCGCCACCGCCGAGGCGCTCGGCCGTCTGCTCGACGCCGCGCGTCAGGTGGACGGCCGCGAGCGCGTCGGCACGCTCGACGCGCTGAACCGCGTGCTCGCCGCCGACGTGACCTCGCCGCTCGACGTCCCGCCGATGCACACCAGCTCGATGGACGGCTACGCGGTCCGCGCCGCCGATCTCGCCGGCGCGAGCGAAGGCGCGCCCGTCGCGTTGCCGGTGTCGCAGCGCATTCCGGCGGGCCACGCGGCCGGGCCGCTCGCGGAGGGCACGGCCGCGCGCATCTTCACCGGCGCGACGGTGCCGCCCGGCGCGGATACCGTCGTCATGCAGGAAATGGCGCACGCAACGGACGACGGGCACGTCGCGTTCGCGCAGACGCCCGCGGCGGGCGAGTGGATCACGCGGCAAGGCGCGGATATCCGGCGCGATTCGGTGATTCTGCCCGCGGGCACGCGCCTCACGCCGCAGGCGCTCGGGCTGGCGGCGTCGGTCGGTTGCGCTGAGCTCGATGTCGTGCGCCGGGTGCGCGTCGCGATCTTCTTCACCGGCGACGAGCTGCGCGTGCCCGGCGAGCCGCTCGAACCCGGCGCGATCTATAACTCGAATCGCTTCACGCTGCATGCGCTGCTCGCGAAGCTCGGCTGCGAGGTGACGGATCTGGGCATCGTGCCGGACCGGCTGGATGCGACGCGCGAAACGCTGCGGCGCGCCGCCACCGACCACGATCTCATCCTGACATGCGGCGGCGTGTCGGTCGGCGAGGAGGATCATG
Organism: Caballeronia sp. EK; assembly: GCF_014384845.1. Lineage (NCBI taxonomy): Bacteria > Pseudomonadati > Pseudomonadota > Betaproteobacteria > Burkholderiales > Burkholderiaceae > Caballeronia > Caballeronia sp. EK. Next base: position 96,011 of record NZ_JACSUE010000003.1, read on the forward strand.
TGAAGCCGGCGGTGGAGGCCGAAGGGCGCATTTCGATGTGGCAGATCGCGATGAAACCGGGCAAGCCGCTCGCCTTCGGCGCGGTGCGGCGCGGCGACGAAGGAAGCGAGGCATTTTTCATCGGCTTGCCGGGCAATCCGGTGTCGAGTTTCTGCACGTTTTTGCTGTTCGTGCGGCCGTTCCTGTTGCGTCTCGCGGGCGTGACGAACGTCACGCCGCGCGTCCACTCGATGCGCGCCGACTTCAGCCAGAAAAAAGGCGATCGCCGCAACGAGTTCCTGCGCGCGCGCGTGAACGAGTCGGGCGGGCTCGATCTCTTCGGCAACCAGAGTTCGGCCGTGCTGACATCGACCGTCTGGGGCGACGGTCTCATCGACAATCCGCCGAATCATGCGATCAGCGCCGGCGAGATCGTGCGCTTCATCCCATTTTCAGAACTGATATGAAAGTCGAACTGAGGTTTTTCGCGAGCGTGCGCGAGGCGCTGGGCGTCGCGAACGAGACGGTCAGCGTGCCGGACACGGTGGTCAATGTCGGCGATGTGCGCGCCTGGCTGCGCATGCGCGGCGGTGTGTGGGAAGAGGCGCTCGCCGAAGGCCGCGCGTTGCGCATGGCGTGCAATCACGTGATGACGAATCCGGGTCAGCGCATCACCGAAGGCTGCGAAGTCGCGTTTTTCCCGCCGGTCACGGGTGGCTGACATGTCGACGCGTTCCAAGGTCCGCGTGCAGGAAGCCGATTTCGACATCAGCGCGGAAGTGGCCGCGTTGCGCGCCGACAATCCGAAGGTCGGCGCGGTCGCGTGCTTCGTCGGCACGGTGCGCGATCTGAACGAAGGCAGCGCCGTCGAAACGATGGAGCTGGAGCATTACCCCGGCATGACGGAAAAATCGCTCGAAGCGATCGCCGATCAGGCGCGCGAGCGCTGGCGCGGCTCGGACGTGCTGATCGTGCATCGCGTGGGGAAATTGAAGCCGCTCGACCAGATCGTGCTCGTCGCGACGACGGCGATGCATCGCGCGGACGCGTTCGAATCGTGCGCCTTCGTGATGGACTATCTCAAGACGCAAGCGCCGTTCTGGAAGAAGGAAAAAACCGAGGCGGGCGAGCGCTGGGTCGACGCGCGCGACTCCGACGATGCGGCGCTCGCGCGCTGGAAAAACGATCCGTCCTGATCCGCGTTACTTGTCGTCGGCCGATCTGCCGATGAACTTCGCCGGAAACGGCTCAGCGTCCGGACGCTCGGGAAAGCGCGGTTCGGGCGCATCTCCCGTGCGCTGACGCTTGAGCGCCGCGAGCAGTTCCTGCTGCTCGACGGGAACTTGATATTCCCAGCCGAACTTGCTGAGTTGCAGGCTCTGCGCGATGCGCAGCGCCGGTTCCATGAACTGCACGGCGGCCGCCGGCTCGTAGCGCGACTCGACCGTATTCAGAAACAGCGACAGCCAGCGCGCGAAGTGACGCGGCTCGATATCGTCGATCGGACGATGCGCTTCCTGCACGTTTCCCCGATATTGCTTCGAGCCGAGCACGAGGCTCGACCAGAACGTCGTCATCTTGGCGAGATGCTCGTCCCAGCGCCCCGTGAGCGCGCGCGAAAAAATCGGTCCGAGCAGCGGATCGTCGTCGACGCGGCGATAAAAGGCTTCGACCAGCGCGCGGACGTTGGCTTCGCTGGGTTCGCGCTCGCGCGGAGTGTCGGTGGCGGGATGTTCGGTGGTCATCGTCGATCTGCGAAACAATGAAAGAGTTGATCGGATATTTTGCTGACGGAGGATATCAAGATGACGCAAAATGGTGCTTCCGTGCTCAGGCGCCCTCGGTTGTCCGAAACGCATGGACGTTCGTTTGCGTTTCATGCAGCGTCGATTTAAACATCGCTCCCTGTCCTTGCGCGGATTTTTTGACGAGACGCGCGTTCCGTCAAATCACCGATGCGCCTTTGCATCCAACTCTATACGCGCGAAATCATGCGACTCACCGATTACACCGATTATTCGCTGCGTGTTCTGCTTTATCTCTCCGTTCGACCTTCGGGCCTTTCGACGATTCAGGAAATTTCGGATGCGTACGGCATCTCGAAGAATCACTTGATGAAGATCGTCCAGCAGCTCGGCGAGCTCGGCTGGGTCGAAACCGTGCGCGGCCGAAATGGCGGCCTGCGGATCGCATCGCGGTCGCGCGACCTCACGATCGGCGACGTCGTGCGCAAGACGGAGAATGATTTTGCGATCGTCGGTTGTTTCGCGGAGCAGGGCGATGCAACGCGCCAGCGCTGCGTGATTCAGCCGAGCTGCCGTCTGCGCGGCGTGCTCGCGGCCGCGCGCGACGCTTTTCTCGCCGAACTCGACAAGCATACGGTCGGCGAACTCGCGCATCCGGCGAACGAACTCGCGCGGCTGCTCGGCATCGTCAGCATCGCGCCGGTTCCGGCGGGCGCGTTCGTGCCGGTGCGCGCATCGTCCTGACGCGCCGGGACGCATCGCGCGCTGAACAAAACCCGAATGCCGCAGTCAATCCTGAGCTTGGAGTCGGTCGACGCCGTCATTGTCGAAGAGCAAAAAAGTGCACTTTTTGAGCCAAAGCGTGCTTGAAAGTGACAAAAAGCGCCTCATTTTGGTCGTATTCAGAATTGGAGCTTTCAAAAAATGAGAATCGACAAACTCACCACCAAATTCCAGGAAGCGCTCTCCGACGCGCAGAGCCTGGCGGTCGGGCGTGATAACCAGTACATCGAACCGGTGCACCTGCTTGCGGCGCTCATCGCGCAGCAGGACGGCTCCGCGCGCTCGTTGCTGTCGCACGCGGGCGTGCAGGTCCAGGCGCTGCAGACGTCGCTGAACGACGCGATCAACCGTTTGCCGCAAGTGCAGGGCACGGACGGCAATGTGCAGGTGAGCCGCGAACTCGCGGGCCTGCTGAACGCCGCCGACAAGGAAGCGCAGAAGCTCAACGACACGTACATCGCGAGCGAGATGTTCCTGATCGCCGTCGCGGACGACCGCGGCGAAGCGGGCCGTCTCGCGAAGCAGCACGGCCTGTCGAGGAAAGCGCTCGAAGCGGCGATCAATGCCGTGCGCGGCGGCGCGCAGGTCAATAGCCAGGACGCCGAAAGCCAGCGCGAGGCGCTCAAGAAATACACCGTCGATCTGACCGAGCGAGCGCGCGCGGGCAAGCTCGATCCGGTGATCGGCCGCGACGACGAAATTCGCCGCTCGATCCAGATCCTGCAACGCCGCACGAAGAACAATCCGGTGCTGATCGGCGAGCCGGGCGTCGGCAAGACGGCGATCGTCGAAGGGCTGGCGCAGCGCATCGTCAACGGCGAAGTGCCGGAAACGCTCAAGGGCAAGCGCGTGCTGTCGCTCGACATGGCGGCGCTGCTCGCGGGCGCGAAGTATCGCGGCGAGTTCGAAGAACGCCTGAAGGCGGTGCTGCACGACATCGCGAAGGACGAAGGCCAGACGATCGTCTTCATCGATGAAATTCACACGATGGTCGGCGCGGGCAAGGCCGAAGGCGCGATGGACGCGGGCAACATGCTGAAGCCGGCGCTCTCGCGCGGCGAGCTGCACTGCATCGGCGCGACCACGCTCGACGAATACCGCAAGTACATCGAGAAGGACGCGGCGCTGGAGCGGCGTTTCCAGAAAGTGCTCGTCGATGAACCGTCGGTCGAAGCGACCATCGCGATCCTGCGCGGCTTGCAGGAAAAGTACGAGCTGCACCACGGCGTCGAGATCACGGATCCGGCGATCGTCGCGGCCGCTGAACTGTCGCATCGCTATATCACGGACCGCTTTTTGCCGGACAAGGCCATCGATCTGATCGATGAAGCGGCGTCGCGCATCAAGATGGAAATCGATTCGAAGCCCGAAGAGATGGACAAGCTGGACCGCCGTCTCATCCAGCTGAAGATCGAACGCGAAGCCGTGAAGAAGGAGAAGGACGAAGCGTCGCAGAAGCGTCTGCAACTGATCGAAGAGGAAATCGATCGGCTGAACCGCGAGTATTCCGATCTCGAAGAAATCTGGACTGCCGAAAAAGCGGCCGTGCAGGGCAGCGCGCAATTGAAGGAAGAAATCGAGAAGGTGCGTGCGGACATCACGCGTTTGCAGCGCGAAGGCAAGCTCGAAAAAGTCGCCGAATTGCAGTACGGCAAGCTGCCCGAGCTCGAGGCGCGTCTGAAGCAGGTGACGCAGGCCGAATCGCAGGAGCAGAACAATCCGACGCGTCCGCGTCTTTTGCGCACGCAGGTCGGCGCCGAGGAAATTGCGGAAGTGGTGTCGCGTTCCACCGGCATCCCCGTATCGCGGATGATGCAGGGCGAGCGCGAGAAGCTGCTACAGATCGAGAGCAAGCTGCATGAGCGCGTGATCGGCCAGGACGAGGCGATCGGCGCGGTGGCGGATGCAATTCGCCGCTCGCGTGCGGGTCTGTCCGATCCGAACCGTCCGTATGGCTCGTTCCTGTTCCTGGGTCCGACGGGCGTCGGCAAGACCGAGCTGTGCAAGGCGCTCGCTTCTTTCCTGTTCGATTCGGAGGATCATCTCATCCGCATCGACATGAGCGAGTTCATGGAGAAGCACAGCGTCGCGCGTTTGATCGGCGCGCCGCCGGGATATGTCGGGTATGAAGAAGGCGGTTATCTCACCGAAGCCGTGCGCCGCAAGCCGTACAGCGTGATTCTGCTCGACGAAATCGAGAAGGCGCACCCGGACGTGTTCAACGTGCTGCTGCAAGTGCTCGACGATGGCCGCATGACCGATGGCCAGGGCCGCACGGTCGACTTCAAGAATACGGTGATCGTGATGACGTCGAATCTCGGTTCGCAAATCATTCAGGGCATGGTCGGCGAGCCGCAGGAAAGGGTGAAGGATGCCGTCTGGGAAGAAGTGAAGCTGCACTTCCGGCCGGAGTTCCTGAACCGTATCGACGATGTCGTCGTGTTCCATGCGCTCGATCGCACCAACATCGAGTCGATCGCGAAGATTCAGTTGCAGCGTCTGCAGGAGCGTCTTGCGAAGCTCGACATGCAACTGGAGGTGTCGGATACGGCGCTGGAGCAGATCGGCAAGGTCGGCTACGACCCGTTGTTCGGCGCGCGGCCGTTGAAGCGCGCGATTCAGCAGGAGATCGAGAATCCGGTCGCGAAGCTCATTCTCGCGGGGCGTTTCGGGCCGAAGGACGTCATTCCGGTCGATGTGCGGGAAGGGAAGTTCGTGTTCGATCGCGTCGTGCACTGAGGCGCGCTCGGGTCGTCCCGGATGCGGGACGACCGTTCATACAAAAGGGCAACGAAGCAATTCGTTGCCCTTTTTTTCGTTCGCTCGGAACGCGATCCGAAAAGCAGAAGCCCCGCGCGGCGCGATGCCTGCGGGGCTTTCTTTCGATGCGAATCGAAACAGCGCGCTTAGCCCTGCTTCGGCTCTTCGCTCTTGCCGAAGAGACCTGCGAGGCCGCCGAGCGAGCCGAGCACGCCGGTCAGATCGAGCTGGCCTTCGGGCGGCACTTCGCCATTGGGCGTCGCGCGATCGACGATATGCGGCAGCACCGTGGCCAGCATGCCCGAGAGTTGATCGCCCGAGACGCCGGCTTTTTGCGCGAGCGCGCCGACGTTGTCCTGTCCCAGCACGTTGGTGAGCGTGTCGGGGCTGATGGGCTTGTTCTCGCCCGTGCCGATCCACGACTGGACGACATCGCCCGCGCCGTGTTGCTGGAAGCGCTGGATCAGGCCCATGATGCCGCCCGGCTGGCTGTTGACGAACGCGAGCGCCGCCGCGATCAGCGCGGCTTGGCCGGACTGGCCCTGCTGGCCGCCTGGTTGTTGCGACGAATTGCCGAGGGAGGAGGCGAGGATATCGATTAGGCTCATGGCAGTCTCACTACGAGAGGTTGCGGGGGTGGGTTCGCCCGCGCCGCCGCGTCCGGCTCGGAACCGGGCGTGGCGGCGCGGGCATCGGCCGCGAGCGGCCGTTCAAGGATGGTCAAACGAAGGCAATTTTCCTTCGACAAGGTTCCCCGAAGAATTACTGACTGGCGGCCGCGGCGCTGGCGGCCTTATCTTTCTTGCTGCGCTTCGATTTGGCGGGCTTCGCGTCGCTCGCGGCCATCGTGCCCGATGCGCTCGTCGTCGCTGCTGCCGCGCTTTCCTTCTTCGATTTCTTCGACGCCTTCGTGCCCGATGCCGGAGCAGCGGGTGCCGTGGCCGGCGTCTGCGCCGTGGTGGCCGCTGGCGATGTCGCGGCGGTGGCCGCCGTCGATGACTTCACCGTCGAGTTCGGCGCGGCGCTGCCGCCTTGCGTCGATGAGGTCGCGGGCTTCGACGTCTTGCCCGTCGGCGGCAGCGACGAACCGCCGATCGTCAGGCCGTTCTGCTCCAGATTCGCCACCGACTTGGTGCCGAGCCCCTTGACGCGGGTCGCGAGATCGTCTGCGTCCTTGAACGGGCCGTTCTTCGTGCGCTCGTCGACGATCGCCTTCGACTTCACCGGACCCAGACCCTTCACCGCTTCCAGCGCGGCTTGATCCGCGGTATTGACATCGACCGCGGCGAAGGCCGCTCCCATCGACAGCATGAACGCTAAGCACAGCATCAGCAGCTTTTTCAGCATGACGGCACTCCGGGCTAAAGAGAAAGGATGAATCGATAAGTTCGGGCCGATTGGGAAGATGCCGTTAAGGATAGGGCAAAAACCTGTTCCGAACGAAAACGGATCGCATTGTGCACGACCCCCGCCGCGCGCACTGCGCTTCCGCACAATCTTTAACGTTGCGATACGCCGGATGGATGACGCGCCGTTTCTGCCGGCGTGCGCGCCGCGCATCACTTCGACGTGGCCGCCGCCGTTTTCGCGAACGCGCCGCGAACCTCGAAGCCGACCTTATCGACGATCGCGCCTTTGGCATCGACCAGTTCGAGCACATGACGGCCCGGCCAGGGCAGCCACGCCGCGCGGGCGTCGTGGCCGTAGGGCTTGCCGTCCAGCCGCCACGCGAGGCGCGCGCCGCTGTCCGAGCGCTCGAACCATACGCGCTGCCGCGCGGGCGGAATGTCCGGGTCGAGCGCGAAGATCGTGCCGTCCGTGGGCGCGCCGATGCGTGCGGCCTGCGCGTCCGCATTTCCACCGCGCGCGCTCTGCGACGCGTTCGCCGTGAGTCCGATGGCGCTCATCTGCGTGCCGCGCACGAACCATTCGCTGCGCGCGGGTTCGATATCGTTCTGGTACGTGACACGCGTCGTGACGACGCCCGGCGGCGCTTGCGGCGGGCGGCTATCCGATCGCCGGTTCAGATAGTTGACGATGGCGTTCCATGCCGGCGCCGCGCCCGTCACGCCCGACACGTCCCACATCGGTGCGCCGTCGGCATTGCCGACCCACACGCCCACGGTGTATCGCGAAGTGAAACCGACCGCCCAGTTGTCGCGCATGTCCTTGCTGGTGCCGGTTTTGACCGCGCTGAAGCTGCGTGTCGCGAGCACGCTGTCGAAGCCGAAGGTGCGCGTGCGCGCGTTGTTGTCGGCGAGGATGTCGGTGACGATGAAGCTCGCTTCCGCGCTGAAGACGCGTTTCTCGGCGTTCGTCGGCCGATGGTCGGCGAGATCGAAGAAGGGCCGCGCGATTCCGCCGTTCGCGAGCGCGCGATAAGCGTTGGCGAGCGTCGCCAGCGTGACGTCGGCGCTGCCGAGCGCGAGGCTGAAGCCGTAGTAATCGCCCGCCTGCGATAGGGGAATGCCGAGCGCGACCAGCGTTTTCGCGAACCGATGCGGCGTGACCATCACGAGCGTGCGCACCGCCGGCACGTTCAGCGACGAGCCGAGCGCGGTGCGCACGCTCACCCAGCCTTTGAAATCGTGATCGTAGTTCTGCGGGATGTAGAGACCGCCGCCGGTCGCGAGATCGAGCGGCGCGTCGTCGAGCAGCGTGGCGGCGGTGACGCGCTTCTCGTCGAACGCCTGCGCATAGAGGAAGGGCTTCAGCGTCGAGCCGGCCTGACGCGGAGCGACTACGGCATCGACCTCCGGCGCGTTCGACAAACCGCCCGCCGAGCCGACCCACGCGAGCACGTCGCCCGAGCGATTGTCGATCACGATGGCAGCCGCGTCGTGCACGTTGCGCGGATGCGCGCGCGCGTTCAGTTCGGCGAGTGTTCGCGCGAGCGTGTCGCGGGCGAGGCGTTGCAGACGCGAATCGAGCGTGGAGCGCACGCGCGCGCCCGCCGCCGGATGCGCTTCGTTCGCGATACGTCGCGCGAGATGCGGCGCGAGGGCGTCGTCGCCTTGTGCATAGGCGGGCGCGGCGGCCGTGCGCGTGAGCGCGAGCTGCACGTAGCTGTCGAGATTGACGCATGGATCGACGCTTCGGGCGACGCCGTGCAGCGTCTGCATGTCGCGCAGGATCACGCAGCTGCGCGCGGCGACTTTCACATACGGCGCGTTCGGCGCGCGCACGAGCGCAGCGGCGAGCGCGGCCTCGCGTTCATCGAGCCCGGACGGCGCCTTGCCGAACAATGTCTGCGACAACGCCGACAACCCGACGATCTCGCCGCGAAAGGGCACGAGATTCAGATACGCCTCGAGAATCTGGTCCTTGCGCCAGGTTCGTTCGAGCCACAGCGCGCCAATCGTCTGCCCGGCCTTTTCGCCGATCGAGCGCCGGCCGGCCGACTTATCGGCGTCGATGAGGCCGGTGAGCTGCATCGTCACCGTCGATGCGCCGCGCGTGCGCGTGTTCCAAAGATTGCCCCACGCGGCCGCCGCCGCGCCGCGCCAGTCGACGCCCGCGTGCTCGTAGAAGCGCTTGTCCTCCGACACGACGATCGCTTCGCGCAATGCCGGCGATACATCCGCGAGCGCGACCCAGTCGCCGCGCCGCGCGCTTTTATCGATGCGCGTGCGGGCGAGCGGCTCGCCGTCGCGGGAGAGCAGGACCCAGTCGGAGCTGCGCCAGTTCGCGCGCACGTCGTCGAAGCTCGGCGACGCGTGCGCCGCCGCCGACAGAACGCACGCGATGACGAGGCCGGCGGCGCGTTTCATGACATCACTTCGCGGCAAGCGGCTTGACGACCACCGGCGCATTCGGCAACGCGCCGAACGACGAAGGTGCGTAAAGCGCTTCGACGCGCGTGGGCGGCAAACCGAACGTGCCGGGATTGTTCAGCCGCATCGTGTATTCGACCGTCAGCTTGCCCTTCGGCAGATAGTTGTAGTACGCGCGATAGCCGTCGAAGCCGCGTTCGACGAACGCGGGCCACGCGCCGCGATCCCGTTTTTCGCCCTGGGTCGCCGCTTCGGAGTCGCGTCCGAGGCCGGAGCCGAGAATCGTCGCGCCCGCGGGAATCGGATCGTTGACGACGACCCAGGTCATGTCGCTTTGCGCGTCGATGTCGAGATGCACACGCACGATGTCGCCGCGCGAGAGCACGCCTTTCACGGCCGGATCGACCGGCGTCACGGTCTTCGCGATGCGATAACCCGCCGCGAACGGCGCCTTCAACGCGACGGCCGCGAGACTTTCGATCGTGGCCCACGGCTTGCCCGTGCCGTCTTGCGTCAGCGCGAGCGAACCGCTGCTCCACGGCAGCATGACGCTGCGCACGCTGGCGGTCTTCGTGACCGGCGTCGCCGATGCAGGCGCGCTCGAAGCCGGCGCGCTCGAAGCCGGCGCGCCCCAGTTCACGCTTTGCGTCGAGCCGCCCAAGTCGATCGACGTGCGACCCGTCACCGGCGTGCTTTCGAAGAGCCGCGAGAATCGCCCGACGGCAAGCGCGCCCCACAGGTTGGCGGTCGTCGTCTGCCACGCGCCGTTCGTCTGCAGTGCGAGCAAGCCCGCGACCACACGCGGCATCTCGTCCTTCCATCCGGGCGCGTCCGCGAAAATGAGCGCCGTGCGCGCGGCGTTGGTCTCGGTGCCGGTCATGAGCCACCAGAGATTGTCTTCGCGTTCGGTCGTGAAGGTCAGGCGCGTGCCCTGATACGTCAGGCGCGCACGGATGACCTGCTCGGCGTGCGCGCGCATCTCATCGCGATTCGGAATGCCGTCCACGCGCGAAAGGATCGCGTAGAGGTCGAGCACCGCCGATGTCGGCCACTGATCCGGCGCGACCGTGATCGAGCCGAGCATGCGCGGCTGCGCGAGGCCATAGCGCGACAAGGCTTCGATGGCCGCGAGCTTCTCGAAGTCGAGATCGTTGCGCGGCGCCCAGAACTTGCGTTCGATCTTGCCATCGACGAAGTTCGCGAGGCCCGCCGCCATCTGATTGCGCAGGTCGGCGGGCAAGGCGAAGCGGCTGTCCTCTTTCGCGGCTTCGTTCGTCACGGCGAGCAGATACGCGGTAAGGGCTGGGCTGCCGGTCGGGCGCTCGTCGTCGGCGGGCGGGAAGTAGTTCGCGAGGCCATCGCGGTCGAGATACGACGGCATCCTCGCGAGCACGGCCTGCCATTGCGCGGCGTCCATCAGGCCGAGCGCGCGCGAGGTCTGCTGTTCGAGGCAGTTGTACGGATAACGCTCGAACCAGCGGCGTACGCCCGGCAGGCCATCGGCGAGCTTCGGCTGCAAGGACACCGCGATGCCGCCGCGCACCGCGCCGTCGCTCGACGTGCTCGCGTCGGCGGGCGGCGCGACCGGCACGCTGAACGTGCTGTCGACTTGCGCGATGGTCGCCTGCTGCACGGTCACCGGAACCGCCGCGACGATCTTCTGCGTCAGCTTCACGGAATCGCTCGCCTTCGGCCCGGCTTGTTCCGACGCGCTCACGTTCCAGTCGAGACTCGCGGAATTACCCGCGCCGGGCACATCGGGCGTGGTCACGTCCCAGGCCACTTCCTGCGACGATTCCGGCGCGAGCTCCACCGTGCGCGCGTCGAGCGCGAGCGTGCCGGCGCGCGGCGTGACGACGACGCGCATCGTCCGCGCCGTCGTGTTGCGCAGCGTGAACTGCGCGCGGAACGCATCGCCGACGCGCACGAGCGGCGGCAATCCCGAGATCAGTTGCAAATCCTGCGTGCTTTGAATCGACGCGCTGCCGGTGCCAAACTGACCCGCGCCGACCGCCGCGACCGCGACGATCCGAAAGCGCGTGAGCGCGTCGTTCAGCGGGACATCGACGCTGGCTTCGCCGTTCGCGTCGAGCGTGACGCGCGGATTCCACAGCAAGAGCGTGTCGAACAGCTCGCGCGTCGCGCTGTGTCCGCCTCCGCCGCCCGCAGGCACCGCCTTGCGTCCGAAGTGACGCCGCCCGATGATCTCCATCTGCGCGGTGGCCGTCTCGACGCCGTACGCGCGTTGCTGAAGCATCGCGTCGAGCACGTTCCAGCTTTGATTCGGCATGAGTTCGAGCAATGCTTCATCGACGGCCGCAACCGCGATCTGCGTACCGGCGGGCGCGGGTTTGCCATCGGGCAGCGCGACTTTGAGCTTCACGTGTGCCTTGCTTCGGACGGCGTACGACTTCGCATCCGGACTCACGATGACCGCGAGCCTGTGCGACGCCGTGCCGACCTTGATCGACGCGAGCCCGTAACGGAACGCGGGCTTCGACAGATCGACGAGCGGCGTCGGTGCCTGATATTGGCGGCCTTCGTACCAGAACGCGCGCGCCCATTCGACCGGCGCCTTCCATCCCCAGGTGAAGAACGAATACCACGGCACCTCGCGGATGCGTCCGCGCAACGCGAGCACCGACACGTAGACGTTCGGCCCCCACGCGTTCTCGACCTTCAGCTCGACGGTCGGATCCTTGCCGTTCAGTTCGACGACCCGCGTCTCGACGATGCCTTCACGCTCGACCGCGACGAGCGCCGTCGCCGAACGGAAGGGCATGCGCACCTGAAAGCGCGCGGTCTCGCCGGGCTCGTAGCTCGTTTTCTCGGGCAACACGTCGATGCGATCGGTGTTCTCGCCGCCGAACCACAACTCGTCCTCGCGCGTGACCCATACCGATGTGCTCGCGTTGGCCACGCGATCATCGCCGTCTTTCGCGACCGCGATCAGATCGACGTTGCCCGGCTCCTTGAGCTTCGCATCGCACGAGACGATGCCGTGATCGTCGCTCTTGCCGCTGCACAGCGTGCCGAGATCCTTGATCTCGGTGTGATTGTCGTACGCGTAGAAACCGCCCACCATGCGCTTGCGCGAGCTCGACATCACGCGCGCGACGGCCTTGATGTCGACCGCTACGCCCGCGTGCGGCTTGCCCTGCAAGTCGAGCGCGAGCGCCTGCACGGGCAGCGCGCCGCCGACCGACACCCAATGTCCCGCCTTCACGCCGACGGCCACCGCGGCCGGCCAGAGCGTGGTGCCGCCGCTGATCGTCTGAACCTCGCCGTTCGGATCGGCGAAGCTCGCTTCGAGCGCGAGACGCTTCGGCGAGTCGACGGCCGGCAGCGGCTTCACCGTGACCTTGCCGGCGCCGTCGCGATCGAGCGTGACGCGCAGCTTGTCGGCGATGAGCTTCGTCGTCGCATGGTCCTCCTGCTCGCTGTCTTCGTCCTCGGCGGGCGCGCTGGCGCCGTCGTTCGACGGCTTTCGATACGGCGCGAAGCTGAACGCTTCGTATTGCGAAGCGAAGGGCGGTGCTACATCGCGCACGAGCGCGGACACCTGCACCGGCAGATTCGACGCCGGTCCGCCCTGCACATATTCGAGCCGCACCGCGACGGGCGCTTCATGCGCGGCGACGAGCCCAGGCGCTTTGGCGTCGCCCGCGGTGATGGAGCCTTTGAACACCGGCAGGCGGAATTCCTCGACGCGGAAGCTGCCCGATTCATACGACTGCGTGACGGCGTTGTCGTTGTCCTGGTCGTCGTTCGCAGAGGCAGCGCCGTTGTCGAGCGACACGCTGTATTCGCCGAGCTTCGCCGCGACGGGCACGGTGAAAGTCGAGTCGGCGCTGTGGTCGGCGGCCCATTTCAGCGGCAGATGCCAGGTCTGTCCGCTGCCGACGTGCCGGATCGTCACGCGGCCCGGATAGCTCGACGGAAACGCAAAGCCGTGCAGCGTTTCGACGCGCAGCAGATGCTTCATCGACACGGTTTCGCCCGCGCGCAGGAGCGTCCGGTCGAACACGGTATGCGCGCGGGTCGTGCGCGTCGCGCTCATGTCCGTCGGCACGTTGAAGCGCCACGATTCGATGCCGCGATTCCAGTCCGAGGTCACGAAGGCCATGTCCGGACCGGTGACGGGATCGTTCACGCGCGCCGACACGAAGAAGCCGCCCCACGCGAGGCTGTGCTCGTTGCATTCGCGCGTGGCCGCAAGCGGCTTGCCGATCTTCGCGAGGCCTTGCGCGTCGGTCTTGGCGGTGGCGATTTCGTCGCCGTTGCAGTCGGTGACGCGAATGTCGGCGTTGGCGACGGGCTTGCCCTTGTCGAGCGTCGTGACCCACACGAGGCTATTCTCGCGTCCCTGCTTGAAATGCACGCCGAGATTGGTGACGAGCACCGACGTGCGCACGTACATCGCCTGATTCTTGCCGAGCAGCGACGCGCCGAGCGCGGGCGAGCCCAGTTCGACGACATAGAAACCGGGTTTCGTGAGCGGAATGCCGACGACTTCGAACGGCCGCAGCGCTTTCGGATCGGCGGCGGGCAGTGTGAGGGTTTCGACGCCGCGCTGCTTCGCGAGCATCGACAGCGAACGGATGTCGATTTGCGGATCTTTGGACGACGAGCCGTCGCTGTTCGGGATGATGACCGGTGCGATGCCGTTGTCGAGCATCTGCGGCATGCGCTCCTCGATCGTCGAGCGCGACATCGAGATGCCGTCGAACATATCGACGGCGCGCATCCATTGGCGGATGTCGGTGTCGGCGTCGAGCTTGAGCTTCGTGATCTGCGACGTGCCCGAATTCAGCCCCTGCACATGCAGGTCCGCTTCGACGTGGCGCAGCGTGACCGGCAGCATCGCGGGCATGCCCGGCTCGGCGAATCGCTCGATGATGCCGAACGTGCCCGACGAGAACTTCGCGAGCGGCGGCATCGCGGCGGTCGCGGTCTTGAGCGGGAAGAGATCGGCGTTCGCGAGCGTGCGGCCGCTCGCGTCTTTCAGATTCGCGGGAGCGTCGATGGTGAGATCGGCGCGTTCGGGCAGCGGCGCGGCGAACTCGACGGAGCTCACTTCGGCGTCCTTGTCGGACGCGTCGAAACTGGGCGACGCGTTGCCTTTCGGGCCGTGCAGCACGAACTTCTGCGCGTCGGCGCGGCTGATCGGCGCGCTGAAGTTCAGGCGCAACGGGCGCAGCGGCGTGCACGGCGCTTTCGCGTTTTCACGCTCGCACGAAAAGCTCGCCGTGAAGGGCTCGCGCACGTTGAAGTCGAAGCGCTTTTCGACATCGTTGGCGATGCCGCTCGGCCCCGTCACGCCCGCGCCGTACACGAGCTGCATCTTCGTCGCCGACGGCAACGTTTGCTGGCACGCGAGCGTGAGCACGCGATCGCTTTCCTTGTCCAGCCGGAAATGTTTGAGCAGGGCGGCGCGGGTGGCGTCATCGACCGCGTGCACCGGAATCCGGTTGCCGAGCGCGTTCGATTCGCACCAGACATGCTGAAGCACCGAAGCTTGCGTCGCGGGACCGTTCAGGCGCAGCACGAAAGCCTGATTTTCTTCGATGTCGCCGTAGCCCGGCATGATGCGCGTGACGAACGGTCCGCCCGTCTGGAACGCGAAGTGGCGCGGGCCGGACAGCGCGGTGCCGGAGACCGACTTGAGGCCGTCTGCGAGATCGAGCGCGCAGCGCACGCCGGGCGGCAGATCGTGCTCGAAGTCGAAAGCCCAGGTTTTGGCGTCGATCCAGCGCTGCGAGCCCGCCGTATCGGAAGCGCTCGCGCCGCTACACGTGACCTGGCCGGGCGCGGGCGCCGCCGCATTGCCGAACGCGATCATCGGTTCGTCGAATTTGGCGACGACCTGCCGCACTTGCGCAACCTTGCCTTGCGGCGACACGCTCGCGATGCGCGCGGCATCGGCTCGATGAAACGCGGCGCCCAGTCCCAGCGCGGCGATCAGCGTGGTTGTGGCCAGAATCCATTTTTTTTGTGACGTTGTAATGCGGCTCATCCACTCGCTCCGAGTTTCCCTCGACGCGAAATTCTACTGGAGCCTTACGTCATTCTTTCCGACGATGCGAGCCGCCGATGTTTTTCTACACAAATCATCGGATCGGATGCGAATGGCTCAGGTCGGATCGACGTTGTTCAGATGCCGCGCGCTCACGCGCCGCCAGTAGAGAAACAGGCCGACGCCGGCGACGCCCAGACTCGCCGAATTCGCGACCCAGAAGCCGCGCGCGCCTTGCAGCCACTCGGGCACGCCGCCGCCCACGTCGAAGCCGAGCAGATAGCCGCCGCCGAGCCCGATGCCCCACAGCGCGATGGCGTAGATCACGGTCGGCACGAGGGTCACCTTGTACGCGCGCAGGATGAACGCGGTGGTGATCTGCAGGGCGTCGCAGAGGTGATAGAAGAAGATGATGAGCACGAGCGGCATCGCGGCCGCGATGACGTTCGCATCCGGCGTATAGGCCGCGATCACGTGCGGACGCGCCGCGACCAGGATCACGCCGTACGCGAGCGCCAGCACGCACGCCATGCCGATGCCGTGACGCGAGATCGAGCGGGCGTCGTCGAAGCGTCCGGCGCCGAGCGCTTGCGACACGAGCGTCGACGACGCGATGCCGATCGACAGCGGCGTCATGTAGAGCACCGCGCCGAGATTGCCCGCGATCTGATGGCCGGCGAGCGTCGTGGTGCCGAAGCGCGAGATGAAGAGCGCCATGAACGTGTACGACGTGACTTCGATCAGATAGGAGAGGCCCATCGGAATGCCGAGACGCAGGAGCGCGAGCTGACGCCGCCAGACCGGCCAGCAGAAGTGCGAGAAGATGCCGAACGGGC
Organism: Caballeronia sp. EK; assembly: GCF_014384845.1. Lineage (NCBI taxonomy): Bacteria > Pseudomonadati > Pseudomonadota > Betaproteobacteria > Burkholderiales > Burkholderiaceae > Caballeronia > Caballeronia sp. EK. The sequence continues at coordinate 111,903 of NZ_JACSUE010000003.1, forward strand.
GGAAGAATTCGAACTTCACGAGCACCGTCATGCCGACGATCGCGAGCACCCAGTTGATGAGCGTGCTCGCGAGCGCGCAGCCCGGGCCGCCGAGCGCCGGCATGCCGAAGCCGCCGAAGATGAACCATGTGTTGAGCGGAAACTTGAGCACGAGTCCGCCGACTTGCAGGAACATCACGAGGCGCGGCTTGCCGACCGCGTTGGTGAGCGAGCTGTAGACGCGAAACGCGAGGCTCGCGGGCAGGCCGAATGAGAGAATGCGCAGATAGTCGACTGTGCGGTCGTGCAGCGCGGGCGGACTTTTCGCGAGGGAAAGCAGCGGTTCGGGAAAGTAGAGCAGCACGAAGCCGACGACGGTGAGCGCGGCGGCGAGCCACAGCGCCTGCCGCGTTTCCTCGCCGATTTCGCTTTCGCGGCCCGCGCCGAAAAGCTGCCCGGCGATCGGCTGCAACGCGACGAGAATCCCCGTCAGGCCGATATACACCGAGATATAGACCGAGCCGCCGAGGCCGAGCGCGGCCAGATCCGTCGCGGAGAAGCGGCCGACCATCGCGGTGTCGATCACGCCGAACGCGATCACCGCGAGCTGGCCGATCAGCACCGGCCATGCGAGCGCGGCGATCTTGCGCACGTCGCGCAGCATGCCGGTCGTGCTGATGGAGGTCGACATCGCGCGCATCGCGTTACTGCGCCCGGCGCAGGCTCTTCGGACGCAGCGGTTTTTTCGCTGGCGGCGTGGGGCGCTCGATGCGCACGTAGAGGCGGAAGCGCTCGTCGCGGTCGGCGACGCGGCGGCCTTCCCATACGAGCTTCCACTGGAACGCGGACATCGACGACGGCTCGCCGTAATCCGCCGGATCCTGACGCAGGATCACGTCGCAGTCCTCGTCGAACGCGAAATGCATGCCGCCGAAGTAGGCGAACGTGGCGATCTGCGCGTCGCCCAGACGCACGGGCGAGATGCAGGTGTAGTCGGGCGGCAGATGATCGGCGATCTGCTCGGCCACGTCGCGATACGTCCGGCTGTAGTTCACCACCGGCAGCCACAGCGTCATGAGCAGCACCCACATGAGCGTGGTGCCCGCGCTCGACAGCACGACGCTGCGCCAGAGCACCTTCGGATGACGCGCGAGCCGCCAGCGCGCGAGCAGGAACCAGCAGACCGTCACGGCGACCGCGCACGCGAAGGAAATCAGCTTGAACTCGGGATGAAAGCCCGGCGCGAGACGCGCGAGATTGCGGGCCATCGACGCGGGGAAACCGAACATGCCCGCGGTCCACACGAGCCACACCAGAGAGCCGATGATGGTGAAGCTCAGCATCGCGAACCAGTCGATCGCGTTGATCGCGCCGCGTTTCAAGGTGGGCAGCGCGAAGGTCGCGAGCACCGAAAGCGGCGGCAGCAGCAGCATGAAGAGCCGGTTGGTCTCGTGCGCCTGCAGGACGACCAGCACGAGCAGCGGCCCGATGATCGACAGCGGCACGCCGACGTGCGGCGAGCGGCGCATCCCGCCCCAGCTGACGAACGCCCAGACCGCGAGCGGCCACGCGGGCCACGTGAAGAGCGGCAGGTTCTTGATCGCGTAGCCGAAGATCGCGCCGGGCGTGCCGGAGAAGAACGAAAAGCTGTTGCGCCACCATTGGCGCAGCCACCATTCGCCGTCATCGGGGAAGTAATGCAGCGTCGGCAGCACCCACGCGGCGATCAGCACGATGGCGATCGGCAGACCGAAGATCAGGAGCGGCGCGGCCCGCACCTGCTTCACGATGATCGTCATCGCGAGCGTGCAGAGCAGGAGCGCGAACACGAGCACCGGCGAACTCGACAGCCCGACCACGCCGATCGCCACGCCCCACACGAGGCCGCCGTGAATCGGCTTGTCGAGGCTGCGCACGAGGCCGTAGAGGAGCATCGCGGTGCCGGCGAACTGCGCGAGCTGCGGCGTGGTTTCGTGACCGCGCTCGGCGAGCCCGAAGCACGCGAGCAGGATGAGGAGCGCGCCGTCCGCGAGCGTGCGGCCGTAGTCGCGGGGTTCCGGTTCGCCGCCGAAAGCGTATTTGAACGGCTGGGCCTCGTCGCGCCGGCCGAGCAGATAGGCCGAATACCACACGAACGCGCAGGCCAGACAAAAGAGCAGACCCGTGACGATGCGCGAGGCGTTGCTCGCATCGACCCAGGGACTCAGCAGCCGGATGGCCGATGCGCCGAGCCAGTACATCAGCGGGCCGTCGGCGGTCGGCGCCTTGCCGACGAGGTTCGGCAGCAGCCAGTCGCGCGCGTCGCCGTTGGCCATCGTCCACATCACGCCGAAGCCTGCCGCATCCTCGTTCTTCCACGGATCCCGGCCGAACAGACCGAACGACGCGTAGATAATGCAGATGGCGAGCAGCAGCCAGCGCGGCAATGCGCTGGTGGCGGAGGCGGTCAGACGAACGACAGATCGCATGCGGGATGGCTTGATGGAAAACGGTCCGCTGAGCTCGCGCAAAGCGAGTCTGGTGCTGGAGCAAACCGGCATTGTAGTCGCGCGGCGGCGTTAAGGGCGGTTCATCGATGCTCGCCGTAACCGGGCGCAACAACGCTTACCAAATGCAGCAAAGGCGGTGCACGGACGACGAAAAGCGACCGGCGACAAAAAAGGGCAGCCAAAGCTGCCCTTTTTGCTGACCGGCCGAACCGGTCCGAAGCCCGACTTACTTCTTGGTGGAGAAGCGCGCGAACTTGTTGTTGAACTTCTCGACGCGGCCTGCCGTGTCCATGATCTTTTGCTGACCGGTGTAGAACGGGTGCGATTCCGACGACACTTCGATCTTCGCGAGCGGGTAGGTCTTGCCGTTGAATTCGGCGGTCTCGCGCGTCTGGATGGTCGAACGGGTCACGAAACGGAAGTCGTTCGACATGTCGACGAACAGGACTTCGCGATAATTCGGGTGAATGCCTTCTTTCATGGTCTTTCCTGATATCTGGCGGTAGCCAACCCGTCGCACGTTGCTGAGTGCCGAGCGAGTCACTTGCCTGGGGTCGAAAAACGGCGATTATGCCAGAAAATCAGGCGCTTGACATCTTTTCCGGAGGTCGCGGCGGAACTCATGCATCGAGCGCGCCGACGCCCGCCGGGTCTTGCCGGTAATAGCGCGCGAGCAGCCGGTAAAGTTCGGGATACCCGGCTTCGAACGCCTGCGGCGTCACGAAAAGCGCCTCGCTGCACACCGCGAAAAACTCCGACGGATGATCCGCCGCATACGGATCGATCAACGATTCGCGCTCGAAGCGGCTCCAGCGCCGCTCCGGCACCGCGTCCACGCGTGCGCAGAACTGGTCGTACGCGTTGTCGAAGATATCGGACCAGGCGGTCGTGTCGAGCGGCGCGTGCCAGCGGCGAAAGAGCGGGGGATGACCATCGGCTTCGCCCGTCACCATGTCGATCTTGTGCGCGAACTCGTGGATCACGACGTTGTAGGCGTCCGAGCCGTCGGCCATTTGCGCGTCTTCCCACGAGAGCACGACGGGACCGCCTTCCCACGCCTCACCGCTTGCATCGTGCTCGATTTCGTGCACGACGCCGTCTTCGTCTTCGACCGTCTTCCTGATGATGAACTCGCCCGGATAGACGATCACGCCGACCCAGCCGCGATACAGATCGAGGTCGAGATTGAGCACCGGCAGACAGGCTTGCGCGGCGATCGAGACGACCATCTGATCCGTCAGTTCGAGATCGTGCGCAGTCGAGAATTCCTTTTGGGCGATGAAAAGGCTCGCGGTTTCGCGCAGGCGTCCGAGGTCGTCCGCATTCAAATGGCCGAAGCACGGGTACGTGTCGAGTGTGCGCTGCCACAGCGCGTCGTCGATCGCGTATTTGCGCAGCGCGCGCTCGCGGCGTTGCGCGCCGAACCAGCGGGAGAAGAGGTTGGCCATGCGTCGAACGGGAGGACTGGAACAGTTGCGAATTGTACGCACGGCGCCAATAAAAAACCGCCTGACGAAGCAGGCGGTTTTCTGTCTTGAAGCAGCGAAGCGGAATCAGCCTCCGCCGCGACGCATCATGTCGAAGAACTCGGCGTTGTTCTTCGTCTGACGGATCTTGTCGAGCAGGAATTCCATGGCTTCGACTTCGTCCATGTCGTGGATGAACTTGCGCAGCACCCAGACCTTCTGCAGCAGGTCCGGCTTGATGAGCAGTTCTTCGCGGCGCGTGCCCGACTTGTTCAGGTTGATGGACGGATACACGCGCTTTTCCGCGAGACGGCGCTCGAGGTGCACTTCCATGTTGCCGGTGCCCTTGAACTCTTCGTAGATCACGTCGTCCATGCGGCTGCCCGTTTCGATGAGCGCCGTGCCGATGATCGTGAGCGAACCGCCTTCCTCGATGTTGCGAGCCGCGCCGAAGAAGCGCTTCGGACGTTGCAGCGCGTTGGCGTCGACACCGCCCGTCAGCACCTTGCCCGATGCCGGCACGACGGTGTTGTAGGCGCGCGCGAGACGCGTGATGGAGTCGAGCAGGATGACGACGTCATGCTTCATTTCGACGAGACGCTTCGCCTTCTCGATGACCATTTCGGCCACCTGCACGTGACGCGCGGCGGGTTCGTCGAAGGTCGAGGCGATGACTTCGCCGCGCACCGAACGCTGCATTTCCGTCACTTCTTCCGGACGCTCGTCGATGAGCAGCACGAACAGGATGACGTCCGGATGATTCGCCTTCACCGCATGCGCGATGTGCTGAAGCATCACGGTTTTGCCCGACTTCGGCGATGCGACGAGCAGGCCGCGCTGGCCTTTGCCGATCGGCGAGATCATGTCGATGATCCGGCCCGTGACGTTTTCCTCGCCGCGCATTTCGCGCTCGAGGGGCAGCGGCTTGTTCGGGTGCAGCGGCGTGAGGTTCTCGAACATGATCTTGTGTTTCGAGGCCTCGGGCGGCTGCCCGTTGACTTTGTCCACCTTCACGAGCGCGAAATAACGCTCGCCGTCTTTCGGCGTGCGGACTTCGCCTTCGATCGTGTCGCCGGTGTGCAGATTGAAGCGGCGGATTTGCGACGGGCTGATGTAAATGTCGTCCGTGCTCGCGAGATACGAAGTCTCGGGCGAGCGCAGAAAGCCGAAGCCATCGGGCAGCACTTCGAGCGTGCCGTCGCCGAAAATCGTGTCGCCAGCTTTGGCGCGCTTTTTAAGAATGGCGAACATGAGTTCCTGCTTGCGCAGGCGGTTCGCATTTTCGATCTCGAGGCCATTGGCCATCTCGATCAGTGCAGACACGTGCTGAGACTTGAGCTCGGATAAATGCATACGGATTTCCCGCCGGGGAGAGAGGTGCGACAGAAAGATTTGGGAGAAGAGGTGAGCGGAACCGCTCGAGACTTAATACTTCTTGAACTCTTGTGATTCTAGCATAGCACACGCCGCGCGAGCCTCGGGTTGGCTTTGGGCGGGGCTTTTCGGCCGATGTTGTCGCGTGACAACATCGGCTGCATTCCATTAGCGCTTATCGGTGGTGCCGATGCGGCGCTGCGAATGCAGAGGCGGGCGTCAGTGGATGCCGACGCCCGCCGGTGATGCCGTTACAGGTTGCTGTCGAGGAACGCGGTCAGTTGCGACTTGGACAACGCGCCGACCTTCTGCGCGGCGACCGCGCCGTTCTTGAAGAGAATCAGCGTGGGGATGCCGCGCACGCCGAACTTGACCGGCGTCGACTGATGCTCGTCCACGTTGATCTTCGCGATTTGCAGGCGATCGCCATAATCCTTCGCGACTTCGTCGAGGATCGGGGCAATCATTTTGCACGGACCACACCACTCCGCCCAAAAGTCGAGCAGGACAGGTTTATCCGACTTGACGACATCCTGTTCGAAAGAAGCGTCGCTGATGTGCTTGATTGATTCGCTCATTGTCTGAATACCTCAATTGTTTCGAGGCCCGCGTTTGAATGCTCGCCACGATACACCAAAACTGAAAAAAACTTTCGTCGCCAACGGCCAGGATTCGGCCCGCACGCCGTGCGCCAGAACGGCTCGCAAACGGCGGCGAATGATCCGAGGAAGGGCAAGTTGCACCACATCCGGGTTATTCAAATGTCATCTTAGCCTACTTTGCTATCCGTTGCCGGGTACCGATAGGGCGCATCTGAGGCCGAAAACACGAAGCGCAAGAGGGCGCCGCAAAGGTCCGCGCATTTCACCGAGCGCCTTCCGGGCGCGACTGGCCCCGTGGTATGATTCGTCGTGACGGGCCTCCTCGCATGGTGGCGCGGTCAACCTGGTCAGGTCGGGAACGAAGCAGCCACAGCCGTTTTCCACCAGTGCCGAGGGTCGGGCTCGTCACCTTCCGCTTTCTTCTGTCGTTCCTCTCTCGTTTTCCCTCGTTCGTTCTCTGTACTGTGCGCCGTCGCGGGGCAGGTTTTCGCGCGTCCGCGCCGCTCGTCCGGGTAGCTCGGCAGCCTTTCGGAGCGGCGTTTGCGCAAGGTCGTTGCTGATACAATTTCGCGCATGACCTATCAAGTTCTCGCACGCAAATGGCGGCCGAAATCGTTCGAGTCGCTCGTCGGCCAGGAGCACGTCGTCCGTGCGCTCACGCACGCGCTCGACGGCGGCCGTCTGCATCACGCCTATCTCTTCACGGGCACGCGCGGCGTCGGCAAGACGACGCTTTCGCGCATCTTCGCGAAGGCGCTCAATTGTGAAACCGGCGTGACCTCGAAGCCGTGCGGCGTGTGCCGCGCGTGCCGGGAAATCGACGAAGGCCGCTTCGTCGATTACGTCGAAATGGACGCGGCGAGCAATCGCGGCGTCGACGAAATGGCGGCGCTGCTCGAACGCGCGGTGTACGCACCCGTCGATGCGCGCTTCAAGGTCTACATGATCGACGAAGTGCACATGCTCACGAACCACGCCTTCAATGCGATGTTGAAGACGCTGGAAGAACCGCCGCCGCATGTGAAGTTCATTCTCGCGACGACCGATCCGCAGAAGATTCCGGTCACCGTGCTCTCGCGCTGCCTGCAGTTCAATCTGAAGCAAATGCCGGCGGGACATATCGTGTCGCATCTGGAGAACATTCTTCAGCAGGAGAGCATTCCGTTCGAGTCGCAGGCGCTGCGTCTTTTGTCGCGCGCGGCCGACGGCAGCATGCGCGATGCGCTGTCGCTGACCGATCAGGCCATCGCTTATTCGGCCAACCAGGTCACCGAGGAAGCCGTGCGCGGCATGCTGGGCGCGCTCGATCAAAGTTATCTGATCCGTCTCATCGATGCACTCGCTGAAAGCGACGGCCCCGGCGTGCTCGCGATCGCCGACGAAATGGCGCTGCGCAGCCTGTCGTTCTCGACAGCGCTTCAGGATCTCGCGAGCCTTTTGCATCGCATCGCGTGGGGGCAGTTCGCGCCTTCGTCGGTGCTGGATGAATGGCCGGAAGCCGCGGATATCCGCCGCTTCGCCGAGGCGCTTTCCGCCGAGCAGGTTCAGCTTTTCTACCAGATTGCGACGGTCGGGCGCGGCGAACTCGGGCTCGCCCCCGACGAATACGCCGGCTTCACGATGACGCTGCTGCGCATGCTCGCCTTCGAACCGGCGGGCGGGCCGGGCGGCGGTGTGGCCGTCAGCGCGCCGGCAAGCGCGAAGCCCGTGCGCACGGCGGCGCTCGCGGGCGCAATGGCGGAACGGACGATTGCGCCCGCGCCTGTCGCTAAGGCGTCGCCGCCGCCCGTGGAAACCGTCGTCGTCAAGGCGAAAGAGACGCCCGCGATCGAAAGCGCGAAGCCGGCGCCGCCCATCGAAACGAGCGAGCCAGTCGTTCCTGCGAAACCTGCGCCGGTGCCGAGCGCCGCGCGGCAAACCGTGGAAGAAGCCGCGCCTCAAGCTGCGCGCGCATCCGAGCCCGCGACGTCGCGTGGCGCAAGCGGCGCGAGCGCTGCGCTCGACGTTCTGCGTAGCGCCGGCATGCGTCTTTCATCCGATCGGAGCGCACGCGGCGCACCGGCCGCGGCAGCGCCCAAACCCGTCGCGAAACCGGCTGCGCAAGTTCCGGTGCCTACGCCTCGTCGCGCGCCAGCAGCACCGGCAGCGCCTGTGGCGGCCGAGTCCAAACCCGCTGCCGGCAAGTCCGGCGTCGTGCCGCCGTGGGAGGACATGCCGCCCGACGACTATCCGCCGGCAGGATCGGACGACGAATATTTCATGCCGCCCGACGACGGCTTCGTGCCCGCATTCGACAGCGGTCCCGACGACATGCGCTTTAACGCCGAGCCCGTCGCGAAGCCTGCGCCCGTCATCGACATGACGCCGCTGCCGCCCGCCGTGCCGCTCGATGCGCTCGGCGTGTCGGTCGAATGGCCCGCGCTCGCCGTCGATCTGCCGTTGAAGGGTGTCGCCTATCAGCTCGCATTCAACAGCGAACTGACCGCCTGCGACGCGAATTCCGTCACGCTCGCGGTCGCGGTGCAGATGTACACCGACGTCTCGCACGTCACGAAGCTCAAGACCGCGCTCGCCGAAAAGCTCGGCCGCGCGATCGAAGTCAGCGTGAGCGTCGCGCCCGTGCGCCGCACCGCCGCCGCGCTCGATGCCGCCGACCGCGCGCGACGCCAGCAGGAAGCCGAGCACGAGATCAAGCAGGATCCGTTCGTGCAATCGCTGATCCGCGATTTCGGCGCGAGCATCGTGCAGGGTTCGATCAAGCCGATCTCCGCATCGGGCGCGAACCCGTCATGAATCGACGCCGCGCTTAGCCACTGAATTCCGAGCGCGCGTATCGCGTGCGCTTTCGCCACACGTTTTCCAGTAAGGAGCCGAACCATGATGAAGAACCAACTCGCCGGGCTGATGAAACAGGCTCAGCAGATGCAGGAAAACATGAAGAAGATGCAGGATCAGCTCGCGCTGATCGAGGTCGAGGGCCAGTCCGGCGCCGGTCTCGTGAAGGTGACGATGACCTGCAAGAACGACGTCAAGCGCGTGTCCATCGACCCGAGCCTGCTCGCCGACGACAAGGACATGCTGGAAGACCTCGTCGCTGCCGCGTTCAACGACGCCGTGCGCAAGGCCGAGGCCACCACGCAAGAGAAGATGAGCGGCATGACCGCCGGCATGCCGATGCCGCCGGGTTTCAAGCTGCCGTTCTAAACCGCGCGCGCCGAAGCGAATTCGGCGCGTCATGAGGACACATGAAACAACCTTCCGCCCTGTCGGCGCTGGTCGAGGCGCTGCGCGCGCTGCCCGGCGTCGGACCGAAGTCGGCGCAGCGCATGGCGTATCACCTGATGCAGCACGACCGCGCGGGCGCCGAAAAGCTCGGCGCGTCGCTCCTGTTCGCGACCGAGCATCTGAAGCACTGCGAGAAGTGCAACACCTTCACCGAAGCTGAAATCTGCGAAGTCTGCGGCGACGAGGAACGCGACCCGGCCTTGCTGTGCGTCGTAGAAACGCCCGCCGATCAGATCATGCTCGAGCAGACGCTCACGTATCGCGGGCTCTATTTCGTGCTGATGGGGCGCTTGAGTCCGCTCGACGGCATCGGGCCGAAGGAAATCCACTTCGAGCGCCTGATCGGCCGCGCCCTCGACGGCGTGGTGCAGGAAGTCGTGCTCGCCACCAACTTCACGAACGAAGGCGAAGCGACCGCGCACTATCTCGCGCAGACGCTCAAGTCGAAAGGGCTGAAGGTGACGCGGCTCGCGCGCGGCGTGCCCGTCGGCGGCGAGCTCGAATATGTCGATGCGGGCACGATCGCGCGCGCGATGCTCGATCGCCGCTCGGTCTGAACGCGACCATCAGCAGGACACCATACCGATGACAGAAACCGAAGCTCTCGCGCTCGCGACCCACCGTCACTACAAGGGCGGTCTTTATCGCGTGATCGGCGTCGCGCGGCACTCGGAAACCGAGGAAGCGATGATCGTCTACGAACATCTGTGGCCGCACGAACGCGGCTTGTGGGTGCGCCCGGCGCAAATGTTCAACGAGACGCTCGCCGACGGCACGCCGCGCTTCAAGCCGCTCGATATTCCGCTGTAAAAAAAGCCAGCAAAAAAAGGAGACGCAACCATGAACGCAACGACGGGACCACTCGCCGGCGTCAAGGTGCTGGAACTCGGCACGCTCATCGCCGGCCCGTTCGCCGCGCGCTTCATGGGCGAATTCGGCGCCGATGTCATCAAGGTCGAAGACCCGAACGGCGGCGATCCGCTGCGCAAGTGGCGCAAGCTCTATCCCGAAGTGGGCGGCACATCGCTCTGGTGGGCGGTGCAGGCGCGCAACAAGAAATCGGTGACGGTGAATCTCAAGGCCGAGGAAGGGAAGGAGATCGTGCGCCGGCTTGCTAAAGAAGCCGATATCGTTGTCGAGAATTTCCGGCCCGGTCTGCTCGAAAAGCTCGGGCTCGGCTATGAAGTGCTGTCCGCCGAGAATCCCGGTCTCGTGATGGTGCGGCTGTCCGGTTACGGCCAGACCGGGCCGTACCGCGACCGGCCGGGCTTCGGCGCGATCGCCGAATCGATGGGCGGCCTGCGGCACATCACCGGCTACCCGGACTTGCCGCCGCCGCGCATCGGCATTTCCATCGGCGATTCGATTGCCGCGCTGCATGGCGTGATCGGCGCGCTGATGGCGCTGCATCATCGGCAGGTGAACGGCGGCAAGGGGCAGGTCGTCGATGTCGCGCTGTACGAAGCCGTCTTCAACATGATGGAAAGCGTGGTCCCGGAATACGGCGTGTACGGCATGGTGCGCGAACGCACCGGCGCATCGCTGCCGGGCATCGTGCCGTCGAACACGTACCCGTGCCGCGACGGCAGCATCGTGATCGGCGGCAACAGCGATCCGATCTTCAAGCGCCTCATGAACGCGATCGATCGCGCGGACCTCGCGGACGATCCCGCGCTCGCATCGAACGACGGCCGCGTGCCGCGCACGCAGGAAATCGACGACGCCATCGCCGCGTGGCTCGCGACGCGCAGCATCGACGAGGCGCTCGCCGTGCTCAACGCCGCCGACGTGCCGGCCGGGCGCATCTACAGCGTCGCCGACATGTTCACCGATCCGCAATACATCGCGCGCCAGATGCTGCAACGTTTTCCGTGGCAGGACGGCCGAGACATCACGCTGCCCAACGTCACGCCGAAGCTCTCGGACACGCCGGGCGAAACGCGCTGGCTCGGTCCGCAACTCGGTGAACACACGGATGAAGTACTTCAAACGCTCGGGTATGATGCCGACGATATTGCGCGGCTGCGGGCGGCCAAAGTGATTTGACGCGCGCGCAGACAACAAGAATTCCAAGGAGACGAAACACGATGAAACGCAGAACGTTCATCGCGAGCGGCGCCGCGATTGCGGCCGGGGCATGGTCCGCCATGCCGCTCGCGTTTGCGCAGACGAAGCCGGAGCAGAGCAAGGTATCGATCGCGGTCGGCGGCAAGAATCTCTTCTACTATCTGCCGCTCACGATCGCGGAGCGCCGCAACTACTTCAAGGACGAAGGGCTCGACGTCGAAATCGCCGATTTCGCGGGCGGCGCGAAGGCGCTGCAGGCGGCCGTCGGCGGCAGCGCGGACGTGGTGTCCGGCGCGTTCGAGCACACGCTCCTGCTGCAAGCGAAGAATCAGTACTTCCGCGAGTTCGTGCTTCAGGGACGCGCGCCTCAGATCGTCCTCGCGGTGTCGAAGAAAACGATGCCGAACTACAAGTCGGTCGCGGATCTGAAGGGCAAGAAGATCGGCGTGACGGCGCCGGGGTCGTCGACCTCGATCATGGCGAGCTTCGTGCTCGCGCAAGCCGGGCTGAAGGCGTCCGACGTGTCGTTCATCGGCGTGGGCGCGGGAGCGGGCGCGATCGCCGCGCTGCAATCCGGCCAGATCGACGCCATCGCCAATCTCGATCCGGTGATGACCAAGCTCGATCGCGCGGGCGATATCCGCATCGTCTCTGACACGCGCACGCTCGCGGATACCGTGAAGGTGTTCGGCGGCAACATGCCGGCGGGCTGCCTGTATGCATCGCAGAGTTTCATCACGAAGAACCCGAACACGACGCAGGCGCTCACCAACGCGATGGTGCGCGCGCTGAAGTGGCTGCAGGCGGCATCGGGCAAGGATCTGATTTCGACCGTGCCGGAAAGCTATCTGCTCGGCGATCGCGCGCTCTATCTCGACTCGTGGCAGCACGTGAGGGAAGCGCTGTCGCCGGACGGCCTGATGCCCGCGGACGGTCCCGCGACCTCGCTCAAGACGCTGCAAGCCTTTGACGAAACCGTGAAGGGCAAGCCGATCGACTTGTCGAAGACCTGGACCAACGACTTCGTCAAGAAGGCGCTCGCCTCCGTCAAGGTCTGATCGATGTCGTCGATTTCGAAACATGCGCTCGCGCTCGCGGACGTCACCTGCACGTTCTCGTCGCGCGAGAATCGCAATGACCGCTATACCGCGGTCCGCGATACGAGCCTTGCGATCGCGCCGGGCGAGTTCGTCTCCGTCGTCGGGCCGACCGGCTGCGGCAAGTCCACGCTGCTCAACGTGTCGGCGGGGCTGCTCGAACCTTCGTCGGGCACGGTGAGCGTGTTCGGCGAAACGCTGAAGGGCATCAACCGGCGCGCGGGCTACATGTTCCAGGCCGATGCGCTGATGCCGTGGCGCTCGGCGCTCGACAACGTGACGGCCGGCCTCGTGTTCCGGGGCGTGCCGAAGGCCGAAGCCGATGCGCGCGGCGAGGAATGGCTCAAGCGCGTGGGCCTCGGCGGCTTCGGCGATCGCTATCCGCATCAACTGTCGGGCGGCATGAGAAAACGCGTCGCGATGGCGCAGACGCTCATCCTCGATCCCGACATCATCCTGATGGACGAGCCGTTCTCCGCGCTGGACATTCAGACGCGCCAGTTGATGGAAAACGAGTTGCTCGACCTGTGGGCCGCGAAGCGCAAGGCCGTGCTCTTCATCACGCACGATCTCGACGAGGCGATCTCGATGTCCGACCGCGTCGTCGTGCTGGCGGCGGGGCCGGGCACGCATCCGATCGGCGAATTCGTGATCGACCTGCCGCGCCCGCGCGATGTCGCCGAGATCCGCTCGCATCCGCGCTTCGTCGAACTGCATGCGCAGATCTGGGGCGTGCTGCGCGAGGAAGTGTTGAAGGGCTACCAGCAGCAACTGAAGCCCGCCGCTGAATAAGACAATACGATCATGTGGAACAAGCTGCGCCCGAATCGAGCGAATCTCATCGTATGGCAATGGCTGTTGCTGCTCGTGTGCTTCGTGCTGTGGTACGCGCTGACGAGCCCGACGCTCCTGCCGCCTTTTTATTTCGACGACGCCAACAAGGCCGCGTTCTTTTTCGGCGAGCCGCAGAAGGTGCTCGTGCGCATCTGGGAGTGGTTCACGGGCGGCGAGATTTACATCCATCTTTGGGTGACGTTGATCGAAACCGTGCTGGCGTTCGTCATCGGCACCGTGTTCGGGCTCGGCGTGGGGCTGTGGCTCGCGCTCGCGCCCATGACGAGCGCGCTCCTCGATCCCTACATCAAGGCCGCCAACTCGATGCCGCGCGTGATTCTCGCGCCGATCTTCGCGGTGTGGTTCGGGCTCGGCATCTGGTCGAAGGTCGCGCTCGGCGTGACGCTCGTGTTTTTCATCGTGTTCTTCAACGTCTATCAGGGCGTGAAGGAAGTGAGCCCGGTCGTGCTCGCCAACGCGCGCATGCTCGGCGCGAATCGCAAGCAGTTGCTGCGATACGTCTATTTGCCGAGCGCGACGAGCTGGGTGTTTTCCAGCCTGCATACATCGGTGGGGCTCGCGTTCGTCGGCTCGGTGGTGGGTGAGTATCTCGGCTCGGCGCGCGGCGTCGGCTATCTGATTCTGCAGGCCGAAGGCACCTTCGACATCAACACGGTGTTCGCCGGCATCCTCGTGCTGACTGCGTTCGCGCTGGTGCTCGACGGCCTCGTCGCGCTGGTCGAGCGACGGCTCATGAAGTGGCAGCCGAAAAGCGGGGAAACCGAAAAGCTCTGACGCGCGCGCATCACGGCTCGATCACGATCTTGCCGGTCACGCGGCGATTCATCATGTCGTCGAGGGCGCGTGGCGTGTCATCGAGCGAATAGCGTTTCGTGACGACGGGGCGCAGCTTGCCCGCCTTGATCCAGCCGACCATCGTCGCGAATTCCTGATCGGCGATCGCGTGTTCGCGCTGCATGTGACCGCCCCAGAACACGCCCACGATGCTCGCGCCTTTCAGCAGCGCGAGATTGAGCGGCAGCTTCGGAATCTCGCCGTTCGCGAAGCCGACGACCAGATACCGTCCGCGCCAGCCGATGCTTCGAAACGCGGGTTCCGCATACGCGCCGCCGACGGGATCGAAAATGACATCCGGCCCGTTGCCGCCGGTCAGCGCCTTGACGCGCTCGCGCAAGTCTTCTTTTGCATAGTCGATGACCTCGTCCGCGCCATGCTTGCGGCAGAACGCGAGCTTCTCCGCACTCGATGCCGCCGCGATCACGCGCGCGCCGGTGATCTTGCCGATCTGGATCGCCGCAATACCGACACCACCGGCCGCGCCGAGCACGAGCAGCGTGTCGCCGGCCTTGAGTTGCCCACGATCGACGAGCGCGTGATACGACGTGCCGTACGCGAGCGTGAACGCGGCGGCGTCGGCGAGATCGACGTCATCGGGCAAAACGATGCAATCCGCTTCCTTCGCGCGCGCCTGCTCGGCGAACGCGCCTTGCGCGGTATAGGCGGCCACGCGCATGCCCGGCGACAGGCGCGTGACGCCCGCGCCCACCTCGCGCACGATGCCCGCGAATTCCGCGCCGGGCGTGAACGGCAGCGGCGGCTTGAACTGGTACTTGTTCTGGATGATGAGCACGTCGGGGAAGTTCACACTCGCCGCTTTCACGTCGATGACGACTTCGCCAGCTTCCGGATGCAGGTCGGCCAGCGTTTCGATAGAAAGGGTGTCGGGTAGTCCGTGTTGGTTGCATCGTACGGCGCGCATCGCGTCTCCTTGTCCGGGTCTCGTGCAAAGCGTTGAAGTGGGCTCAGTGTAGGGCAGCGACGTCGTCGGGAGCGAGCTTTCGAGTCGTCGTCGCGCCACTTTCCTCGGTTACAATCGTCGGATGCGAATCCTACTCAGCAACGACGACGGTTATCTTGCGCGCGGCATCAATGTGCTGCACGAGGTCCTGCAGCCGCTCGGCGAAGTGACGGTGATGGCGCCCGAGCAGAACTGCAGCGGCTCGTCCAACTCGCTTACGCTGTCGCGGCCCTTGAGCGTTCATCAGGCGCCCAACGGTTTCAACTTCGTGAACGGTACGCCGACCGATTCCGTGCACATCGCGCTCACCGGCATGCTCGAGCATCAGCCGGATCTCGTCGTGTCGGGCATCAACAACGGGCAGAACGTCGGCGAGGACACGCTGTACTCGGGCACGGTCGCGGCGGCCACCGAAGGCTTCATGTTCGGCATTCCCGCCATCGCGTTTTCGCTCGTTGGCCGCGACTGGCTTCATCTCGAAGACGCGGCGCGCGTGGCAGCCGAGATCGTCGCGCATTTCCTCGAACATCCGATGCCGGGCCATCCGTTGCTGAACGTGAACATCCCGAGCCTGCCGTACGATCAGCTCGGCGCATGGACCGTGACGCGCCTCGGCAAGCGTCATCCTTCGCAGCCGGTGATTCGCCAGAGCGATCCGCGCGGCAACCCGATCTACTGGATCGGCCCGTCGGGCGATGCACTCGACGCGAGCGAAGGCACCGATTTCCACGCGGTCGCGAACGGCTTCGTTTCGATCACGCCGCTGCAACTCGATCTCACTCATACGAAGCTCATGGCCGAGACGCGCGAATGGGCGCGGGCCGGGAGCGGTCGCACATGAGCGACGAGCGCGCCAAGCGCTTTCCGCTGGCGCTCGCGGATCTGGTTCGCGAGCCGCGCAAGTCCGCGAACCGTCCGCAGGATCCGCGCGGCAAGCAAGCCGCCGTTTCAGCGCTCAAGTCGTCGACGCCCGCGCAACCGGCCAAGCCGGGACCATCGCGCGCGGCGAGCGCACCGATGAAGAATCCCGCGACTGCCGCGGCGTCCGCGAAGCCAGCGACCTCGGTTTTTCCGGCGCGTTCCGGCGCGAAGCCCGCCACTGGCGCGGCGAAACCGGTTCCGTCCGCGAGCAAAAACGCGACGACGCATCACGCGTCTCACGCCCCGCGAACGAGCGCATTGCGAGCGGCGGCGCGTCCCGCCGAGCGCGACCTGAACGCCACCGCCACCGCGCCGAAAAAAGGCGCGCCCAATGTCGCGCTGGCGAGCACGCAGACGCTCACCTCGGAACGGGTGCGCGAGCGCATGGTTGAACGGCTGCGATCGAACGGCGTGACCGATCCGCGCGTGCTCAACGCGATGTCGGTGGTGCCGCGCCACATGTTCGTCGATCCGGGGCTCGCCGCGCAGGCGTACGAAGATGCCGCGCTGCCCATAGGTCATCACCAGACCATCTCGAAGCCGTCCGTCGTGGCGCGCATGATCGAGCTGGTCGCGACGGGGCGGGCATTGAGCAAGGTGCTGGAGATCGGCACAGGTTGCGGCTATCAGGCGGCGGTGCTGTCGCAGGTCGCCACAGAGGTTTATTCGATCGAGCGTGTGCGCCCGCTGTCGGAGCGCGCGAAGCTCAACCTTCGGCCATTGCGCGTGCCGAACATCAGACTGCATTACGGCGACGGCCGCCTGGGCTTGCCCGCGGCCGCGCCCTTCGACGCAATCGTGATCGCCTGCGCGGGCCTCGACGTGCCGCAGGCTCTGCTGGATCAACTGGCGGTGGGCGGCAAGCTCGTCGCGCCGGTCGGATCGCAGGCCGCGCAGTCGCAGGTGCTGACGCTCGTCACGCGCGTGTCGGCGACGCAATGGCGGGAAGAGCAGCTCGATCGCGTCTTTTTTGTACCTTTAAAATCCGGAGTGATTTGACCCGATGAGTATCCTGCGTGCTTTGCAAGAGGGAAGTGCAGGCCAACGCCTGAACGCGGCGCAGCGCGGCGTGTGTGTGCTGGCGTTGTCCGCGCTGGCGGCGTGTTCGACGCGCATGGACATGGCGCCGGTCGTCGACAGAACGGGCGCGCCCATCGGCACGACGGCGGCCCAGACGCCGGACAACGGTCCGCCGCCGCCGGGCTATTACCGTGTAAAACCGGGCGACACCCTATATCGGATCGCACTGGAAAACGGTCAGAATTATCACGATATCGCGACGTGGAACAACCTGACCAACCCGAATCAGATCGAAGTCGGCCAGCTGATGCGCGTGGCGCCTCCGGGCGCGAATCTCGCAGCGGCGACGCCCGGTGTGGCCACTGCGCCGATCGTGGGCGGCGGCGTGCAGACGCAGCCGCTCAACGGCGCGACCGGCTCTGCGACGCCGCAGCCGGGCGCGACCGCGCAGCCGCCGTATTACGGTGCGAATTCGGGCATGGGCGCCGCGCCCGGAACAGCAGGTGCGGCGGCCGGTATGGCATCGGCGCCCGGCGTGCCGGGTGTGCCTGGCGCGGATGCGAACGCGACGGCGCCCACGGGCCAGCCGGCGTTCATCTGGCCTGCGCGCGGACCGATCCTCGGTACGTTCGATGACGCGAAGAACAAGGGTTTGAATATTGGCGGTGCGGCGGGAGATCCGGTCAACGCGTCGGCGGACGGACGAGTGGTTTACTCCGGAAATGGGCTGCGCGGCTACGGCAATCTCATTATCATCAAACATGACGCGACTTTTCTCACCGCGTACGCACATAATCGCGCTTTGATGGTAAAAGAAGGGGACGCGGTAACTAAAGGGCAGAAGATCGCTGAGATGGGGAACAGCGATTCGGACCGCGTGATGTTGCATTTCGAAGTTCGCCGGCAGGGAAAACCTGTTGACCCACTGAAGTATTTGCCGCCGCAATAAAGCGAAACCATCATGCCAAAAACGAAGCGCCGCCTGCCGCAAGCCGAGACTGAGAAGATCAGCCGACCTTTGCAAGTGTCGGTGGAGGACGGTGCTTCGACTCATGATGACGATATCGATAACGTCGATGTCGAGGTCGACTCCGAGGAAGAAGGCGGCAGCCGGGGAAAGGGCAGCGACGAACCGGGTGAAGGCGCAAACGATTCCGCCCCTGACGCGGACGATTTCCGCTCGCTTTTGCAGGCCGAACTCACGGCCGACACCATTCAGCACTACCTGAACCGCATCAGCGTGAAGCCGCTGCTTACCGTCGAGGAAGAGCAGCGCTATTCGCGCCTTGCGAAGGCTGGGGAATTCGAGGCGCGGCAGGTGATGATCGAGCGCAATCTGCGTCTCGTCGTCAGCATCGCGAAGGGATATTTGAATCGCGGCGTGCCGTTGCTCGATCTGATCGAGGAAGGCAACCTCGGCCTCATGCACGCCATCGAGAAGTTCGATCCGACGCGCGGCTTCAGGTTTTCGACCTACGCCACCTGGTGGATCCGCCAGAGCATCGAGCGCGCGATCATGAACCAGGCGCGCACGGTGCGCCTGCCGGTGCACGTGATCCGCGAACTCAATCAGGTGCTGCGCGCGAAGCGCCATCTGGAAAAAAATTCCGCCAATTCGAACGACAGCGTCGCACCCGAGCGACGCGACGCGAGCATCGACGATATCGCGTATCTCACCGGCAAGACGCCGGAGGAAGTCACCGATATCCTCGCGCTCAACGAGCACACGGCTTCGCTCGACGCGCCGCTCGACCTCGATCCGGGCAGCAGCCTGCTCGATCTTCTCTCCGACGACCAGAGTCAGTCGCCGGATGCCGAAGTGCAGCATCGCGAACTCGAATCGCTGACGCGCCTGTGGCTGTCGCGCCTGTCGGACAAACACCGGCACGTGATCGAGCGGCGTTTCGGGTTGAACCATATCGAGCCCGCGACGCTCGAAGAACTCGCCGACGAAATGGGCCTCACGCGCGAGCGTGTGCGCCAGATCCAGCAAGAGGCGCTCGTGCGGCTCAAGCGCTTTTTCGCCTCCAACGGCGTTCGCAAGGACGCCGTGCTTTAACGCTTTGACGACGCCCGGCACCGGCAGGGCGTCGCGTTCCAGGATTCAATGACACCGATTCTTGTTTTCGACATCGAAACGATCCCCGATGTCGACGGCATTCGCCGTCTCGAAGATTTGCCCGACGATCTTTCCGACCGCGAGGTGGCCGAACATGCGTTCGAGGCGCGCCGCGAGCGCGTCGGCAACGACTTTCTGCCGCATCATCTGCAGCGCGTCGCGGCGATTTCCTGCGTGTTTCGCGACAACAGCGGCTTTCGCGTGCGCTCGCTCGGCACGACCGCCGATGGCGAGGCCGCGCTCATCCAGTCGTTCTATCGCGTGATCGAGAAGTACACGCCGCAACTCGTGTCGTGGAACGGCGGCGGCTTCGATCTGCCCGTGCTTCATTACCGCGCGCTGGTGCACGGCATCGCCGCGCCGCGTTACTGGGATCTCGGTCAGGACGACCGCGAATTCAAGTTCAACAATTACATCAGCCGCTATCACATGCGGCACATCGACCTGATGGACGTGCTCGCGATGTATCAGGCGCGCGCCAACGCGCCGCTCGATGCGCTCGCGAAGCTGTGCGGCTTTCCCGGCAAGCTCGGTATGGACGGCGGCAAGGTCTGGGACGCGTATTGCGACGGACAGATCGACGAAATCCGCAACTATTGCGAGACCGATGTCGTCAATACATATCTGATGTACTGTCGTTTTCAGATGATGCGCGGCGGCTTCACGGCTAACGAGTACGCCGACGAAATCAACTTCGTGAAGAACGCGCTCGCGCAGGAATCGTCGCCGCATTGGGCCGAGTATCTCGCGGCGTTCGGGAACTAGGCGCGGCGTCGTCGTGACGTTCGTCTACAATCTCGCCTTTGCCAATTCGTTAGCCAGGAAGTACGCAGGTGTCTGAAGCCGCTCGCAAAACCCAGAATCGCCGCCGCGCCGCGCCGGCGAAGTTCGTCACGCCCGATCCCGACTTCGTCGCGCCCGAGCTCGAAATCGAGTCGCTCGATATGGAAGCGCGCGGCGTAGGCCGCACAGTCAACGAGAACGGTGAGCCGGGCAAGGTCATCTTCGTCGAAGGCGCGCTGCCGGGCGAACGAGTGAGCTATTCGAGCTTTCGGCGGAAGCCGAGCTTCGAGCAGGCGCAGGTGGTGAGCGTGCTGCGTGAGAGCGTGATCCGCGCGAAGCCGAAGTGCCAGTTTTTTGGCGTCTGCGGCGGCTGCTCGATGCAGCATCTCGACGTGCGCGCGCAAATCGCGGTGAAGCAGCGCGTGCTCGAGGACAGCCTGCAACATCTGTCGAAGCTGCGCGCGGAAACCATGTTCCGGCCGATTCACGGACCGTCGTGGGGCTATCGCTATCGCGCGCGCCTGACCGTGCGGCACGTCGAAAAGAAGGGCGGCGTGCTGGTCGGCTTTCACGAGCGCAAGAGCAGCTATGTCGCCGATATGACGAGCTGCGAAGTGCTGCCGCCGCACGTCTCCGCGATGCTCGTGCCGCTGCGTCATCTGGTGGCGGGTTTGTCGATTCGGGATCGCATGCCGCAGATCGAACTCGCGGTCGGGTCCGACGTGACGGCGCTCGTGTTGCGCATTCTGGAGCCGCTGACCGAAGCCGACGAAGCGCTGCTGCGCACCTTCGCCGACGAACACGACGTTCAATGGTGGCTCCAGCCGAAGGGGCCGGACACTGTCTATCAGTTTTATCCGCTGGATCGCGAACTGGCGTACACGCTGCCGGAATTCGATATCCGCATGCCGTTCAAGCCGACCGATTTCACGCAGGTGAATCACCAGATCAATCGTGTGCTAGTGAGCCGCGCGCTCAGCCTGCTCGCACCGCAAAGGTCGGATCGCGTGCTGGATCTGTTCTGCGGCATCGGCAATTTCACGCTGCCGCTCGCCCGCGTGTCGCGCGAAGTCGTCGGAATCGAAGGCAGCGAGGCGCTGACCACCCGCGCGCTGGAGAACGCGAAGGCGAATGGCGTCGACGGGCACACGTCGTTCGCGTGCCGCAATCTGTTCGAAGTCACCGCCGACGACCTGCGCGCGCTCGGTCAATTCGACAAATTTCTCATCGATCCGCCGCGCGAAGGCGCGCTCGCCGTATCGAAGGCGCTCGCGGACATTGCCCAGTCCGGCGATGGGCCGTTGCCGGAGCGCATCGTCTATGTGTCGTGCAACCCGGCGACGCTCGCGCGCGACGCCGGCCTGCTCGTACATGAAGCCGGTTATCGGATGAAAGGCGCGGGCGTGGTGAACATGTTCCCGCACACGTCGCACGTCGAGTCGATCGCTTTGTTCGAGCGTGATTGATTCGAACGAAGCAGACGCAAAAAAACCGGCCCGAAGGCCGGTTTTTTTTATTGCCTCGGAAAGAACCGAAGCTTAATTGCGGTTGCCGCCGAAAATGCCGAGCAGCGCCAGCAGGTTCGTGAAGACGTTGTACAGGTCGAGGTAGATCGCGAGCGTCGCGCTGATGTAGTTCGTCTCGCCGCCATTCACCACGCGCTGGACGTCGAACAGCATGTACGCCGAGAAGATCACGATGGCGAGCACGGAGATCGTCATCATCAGCGCCGGCAACTGCAGGAAGATGTTCGCGAACGCGGCGAGCAGAATCACGATCACGCCCATGAACAGGAACTTGCCGAGACCCGAGAAATCACGCTTGCTGACGGTGGCGATGGTCGCCATCGCGGCGAAGATCACGCCTGTGCCGCCGAACGCCATCATGATGAGCTGCGGCCCGTTCGAGAAGCCCAGAATGAAGCTCAGCAGGCGCGAGAGCATCAGGCCCATGAAGAACGTGAAGCCGAGCAGGACGACCACGCCCATCCCGCTTTCCTTGGTTTTCTCGATGGCGAACATGAAACCGAACGCGATCGCGAGGAACGCGATGAAGCTCATCGCCGGGCTGGTGGCCGCGAACAGCGAGAAGCCCGTCGCGACGCCGACCCACGCGCCGAGCACCGTCGGCACCATCGAGAGCGCGAGCAGCCAGTAGGTGTTGCGCAGCACGCGGTTGCGTACCTCGACCGAGGTGACGCTGCCATTACGGCCAAAGCTGTAGGGTGATTCGTTCATGGTTTCTCCTTGCTCCAATTGTCTGTCGTTCGGTCTTCCCGCGACATCCGTCACACACGAATGATAAGGTGCGCGGACTTAAGCCAGTATTAGGACCGCTTTGCCGTGCCAGCCTGAAGGCGCGGTTCCCGTTGCAATGCAGCGTTCGGCTCCAATATGGCCCCGGCGCGCGCCGATTTCAATAGTTCTAAAGGCTGATTCGGCCGTCCGGACGGTTAAGTCCTCGCAGGGTTTGATTCTTACGGTGCCGTAAGGTTTCAATCGCAATCATACCTTGCTTCGTGCTACAATTGTCGATTCGTTTTAATCCGTAAACCGTTCATTTTTTGGAGTTTTTCATGGCGATCGAGCGCACCCTGTCGATTATCAAGCCGGACGCAGTAGCAAAGAACGTTATCGGCCAGATCTACAGCCGTTTCGAGAACGCAGGTCTCAAGATCATTGCGTCGCGCATGGTTCATCTGTCGCGCGCCGACGCAGAAAAGTTCTACGCTGTTCACGCTGCGCGTCCGTTCTTCAAGGACCTCGTGGAATTCATGATTTCCGGCCCGGTCGTGATTCAGGTCCTGGAAGGCGAAAACGCAATCGCCAAGCACCGCGACCTGATGGGCGCGACGGATCCGAAGAAGGCGGACAAGGGCACGATCCGCGCCGACTTCGCCGACAGCATCGATGCGAACGCCGTGCATGGTTCGGACGCTGCGGAAACGGCGCGCCAAGAAGTCGCGTTCTTCTTCCCGGAAGTGAACGTCTACTCGCGTTAATTTTCGCGTTGGAATGCGCGTCGGTCTGTTGGCCGTCGCGCGCATCGCGCCTCGACGCAGAAACAAGCAGTATGAAAGAAGCAGGAATTGGCGCGAACGGTCCCGGACGACATAGTCCGGGCTTCGCAATCTGAAATGGCAGAACTCGACATGACGAGCAGCACCACCGTCAATCTTCTCGATCTGGACGCCGCCGGGCTGACCGCGTACTGCGCGAGCCTGGGCGAAAAGCCGTTTCGCGCCAAGCAATTGCAGCGCTGGATCCACCAATACGGTGCCGACGATTTCGACGGCATGACGGATCTCGCGAAGTCGCTGCGCGAAAAACTCAAGGGCCGCGCCAATATGGCGATGCCCGACATCATCAGCGACCACGTTTCCACCGACGGTACACGCAAGTGGCTGATCGACGTCGGCAACGGCAACGCGGTCGAAACCGTGTTCATCCCCGAAGAAACGCGCGGCACGCTGTGCGTGTCCTCGCAGGCGGGTTGCGCGGTGAACTGCCGGTTCTGTTCCACCGGCAAGCAGGGCTTTTCCCGCAACCTGACTACCGGCGAAATCATCGGCCAGTTGCGCATGGCGGAGTTCGCGCTGCGCAAGTCGCTCGGGCGCGAAGTCGGCGGGCCGGGCAAGGGCGATCGCGTCGTCACCAACGTCGTGATGATGGGCATGGGCGAGCCGATGCTCAACTATGACGCCGTCGTGCCGGCCATGCGGCTGATGCTCGACGACAACGCCTACGGACTCTCGCGCCGCCGCGTGACGCTGTCCACTTCGGGCGTCGTGCCGATGATGGATCGTCTCGCCGCCGACCTGCCTGTAGCGCTGGCCGTATCGCTGCACGCGCCAAACGACCCGTTGCGCGACATGCTGGTGCCGCTAAACAAAAAATACCCGCTGCGCGAATTGATGGCGGCGTGTCAGCGTTATTTGAAGGTCGCGCCGCGCGACTTCATCACGTTCGAATATTGCATGCTCGACGGCGTCAACGACACCGAGGCGCACGCGCGCGAACTGCTCGCAGTGACGCGCGACGTGCCGTGCAAATTCAACCTCATTCCGTTCAATCCGTTCCCGGAATCGGGCCTGACGCGCTCCAAGAACGAGCAGATCAAGCGATTCGCGCAGGTTCTGATGGACGCGGGTGTCGTTACCACCGTGCGCAAGACGCGCGGCGACGACATCGACGCCGCTTGCGGCCAGCTCGCGGGCGCGGTGCAGGATCGCACGCGTCTTGCCGAACGCATGAGCCGCGCGGGCAGCAAGACTATCGAGGTACGGGCGATCTGACGGCGCGTTCGAACTGAACGAAGCCGCAGCGAAAGGCGCAGAAAGCGTCGGGATACGGCACTAAAAGCCGAACATTTTGTTATAAAGCGGTCTGCAATGGCGCCGGAGTTGTATCGTTCACGTGGTTTATTCGAACCGAACGCGACAGCGCTATATGAAAGAATCGATGCGAGGAATTTGGCATGAGTGAGCCGCAGCACCCGACGCCTTTCGGCAGTCATTCCGGCAACCGGTCCGGCGGTCAGTACGACGGTCAGGCCGGCGCGGAAGGGGCGGCGTCGAATGCGAGCCAGGCGGGGCCTCTGGACTCGATACAGGCGGTCGGCGCGCGTCTCGCGCAGCTCCGTCAGGCGAAAGCATGGTCGATCGACGACGTCTCCGCGCGCCTCAAGGTTTCGCCCACAAAATTGCTCGCGCTCGAAGCGGGCGATATCAGTCATTTGCCCGATCGCACGTTCGCCGCTGGCATCGTGCGGAGTTACGCGAAAATTCTGGGCGCCGATCCCGCGCCCTTCACGCAGGCTTTCCGGCGCGATGGCGGCGAGATCGAGCACAATCTGAAAGTGCCGGCATCGGCGGGCGGGGGGCTACCGCGCGGTCGCGTGTCGGTGCCGCTCGGCAATTCGTCGAGCCGCAAGCGCTCGTGGATGTGGGGCGTGCTGGCCATCATCGTCGTTCTGGCGGCGCTCGTGACGTGGCATACCGGCGGTGAATCGAACAACTGGCTCGCGCGCCTGAAAGCGACCACGGGCGTGGGCTTGTCGTCGACATCGCCATCGCCGTCGAACGAATCGGCGAGCGCATCGTCCACGCAGACGCCCGACGAGGCAGCGGCCGCGAACACCGGCGAAGCATCGCTGCCCGAAGTGGCGGCCGCGCCCGGCGAGCAGCCGATGCCGCGTCCGCTCGGCACGAACGCGCTGCCGGCTTCGTCATCGACGTTGTCGGCGGTGCAGGGCGCGAGCGCGCCGGCTGCCGCGACGCCCGCACCGGCTGCGAAGACCGCGCCGGCTGTGGCGGCGGCGTCCGCGCCTGCCGTCGCGGGCAGCGGCTCGGGCGCGATCGAGTTGAAAGTGAAGGAAGATAGCTGGTTCAGCGTGCGCGGCAAGGACGGCAAGGAACTCTATTCCGGCCTCGTCCGTGCGGGCAGCACGCAGCGCGTGGAAGGCGAGGCGCCGTTCAAGGTGACCGTCGGCAACGTGAAGGGCGTCGAATCGTTGTCGGTCGACGACGAACCCGTCGATGCCAAGCGCTATTCGTCCGCACGCGGAAACGTCGCGCGTCTCTCGCTGCCTTGAGTCGGCGAGGTCGATCGGTTCGCTGAGCGACGAACAAGTCAGGGGCGTCACGGTGCAAGCCGCGACGCCCGTTCGAGGTTCCATACACGCAACCCCGCGCCGCATCGGCGAAAAGGTTGCCAAAGGGTTTTTCGATGCAATCCGAAGCTCAATCCCTGATCAGCAGCAAGATTTGTTCGACCGAGCCGGTCTTCGGCGGTCCGTTGACGCGCCGCGCATCGCACGCTGTCGATGTGCGCTGGGGCGGACAGCTCGTGACGATCGGCGGCGACGCGCCCGTGCGCGTCCAGTCGATGACCAACACCGACACCGCCGACGCGATCGGCACCGCCATCCAGATCAAGGAACTGGCGCAAGCCGGTTCCGAGCTCGTGCGCATCACGGTGAACACGCCGGAAGCGGCCGCGGCCGTGCCGCATGTCCGTGAGCAACTGGATCGCATGGGCGTGACCGTGCCGCTCGTCGGCGACTTCCATTACAACGGGCATCTGTTGCTGCGCGACTATCCCGCGTGCGCGGAAGCGTTGTCGAAATACCGCATCAATCCGGGCAACGTCGGTCAGGGCGCGAAGCGCGACACGCAATTCGCGCAGATGATCGAAGCCGCGATCAAATACGACAAGCCGGTGCGCATCGGCGTGAACTGGGGCAGTCTCGACCAGGATCTGCTCGCGCGCATGATGGACGAGAACGCCGCGCGTTCGACGCCGTGGGAACTGC
This sequence comes from Caballeronia sp. EK, assembly GCF_014384845.1. Lineage (NCBI taxonomy): Bacteria > Pseudomonadati > Pseudomonadota > Betaproteobacteria > Burkholderiales > Burkholderiaceae > Caballeronia > Caballeronia sp. EK. The sequence goes on from NZ_JACSUE010000003.1 coordinate 138,070, forward strand.
AGAGCGTCATGTACGAGGCGCTGATTCAATCGGCGATCGGCTCTGCGGAACGCGCTGTCGAACTGGGTCTCGGCCGCGACAAGATCATCCTCTCGTGCAAGGTCAGCGGCGTGCAGGATCTGATCGCTGTGTACCGTGAACTCGCCAAGCGTTGCAGTTTCGCTCTGCACCTCGGCCTGACCGAGGCGGGCATGGGCTCGAAGGGCATCGTCGCGTCGACGGCGGCGCTTTCGGTGCTGCTGCAGGAAGGCATCGGCGACACGATTCGCATCTCGCTCACGCCTGAACCGGGCGGCGCGCGTACGGGCGAAGTCGTCGTCGGCCAGGAAATTTTGCAGACGATGGGCCTGCGTTCCTTCACGCCGATGGTCATCGCATGCCCCGGCTGCGGCCGCACGACGAGCACGCTCTTCCAGGAGCTCGCATCGCAAATCCAGACTTACCTGCGCAGCTCGATGCCCACCTGGCGCGACCAATACCCCGGCGTCGAAAAGATGCACGTCGCGGTGATGGGCTGCATCGTCAACGGACCGGGCGAATCGAAGCACGCGAACATCGGCATCAGCTTGCCGGGCTCGGGCGAGAATCCGGCGGCGCCCGTGTTCGTCGACGGCGTGAAGGTGAAGACGCTGCGCGGCGAGCGCATCGCCGAGGAGTTCCAGCAAATCGTCAGCGACTATGTCGAGCGCACCTACGGGCAAGGTGCAGCCACGTGTGAAGAGACGTCCACCGCAACCCTTTGAAGACAGATGACTGAACAGAAGAAACGGCTCGAGAAACTGAGCGGTGTGAAGGGCATGAACGACATCCTCCCGCAGGATGCCGCGTTGTGGGACTTCTTCGAAACCACCGTCAAGTCGATGCTGCGCGCATACGGCTATCAGAACATCCGCACGCCGATCGTCGAGCATACGCAGTTGTTCACGCGCGGTATCGGCGAAGTGACCGATATCGTCGAGAAAGAGATGTACAGCTTCACGGATGCGCTCAACGGCGAGCATCTGACGATGCGCCCGGAGAACACCGCGGCGGTCGTGCGCGCGACCATCGAGCACAACCTGCTGTACGACGGCCCGAAGCGCCTGTGGTACGTGGGCCCGATGTTCCGTCACGAGCGTCCGCAGCGCGGGCGTTATCGCCAGTTCCATCAGGTCGGCGTGGAAGCGCTCGGCTTCGCGGGTCCCGATACGGACGCCGAAATCATCATGATGTGCCAGCGTCTCTGGGACGATCTCGGGCTCACCGGCATTCGCCTCGAACTCAATTCGCTCGGTCAGGCGGAAGAGCGCGCGGCGCATCGCAAGGAACTGATCGCGTATCTGGAGAAGCATGTCGATTCGCTCGATGAAGAAGCGAAACGCCGTCTCTACACGAACCCGCTGCGCGTGCTCGACACGAAGAATCCTGCGATGCAGGAGATCGCGCAGAACGCGCCGAAGCTCGTCGATTTTCTCGGTGACGCGTCGCGCAAGCACTTCGAAGGCGTGCAGCGTCTGCTCAAGGCGAACAACATTCCGTTCAAGATCAATCCGCGTCTCGTGCGCGGCCTCGACTATTACAACCTCACCGTGTTCGAATGGGTTACCGACAAGCTCGGCGCCCAGGGCACGGTCGCGGGCGGCGGTCGCTACGATCCGCTCATCGAGCAGCTCGGCGGTAAGCCGACGGCCGCCTGCGGCTGGGCGATGGGCGTGGAGCGCATCCTCGAGTTGCTGAAGGAAGAGCAGCTCGTGCCGGAAGCCGAAGGCACGGATGTGTATGTCGTGCATCAGGGCGAAAAGGCGGCGGAGCACGCGTTCATCGTCGCCGAGCGTCTGCGCGACACGGGCCTCGACGTCATCCTGCATTGCAGCCCGGACGGCGCGTCCGCGAGCTTCAAGTCGCAGATGAAGAAGGCCGACGCAAGCGGCGCGGCCTTCGCGGTGGTGCTCGGCGAGGACGAACTCGCGCAGGGCATGATCGGCGTCAAACCGCTGCGCCGTTCGGGCGACGAAACCTCCGACAGCCAGAAGAACGAGCAAGTGAACGTTCCGGCGGAAGACTTGACCGAATACCTAATCAATGCGATGGTTGCAACCGCCGATGACGAGGGCGCCTGAGATACAGGCCCATTTTGCCGTTCGCCGCGGTCCGGATCGACACAATCCGGCATCGCGCGCGGTGCTCGTTGAGGGAATTGAAACGCAGGAAGGAATAGCTGGACGATGAGCTATCACGACGAACAAGAATCACTTGAAAGCGTAAAGGCCTGGTGGGCCAAATGGGGTAACACCACGACGTGGGTTGTGCTCGTGGCGCTCGTCATTGGGGCCGGGTACAACGGATGGAATTTCTGGCAGCGTCGTCAGGCGGCCGAAGCGTCGGTGCTCTACGACCATCTTCAGCAGGCAGTCAACGCCAACGATCAGGCGCTGGTCACGCGTGTGGCCACCGACATGGAAGACAAGTTCGGCGGCACGGGTTACGCGCAGATGAGCGCGCTCGCGGCCGCGAAATCGCTTTACATGGCGGGCAACACGGCGGGTGCGAAGGCGCAGCTGCAATGGGCCATCGATCACGCGAAGGACGACGAGTACAAGCAGATCGCGAAGCTGCGTCTCGCGCTCGTCCTGCTCGACGAGAAGAACTACGACGCAGGTCTCAAGCTGCTCGCGGATCAACCGCTCGATGCGTTCAAGGGCGTGATCGCGGATCGACGTGGCGACCTGCTCGCCGCGCAAGGCAAGCGCGACGATGCGCGCGCGGCCTACAAGGTCGCGCTCGAGACGCTGCCCGAGAACGACACGTCCGCGCGTCAATTGATCCAGTTCAAGCTCGATGCGCTCGGCGGCTGATCCGCATCGTTTCAATCGGTATCGATCGATCCTGCACATCAGTCAATCAAGCCGCCCGCCACGGCGTCGCGATGCAGCGACGCGGCGGCCGGCGCCGATCAACCCAATTCACCAATTCATGTTGCGTCCACCGATGACTTTTTTGAAACGCTACGCCGTGCCGCTCACTTGCGCGATGACCGTCTTGCTGGCCGCCTGCTCGTCGACCAAGGATGAACGCCGCGTGCCGACACCGCTCGCGGACTTCAAGCCGGTGTTGAGCGTCAACCAGACGTGGAAGGCGAGCGTCGGCAAGGCGGGCCGGTATCTGTTCTCGCCGGTCGCGGTCGGCGATTACGTCTTCGCCGCGGGCACGAACGGCACCGTCGCCAAAATCGACGCGAAGACCGGTCAGGACGTCTGGCGCATCAAGCTCAAGGACGATCTGTCCGCGGGCGTCGGCAGCGACGGCAATCTCACGGCGGTGGGCGGTCTGAAGGGTCAGGTCGACGTGCTCGGCGCCGATGGCAAGCTGCTGTGGACGGCCACGGCGCCCGGCGAGATCGTCTCGCCGCCGCTCGTCGGCAACGATCTCGTGATCGTGCGTACGATCGACGGCAAGGTCATCGCGTTCAACGCGCAGACGGGCGAGCAAAAGTGGGTCTTTCAGTTGCGCGCCGTGCCTTTGAACCTGCGTGTCGCGGCGGGCATGACGTTCGCCGGCAATCAGGCAGTGCTCGCGGGCTTCCCCGGCGGCACGTTCGCGGCGATCAACCTGCAGACGGGCGACGCCTACTGGCAGGCGCCGGTTTCGTATCCGAAGGGCGTGACCGAAGTCGAGCGTATCAACGACGTGACCGGCGCGCCGGGACTCGTCGGCGCGCAGACCTGCGCGGTGACGTTCCAGGGCCGCATCGGCTGCTTCGATGCGAACTCGGGCCAGCCGGTGTGGGAAAAGAATTTCTCGAGCGACAGCGGCCTCGCGCAAGACGAGCAGATCGTCGCGGCGGGCGACGACTGGTCGGTCGTGAACGCGTTCCGCGCGACGGACGGCTCGCAGATCTGGAAGACCGATACGCTGAAGAACCGCAGTGTCAGCGTGCCGTACATTCTGGGCCGTGCGGTCGTCGTGGGCGACTATCAGGGCTTCGTGCACTTCCTGAACACGGAAAACGGCCAGCTCATCGGCCGCGCACCGACCGACGGCAGCGCGATCACCGCGGCGCCCGTGATGGCGGGCAACACGCTCGTCGTGCAGACGCATGACGGCGATCTCTACGGTTTCCGTCCGGGCAACTGAGTGACAGCCAGGCTTCGGGCGCGTGACGCGCGCTCGAAGCCGTAAGCAGCAAGCGCGCCGTCGATGTCCGGCGGCGCGGCAGGCTCGCCACGACGAGCCGCACGAGAAAGAAGCGTCGCGCCGCGCGCGCATCGCGATAAAACCCGCCTGCAAAAGCAGGGTAGAAGAACGAGCGCGTCGTGCGAAGGCGCCGCGCAAGACGAGCCTCGAACGAGGCAAGACCGGCGAACGACCGCCGATCATCCGGCCAACCGACGCGCCTCGCGTGCGGCAAGCCGAATCCATGCTAATTTGCGACAAGCGCAGCCATTGCGCGGCGTAGCGGAACGCAACGAGACGTTTCTACCGCCCGTTCCGCGTTCGCCTTGCGTTCAACCTTGAACAAAATCAGATGAAACCCGTGATTGCGCTCGTCGGGCGCCCCAATGTTGGGAAATCGACGCTTTTCAACCGGCTAACGCGCTCGCGCGACGCGCTCGTCGCGGACTTGCCGGGCCTGACCCGTGACCGCCATTACGGCGAAGGCCGCGTGGGCGGCGAACGTCCGTATCTCGTCGTGGACACGGGCGGTTTCGAGCCGGTGGCGAAGGACGGCATCCTGCACGAGATGGCGCGGCAGACGCGTCAGGCGGTCGAAGAGGCCGATATCGTCGTGTTCATCGTCGATGGCCGCAACGGACTCGCGCCGCAGGACAAGGCGATCGCCGACTATCTGCGCAAGACCGGCCGTCCGCTCTTTCTGGTCGTGAACAAGGCCGAGGGCATGAAGTATTCGGCGGTCGCGGCGGACTTCTACGAGCTCGGCCTCGGCGATCCGCGCGCGATCTCGGCCGCGCACGGCGACGGCGTCGTCGAGATGATCAACGATGCGCTCGACATTGCCTACAAGGATCAGCCGGAAGAAACGGACGAAGAGAAGGCGAAGCACGGCGTCAAGATCGCGATCGTCGGGCGTCCGAACGTCGGCAAGTCGACGCTCGTGAACACGCTGATCGGCGAGGAGCGCGTGATCGCGTTCGACATGCCCGGCACCACGCGCGATTCGATCTATGTTGATTTTGAGCGACAAGGCCGCAAATACACGTTGATCGACACGGCCGGCCTGCGCCGCCGCGGCAAGGTGTTCGAAGCGATCGAGAAGTTCTCGGTCGTGAAGACGCTGCAATCCATCGCTGACGCCAACGTCGTGATCCTTCTGCTCGATGCGCAGCAGGACATCTCGGAGCAGGACGCGCACATCGCGGGCTTCGTGGTCGAGCAGGGGCGCGCGCTCGTCGTCGGCGTGAACAAGTGGGACGGTCTGGACTCGCATGTGCGTGAGCGCACGAAGGCGGACCTGACGCGCAAGCTCAAGTTTTTGGACTTTGCTAAATTCCACTACGTTTCGGCGCTCGAGAAGACGGGCATCGGCGCGCTGATGAAATCGGTCGACGACGCCTACGCCGCCGCGATGGCAAAGCTGCCGACGCCGAAGCTCACGCGCGCGCTGATCGACGCGGTGGAGTTCCAGCAGCCGCGGCGTCGCGGGCCGGTGCGGCCGAAGCTGCGTTATGCGCATCAGGGCGGGCAGAATCCGCCGATCATCGTCGTGCACGGCAACGCGCTCGACGCGATCACCGAGACATACAAGCGTTATCTGGAAGGGCGTTTTCGCGAAACTTTCGGGCTCGCCGGCACTCCACTTCGCATAGAGTTTCGGTCGAGTCACAACCCATACGCGGACAAGGATTGAGAACCGCGTGAAGCCTTACGGTTCGGTGCCGTCAGCCATTTGGCCGAGGGGTCCCGAAAACGTAAAACAGCGAAAATCGGCTATAGTGTAGCGATTGTCGGCGGATCTCTTTTTCTTCGTCCACAATACTTCCAACCTGCAAAAAAACACGGAGTTTGCTATGAGCAACAAAGGGCAATTGTTACAAGACCCGTTTTTGAACGCACTGCGTAAAGAGCATGTGCCGGTGTCGATCTATTTGGTCAACGGCATCAAGCTTCAAGGCAACATCGAATCTTTCGACCAGTACGTCGTGTTGCTCCGAAATACGGTCACCCAGATGGTCTATAAGCACGCTATTTCGACGGTCGTGCCTGCCCGCCCGGTGAATTTCCACCCGGACGCTGAACCGTCCTAAACCTCGTCGCGGCCGGCGCGAATCTGCCATTTCAAAAGCGAACATTAAGCAACTCGCCGGTCGCTTCAAAAACGTAAATACATCAATTTGATCAACGCAGCGCTCGTCGGCATAGACTTCGGCAAGATCGATTTCGAAGCCAGTCTGGAAGAACTCAGCTTGCTCGCACAAAGTGCGGGCGCTCATCCCGCCGTCACGCTCACCGGCCGCCGCTCGAGCCCCGATGCCAAGATGTTCATCGGCAGCGGCAAGGTCGAGGAACTGCGCCTGCAGTGTGAAGCGAACGACGTCGAACTCGTCATCTTCAATCATGCGCTCGCGCCGGCGCAGCAGCGCAATCTCGAGGTCGCGCTGAATCGCCGTGTGGTCGATCGCACGAGCCTCATTCTCGATATCTTCGCGCAGCGCGCCCGCAGCCACGAAGGCAAGCTGCAGGTCGAGCTCGCGCAGCTGCAATATTTGTCGACGCGCCTCATTCGGGCGTGGACTCACCTCGAACGCCAGAAGGGCGGTATCGGCTTGCGCGGCCCGGGTGAAACGCAGCTCGAAACAGACCGCCGTCTGATCGGCGAGCGCATCAAGGCGCTCAAGTCGCGGCTCGAGAAGCTGCGCCGTCAGCACGGCACGCAGCGGCGTCAGCGCGTGCGCAACCGGACCATGTCGGTGTCGCTCGTCGGCTATACGAACGCGGGCAAGTCCACCTTGTTCAACGCGCTGACGAAGGCGCAGGCGTACGCGGCCAATCAGCTCTTCGCCACGCTCGACACCACGTCGCGCCGGGTCTTCCTCGGCGAGGAAGCGGGGCATGTCGTCGTGTCGGACACGGTCGGGTTCATCCGTGAATTGCCGCACCAGCTCGTCGCCGCATTCCGCGCCACGCTCGAAGAAACCATTCACGCGGACGTGCTGCTGCATGTGGTCGATGCATCGAGCGCGGTGCGCCTCGATCAGATCGATCAGGTGAACGAGGTGTTGCGCGGCATCGGCGCGGACAGCATTCGCCAGATTCTCGTCTTCAACAAGATCGACGCGGTGCCTGAGCTCGCGGCCCGTGACGAAGCGGTTGAAAGGGACGAGTATGGTAATATTTCGCGCGTTTTCTTGAGTGCACGCACGGGTCAGGGGCTCGATGCGCTGCGCGCTGCCATCGCCGAAATCGCCACGGCGGAAATCGGTGAGATCGATGCGGGCCTACCCAGCGTGCTCGCCGAATTTCCGGGCTCGCACGAGGCGTCCGACGCAACGCAATCCACGCAGTCCGAGTCAAACGCCACACACGACACGAACGCGCAGCCGGACGACCACCGGCAGGCTGTCGAACGTGACGATCACAAGGTCCCCGAGCACGGACATTAAGTTGCTTCGGAATTGCATCGACCCGGAATCGACCCCGGCTGTCTAATGGTGAATCACCGAGTGAACGACTACAAAGAGCGGACTATCCGGCAAGCTGTGCATGCCGTCTTTTCGATCAACGATCCGCGCTGGGGGCGGGGCGACGGCAATGGCGTGAAGAACGACTCGAAACGCCCGCAAGACGGCAAGCGCCCGAACGGCAAGGACGAAGGTCCACCCGATCTCGACGAGATGTGGCGCGAGTTCAATCGCCGCATCGCCGGCGTGTTCGGCAAGAAGCCCGGCAACGGCGCCCCGCGCGAGAACGGCCGCGGCACGAAGATCGGCGTCGGCATCGTCATCGGCGTGTTGATCGCCATCTATCTCGGCAGTGGCGTGTTCGTCGTGCAGGACGGGCATGTCGGCGTCGTTTCTCAGTTCGGCAAGTATCGTCAGACGGTCTCGCAAGGCATTCACTGGCGTCTGCCGTATCCGTTCCAGTCGAGCGAAATCGTCGATACGTCGCAGATTCGTTCCGTCGAAGTCGGGCGCGGCACCGCGCTGTCGCAAGGCAACGTGCGCGACGCGTCGCTTCTGACGAACGACGCGGATATCGTCGACGTGCGCTTTGCCGTGCAGTACCAGATCAAGTCGCCCACTGACTTCCTCTTCCGCAGCGTCAATGCGGACGACAGCGTCACGCAGGCCGCGCAATCGGCGATCCGCGAGATCGCGGGCGGCCTCACGACAGACGACATGCTCTACAAGGATCGCGAGGCGCTGCGCGCGCGCCTGATCGAAACGATCCAGCGTTCGCTCGACACCTATCGCACCGGTCTGCAGGTGACGGGCGTCGCGGTGCAAAGCGTGCAGGCGCCGCAACAGGTGCAGTCGGCGTTCGAGGAAGCGGCGCGTGTGCGTCAGGACAACGAACGCGCCCGCGACACCGCGCAAGCCTATGCGGATCAGTTGCTGCCGCGCGCGAAGGCCGACGCGGCGAAGCTGATCGACGAGGCGCGCGCCTATAGCAACCGCGAAGTCACGCAGGCGCAGGGAGACGCGGAGCGCTTCAAGGAGGTCTACGCGGAATACTCGAAGGCGCCCGCGGTCATTCGTCAACGCATGTACCTGGACACGATGCAGCAGATCTACTCGCGCACCACGAAAGTTTTCGTCGACAGCAAGGCGGGCAATAACGTCGTCTATCTGCCGCTCGACAAGCTCGTCGAAGCCAATCGACAGCAGGCGAAGGACGCGGCCGAAGGCGCGAGCGGCGCAGCCGCATCCGGCGCACCCGCCGCGACGGAAGCGCCTCAGGCGCGCGCGCAGGGCACGGCGAGCGCGTCGGCGCCGGCTGCTGCCGCACCCGCCAGCGCGGCAAGCGCTGCCAGTGGCGCGAGCGCGAATGCCGGCGGCGATCCGCTGCGCTCGCGCGATGCGTTCCGTTCCCGCAGCCGGTCGGAAGACCTGCAATAAGGAGCGCGAACATGAATCGAATCTTTGCGCTCGTCGTCGCCGTCGTCATCGTGCTGTTCATCGGTTCGTCGATGATCTTCACCGTCGACGAAAGACATGCCGCCGTCGTCGCCGCCCACGGCGAAGGAAATCCGCGTCTCGAAGGCCCCGGTCTGCACTTCAAGCTGCCGCCGCCGTTCCAGACGCTTACGCTCATCGACACGCGCACGCTCACCATCGACGAATCCGGCGCCGACCGTTTCTCGACGGCGGACAAGAACGAAGTGCTGGTCAACACGGTGATCAAGTATCGCGTTTCCGATCCTTTGAAGCTCTTCGAAAGCAACGAGAAGAACACCCAGACGGCAGAGGAACGCATCACCGCGCTTGCGCGCACGGCGCTCGCGAGCGCCTTTGCGAAGCGCCCGCTCACCGACGCGCTCGGCGCTCAGCAGGCGATCGAAACCGACGCGCAGAAGAGCGTGGAAAGCGCGGCCGCGGTGTTCGGCGTGCAACTGGTCGACTTGCAGATGACGCGCATCGACTTCCCGTCGGCGGTGGCCGATTCCGTCTACAAGCGCATGATCGCGGCACGCCAGCAGGCCGCGGCGAACGAACGCGCGAAGGGCACGGCGGACGCGGACAAGATCAAGGCCGACGCGGAGCGCACGCAGCAGGCCATCGTCGCGGACGCCTACAGCCAGGCGCAGTCGATCAAGGGCGAAGGAGACAGCAAGGCGGCGGCCATAGCGGCCGATGCGTACGGACGCGATCCGCAGTTCTACCAGTTCTATCAGAGCCTGGAAGCGTATAAGAAGACGTTCAAGCCGGGGGACGTGATGGTCGTCGACTCGAACAGCGATTTCTTCCGCTTCATGAAGAGCCCGACCGGCGGCGCGACGGATACGTCGGCCCCGGCGACGGCGAAGCGCTGATTCCCGTCCGCGCCGCGCGCCGGATCGTCCCGGTCGCGCGGCATAAAAAAACCCTTGGACATGGCCGAGACGTTACTGCTCGCTCTTGCGTTGATGCTGATTATCGAAGGCATGTTTCCCTTCGTTTTCCCGACCGCCTGGCGCGATACCTTTCGCCGCATCGCGGAGCGACCGGTGCACCATATCCGCATCGGCGGACTGGTCGCCATGGTGCTCGGCCTGATTCTGCTCCTGATCGCGACGTGAGCCTCGTCCGGCAGGCCGCCGCCATTTCGCCTATCTTGTCCTTATCCTTTCGTCCCTGACCGTTCAAGTCCGTGAGCGCCGCGCGATCCGCGCCGAGCCCTCTCGTCCCGTAGGAAACGTATCGATGTCCACCTGGTTACTTCCCGAGAATATCGCCGATGTCTTGCCGTCGGAAGCCCGCAAGATCGAAGAGCTGCGCCGCCGCCTGCTCGACCGTTTCCGTTCGTACGGCTACGAGCTCGTGATGCCGCCGATGCTCGAGTATCTCGAATCGCTTCTGACGAGCGGCGGAAGCGACCTGAATCTGCGCACCTTCAAGCTCGTCGATCAATTGTCCGGGCGCACGCTCGGCCTGCGCGCGGACATCACGCCGCAGGTGTCGCGCATCGACGCGCATCTGCTGAACCGGCAGGGCGTGACGCGTCTGTGCTACGCGGGCGTCGTGCTGCACACGCGCCCGCGCGGGCTGCACGCGACGCGCGAGCAGATTCAGATCGGCGCGGAAATCTATGGGCACGCCGGGCTCGAAGCGGATCTCGAGATCCAGCAGCTCATGCTCGATTCGCTGCATCTCGCAGGTCTGAAGAAAGTGCGGCTCGATCTGTGCCACGCCGGCGTGCTCGCCGCGCTGCTGGAACTCGAGCCGGCGGCGGCATCGCTCGGTGAAGCGCTTTACGAAGCACTCGCGAGCAAGGACGTGCCGCGCCTCAATGAACTGACCGCGCATCTCGGACAAGTGCCGCGCGAGGCGCTGCGGGCATTGCCGTCGCTCTATGGCGATGCTTCGGTGCTGCAGATTGCGCGTGGCCGTCTGCCGAATCTGCCGGTGATCGCGCGCGCGCTCGACGATCTCGCGTTCCTCGCGGGTCAGGTCGAAGGTGCCGAGCTGATGATCGACCTCGCGGACCTGCGCGGCTATGCCTATCACAGCGGCGTGATGTTCACCGCCTATGTCGATGGCGTGCCGAACGCCGTCGCGCGCGGCGGCCGATACGACGACGTTGGCCTGGCCTACGGCCGTGCGCGGCCCGCTACGGGCTTCTCGCTCGACCTGCGCGAAGTGGCGCGCATCTCGCCCGTCGACGCGCGCGGCAGCGCGATCGTCGCGCCTTGGAAACACGATGAACCGCTGCGCGCTGCGATTCTCGCGCTACGCGACGCGGGCGAAGTGGTGATCCAGGCGCTGCCCGGCCACGACCACGATCTGGACGAATTTGCGTTCGACCGTGTGCTCGTCGAGCGCAACGGCAAATGGACGGTCGAAACCCGCACCTGAAGCGGACGATGAATACAGGCGCTTGATCGGCAAGGGAATTTGCTTAGCGGATTCCAATCACGCGAGCGTGACGAAATCGCGAAACGCGTCCCGAAAAACTCGGAACCTTTCGCGAACATAGGTAAAATACGTTTTTAACCAGCTAACGAATCAACATGTCTGCCAGTGCAGTGAATGTGAACCCGGGGCGCAACGTCGTCGTGGTGGGCACCCAGTGGGGTGATGAGGGCAAAGGCAAGATCGTCGACTGGCTGACGGACCACGCCCAGGGCGTCGTGCGCTTCCAGGGCGGTCACAACGCCGGCCATACGCTCATCATCGGCGGCAAGAAGACCATTCTTCGCCTCATTCCCTCGGGCATCATGCGCGCGGGCACGGCCTGTTACATCGGCAATGGCGTCGTGTTGTCGCCGGAAGCGCTGTTCAAGGAAATCGATGAACTGGAAGCTGCGGGCGTCGACGTCTGCAAGCGCCTGTTCATTTCCGAAGCCGCCACGCTCGTTCTCCCGTATCACGTCGCGATCGACCAGGCGCGCGAAGCCAAGCGCGGCGCCGGCAAGATCGGCACGACCGGCCGCGGCATCGGCCCGGCGTACGAAGACAAGGTGGCCCGTCGCGGCCTGCGCGTGCAGGACCTCTTCGATCGCGCGGTGTTCGAGGAGCGCCTTCGCGAAACGCTCGAATTCCATAACTTCGTGCTGACGCAATACCTCGGCGCGAAGGCCGTCGATTTTCAGGAAACGCTCGAGACGATGCTCGGTTACGCCGACCGTCTCGCGCCCATGGTCACGGACGTTTCCCGCCGTCTCTACGACGAAAACCACGCCGGCCGGAATCTGCTGTTCGAAGGCGCGCAAGGCACGCTGCTCGACATCGACCACGGCACGTATCCGTATGTCACCTCGAGCAATTGCGTCGCGGGCGCGGCGACTTCGGGCGCGGGCATCGGGCCGCAGCGTCTGAACTACATTCTCGGCATCACCAAGGCGTACTGCACGCGCGTCGGTTCGGGCCCGTTCCCGAGCGAGCTGTACGACGCGGACAACGCGCAGCGTCAGGATCAGGTTGGCCTGAATCTCGCGACCGTCGGCAAGGAATTCGGCTCGGTCACCGGCCGTCCGCGCCGCACCGGCTGGCTCGACGCCGCCGCGCTGCGCCGTTCGATTCAGATCAACGGCATCTCGGGCCTGTGCATGACCAAGCTCGACGTGCTCGACGGTCTCGACGAAGTGAAGCTGTGCACGGGCTACACGCTCGACGGCAAGCTGATCGACATCCTGCCGCGCGGCGCATCGGAAGTGGCGCGCTGCGAGCCGGTGTATGAAACCTTCGGCGGCTGGAAGGAAAGCACCATCGGCATCACGCAATGGGACGGGCTGCCGGAAAACGCGCGCAAGTACTTGTCGCGTGTGCAGGAAGTGGCGGGCGTGCCGATCGACATGGTGTCGACCGGTCCGGACCGCGACGAAACGATCCTGCTTCGCCATCCGTTCAAGGTCTGAGCGCTTAACGAGCCTCGACCGGAGCCGGACGCTGTAAAGAATGTGGCCGCCTGATGCGGCCACATTTCGTATATAACCTAAGCATTTGAAAGAGCCTCACCATGATCGCGATGACGGACCCGCGCAACGACGACAAGAACCTCTGGGTCGGCTGGGATGAATATCACCGGCTGATCGAACTCCTCGCACTGAAGGTGCACGAGTCGGGCTGGAAGTTCGACAAGATCCTGTGTCTCGCGCGCGGCGGCCTGCGTGTGGGCGATCAGCTGTCGCGCATCTACGACCTGCCGCTCGCCATTCTCGCGACGAGCTCGTACCGCGAAGCAGCGGGCACGGAGCAGGGCGATCTTGACATCGCGCAATACATCACCATGACGCGCGGCGATCTGTCCGGCAACGTGCTGCTCGTCGACGATCTGGTCGATTCGGGCGTCACGCTCGCGCGCGTGCAGGAGCATCTGAAGGAGCGTTATCCGGCCATCACGGCGGTGCGTTCGGCGGTGCTCTGGTACAAGGCGTGCTCGAAGGTCAAACCCGACTATCACGTTCAGCATCTTGAAACGAATCCGTGGATTCATCAGCCTTTCGAGGAGTGGGACACGGTGCGTCCGCACAACCTGGGCGCGTGGATCAAGCGCGGCACGCAAAACGGGCGCGGATGATCGGCGACGCCTGATCTTTCGCATGACAGACGCCGTTCGCCTGGCACGATGCCGGGCGCAACGGCGTTTTTTGTTTTTGCATGATGGCGGACCGAACGCCGAAGAATCGAGCTGAACGCGCCCGCCTACGCACACGGAGCGCGATGCTACACTCTGACACGCGTCTCTCGTGGCGCTGGAGCAACACGCGAGAAGGCGTCTTCGCGTGCAACGTTAGATAGAATGGCGTTCGTTTTTTCCGCCCTGGACGGATATATCGCTTTTATGACTAACACGACTCACGCGCACGAGCATAAACAGCCAATGCACTCGCTTGCGCTCGCCGCCATTGGCGTCGTTTTCGGCGACATCGGCACGAGTCCTCTCTACTCCCTGAAGGAAGCCTTTAGCCCGTCGCACGGCATCGGCTTGTCGGAGGCGTCGATTCTCGGCGTCATCTCCTTGCTCTTCTGGGCGATCGTCATGGTGGTCGCCGTCAAATACGTGCTGTTCGTCATGCGCGCCGACAACAACGGCGAAGGCGGCGTGTTCGCCATGACGACGCTCGCGCTGCGCAGCGTGAGAGAGGCCGGCAAGATCTCGGGCGTACTGATGATGCTGGGCATCTTCGGCGCGTGCATGTTCTACGGCGATGCGGTCATCACGCCGGCGATGTCGGTGCTGTCGGCGGTCGAAGGTCTCGAGATCGCCGCGCCCAAGCTCTCGCCGTACGTGCTGCCGATCACGATCGTGATTCTCATCGCGCTGTTCTGGATTCAGCGCCACGGCACGGCGGTGGTCGGCAAGCTCTTCGGCCCGATCATGGTCGTGTGGTTCGCGACGCTCGCGGTGCTGGGCGCCGCGCATATCGTCATGGAGCCGCGCATCATCGTCGCGCTCAATCCCTATTACGCCTTTTCCTTCATGGCGCAGCACGTCCTGCAGGCGTATATCGTGCTCGGCTCGGTCGTGCTGGTGCTGACCGGGGCGGAAGCGCTGTACGCGGACATGGGGCACTTTGGCGTCAAGCCGATTCGCTACGGCTGGTACGGCTTCGTCATGCCGTCGCTGTTGCTGAACTACTTTGGTCAGGGCGCGTTGCTGATGCACTCGCCGCAAGCCATCGAGAATCCGTTCTTTCTGCTCGCGCCCGACTGGGCGTTGCTGCCGCTCGTGATTCTGTCGACGGTCGCGACCGTGATCGCATCGCAGGCGGTCATTTCCGGCGCGTATTCGCTGACGAGCCAGGCGATTCAGCTCGGCTACGTGCCGCGCATGAAGATCCTTCATACGTCGGAACTTGCGATCGGCCAGATCTATATTCCGCTCGTGAACTGGATGCTGCTTTTCATCATCCTGTGCATCGTCATCGGCTTCAAGAGTTCCGAAAATCTCGCCGCCGCGTACGGTCTCGCCGTCACCGCGACGATGCTCACAACCACCATCCTGGTTTCAGTCGTGATGGTGAATCTGTGGGGCTGGAACCGTTGGCTCGTCGGCGGGATGATCGCCGTGTTCCTGATGATCGACATCGGCTTCTTCGGCGCGAGCCTGCTGAAGATCGAGCAGGGCGGCTGGCTGCCGCTGTGCATCGGCGGGGCGCTCTTCTTCTTGCTGATGACCTGGTACAAGGGCCGCATGATCGTGAAGGATCGCACGGCGGCGGACGGTATCCCGTTGATGCCGTTCCTGCAGGGCTTGCTCGCGCATCCGCCGCATCGGGTGTCGGGTACGGCGATCTATCTCACCGGCAGCGATTCGCTCGTACCCGTGAGCCTTCTGCACAACCTGAAGCACAACAAGGTGCTGCACGAGCGCACCATCTTCATGAACTTCAAGACGCGCGACATTCCTTATGTCGACGATGCGCATCGTCTCGAAGTGAAGGACATCGGCGGCGGTCTGTTCCTCGTGAAGGCGGCATACGGCTTCAACGAGACGCCGGATGTGAAGGCCGTGCTCGAACAGATCACACGCACGCACGCGATGACCTTCGAACTGATGGACACGTCGTTCTTCATGGCGCGCGAGACGGTCGTGCCGACGGAATTGCCGGGCATGTCGGTGTGGCGCGAGCGCGTCTTCGCGTGGATGCATCAGAACGCCGCGAAGCCGACGGATTTCTTCAGTATTCCCGCGAATCGCGTGGTCGAGCTGGGAACGAAGATCGAGATCTGACGCTTCGTTTATCAGAAGCGCAAAAAGAAAACCCCACGTCGCAAGACGTGGGGTTTTTTGTTGGCAGCAGGAACCGTCAGCGTTTCAGTTTTGCGAATGCCGCGGCCATCGCACCGGCCGCTTCCGGTTCGCGACGCTGCTGCGGACGCTGGCCAGAACGACGATCCTGCGAACCGCGCGATTGCGCTGCGCCCGCGCCGCCGCTCGCCGAAGCCTGCGCGGAGTCATCGTCCAGACGCATCGTGAGCGAAATACGCTGACGCTTCACATCCGTCTCGATCACTTTCACCTTGACGACCTGGCCGGCCTTCACGACTTCGTGCGGGTCCTTGATGAATTTCGTGGACATGGCCGAAACGTGCACGAGACCGTCCTGATGCACGCCGATATCGACAAACGCGCCGAACGCCGCGACGTTCGTCACCACGCCTTCGAGGATCATGCCCGGCACGAGGTCCGAAATTTTCTCGATGCCTTCCCTGAACGTCGCCGTCTTGAACTCGGGGCGCGGATCGCGGCCCGGTTTTTCGAGTTCGACGAGAATGTCGCGCACGGTCGGCAGGCCGAAACGATCGTCGACGAATTCAGTGGGCGAAAGGCCCGTCAAGGCGTCGCGCTTGCCGAGCACATCGCCGATATGCTTTTTGATCTTCGCGAGAATGCGTTCGACGACCGGATACGCCTCCGGATGCACCGACGAGCGATCGAGCGGATTCTCGCCGTTGTTGATGCGCAGAAAGCCCGCTGCCTGCTCGAAGGTCTTGTCGCCGAGACGCGGCACCTTCTTCAGATGCGCGCGCGACGGGAACGGCCCGTTGGCATCGCGATAATCGACGATATTGCGCGCGAGCGTCGAATTCAGCCCCGACACGCGCGCGAGCAGCGCAACCGACGCCGTGTTCGCATCGACGCCGACGGCATTCACGCAATCCTCGACGACCGCATCGAGCGAGCGCGCGAGTTCGCGCTGGTTGACGTCGTGCTGATACTGGCCGACGCCGATCGCTTTCGGCTCGATCTTGACGAGTTCGGCGAGCGGGTCCTGCAGCCGCCGCGCGATCGACACGGCGCCTCGCAGCGACACGTCGAGTTCCGGGAACTCCTTCGCGGCGAGCTCGGATGCCGAATAGACCGATGCGCCCGCTTCGGACACGACGATCTTCTGCAGCTTCAGATCCGGATGCTTCGCGATGAGCTCGCTCGCGAGCTTGTCGGTTTCGCGCGATGCGGTGCCGTTTCCGATCGACACCAGTTCGGCTTGCGTCGCGTGCGCGATGCGCGCGAGCTTCGCGATGGAGCCGTCCCAGTCGCGGCGCGGTTCGTGCGGGTAGATGGTGTCGGTCGCGAGCACCTTGCCGGTGCGATCCACGACCGCCACTTTCACGCCGGTGCGCAAGCCCGGATCGAGACCGATCACGGCCTTCGGGCCGGCAGGCGCCGCGAGCAGCAAGTCCTTCAGATTGCGCGCGAACACGCGAATGGCTTCATGCTCGGCTTCTTCGCGCAATTGCGTAAGCAATTCGGTTTCGATGTGCGGCTGCACCTTCACGCGCCAGCACCAGCGGCACACGTCGGAGAGCCACTTGTCGCCGGCGCGGCCGCGATTGGCGATGCCGAAATGCTGCGCGATCATCGCTTCGCACGGGTGCGGAATCTGCGCGTCGAGTTCCTCGCCGAGGCCGAGCTTGACGGTCAGAACGCCCGCATTGCGGCCACGGAAGAGCGCGAGCGCGCGGTGCGACGGCACGGTGCGGATCGTCTCGCTGTAGTCGTAGTAGTCGCGGAACTTCTCGCCTTCCTCGCCCTGTTTGCCGTCCACCACGCTCGACGTGACGAGCCCCTGGTTGAACAGATGCTCGCGCAGCTTGCCGAGGATTTCGGCGGTTTCGCCGAACTGCTCGGAGAGAATGTCGCGCGCGCCGTCGAGCGCGGCTTTGGTGTCGGCGACGCCTTTTTCCGCATCGACGAACTTTGCGGCTTCGGCTTGCGGATCGAGCGTGGGATCGGCGAGCAGCGCCTGCGCGAGCGGTTCGAGACCGGCCTCGCGTGCGATCTGCGCACGCGTGCGGCGCTTGGGCTTGTAGGGCAGGTAGAGGTCTTCGAGCACCTGTTTGCTGTCCGCGCCTTCGATGGCCCCGCGCAGTTCGGCCGTGAGCTTGCCTTGCTCGTCGATGCTTTGCAGGATCGTCGCGCGGCGGTCTTCGAGCTCGCGCAGGTACAGCAGGCGCTCCTCGAGCGTGCGCAACTGCGTGTCGTCGAGATTGCCGGTGACTTCCTTGCGATACCGGGCGATGAACGGGACAGTCGAGCCTTCGTCGAGAAGCCCCACGGCGGCGGCGACCTGGCGCGGCTGCACGGTGAGTTCGGAGGCAATGCGCTGTACGATCTTGAGTGCTACGGTTTCCGTCATGTTTCTGCGCTGTCTGCGGCTCGCCGGCAAGATTCGCACCGCGTGCGCAGCCTCGCGAGAGCGAGACGCCGCGGGCGGATGACCGTGCAACGAGCCAGGTTCGGACCGGGTTGCTGGAGCGGGGCATTTTGCCATAAATGGCGGAGCGCTCCGGCGCGCGGTGATAGAATTTGGACATCGCACAAGCCGTTTCGCACCTGATTCTTTATCACGTTGCCGTTCATCCATTTGCCCAACTTTCGCCTTTCAAACGTGCCGGTCGCCGCGGCTCTCTCGCTGCTGTGCGCGGCAGGCGCATTCGCGTCGCCGCAAGCGCTTGCTCAAACCGCCAGGCCGATCGATCCCGGCACGTCCGTGAGCGCACGTCCGCTGGATGCACCGGCGGCGCAAAATCCCGATGACGCGCTGAAAGCCGAGTTCGTCCAGCGCCAGAAGGTGCTCGACCGGCGCACCGAAGAAAACAATTACAGTTACGGCGTGAAGCAGCACGACTGCTACAGCAAATTCTTCGTGAATCATTGTCTGGATAACGCGCGCAACGAAATGCGCGAAGTGCGTCAGCAGATCCGCCAGCAACAACTCGCACTCGACGACGAGCAGCGCGCCGAGCGGGCGAAGCAACGCGACGAGCAGACGGCCATCAAGCGGGCGCAATACGAAGCGGAAGCGCCGCAGCGCGCCGCGAACGAGAAGGCCAGCCAGCAGTCCTACGAAGACAAGCAGCGTCAGAACGCGCTGGCCGCTGCCCAGCGTGACGCCGAAGCGCCGCAGCGCGCGGCCAACCAGGCCGCGTACGATCGCAAGCAGGCGGACTACCAGAAGAAGCTCGATGACGCGCGCGCTCGCGGCGTGCAGGACGCGCAGGAACGCGAGCAAAAGGCGCAGCGCTACGAGCAGAAACAGCAGGAAGCCGCGCAGCATCGAGCGGAAGTCGATGCGCGTCAGAAGGAAGCCGCCAGAAAGGCGCAGGAAAAGGCGCAACAGCAGGAGCAGGAGCGCCAGGAGCAACTGAAACTGCAGCAGCAGCAACAACAGCAGCAAGGTAAGTAGGGCGGTCGGGCTCGCTCTTTGGGCCCGCGCAAAGAGGATGAAAGGAGGCGAGCATGCAGCAGCGCTTGAATGAATCCACGCGCGCACCCCGACAACCCGCCATGGATGCCGCTGTGCTGCGCGACCGGATCGCGCAATTGCAGGAAGAGCATCACAGCCTGGACACGTTGATCGAAAAGATGTCCGGCACCGACGACCTGGAGCTGAGGCGCCTGAAAAAGCGCAAGCTCAAGGTGAAGGACACCATTCTCCTGCTGCAATTGCAGCTGGACTCTGACGCGCACTGAACGCAGCGCGCCGGCCGCAGGCTCGCTGCCGTCGGCGCCTCGCGTGCGCGGCCGCGCCGAAACCCGCAGGATTTAGCACGCCTTGAATTCACCCGCACAATCCACCGACGGCGCCAGCGCGCCGCTCGCGCTGACCGACAAACGCGGCGTCGAGCTCGACGCCATCTTTTCCGCGCAAGGACTGCTTGCCCGCGCGATCGACGGTTATCGTTCGCGCGCATCGCAGATCGAAATGGCGCGCTCGGTCGCGGCCGCGATGGAAGCATCCGGCCGCGCCATGCCCGAACCCGCGATGTTCGAGGCGCAGCGCCGTCCCGCGCGCAAGCTCGGGCCTTCCGACAAGCCTTACGCGCCCGACGAGCAGCCGGCCGATGAAATCGGCATCGCGACGGCGAAAGCGGCCATCGACGGCGGCGAGAACACGCTCATCGTCGAGGCCGGCACGGGCACCGGCAAGACCTATGCGTACCTCGTTCCGGCCATGTTGTGGGGCGGCAAGGTCATCGTGTCGACGGGTACGAAGCATCTGCAGGATCAGCTCTTCCAGCGCGACATCCCGACCGTGCGCGACGCGCTCGCCGTGCCCGTGTCCGTCGCGATGCTGAAGGGCCGCGCGAACTATCTGTGCCATTACTACCTGGAACGCACCGCCGACAACGGCCGTCTGTCGTCGCGCCAGGATACGTCGCATCTGCAGGAGATCATCCGTTTCGCGAAGATCACGCGCACCGGCGACAAGGCCGAGCTCGCGAGCGTGCCGGAGAATTCGCCCGTCTGGCCGATGGTCACGTCCACGCGCGATAACTGCCTCGGTCAGGAATGTCCGCATTACAAGGAATGCTTCGTGATGCAGGCGCGCAAGGAGGCGCAGCAGGCGGACATCGTCGTGGTGAATCACCATCTGTTCTTCGCCGATGTGATGCTGCGCGACACCGGCATGGCCGAGTTGCTGCCGACGGCAAACACCATCATCTTCGACGAGGCGCATCAGTTGCCCGAGACGGCGACGCTCTTTTTCGGCGATACGCTCTCGACGACGCAGTTGCTCGAACTCGCGCGCGATACGGTCGCCGAAGGTCTCTCGCACGCACGCGACGCCGCCGACTGGACCAAGCTCGGCGCGGCGCTGGAGCGTGCGGCGCGCGATGTGCGGCTCGCGTTCAAGGAAGATTCGGTGCGCCTGTCGCTCGGGCAATTGCCGGACGGTCATCCGATCTTCGAGGCGCTCGACACGCTGGAGACGCATTTGTCCGCGCTCGCCACGACGCTCTCGTCGCATGCGGAGCGGGCCGAGTCGTTGCAGGCGCTGGTGCGCCGCGCGCGCGAGTTGCAGGATCTGCTCGCGGGCTGGACGACGCCGCCGACATCGCTCGAACGCGCGGTCGTCGCGGACGAGGACACCGCGAAGCAGGCTGCGAAGGAAGAGCCGAACGAGATGGTGCGCTGGATCGAAGTGTTCTCGCACACGGTGCAGTTGCACGAGACGCCGCTGTCGGTCGCGCCGATCTTCGCGAAGCAGCGCGCGGGCGTGCCGCGCGCATGGATTTTCACTTCCGCGACGCTTTCGGTGCGCGGCGACTTCACGCACTACGCGGCGCAGATGGGCCTGAACGCGCGCCGTTCGATGACCTTGCCGAGCCCGTTCGATTACCCGTCGCAAGGTTTGCTGTACGTGCCGCGCAATCTGCCGCAACCTTCGTCGCCGCAATTCACCGATGCCGTGTTCGAGGCGGCGCTGCCCGTGATCGAGGCGGCGGGCGGCGGCGTGTTCGTGCTGTGCACGACGTTGCGCGCGGTGGATCGCATCGCGACGCGCATGCGCGACATCATCGAACGGCGTGGCTGGGACAATCCGCTGCTCGTGCAGGGTGACGCGAGCCGCACCGAGCTGCTCGACCGTTTCCGCGCCTACGGCAATGCGATTCTGGTGGGCAGTCAAAGCTTCTGGGAGGGCGTCGATGTGCGCGGCGATGCGCTGTCGCTCGTCGTCATCGACAAGCTGCCGTTCGCGCCGCCCGACGATCCCGTGCTCGCCGCGCGGCTCGACGCGCTGACTAAAAAAGGCCTGAGCCCGTTCGCCGTGCATCAGTTGCCGCAGGCGGTCATCACGTTGAAGCAGGGCGCGGGGCGGCTGATTCGCGCGGAGACGGATCGCGGCGTGCTGATGATCTGCGACACGCGCCTCGTCGAAAAACCGTATGGCCGGCGCATCTGGCAAAGCCTGCCGCCGTTCAAGCGCACGCGCGAACTGGACGTGGTGCGCGAATTCTTCAGCGATGCGGCGAAGTGGAAAACGGAGCTGGCGGAGTAACTGTCGGAATCCTGATTTTCATCGACGTAAAAAAACGGCCGGTTATCAACCGGCCGTTTCTTTTATTGCCTGCGTGTCTTACCAGATCTGGTACCAGGGCTTGTCGGCGCCCGCGCGGCGTTTGCCTGTCACATACGGGCTGTCCGGGAAGGTCGCGGCGAGCACGCGCTTGGTGTCGTCGGCGAGTTGCGGCTGATCGAGCTTCTCGTACGACAGCATCATGATGTGCAGCGCGTCTTCCGTCGCCGGCGCATTGCGGTACTCGCGAATCGCGAGTTGCGCGCGGTTGATCGCGGCCACGTACGCGCCCCGGCGATAGTAATAATCCGCAGCGTGCACTTCATGCGATGCCAGCGCGTTCACGATGTAGCGCATGCGCTGCGCGGCATCGGGCGCGTACTTGCTTTGCGGATATTTGTCGACGACGACCTTGAATGCGTCATAGGACTCGCGCAGCGACTTCGGGTCGCGCTCGCTCATGTCCTGACCGGAGAAGCGGCCGAAGAGGCCGAGGTCGTCGTTGAAGTGGATCATGCCCTTGAGATAGTACGCATAAGCGATCTCGGGATGATCCGGGTGCAGCTTGATGAAACGATCGATGGCCTGGTCGGCGTTGGCGGTTTCGCTATCCTTCCAGTCGCAGTACGCGACGTTGATCTGCGCCTGCTGCGCGAAATGGCCGAACGGGTCGCGGCCTTCGAGCGCTTCGAAATACTTCGCGCACTTGCCCCAGTCGCTGCCGGATAGCGCGTCCTGAGCCTCCGTATATAATTTGTTGTTGTTCCACGTTGCCGTTTCGTCGGTCTTCTCGGGCAGGCCGTGACAGGCCGTTACGATGGCGACGCTCGCGGCCAGCGCCAGATACTTGATGGATTGACGCATCGAGAGATGAATGGTGTTGAAGGCTCGCATCAGTGCTTGCTGTTCCTGGCTGATTCTCGCTGTTCTAGCTGTATTTCCGGCGCGGCTTCCGTTTCATGCCGCCGAATCTCGTTCAAATGACCCGCTCAAGTACTCGTCGTACCAAAGACCAACTCAAAGATTATAGCCCATGCGACCCCGGCCACGACTCGGCATCGCCCGATTCGACCGGCAGCGCGGGCCGCGAAGCGACGCGCGAGGCGCACGTGCCCGACGAACTCGCGGGCGAGCGGCTCGACAAGGTGCTCGCCAAAGTCTTCCCCGAGTTTTCGCGCAGCCGGCTGCAGGGCTGGATCGAGGAAGGGCGCGTGCTCGTCGATGGCGCGGGCGCGAAAGTGCGCCAGCCCGTGCCGCTCGGCGCGACGATCACGCTCGTGCCCGATCTCCTGCCCGAACAGCTCGCCTTCGCGCCCGAGCCGGTGCCGCTGCATATCGTGTACGAGGACGAGACGCTCGTCGTCATCAACAAGCCCGCGGGCATGGTGGTGCATCCGGCCGCGGGCAACTGGAGCGGCACGCTGCTCAATGGCCTTCTGCATCGTTACGGCGATGCCGCCGCCGGCCTGCCGCGCGCGGGCATCGTGCATCGGCTGGACAAGGAAACGTCCGGCCTGATGGTCGTCGCGCGCACGCTCGAGGCGCAGACCGATCTGGTGCGCCAGTTGCAGGCGCGCACGGTCAAGCGCCGCTATGTCGCGTTCGTGTGGGGCAACATGCCCGACGAAGGCACGATCGACGCGCCGATCGGCCGCGATCCGCGCGAGCGCACGCGCATGGCGGTCGTGAAGACGGCATCGGGCAAGCCCGCGCGTACGCATTTCCGCACCATCGACCGGACCACGTGGCACGGTCAGCCCGTCAGCGCGATTCATTGCGATCTGGAAACGGGCCGGACGCATCAGATTCGGGTGCATTGCGCGCATATCCAGCATCCGCTGCTCGGCGATCCGGTGTACGGACACGCGCGCGGCAAGCGCTCCGTGAAGCCGTTGCCCAACGATTTCGCGCGTCAGGCGCTGCACGCGTGGCGGCTCGGCCTGATTCATCCCGCGACGGGCAAGGAAGTGCATTGGCGCGCGGATGTGCCCGAGGACATCGCGGCGCTCGCAGCGGAACTCGGCTTCGGACAGGACGAGGAAGTCGAGTTCGACGAGGATGAGGGCTTCGTCGAAGTCTACGAGATGGGCGAGGGCGAAGAAGACGACTGGGACGACGAAGAGAGCGAGGACGACGAAGCATGACCAACGACGCCGCCGAACTGCAATCGAAAGACTGCGTGTTGCCGCAATGGAATGTGTCGCCGCGCGTGCGCGCATTCGTCACGACCCGTGCGGGCGGCGTGAGCGAGACGCCCTACGATGGCGGCATGCCCGGCGCGGGCGGCCTCAACCTCGGCTTCTCATCCGGCGACACGCCCGACGCGGTGAAGGAAAACCGCCGCCGCGCGCTCGCATCGACGGGTCTGCACAACGCCGCGTGGCTCGAACAGATTCACGGCACGCAGGTCGAGGATGCGCACGCGGTCATCGAACGCCTCTCGCTTGGCGAGCGCACGCGCGCCGACGCCAGCGTGACGGATCGCGCGGGCGTAGTGTGCGTCGTGATGACGGCCGATTGCCTCCCAGTACTTTTCTGCGACGACGACGGCCGCGCGGTCGGCGCAGCGCATGCGGGCTGGCGCGGTCTTGCCGGCGGCATCGTCGAGAAGACGGGCGAGCGCGTGGCGGCGCTCGCGGGCGTGCCGGCATCGAAGCTCAATGCGTTTCTCGGACCGGCGATCGGGCCGAACGCGTTCGAAGTGGGCGAGGACGTGCTCGATGCGTTCGTCGCGGCCGCGCGGCCGGATCGCCGTGACGCGACGAAGGCCGCGTTCAGTCTTATCGACGGCACACCGGACAAATATCTCGCGGATATCTATGCGCTCGCGCGTCTGCGCCTGGCCGATCTCGGCGTGGGCGTCGCGCGCGTTCATTGCGGCACGCATTGCACCGTCACGGAAAAAGAGCGCTTTTATTCGTACCGTCGCGATCGCGTGACCGGCCGCATGGCCGCGATGATCTGGCTCGCCGATTAAACGATTGGCTGCCGGCAATCGTCTCGGAAGATACCCGACAAGCATTTCCCGCCGATGACTAAACCTCATGCGAAACGCAATAATTCGCATGGGGGAAAACGATAATTAAAAAAATATCGCACTGCGGCAAAATCGGGACGAAGCATTGACATGCCTGACATCCTGGAGCAAGAATGTTCCTGGAATTCAACCAATCGGGCACGGCGTAGCAAGGCACACACTTGCCGCGCGCATAAGGCGCACCAATACTTGCGCGCTGGTCGAGGAAAGCCCGGCGATGCCTGCATCAGCAATCCAAGTCTTGCGAGACTCACAGGTCAATAGCGGGTATGGCTTCCAAATCAACTTCCTCATCTTCCCGCTCCCGTACCGCCGACAGCACCTCGGCCGAAGCATCATCCGCCGATACGACTGGCGTACAGCAGGCGTTCGATCAATGGCTGAACGCCTGGCGTTCCGTCGCTGATCCTTCGCAATGGTCGAAATTCACTCAACAGACGAATACCGCAAGTGATGCGGCGGCAGCGCCGTTCGCTGCATTCGCCGATTTTGCCAAAGGCTTTTCGAACGGATTTCCTTCCGCGGCATTTCCGACGGCATTCCCGACTACGGGCGCGATGCCGCAGATGCCCGATTTCACCAAGATGAACGGCCTCGCGGAGTTCGCAAAACTCGCGAGCAGCATGCCGGGCTTCGGCGCGGCGATGCAGGGATTGCCCACGCTGCCGAAGATTCCGACCGCCGCGATCGCGCCCGAGCGCCTCCATGAATTGCAGAGCAGCTATTCGCGCGACGCCGCCGATCTGCTCAAGCAGGCGGGCGCGCAAAGCATCGATCCGAGCGCGCTGAAAGACCGGCGCTTTACCGATACCTCCTGGCAAACCACGCCCGCCTACGCGTTCACCGCCGCGTGGTATTTGCTGAACGCGCGCTATCTGCAGGAACTCGCGGATGCGGTGCAGAGCGATCCGAAGACGCGCGAGCGCATCCGCTTCGCCGTGCAGCAATGGGCCGCCGCCGCCGCGCCGAGCAATTTCCTCGCGCTCAATCCCGATGCGCAGAAGACGCTCATCGAAAGCAAGGGCGAAAGCCTGCGCCAGGGCATGATGAATCTGCTCAACGACATGCAGCGCGGCAAGATTTCGCAGTCGGACGAATCGCGCTTTCTCGTCGGCAAGAACATAGCGTCGACGGAAGGGTCGGTCGTGTACGAGAACGATCTCGTGCAACTGATCCAGTACAAGCCGCTCGCGCCGAACGTGTACGCGCGCCCGCTTCTGATCGTGCCGCCGTGCATCAACAAGTTCTACATCCTCGATTTGTCGCCGGAAGGCTCGCTCGTGCGCTATGCGCTCGAAGAAGGGCATCAGGTGTTCATCCTGTCGTGGCGCAATGCGGATCAGTCGATCGCGCACAAGACGTGGGACGACTACGTCGAAGAGGGCGCCCTCGAAACGATCCGCGTCGTGCAGGAGATCAGCGGCGAGGACAAGATCAATACCCTCGGCTTCTGCATCGGCGGCACGATCCTCGCGACCGCGCTCGCGGTGGCGAAGGCGCGCGGCGAGGAGCCGGCCGCATCGATGACGCTGCTCACCTCGATGCTCGACTTCTCCGATACGGGCGTGCTCGATGTCTTCGTCGACGAGGCGCACGTGCAGATGCGCGAGCAGTCGATCGGCGGCAAGGGCGGCGCGCCTGCCGGCCTCATGCGCGGCATCGAGTTCGCCAACACGTTCTCGTATCTGCGTCCGAACGACCTGGTCTGGAATTATGTCGTCGACAACTACCTCAAGGGCCGCACGCCGCAAGCGTTCGATCTGCTCTTCTGGAACAGCGATTCGACGAACCTGCCGGGCCCGATGTGCGTCTGGTATCTGCGCAATACGTATCTCGAGAACAAGCTTAAGACGCCGCACGCGCTGACGGTGTGCGGCGAGTCGATCGACCTGTCGCGCCTCACGCTGCCGACCTTCATCTACGGTTCGCGGGAAGACCATATCGTGCCGTGGAAATCGGCTTATGCGTCCGCGCCGGTTCTCAGCGGTCCGCAGAAGTTCGTGCTCGGCGCGTCCGGTCATATCGCGGGCGTGATCAATCCGCCGTCGAAGAACAAGCGCAGCTTCTGGATGATCGACAGCGACGACGAGCGTCTGCCGGACGATCCCGATGCGTGGTTCGATGCCGCGGCGGAGCATCCCGGAAGCTGGTGGCCGGCCTGGTCGAAGTGGCTCGCCGAAAACGCGGGCGAGCGGGTCAAGGCGCGCGCGGCGCAGGGATCGAAGACTCACCCGGTAATCGAGGCCGCACCCGGCCGTTACGTACTGGAACGCGATGTGTGAGCGGCGTCTGACCGTGTGCGAGAGCGCACGGTGCCGTTCCGAATCGCATTAACATCCGATGCCAAAAGGAAACTGAAATGACTGACGTAGTGATCGTATCGGCCGCGCGTACGGCGGTAGGCAAGTTCGGCGGCTCGCTCGCGAAGATCGCGGCGCCGGAGCTGGGCGCGACGGTAATCAGGGCGGTTCTGGAGCGCGCAGGCGTGAAGCCGGACCAGGTGAGCGAAGTGATTCTGGGTCAGGTGCTCGCGGCCGGCTCGGGCCAGAACCCGGCGCGCCAGTCGCTCATCAAGGCCGGTTTGCCCGACATGGTTCCGGGCATGACGATCAACAAGGTCTGCGGCTCGGGCCTGAAGGCGGTGATGCTGGCGGCGAACGCGATCATCGCGGGCGACGCGGAGATCGTCATCGCGGGCGGTCAGGAAAACATGAGCGCCGCGCCGCACGTGCTGCCGGGCTCGCGCGACGGTTTTCGCATGGGCGATGCGAAGCTGATCGACACGATGATCGTCGATGGCCTGTGGGACGTCTATAACAACTACCACATGGGCACGACGGCTGAGAACGTCGCGAAGGAATTCGGCATCACGCGCGAGGATCAGGACAAGTTCGCGGCGCTGTCGCAGAACAAGGCGGAAGCCGCGCAGAAGTCGGGCCGTTTCAACGACGAGATCGTGCCGGTCTCGATTCCGCAACGCAAAGGCGAGCCGCTGCAGTTCGCCACCGACGAATTCGTGCGCCACGGCGTGACGGCCGAAGCGCTTGCGGGCCTGAAGCCCGCGTTCTCGAAGGAAGGCACGGTGACGGCGGCGAACGCGTCGGGCCTCAACGACGGCGCGGCGGCGGTCGTCGTGATGTCGGCGAAGAAGGCCGAGGCGCTGGGTCTCACACCGCTCGCGCGCATCAAGGCGTACGCGAACGCGGGCGTCGATCCGAAGATCATGGGCATGGGCCCGGTGCCGGCATCGAAGCGCTGTCTGGAGCGCGCGGGCTGGTCGGTGAACGATCTGGACCTGATGGAAATCAACGAGGCGTTCGCGGCGCAGGCGCTGGCGGTGCACAAGCAGATGGGCTGGGATCAGTCGAAGATCAACGTGAACGGCGGCGCGATTGCGATCGGTCACCCGATCGGCGCATCGGGCTGCCGGATTCTCGTCACGCTGCTGCACGAAATGCAGAAGCGCGATGCGAAGAAGGGTCTGGCGTCGCTGTGCATCGGCGGCGGCATGGGTGTCGCGCTGGCGCTGGAACGTCCGTAAGTCACTGGCGGTCGATGGCGGGAATGGGAAGGGCCAGCGGGCGGCAAGGAGATCGCCGTCCGCATAACGAAAATGGAGAGCGGAATGACGAAGCGCGTAGCGTATGTAACCGGCGGGATGGGCGGCATCGGCACCAGCATCTGCCAGCGTCTGCACAAGGACGGCTTCACGGTCGTCGCGGGCTGCGGCCCGAACTCGCCGCGCCGGGTGAAATGGCTGGAAGACCAGAAGACGCTCGGATTCGACTTCATCGCCTCGGAAGGCAACGTCGGCGACTGGGAATCGACCAAGAATGCGTTCGACAAGGTGAAGGCCGAAGTCGGCGAGGTCGATATCCTCGTGAATAACGCGGGCATCACGCGCGACGTCGTGTTCCGCAAGATGACGCACGAAGACTGGACCGCGGTCATCGACACGAACCTGACGAGCCTCTTCAACGTGACGAAGCAGGTCATCGACGGCATGGTCGAGCGCGGCTTTGGCCGCATCATCAACATTTCGTCGGTGAACGGCCAGAAGGGGCAATTCGGCCAGACGAACTACTCGACCGCCAAGGCCGGCATTCACGGCTTCACGATGGCGCTCGCGCAGGAAGTGGCCACCAAGGGCGTGACGGTCAACACGGTGTCGCCGGGCTATATCGGCACGGACATGGTGAAGTCGATTCGCCCCGAAGTGCTCGAGAAGATCGTCGCGACGATTCCCGTGCGGCGACTCGGCACGCCTGACGAGATCGGTTCTATCGTCGCTTGGCTCGCGTCCGACGAATCCGGTTTCTCGACCGGCGCGGACTTCTCGCTGAACGGCGGCTTGCATATGGGCTGACGGGCGGCGGCTTCCCGCGACGCCTTTCATGCGCGCGGGAAGCCGCCACTCGCCGGGGTACATCAACGATGCGGCGAACATGCAGCAGCGCTTTTTTGCGACAACGCAAGACCTGCTTGCTGCCATCGCAGTAAAGTTTTGCGTTTAAAGGCGTTAAATGACCACCACTACTACTACAAAGAAAGCCGCCGAACGACTTATCAAAAAGTATCCGAACCGTCGGCTGTATGACACGGAAACGAGCACCTACATCACGTTGTCGGATGTGAAGCAGCTCGTGCTCGATCAGGAAGACTTCAAGGTGCTCGATGCGAAGAGCAACGACGACCTCACGCGCAGCATCCTTCTGCAGATCATTCTGGAAGAAGAGAGCGGCGGCCTGCCGATGTTTTCATCGGTGATGCTTTCACAGATCATCCGCTTCTACGGTCACGCGATGCAGGGCATGATGGGCACGTATCTGGAAAAGAACATCCAGGCGTTCATCGACATCCAGCAGAAGCTGACCGAGCAGAGCAAGGGCATCTACGACGGCAACGCGCTCAATCCGGAAGTCTGGTCGCAGTTCATGAACATGCAGGCGCCGATGATGCAGGGCATGATGACGAGCTACATCGAGCAGTCGAAGAACATGTTCGTGCAGATGCAGGAGCAGATGCAGACGCAGGCGAAGTCGATGTTCAACACATTCCCGTTCCCGACGCCCACGCCGCCGTCGACGGAGAAGAAGTAATCCATTTCAGGCGCGCGTTCGGGCGCCGGGTTGGCGCGCCCGGTGCGAGCGAGCGCGCGTCGGATGCCTAGAGTCCGCCTACCGCTCTTGCCGGGTCCTGCGCCCACGCCGCGCCGAAATCTCCGCGATAGGTGTACGAGCCGTGGTGCGCGAGCTTCGAGCGGGCATCCACGTAGACCTTTCCGCCCAGATCGCGCCAGCGGCGGCAAAAGGCGTAGTCCTCGGAAAGATAGCGTCCGGTTTCGCGCTCGACCATCACGTCGAAGAAGCGATGACAGTAGCCGTGCAGCGGCGAGTCGGGCGGCGCGTCCGGCGTGTATTGCAGTTCGGGCATGCGCGCGATCATCGTTTCGAGCACCGCGCGGCGAATGCACATGAAGCCCGTCGGCGCTTCGGTGACTTCCAAGAAACCGTCGGCGTCGATCTCGAGGTGCGCGCCCGCGTGCGCGTTGACCGGATAGCGCAACGCACGCGTCAGAAACTGCTCTTGCGTGAGGCCGGCGGGAATGTCGCCCGTCCAGTCGATGCGTTTGAGCGGATAGACGCCCGTGACGACATCGCGATCCGCCAGCAACAATCGCAGCGCCTGGTCCGGTGTGAAGCCGATATCGGCATCGATCCAGAAAAGATGCGTGTGCTGCTTTTGCGCGAGGAAATGCGCGACGGCTTCGTTGCGCGCGCGGGTCACGAGGCTTTCGCCGGAGAGGATGCGCACCGAGCCTTGCACGCCGAGACGCCAGAGCTCGTTGGTGAGGGCGAGCATGCTGGTGGCGAAGCCGGACGTTACCTGGCCGGAATAGCAGGGGGTCATGAAAAGGGGATTGAAGTGGCGCAGAGCGGAGTCGTCGAGCATGAGAACGGGTTATGTGTGAGCCGGAAGCGGCGAAAAGGGCGCCGAGTTTGCGGCGCCCGGCCCACGAAGGGAATGGGACAAGGACGGAAAGCGTCCCGATGGATATCGGCCATTCCGGACCGGCGAAACCGTGCCATCGGCACTCCGGGGTAAAATGTTGGATTGGCCTCGCGCGTCCCCACAAGACACTGTTCCCGTGAAAAATTCTTTAGATTCAACCGCCAGAACGACTCCCGCGCCGAAAATCGGCATGGTGTCGCTTGGCTGCCCGAAAGCGCTCGTCGATTCCGAGCAGATCATCACCCAGTTGCGCGCCGAAGGTTATGAAATCTCCGGCACCTATGACGGCGCGGATCTCGTCGTCGTCAACACCTGCGGCTTCATCGACGAAGCCGTGCAGGAAAGCCTCGACGCCATCGGCGAGGCATTGAGCGAGAACGGCAAGGTCATCGTCACCGGCTGCCTCGGTGCGAAAAAGAGCGCGAGCGGCTCGGGCCTCATCGAGGAAGTGCATCCGAAAGTGCTCGCCGTGACCGGTCCGCACGCGACCAACGAAGTGATGAACGCCGTGCACACGCACCTGCCGAAACCGCACGACCCGTTCACCGATCTCGTGCCGCCCGCCGGCATCAAGCTGACGCCGCGCCACTACGCGTATCTGAAGATTTCGGAAGGCTGCAATCATCGCTGCACGTTCTGCATCATTCCGTCGATGCGCGGCGATCTCGTGTCGCGCCCCGTCGCCGAAGTCATGCTCGAAGCGGAAAATCTCTTCAAATCCGGCGTGAAAGAGCTGCTCGTCATCTCGCAGGACACGAGCGCATACGGCGTCGACGTGAAGTACCGCACGGGCTTCTGGAACGGCAAGCCGCTCAAGACGCGCATGACCGATCTCGTCGGCGCGCTCGGCGAACTGGCCGCGAAATACGGCGCGTGGGTGCGGCTGCACTATGTCTATCCGTATCCGAGCGTGGACGATGTCATTCCGATGATGGCCGAAGGTCCGCTGCGCGGCCACGTGCTGCCGTATCTCGACGTGCCTTTCCAGCACGCGCATCCCGAAGTGCTGAAGCGCATGAAGCGCCCGGCCAACGCCGAGAAGGTGCTCGAACGCGTGAAGACGTGGCGTGAAATCTGTCCCGATCTGACCATCCGCAGCACGTTCATCGCGGGCTTTCCGGGTGAGACGGAAGAGCAGTTCCAGACGCTGCTGGATTTCCTCGAAGAAGCGGATCTGGATCGCGTCGGCTGCTTTGCGTACTCGCCGGTCGAAGGCGCCACCGCGAACGAACTCGACGGCGCGCTGCCCGACGAAGTGCGCGAGGAACGCCGCGCGCGCTTCATGGAACTGGCCGAAGAACTTTCGGCGAAGCGCATGAAGAAGAAGGTCGGCAAGACGCTGAAGGTGCTCGTCGATGAAGTGAGCACGGACGGCGGCATCGGCCGCACGGCGGCGGATGCGCCGGAAATCGACGGCGTCGTGTACATCGCGCCGGCGACGAAGGCATCGAAGCGCTACAAGGCCGGCGACTTCGTGTCGGTGAAGATCACCGGCGCCGATGGCCACGATCTCTGGGGCGAGGTGTAAGCCATGCCGCAAACGCCGCAAATTCTCGCGCTCGGCGAGGCGATGATCGAGTTCAATCAGTCGACGCGCGATCAGCCGGACTATCTGCAAGGCTTCGGCGGCGACGTCTCCAACTTCCTGATCGCGGCATCGCGCCAGGGCGCGGCGACGGGCTTCGTGTCGGCAGTCGGCAACGATCATTTCGGGCAATTGCTGCTCGATTTGTGGCGATCGGAAAACGTCGATACCTCGACGGTTCGCGTGGACCACGACGCTCCCACGGGCGTCTACTTCGTGTCGCACGGCGAGAACGGGCATCGCTTCGACTATCTGCGCGCGGGTTCGGCGGCGAGCCGCTACGCGCCGTCGCATCTGCCGCTCGACGCGATCGCCGCCGCGAAGGTCGTGCATCTGTCGGGCATCAGCCTCGCGATCGGCGTAGCGGCGTGCGACGCCGCGCTCGCCGCGATCGATCACGCGCGCACGCACGGCGTGAAAGTGAGCTTCGACACGAACCTGCGCCTGAAGCTGTGGCCGCTCGCACGCGCGCGCGCCGTCATGCTCGAAGCGATCCGCTCGACGGATATCTGTCTGCCGAGCTGGGACGACGTAACCTTGCTCACGGGTCGCGAAGACAAGGACGCGATCGTCGACGCGCTGCTGAACCTCGGCCCGAAGGTCGTGGCGCTGAAGCTTGGCAAGGAAGGCGCGTATATCGCGACACCCGACGAGCGGCGCGTCGTGCCGGGCCGCGTCGTGAAGGCGGTCGATGCGACCGGAGCGGGCGATTGCTTCGGCGGCGCGTTCATCGCGCGCATCGTCGCGGGCGACGATCCTTTCACGGCGGCGCGCTATGCGAACGTCGCGGCGGCTTTGTCGACGCAAGGCTTCGGCGCGGTCGCACCGATCCCGGACAAGGCAACCGTCGAGCGCGCGCTCGGCGAATGACGAATCGATCATCGAACGAGTTACCAGATCAACACAACCCAGCGGAGACGGCAACATGCAACGTGAAGTAGTGGTGGTAAGCGGCGTGCGCACGGCAATCGGCGATTTCGGCGGCGCGCTGAAGGACTTCTCCCCGACCGACCTCGGCGCGCGTGTCGTGCGCGAGGCGCTTTCGCGGGCGAATGTCGCGGGCGATGAAGTCGGCCACGTGGTGTTCGGCAATGTCGTTCATACCGAGCCGCGCGACATGTATCTCGCACGCGTCGCGGCGCTCGACGGCGGCGTTTCGCAGCACGCGCCCGCGCTCACGGTGAACCGCCTGTGCGGCTCGGGACTGCAGGCGATCGTCTCGGCGTCGCAGTCGATTCTGCTCGGCGATGCGGATGTCGCGATCGGCGGCGGCGCGGAAAACATGAGCCGCGCGGCGTACATCATGCCCGCCGCGCGCTTCGGCCAGCGCATGGGCGACACGCGCATCGTCGACATGATGGTCGGCGCGCTGAACGATCCGTTCGACAAGATCCACATGGGCGTGACGGCCGAGAACGTCGCGCAGAAGTTCGGCATCACGCGCGAGATGCAGGACGCGCTTGCGCTCGAATCGCATCGTCGCGCGGCGAAGGCGACCGAAGCCGGTTACTTCAAGGAACAGATCCTGCCGATCACGCTCGCGTCGAAGAAGGGCGACACCGTGTTCGACCGCGACGAGCACGTGCGCATGAACGCGACCGCCGAAGACTTCGCCAAGCTGAAGCCGGTCTTCGTGAAGGAAAACGGCACCGTGACGGCGGGCAACGCGTCGGGCATCAACGACGCGGCGGCGGCCGTCGTGCTGATGGAACGCGGCGTCGCGGAAAAGCGCGGTGCGAAACCGCTTGCGCGCCTCGTCGCCTACGCACATTCGGGCGTCGATCCGAAGATCATGGGCATCGGCCCGGTTCCCGCGACGCAGAAGGCGCTGGAGCGCGCGGGCCTGACCGTGAGCGATCTCGACGTCATCGAAGCGAACGAAGCGTTCGCCGCGCAGGCGTGCGCCGTATCGCAGGAACTGAAGCTCGATCCCGCGAAGGTCAATCCGAACGGCTCGGGCATTTCGCTCGGTCATCCGATCGGCGCGACCGGCGCGCTCATCACCGTGAAGGCGCTGTACGAACTGCAGCGCATCGGCGGGCGTTACGCGCTCGTGACGATGTGCATCGGCGGCGGGCAGGGCATCGCGGCGATCTTCGAGCGCATTTGAAGGATCGAAGGATGACGCAAAGCAAGACCGGGCCGCGCCTCTTCGCGGCCTTCGCGATCTCGGCCGCGCTGCTTGCGCTGGCCGGCTGCAATTCGCCGATGCCGCCGGGTTCGTCCGGCGCGTCCGGTGTCATTCCAGTCGATCAGCGCGAACCGTCGGGCGCCGATGCGCACGGCGCGCAGGCCGCCATCAAGGAGCTTGCGCTGCCGCCGCAGAAGCCGCTGACGCCGAACGCGGAATACGCGCGGTTTCCGCGCTATGTCGGCACGCTCGGCGACAGGCAGATCGAGATGAAGCTCGGCGCGAAAACCGACGAGCCCTCCGGCGTGCATGGCGAATACAAGTTCGCGGGCAGTCCGAACGTGATTCTGGTCGCGGGCGATCGCGATGGCGACACGCTCGAGATCGAGGAATCGAACGACGGCACGCATATCACGGGCAACTGGGTCGGCAAGTTTGCGGCGGACGGCAGTGTGTCGGGCGAGCGCATGGACCCGGACGAATCGAACGCGCAGCCGTTCGATCTGCGCCCGGCGGTGCCCGGGAAGGCCTTGCCGCCGATGGGCGCGGCCAAGGCGCCGGCCGCGCCGTCGCTTGAACCTGCTCCGCCCGCGCCGCCGAAGAATTCTGTCGGTGGCACGAGCAACGTCATCATCGGCGAATAGGCTGTCTCGACTTCACGCCGCCGGGGGTTTCCGGCGGCGGCTTTTCCTTATTTCGCTTCAAATCGACCTCATGACCGATTCCAGCAACAACGCCCTCGACCGCGACCTGCAGACGCGCATCGTGCAGCCCGAGGATCGCATCACGCCCGGCTTCGAGTCGTTCTCGGTGCCGGTTGCGCGCGCTTCGACGGTGGTGTTCCCCGATCTCGCGACGATGCGCTCGCTCGTCTGGAGCGACGATTCGAAGTGGCGCTACGGCTTGCACGGCACGCCGACGACCATCGCGCTCGCGCAGCGCCTCGCGGCGATCGAAGGCGGCGAGTACGCGCTGTTGCAGCCGTCGGGGCTCGCGGCGATCTCCAACGTTTACTTCGGTCTGGTGAAGGCGGGCGATC
The DNA here is from genome assembly GCF_014384845.1 of Caballeronia sp. EK. Lineage (NCBI taxonomy): Bacteria > Pseudomonadati > Pseudomonadota > Betaproteobacteria > Burkholderiales > Burkholderiaceae > Caballeronia > Caballeronia sp. EK. The sequence goes on from NZ_JACSUE010000003.1 coordinate 173,760, forward strand.
ACGTGCTCGTGCCCGACAATGCCTATTCGCCGAACCGCGATCACGCCGACTGGCTCGCCGCCGATTTCGGGCTCGAAGTGACTTACTACGACCCGATGACCGGCGCGGGCATCGCCGATGCGATCCGTCCGAACACGAAGCTGATCTGGCTCGAAGCGCCCGGCTCGGTGACGATGGAAGTGCAGGACGTGCCGGCGATCGTCGCTGTTGCGCGGGCGAAGGGCATCGTCACGGCGATCGACAACACGTATTCCGCAGGCCTTGCGTTCAAGCCGTTCGAACATGGCGTCGATATTTCCGTGCAGGCGCTGACGAAGTATCAGTCGGGCGGCAGCGACATCCTGATGGGCGCGACCATCACGCGCGATCCGGAGTTGCACAAGAAGCTGAAGCGCGCGCGCATGAGAATGGGCATCGGCGTATCGGCGGACGATGCATCGCTCGTGCTGCGCAGCCTGCCGTCGATGAAGGCGCGTTACGAAGCGCACGACCGCACGGCGTTTGCGCTCGCGCAGTGGCTCAAGACGCGCCCAGAAGTGACTGCGGTGCTGCATCCGGCGCTGGAGGATTGTCCGGGGCACGCGTTCTACGAGCGCGATTTCAAGGGCGGCGCGGGGGGCTTGTTCTCGATCGTGTTCGATGGCCGTTATACGCCTTCGCAAGTCGATGCGTTCGTCGAAGCGCTCGAACTGTTCTCGATCGGCTGGAGCTGGGGTGGCGCGCACAGTCTCGCGATGCCCTACAACATTTCTTCGATGCGCACTGCTTCGCAATGGCCGTATGAGGGGGTGTTGGTGCGGTTTTATGTCGGGCTGGAAGCGGAGGCGGATTTGCGGGCGGATCTGGAGGGGGCGCTGGGCAAAGCGCTTGGTTGACCGAGGGATATTTAGGCTTTCGCTGGGTCCCGTTTTCGTGTCGGTCTATTAGCACTGCCCCTCCCCGGGGCGGGGGTCACTTTCTTTGCTGCAGTGTATGGACCGGAGACATGGGTAACACCTGTTCCAGGACATGGGTAACACTTCGGACGAATGGTTCGTCTGGAGTAGATCATGACCTGGGATAGCAAAGACATCATGGAACTGCGACTTGAATTCGTGGAATTCGCCATCCGAGAAGGGGCCAATCGGCGCGCCTTGTGTCGCCAGTACGGCATCAGCGCGAAGACGGGGTACAAGTGGATCAGGCGCTTCGAGCAAGGCGACACCGCTTTGGCCGATCAGGGCCGACGGCCCGTGCATAGCCCCTCGCGTACCGCTGCCGAAGTGGAGGCACGCGTGGTCGAACTGCGTCAAGCGCATCCCGCCTGGGGGGCGGCCAAGCTTGCCAGGCGCCTGAGCGATCTGGGTTGCGCTCAGACCCCTTCGCCGAGCACCGTGACGCGCATCCTGCATCGGCAAGGTTTGATCACCGCTGAGAGCAGCACCGAGGCCTTGCGATGGCAGCGCTTTGAACACGAGCATCCCAACGATCTGTGGCAGATGGATTTCAAGGGCTATATCGAACTCGACAGTGGACGACGTTGCTTGCCGTTCACGGTGCTTGACGATCATTCGCGCTTCGATCTGGCGCTCGATGCGTGTGGCAGCACGCCCACGCGGGTCGTGCGTGAGCACTTGCGCGCGGTGTTTCGCCGTTACGGGTTGCCGCTGCGCATCAATGCGGACAACGGTCCGCCATGGGGCAGCCCTGCGCGACCCGGACAACTGCCTGCGCTGGCGATCTGGCTGATCCGCCTGGGCATCCGACCTTCGTACAGCCGGCCCGGGCATCCGCAGACCAACGGTAAAGACGAACGGTTTCATCGGACGCTGAAGGCGGAACTGCTCGCGGGTCGACACTTCCAGAGCCTGAAGAGTATCCAGCAAGCCTTCGATACGTGGCGCCAGATGTACAACCACGAGCGGCCGCATCAGGCGCTGGGCATGGCCACGCCGATCTCGCGCTATCAACCCAGCCCGCGAGCGTATCCGGAGCGTCTGCCGCCGATCGAGTACGGCGACGCAGACGTGGTGCTTCGCGTGGGCATCAACGGCGAGGTGCGCTTCAAGTCGCAATGCTTCAAGGTTTCAAGTGCGCTGGCTGAGCTGCCCATCGCGTTGCGCGCCTGTAGCGAAACCGACGGCTGCTACGACGTGTACTTCGCTCATCATCGAATCGATACCATCAACTTGAAGGAACGCGGCAAAAGGAGCTAAATGTGTTACCCATGTCCTGACACACCTGTTACCTATGTCTCCGGTCCATACACTGCTGCAAAGAAAGTAACCAAAGAAAGCAGCTTCTCACCGCCCGCGGTCACACGCACGTTGGCCATGCTTGCCAGCCGCAGGCGGCCCTCGCCTAAGTGTCGCCCTCGAAGGCCCAATCGGGCTTGGCTCGCGCACGGTCTGACTCATCGCACCACAGAACAAACTGGTTCAGCACCAAATAGCTCCAGCCCGCTTCGCGGCCGATGGGTCAATCGAGTTTGCGTGCGCTTCTTCTTCGACGGTTTCCCTCGCATACCCAACGGCAGCGCGTAGCGCTGTGCCGAAGCTCTCTCGTGCTGAACCAGCACGCCACAACACTTGGGGCGGCAGACCGTGCGCGAGCCACGCCCGATTAGGCCTTTGGGGGCGACACTTAGGCGAGTGCCACCGCGGGCTGGCAAGCATGGCCAACGTGCGTGTGACCGCGGGCCTAAGCGAGCTGCTTTCTTTGGTTACTTTCTTTGCAGCAGCAAAGAAAGTGACTGCCGCCCCGCACAGGGGCAGTGCTAATAGACCGACGCGAATACGGGATCCAGCAAAAAAACCCCCACCCATACATCGATCAAAAAAGCCTCAACAACCCATCGAGCCCAACGAAGTTGAACGCGACACTCGCCGACTGCCTCACAACGGGCTTCGCCCGAAACGCCACCGACAACCCCGCTTCGGCCATCATCTTGAGATCGTTCGAACCATCGCCCATCGCGATGGCCCGCTTCGGCTCGATGCCGATCTTCGCGCACGTGTCGATCAGCGTGCGCGCCTTCTCATCCGCGTTCACGATGTCGCCGACGACCTTCCCAGTCAGCTTGCCATCGACGATTTCGAGCGTGTTCGCGCGCGTGTAATCCAGCCCGAGGCGCGTCTTCAGACGCTCGGTGAAGAACGTGAACCCGCCCGACACGAGCAGCGTCTTAAGACCCGCAGCGCGCGCGCCTTCGAGCATGCGTTCCGCGCCCGGCGAAAGCCTGAGCCGTTCCTCGTAGACACGCTCCAGCGCGCCCGCGTCGAGGCCCTTCAGCAGCGCGACACGCCGCGTGAGGCTCTCGTCGAAATCCTTGATCTCGCCGCGCATCGACGCTTCCGTGATCGCCGCGACCTCGGCCTTCAGCCCGCAGAAATCGGCGATCTCGTCGATGCATTCGATCGTGATGAGCGTCGAGTCCATATCCATCGCGACAAGGCCGAAATCGGCGAGCTTCGCGTTCGGATCGATGTAGGCGTAATCGAGCGAATGCGCGCCGCAGTAGGCGTCGATATCCGGACGCTGGAGCGGATCGGCGTCGATCAGGCGCAGCAGCGTGTCGTCGGCGCGTTGCGTCTCGCGCGAGCGCGCGAGCGCCGCGAGCGGGCGCAGATGTGAATCGGAGATAGGGCTGGGACTTTGAATGACGAGGTTCATCGGCGGGGCAAACGCATGAAGGCGGAAACCGCCATTGTAAAGAACCTTCAGCGCTGCACGCGCGCAGGATCGACGTCCCAGTAAGGCGGCTCGCCGAACTGCGCCGCAAGAAAGTCGATGAACGCGAGCGTCTTCGGCGGCACGAACGCGCGGCTCGGATACACGGCCCAGATCGCAACCGTCTGCGCGAGCGGGTAATCGTCGAGAAGGGTGACGAGCTCGCCGCTCGCGATCAGCGGCGCGACGCTCCACGTCGATTTGAGCCCGATGCCGACGCCCGCCGCGAGCGCGTCGCGGATCACTTCGCCGTTGTCCGTTACGAGCCGCCCCGACACGCGCACATCGATCACGCCGGTCGGCGTCACGAAACTCCAGTCGCGCTGATCGGCGAGTATCACGCATTCGTGCCCGGCGAGATCGGCCGGATGACGCGGCGTGCCGCGCTCGGCGAGATACGCGGGCGACGCGCACAGCACGCGCCGGTTGCTCGCGAGCTTTTTCGCGACGAGCGTCGAATCCTTCAGCGCGCCGATGCGGATCGCGAGATCGATGCCTTCATCGATGAGATCGACGATCTGGTCGGTCATGCGCAGATCGACGCTCACGCCGGGATACGCGCGCAAAAACGCGGGAATCAGCGGCGAGATGTGCTGGCGGCCGAGCGACGAGGGCATCGTCACGCGCAGGCGGCCGTGCGGATGCTCGCGCGCCTGTCCGACCGAGGCACGCGCGGCGTCGGCGGCGTCGAGCAGCTCGCGCGCATGCGCCGCGAAGATTTCGCCTTCCTGCGTGATGGAGACGCGCCGCGTCGTGCGATGCAAAAGCCGCGCGCCGAGCATGCGTTCCAGCCCGGCGATGCGCGCGCTCGCCACCGCCGGCGATAACCCGAACTCACGCGCCGCCGCCGACAGGTTCGCCAGCGCCGCCGCACGCATGAACAGGCCGACGTCGAGCAGATCGAGCCGCTCGCGTGTCGCGCCGTCCGTCAGGGGATCGCTCGCCATTCGATGGATTTCCCGAAAAATGTTTCATCGATTATGACGGTTTTCGAGATGGAGATCGCGCACTAAGATCGAAGCAAGTTCACTTCACGGAGCACACACATGAAAGCCATCGGCCTGACGCGTTACCTTCCGATTTCCAACCCCGAATCGCTCGTCGATATCGAGCTCGACAAGCCCGTGCCGACGGGCCGCGACCTGCTCGTGAAAATCGAGGCAATCGCGGTCAATCCCGTCGACACGAAAGTGCGCGCGCCGAAGGACAAGGTCGAAGCAGCGCCGCGCGTGCTCGGCTGGGATGCGGCGGGCGTCGTGGAGGCGGTCGGTCCCGAGGTCACGCTGTTCAAGGCGGGCGACCCGGTCTACTACGCGGGCGACATCACGCGCCAGGGCGCGAACAGCGAGTTCCATCTGATCGACGAGCGCATCGTCGGCGCGAAGCCCAAGTCGCTCGATTTCACCTGCGCCGCCGCGCTGCCGCTCACGACCATCACCGCGTGGGAAGCGCTCTTCGACCGGCTGCGCGTGTCGGCGGAAGGCAAGGACGCGGGCAAGTCGGTGCTGATCATCGGCGGGGCGGGCGGCGTCGGCTCGATCGGCATCCAGCTCGCCAAGCGCGTCGCGAAGCTTCAGGTGATCGCCACGGCCTCGCGCCCCGAATCGGCGAAATGGGCGGAGGATCTCGGCGCGGATCACATCGTCGATCACTTCGGGGACATCCCGAAGCAGATGAAGGATATCGGCTTCCCGCAGGTGGATTACGTGCTGATCTTCAATGACACCGACAAGCATTTCCCCGCCGCCGCCGAAGTCATCAAGCCGCAAGGCGCAATCGCGACGATCGTCGAGAACGCGAAGCCGCTGCCGGTCGAATTGCTGAAATCGAAGAGCGCGGCGTTTCACTGGGAGTTCATGTTCACGCGCGCGATGTTCAAGACGCCCGACATGATCGAGCAGCACAAGCTGCTTTCCGAAGTGGCGCGGCTGATCGACGCAGGCACGATTCGCACGACGCTCGGACGCGATCTCGGCAGGATTGACGCCGCGAATCTGCGCGAGGCGCATCGGCTGCTGGAAGAAGGGCGCACGGTCGGCAAGCTCGTGCTGACCGGCTTCTGAGCGCGCGTTGACGAACGTCATCGACAGTGCCGCGCACGCGGGTTTTCCACTAGGATGAGCCGCCATGCGGGGCGCTAGACTGAAACCGCCCTACAGCACGCTGGCGCCTCGCGGCGCCGGCCTTCCTCAGCGCTCGATACGGAGGTGGCGGCATGAATCGTCGTTCGGTCGTTCGTCGCATCGTTTCCGTCGCCGCGCTCGCAATGTTCGCGGCGACCGCCCACGCGACGCCAGGCATCAAGGTTCTCTCCGAAGCGCCCAATGACGGTCCCATCAAGTACACGGTGAAGATGGCATCGAAGAGTTTCGGCAACGAGCAGGAAACGCGCACCATCCGTTCCGGCCAGACCGACGACTTCACCTGGCAGGGCTCGGCGCCGAGCGGCGCGCAGGCGGTTCCGGATGCTTGCCCGCAGGCGGCGTCGGTGCCGAAGAGCGCGGACGGGCAGGCGGTGCGGCAGGTGCAGATCCGCTTCGCGCCGGTCGTCGCGGATAACGGTTCCGCGAACGTGCAGATCAGCTTTCGCGCCTACGCGCCGAAGGGCACGAGCAAGGTGAACGTGGGCGGCAAGACCGTGCAATGTCCGGTCGATAATCGCTTCAGCCAGATCGTGCGTTTTTCGATGCCGACGTCCACAGGCTCCAAGAAAACCGTCACGCTCGACGACGGCACGCAGTTGACCGTCACGGCGAACCGCAAATAACCGTCGCTGTCCGACGCGCCGATTTCCGGTCGGCGCGTTTTTTAGAAACGCTATCTGCAACTAACGGTCTTTACTTTCAACCGTCTCAAATTTCCTTCACGCGGTCATCGTCAGTAAAGCTTACAGATAAGGACGGCGAATCGCTTCGCGTGTAAACGCGATCGTCCAGATGCTGCGCGCGTCGGCGCTTGAATACCTCTTGGCACGCTTCGTGCGATTCCATTCGATACCGCGCTGATTGCCGGCGCGAAAACCGCCTCGGCTCACGCGCCCGGGCGTATCCAATCGACTCGATCCGACAGCGAAGGTGCCGCGATGCCGCACATGATCTGGAAAGGCGCGATCAGCTTCGGGCTGGTCCACGTGCCCGTGCAACTCTATCCGGCGACGCAGTCGGAGAAGGTCGGCTTCAATCTGCTCGACAAGCGCTCGATGGATCCGATCGGCTACAAGCAGATCAACAAGAACACGGGCAAGGAAGTCACGCGCGACAACATCGTGCGCGGCTTCGAATACGAGAAGGGCAAATACGTCGTGATGACCGACGCCGAAATCCGCGCGGCCAATCCCGAATCGACGCAGACGGTCGACATTCTCGCTTTCGTCGATGCGCCCGACATCTCGTTCCTCTCGCTCGATACGCCGTACTATCTCGCGCCCGATCGCAAGGGCGAGAAAGTCTACGCGCTTCTGCGAGACGCGTTGAAGGACACCGGCAAGGTCGGCATCGCGAGCGTCGTGCTGCACAACAAGCAGCATCTGGCGGCGCTGATTCCGGTCGGCCCCGCGCTCGCGCTCAACACGCTGCGCTGGGGCGACGAAGTGCGCGACTTCAGCGAGTTCAAGTTCCCCGACGAAGACACCAAGAAGGCCGGCGTCACGCCGAAGGAACTGGAAATGGCGAAGCGTCTCATCGACGACATGAGCGACTCATGGGATCCGGCCAAGTATCACGACACCTTCAAGGACGACATCATGGCGCTCGTCGACAAGAAGGTGAAGGAAGGCAAGGTCGCCGAAGTCATGAAGGTCGAGGAGGGCGGCGAGCAAAAGGCATCCGCCGAAATTCTCGATCTGTCGGAATTGCTCAAGCGCAGTCTGAAGAAGGGCGCTCCGGCCAAACGCGGCAGCAAGGCCGCGCCATCCGACGACGATACCAGCGAGGAAACGGCGCGCCCGGCACGCAAGACGACGCGTCGCAAACGCGCGTGAGTCACGCATAGACGACGATAGACAACGATGGCTGACAAACTCGAAACCTATCAGCGCAAGCGTACCTTCGACAAGACGCCCGAGCCCTCCGGCGCCGCGAAGCGCAGTGCGCGCGCAAGGAAGTCCGCGGATCACGCGTTGTCGTTCGTGATCCAGGAACACGACGCGCGCCGTCTGCACTACGACTTCCGTCTCGAACTCGACGGCACGCTCAAATCGTGGGCGGTGCCGAAAGGACCGAGCCTCGATCCTTCGGTCAAGCGGCTCGCGGTGCATGTCGAAGATCATCCGCTCGACTATGGCTCGTTCGAAGGCGATATTCCCGAGGGCAACTACGGTGCGGGCAGCGTGATCGTGTGGGATCGCGGGACGTGGGCGCCGCAGTCGGGCACTGTCGAGGAAGCCGCACGCGAATACGAGAAGGGCAAGCTCAAGTTCGTACTCGACGGCGAAAAGCTGCACGGCGGCTGGACGCTCGTGAAAAGTCACATGCGCGGCAGCGGCGACAAGGAGCAGTGGCTGCTCATCAAGGAACGCGACGACGAAGCGCGTCCCGAAGCCGAATACGACATTTTGCTGAAGAAGCCAGGCAGCGTGATGTCGACATCGCTCGGTGCGCGCGACAAAAGCGGCGCGGTACGCGAGCGCACCGAACGCAAGGCCGTCGCGAAGAAAGCGCCGGCGCGGAAACCGGCCGGCAAGAAAGCGAACGGACACGCGCATCCGGATATCGTCGCGAATCGCAGCGCCGAGTCGTTGCGCACGTTGTCGCACGAACCGGCGATCGAAGGCGCGGTAAAGGCCAAGCTGCCCGCGACCTTCAAGCCGCAACTCGCAACACTGGTCGATGCCGCGCCGCCCGGAAATGATTGGGCCTACGAAATAAAGTTCGACGGCTATCGCGTGCTCGCGCGCATCGAAACCATCAAAGGCAAGCACGAGATTCTGATCTATACGCGCAACGGCAACGACTGGACCGCGAAGTTCTCGAAGCAGGTGAAGGCGCTCGAGCGGCTCGATATCGAAAGCGGCTGGCTCGACGGCGAAGCCGTGGTGCTCGACGATCGTGGCCTGCCTGATTTTCAGGCGCTGCAAAACGCGTTCGATGTAGGACGCCCGCAGGACATTGTCGTGTATTTCTTCGACGTGCCGTATCTGAACGGCTATGACCTGCGCAACGTGCCGCTCGTGCAGCGCCGCGCGATCCTGAAGGCGCTCATCGAGCCGATAGACGATCCCGTTCTGCGCTATTCGCAGGACTTCGCCTTTCACGCCGACGATCTTCTGAAAAGCGCCTGCGACATGGCGCTCGAAGGGATCATCGGCAAGCGCATCGACAGCACGTATGTGTCGGGGCGCAGCACCTCGTGGATCAAGCTCAAGTGCCGTCGCCGGCAGGAGTTCGTGATCGGCGGCTATTCGGAGCCGTCGGGCAGCCGCGGGCAGTTCGGCGCGCTCCTGCTCGGCGTGTACGACACGCACGGCAAATTGCAGTACGCGGGTCGCGTGGGCAGCGGCTTCGATCACGCGACGCTCATCGCGGTGAAGAAGGAGCTCGACAAGCGCGAAGTGAAGCGCATGCCGTTCGCCAGCGAGCCGCAGGAACGCAGCCGTACGCCCGTGCATTGGGTGAAGCCCGAACTCGTGGCCGAATGCAATTTTGCGGAATGGACCAAGGAGCGCATCGTGCGACAAGCCTCGTTCGTCAGTCTGCGCGACGATAAACCCGCGCGTCAGATCGTGAAGGAAGTGCCGGCATCGGCGAAGAAAGTGGCGTCGAAGAAAACGCCTGCAAAGAAGACCGCTACCAAAGCCAAGGCGGGCTCGGCGGAAATCGAAGGCGTGAAGATCAGCCATCCGGATCGCGTGATCGACAAATCGACCGGCTTCACCAAGATCGATGTCGTCGAGTATTACGCGTCCGTCGCCGACTGGATGCTGCCGCATCTGAAGGATCGACCGGTGTCGCTCGTACGCGCGCCCGAAGATATCGGCGGCGAACTGTTCTTTCAGAAGCACAGCGCGAAGCTCGCGATTCCGCATATCACGCAGCATGCCGACATCGATCCGGGGCATCCGCCGCTGCTCACGATCGAATCGTCGCAAGCGCTCGTCGGCACCGCGCAGATGGGCACGATCGAGCTGCATACGTGGAACGCGGTGACTTCGAACATCGAGAAGCCGGATCGCATGGTGTTCGATCTCGATCCGGGCGAAGGCGTCGGCTGGGAGCGCATGATCGAGGCCGCGAAGCTGACGAAGGATCTGCTCGCTGAACTCGGCCTCACGTCGTTCTGCAAGACGAGCGGCGGCAAGGGCTTTCATGTGGTCGTGCCGCTCGCGAAGCAGGCCGGCTGGGACGATATGAAGGACTTCTCGCAGGCGGTCGCGCAGCACATGGCGAGCGCGCTGCCCAAGCTCTTCTCCGCGAAGATGGGCATGCAGAACCGCAAGGGCAAGATCTTCATCGACTATCTGCGAAACAACCGCGGGTCGAGCACCGTGGCGGCGTTTTCGCTGCGCGCGCGGGCGGGGCTCGGCGCATCGATGCCGCTCTCGTGGGACGAGCTCGATTCCGTTACGAGCGGCGATCAATGGAACATCGGCAACGTGCGCGAGCGGCTCGATGCGTTGAAAGGCGATCCGTGGGCGGGCTATGACAAGGCGCGTCAACGGCTTACGGCCGAGATGAAGAAGCGGCTCGGCATGAACGGCTCACGCAAGTGAGCGTTCACACAGGGAGACGAAGATGAAGCAGACCAACACGACACCCGCGAGCGCGCCCGATAGCGGACGCGAGATGGCGAGCAAGGATCGCGCGACGCAAACGCATGACGATGCGTCCAACGCGCCGCTGCCTCACGAGGCGGATCAGAGCGTCGAATCGCAGCATGAACATGAACCGCGCGATGTCGGCATGCAGGCGCATGAGGACATCGAACGCGGTTTGGTCGATACGGATCGACGGGGCGGCGACGATTATCAACGCGATACGCAGCGCGACGAACAGGCAAACGTCAACAGCGATGAAGGGCGCTCGGCCAAGCGGTGAACCGAACGGTGAAAAGCCTTCGCGAATGGCACCGCACGGGCCGCTTGCGTAGAATGAACCGTTGATCATGAGTGGGTCTGGAAGCTATCGTTTGCCACGTTTTTTCTACCGATGCACGCAATAGATGGGACGCGCGAACCGGTAAGCCCTTCCGATGCTTGCATCCTTTGCCCCGCCATGCGGACCGAAGCCAACTTAACGGAACATGCCACACGACCTTCTGTCCCGTCTGAAGAACGAAACCGCCGCGTGTCATGCGCGGCTCGAGAATGCGCTCGACCTGATGCGTGACGATCTGCAGGGCGACGAATACATCGCGCTGCTCGAACGATTCTATGGCTATGTCGCGCCGTGGGAAGATGCGACCGCGGCGTGCATGCCGGCATCGCTCGCGGACTTCTTCGATGCGCGCCGCAAGGCGCAGCTCCTCGCCGCCGACCTCGTCGCGCTGACGGGCGAGACCCAGCGCAGCGCTTCAGTACAACACGCCGATTCGCACGACGATCTGCCGCGCATGCATAACATCGGCGATGCGTTCGGCTCGATGTACGTGATGGAAGGCAGCACGCTGGGCGGGCGCTTCATCGCGCCTCACGTCGCCGAGCGGCTCGATCTCGCGCCGGGCCGCGGCAACGCCTATTTCGAAGGCTACGGCCCGCGCACCGGCAGCATGTGGAATGCGTTTCGCGAGACCGCGGCGGCCACCGTACCCGAAAGCCAGTACGACGACGCGGTGAAAGCCGCCATCGCCACCTTCGAAAGCCTGCACGCGTGGCTATGCCCCGAAGCGGACGATGTGCAGCAGCGTCTGCAGCCGGCGGCGGGAGCGGCCTGATGAACGAATCCGCAAGCGAACCGCCTATCGCGAAGGCTTCGCACGAAGCATCGCAAGGACCGCCGGATGCCGAGGCGCGTCGCCGCACGCTCAGTTCGGGCGTCGCGGGCAAGGACTGCGATGCCGAGCCGATCCATATCCCCGGCGGCATCCAGCCGCACGGATTTCTGCTCGTGCTCGCCGACGATCTGCGCATCGTGCAGGCAAGCGAAAACCTTGCGTCGCTGACAGGCGAGGCCGTCGATGCATTGCTCGGCGAGCCGCTCGATGCCGTGATCGGCGCGGCGGGCGCGCAACGCATCGCGCAGGCGGCCGTCACGTCCGCGCTCGACGATGCGCCGCTCTACATCGGTCCGATCGACGTGACCGCTTCTTCCTCCGACAATCCGCTGCGTTTCGATGTGACGATGCATCGTCATGAGGGCGCGCTCATCGTCGAGATGGAAGCCGCCGCAGCCAGCGGCGATGCCTTCGCATCGATGTATCCGCTCGTGCGCACGTTCGCGCGCGGCCTTCAGGATGCGGGGAACGTGCAGGCGCTCGCCGAGCTCGCGGTGCGCGAAGTGCGCGCGATCACGGGCTTCGGCCGCGTGATGCTCTACAGCTTCGACGAGGAAGGCCGCAGCCATGTGCTCGCGGAAGATCGCGACGAGGGTTACCCGTCGTTCCTGCATCAGTTCTTCCCTGCGTCGGACATTCCGCGCCAGGCGCGCGCGTTGTATCTGAAACACCGCATCCGCCTCGTCGCCGACGTGAACTACACGCCCGCGCGGCTCGTGCCGGGCGTGAACCCGGTTACGGGCCGTCCCACCGATCTCACCTACGCGACGCTGCGCAGTTTTTCGCCGGTGCATCTGGAGTACATGCGCAACATGGGCACGCATGCGTCGATGTCGGTGTCGATCGTCGTGCGCGGGCAGTTGTGGGGACTCGTCTCGTGTCACGATCACGACGCGCGTATCGTGCCGTTCAACACGCGCGTCGCGGTCGAGCATCTCGGTCACATGCTGTCGTTGCAGATCGAAGCGAAGGAAGAGCGCGCCGAAGGCGAGTATCTGGCCGCGCTGCGCCGCACGATGGGCCGTCTGATCTCCGCGATGGGCGAGCACGAGAACTTCGTCGCGGGCTTGCAGGCGGTGCCGAAGGACGTGTTGAGCTTCGCGCGCTCGGCAGGCGCGGCGATCGTTTTCGACGACCAGATCACGCTGCTCGGCTCGACGCCCGACGAGGACACCGTGCGCGCGCTCACGCACTGGCTCGCGGAGAACACGTCCGGCGTATGGGCGACGGATTCGCTCGCGCGCGAATGGGCGCCGGCGAAAGGACACGAGGACCACGCGTGCGGCGTGCTCGCGGTGCCGGTCTCGCAGATCTTTCGCAACTATCTGCTGTGGTTCAGGCCCGAAGTGATGCAGACCATCAAGTGGGCGGGCGAGCCGGTCAAGATAGAAGGCGCTGATGGCGCGAGCGCGCCGCGCACGAACTTTTCGCCGTGGCTCGAAACGGTGCGCGGCCAGTCCGCGATGTGGCGTCAGGGCGAACTCGAAATCGCCGGCGAATTGCGCGGCGCGTTGCTGAATATCGTGCTGCGCCGCGCGGAAGAACGCGCCGAGCTCGCGACCGAGCTCGCGCGCGCGAACAAGGAGCTGGAAGCGTTTTCGTATTCGGTGTCGCACGACCTGCGCGCGCCGCTGCGCCATATCGCGGGTTACGGCGATTTGCTGCGCGAGCAGGAAGGCGAACGCATGTCGGACAAGAGCCGGCGCTTTCTGAACAACATGCTGGACTCGGCCCGCTTCGCGGGCACGCTCGTCGACGATCTCCTGACGTTCTCGCAGATGGGCCGCGCGGCGCTCAGACCCGCGCCCGCCGATCTCGGGCAGCTTGTGCGCGGGGTCGTTCAGGAGTTCGAGGCGGAAAGCGCGGGTAGGCGCATCGAATGGGTCATCGGCGAGCTGCCGCGCGTCATCGGCGACGCGGCTTTCCTGCAGCTTGCACTTCGCAACCTGATTTCGAACGCGGTGAAATATACGCGGACGCGGGAATCGGCGAAAATCGAGATATTCGCGAGCCGGGACGGCGATGAATACGTGATCGGCGTGCGCGACAACGGCGTCGGCTTCGACATGAAGTACGGCGCGAAGCTGTTCGGCGTGTTCCAGCGGCTGCATCGCGCGGAAGAATTCGAAGGCACGGGCATCGGGCTCGCCAACGTGAGGCGCATCGTCGAGCGTCACGAAGGGCGCACATGGGCCGAAGGCCGGCTGGGAAAGGGCGCGGTATTCTATTTCTCGCTGCCGGTCGAATTCCGCAATGCGAATGGAACGCAGGGCGCGCCAGCTACAAAGTCAAGAAAAGACCATGCTTAAACCGATTTTGCTCGTTGAAGACAATCCAAACGACCTCGAGCTCACACTCGTCGCGCTCGACAAGAGTCAGCTCGCGAACGAAGTGATCGTCGCGCGCGATGGCCAGGAAGCCATCGACTATCTCACCTGCGAAGGCGAGTGGAAGGAGCGCGCGCCCGGCAATCCGGCCGTAATCCTGCTCGACCTGAAGCTGCCGAAGATCGACGGTCTCGAAGTGCTCGACATGATCCGCTCGAATGCTTCGTTGAAGAGCGTGCCGGTCGTCATGCTGACCTCCTCGCGCGAAGAACAGGATCTCATACGCAGCTACGAGCTCGGCGTGAACGCGTACGTCGTCAAGCCCGTGGAGTTCGCCGAATTCGTCGAGGCGATCGGCGATCTCGGCGTATTCTGGGCCGTGCTCAACGAGCCGCCGCCCGGCTCCACGCGCTTTCGGCGGCCGACGTCCACTCAATGACCGCAGCGCTCATGTTCGCGAACCCGCCCCGTCCGATGGGCCCGCAAGCGTCCTTTGAAGAGGACGTCTAGATCATGCAGCCCCTGCATCTGCTTCTCGTCGAAGACAACGCACTCGATGCGGAGCTGACGATCGCCCAGCTTGAGCGCGCGGACTACGCGGTCGATGCATCGATCGTGTACGACTCCGCGGCCTTCATCGGCGAGCTCGACAAGAAGCGCTTCGACGTGATCCTCGCCGATTTCGTGATGCCCACCTTCTCGGGCATCGAGGCGCTCACGATCGCGAGCGAGCGCTCGCCGGATACGCCGTTCATCTTCGTGTCGGGCTTGCTCGGCGAAGAACATGCGGTCGATATGCTCAAGCGCGGCGCGACCGATTACGTTCTGAAGCAGCGCCTGCAACGCCTGCCCGCGGTCGTGCGCCGGGCGATGCGCGAGAGCGCGGAGCGCGCGCAACGCATCGCGGTCGAGCGTGCGCTGCGCGAGACGGAAACGCATTTTCGCCTGCTCATCGATGCGCTCAAGGACTACGCCGTCATCACGCTCGATCCCGAAGGGCGCATCCGCACGTGGAACGCGGCGTCCGAGCGCATTCTGGGCTTTCCCGCGCAGGACGTGCTCGGTCAGTCCGCGAGCATCTTCTATGCGCAGGAAGACCGCGAAGCGGGCGTGTTCGAAGCCGAGCTGGAGACGGCGCGGCGCGAAGGCAGCGCGAGCGACGACCGCTGGCTCTGGCGCAAGGACGGCCATTCGTTCTTCGCGTCGGGCGTGACGACCGCGATCCGCAGCGAGCATGACGAGCTGATCGGCTTCTCGAAGATCGTGCGCGACGCGACCGACGCCCACATGGCCGCCGACGCGCTGCGCCTCGCGAAAGATCAGGCCGAGTCCGCGAATCGCGCGAAGGACCATTTTCTGGCGGTGTTGTCGCATGAGCTACGCACGCCGCTCACGCCGATCCTCGCGGCCGTGCGCCTCCTGGAGATGAAGCATTCGTTGCCGCGCGAGGCGCATCCGACGCTCGATCTCATCCGCCGCAATGTCGAGCTGGAAGCGCGTCTGATCGACGATCTTCTCGATCTTACGAGCATCGCGCGCGGCAAGCTGTCGCTCAATTTCGCGAGTGTCGCGCTCGATACCCTGCTCACGAGCGCGCTCGACATGTCCGAGGCCGATCTGCGCACGAAGGACCTCACGCTCGACACGCGTTTCGATGCGGACCATTTCGTCGTGCTCGGCGACGCGGCCCGTCTGCAGCAGATCGTCTGGAACCTGATGAAGAACGCGGTGAAGTTCACGCCCGCGGGCGGGCGCATCGACGTGCGCACCTGGAACCCGGACCCGGCGACGATCGCGGTTTCGGTGACGGACAGCGGAATCGGCATCAGCGCCGAGGCGCTGCCGCGCATCTTCTCCGCGTTCGAACAGGCCGACGATTCGATCACGCGCTCGTTCGGCGGCCTGGGCCTCGGCCTCGCGATCGCGAGCACGCTGGCGCAGAAGCACGGCGGCACGCTCTCCGCACATAGCGAGGGGCGCGACGCCGGCGCGCGCTTCACGCTCACGCTGCCGCTCGCCCGCGTTCAGCCCGCGCACGAGGACGAGCCGGCGGTCGAGGCCGCGCGTCAGGAGCAGGGACGCGCACTCAGGGTGCTGCTCGTGGAGGACAACGAGCAGACGTCGTCGGCGATGGCCGAGGTGCTCGAAATGCTCGGCCACGAAGTGACGGTCGCGGTGACCGTCGCGGCGGCGCTGGAGCGCGCGAAGAGCGGGCCGTTCGATCTGCTCGTCAGCGATATCGGCCTGCCCGACGGCAGCGGTCTCGACGTTGCTCGCGCATGGCAGACCTTTCAGCCCGACAAGCCATCGGTGGCGATCACGGGCTACGGCATGGACGAGGACATTCGCCGCTGCCGCGAAGCGGGCTTTCGCGATCATCTGACCAAGCCCGTCAATTTCTCGCGGCTCGAAGCGCTGATTCAATCGCTCGCGGAGCAGTCTTCGAAATAGGCTATCTGCGTGCCGGTACACGAAATTTGACGGCGGTGTGGGTAGTCGTGTCGATTGACCGGCTGCCCGTTCGTTGTAGGGTATGAGAGCCGCGCCGACCCGGCGCGCCTCGTTCACTACACGGAGCCGATATGTCCACTTCCGCTGTCAAGCCGATCCCCGAAGGCATGCATTCGCTGACCCCGCACCTCGTCTGCGCGGGCGCGGCCGAAGCGATCGAGTTCTACAAGCGCGCGTTCAACGCCGTCGAGCTGGGCCGCATGCCCGGACCGGACGGCAAGCTCATGCATGCAATGGTCAAGATCGGCGATTCCATGCTGATGCTCGTCGACGAATTCCCGCAATTTGGATCGGTCGGTGCGAAGGCGCTGAAGGGCTCGCCGGTCACGATCCACCTGTATGTCGAAGACGCCGATGCCACCGTGAAGCAGGCCGAAAGCGCCGGCGCGAAAGTGACGATGCCCGTCGCCGACATGTTCTGGGGCGATCGCTACGGGCGTCTGGAAGACCCGTTCGGCCATCAATGGTCGGTCGCGACGCACACGCGCGACGTCACGCCGGAAGAAATGAAGCAGGCGATGGGACAGCAACCGTGCGCGTGACGCACGATTCCACCAACGGAGATCCGCATATGCACAAGATTTCGCCCTGTCTATGGTTCGAAAGCGCCAACGCTGAAGAGGCCGTGAACTTTTATGTCGACACCTTCAGGAATGCGCGCATCACGGAGATCATGCGTCATACGGAGTCCAGTCCGGGACCGGTCGGCAGCGTGCTCGCCATCCTGTTCGAACTGGAAGGAGAGGCGTTCCTGGCGCTGAACGGCGGCTCGGAATTCAAGTTCACTCCGGCCATCTCGATGTTCATCAAATGCGATACGCAGGAAGAGATCGACCACTACTGGGACAAGCTGCTGGACGGCGGCCAGTCGCTGGCCTGCGGCTGGCTCACGGATCGCTTCGGCGTGACGTGGCAGATCGCGCCGAGACGCCTGCTCAAGATGCTCCAGGACCCGGACCCGGTGAAGGCCGATCGCACCATGAAAGCGATGCGCGAGATGATCAAGCTCGATCTCCCGACGCTCGAACGGGCCTATAACGGCGAGTAAGTTACGCGGCGCGCTTGCGGGCGTTTCGTTCGATCAGCTTCGACGCCATGAACCGGTGATCGCTCGAAAAAAGCCGCCGATACGTCAGCACGACGGCCCCGACCACGCCGAGCCCCGACGCCGCCGCGATCAGAAACATGATGACGATCTGATACCGCACCGCCTGCAACGGCGACTGCCCGGCCAGCACCTGGCCCGTCATCATCCCCGGCAGGCTGACGAGCCCGACCACGGCCATCTGGTTCAGGGTCGGAATCATGCCCGCGCGCACGGCCTGGCGCGCGGGCCCTTGCGCCGCTTCCCAGCGCGACGCGCCGAGCGCGAGCGACATCTCGACCGCCGCGCGTCCCGCGGTCAGTTCCTCCGTCATGCGCTCGATGCCGAGCGACACGCCCGTCAGCGTGTTGCCGAGAATCATGCCGAGAATCGGGATGGCGTATTGCGGCTCGTACCACGGATGAATCCGGATCACGACGAACAGCCCGAACGCGCCGATCAGCCACGAACTGCCCCAGATCGACACGATGCTGTCCGCGCGCTGTCCCGCGTAGGTCCGCCGTCCGCGGCCGGAGGCAGCGAAGCCGGCGATGATCGTCATCAGCGCCATCAGCGGCAGCACCACATACCAGCGGCTAAACGCGAACACCCAGCCGAGCACATAGCCGATCAGCAGCAGTTGCACGACGGTCCGCACCGCGGCGATGAGCAACCTGCGTTCGAGCCCGAGGTCGAGCGCGACCGAGAGCGCGCCATTGACGACGATCAGCGCCGCCGCGAGACCGATATCGAAGAGACTGAGGTTCTGATAGCCGCTCATCGCGTATCGCCTCCGAGCACGCCCGCGTTCATCGTCAGATGACGCGTGGCGACGCGCCGCGCCTGTTCCACATCGTGCGACACCCAGATGCATGCGCGCTCCGCGTCCGCGTCGAACCAGGCGGAAACGAGCGCTTCGATCGAGCGCGCCGAAGCCGGATCGAGCGATGCGGTCGGCTCGTCGAGGAGCAGCACGTCGGGCGCGAGTTGCAGCACGCGCACGAGCGCCGCGATCTGCGCCTCGCCGCCGGACAGATCGCTCGCGAGCTTGTCGAGGAAATCCGGGGCGCGTCCGGCAGCCAGCGCGAGCCGCATCGCCGTGTCGCGATGGAACTGCGCGTCCCGATAGGTTTTCAGCGTGAACGGATAAAGCAGATTGTCTTCGACAGTGCCATCGAGCATCGCGGGCCGCTGCGCGATATAGGCGACGCGCCGCCGGTAAGCCGGTATGCGCGAGCGCGCGATGCGCTCGCCGCGCCACGTGACATGGCCGGCATCGCACGCATCGAGCAGCGCGAGCGTGCGCAGGAAAACGCTCTTGCCCGAGCCCGATGGCCCGGTGATTGCCGCGCGTTGACCCGCGTAAAGCGTGAAGTCCGTTGGATGCAGAAGCACCGTGCCGCGCACGGCGTCGCGGCGCACGACGCCATGCGCGGCGACAAGCTCGATCGAAGGCGAAGGCGAAAGCGAAAGGGCGGGCGATGTCGCGTCGGGCATCGTTTTTATGTGGGGTCTCGTTCTTCGAGCGGACATCTTACGGACATTCCGCGGTTTGCGGCGACAAGGCGCGCGATTCGCGCGGGCACACTATGTGCTGCCGCACTCATAATCAGAAAAAACGGATGGAGCCGTCATGCCGCAGGCCAGAACGACCGGAAAAATCGGAAGGATCGTCGCATGGTTTTTTGCCGTTCTGGCGGTTCTGATCGCGATACTGGTGGTCATATTTCTGACATTCGACTGGAACCGTCTGCGACCCTGGGTGGATGACAAAGTGTCCGAAGCGATCGGCCGCCGCTTCGAAATTACGGGGGATCTGAAAGTCGGCTGGCGTCGTCCGCCCAACGAGACGGGCTGGAAACGCTGGGTGCCGTGGCCGCGCTTCTCCGCTGAAAAAATCACCATCGCGAATCCGGACTGGACGCGTCAGAAATTCTTCGCAACCCTCGACGAAATCGACTTTCAGGTGGCCGTGCTGCCGCTGCTCGCGCACGACATCGTGGTGCCGACGATCAATCTCGTGAATCCGTCGATCGATATCGAGCGCCTCAAGGACAATCGCAACAACTGGACGTTCAAGTTCAAGCAATCCAGCGAACCGTCCACGTGGAATCTCAAGCTCGGCGATATCTCGCTCGCGAAGGGCACCGTCGACGTGCGCGATGAAGTCACCAAGGCCGAGATGCACGTCGTCATCGATACGCTCGGGCAGCCCGTGCCGATCGGCGATGTGATGAAGCAGCAGGAAGCGGCGTCCGCGAAGTCGTCGTCGGAGATGGTCGGCAAGAGCGGCGCGGCGAAGCTCAACAAACAGGCCGATGCGGCCGCGGCATCCGAAGCGTCGGCGGCGTCTGCCGCGTCCGCGGCCGCCGCGGCGAACGCGTCCACGCCGAATCCGGCGAGCACGTCGGCGAATACCAGCATCACGACCAAGCAAGGCCCGAAGCCACCGATTCCGCCATACGCGTTCGGCTGGACCGTGAAGGGCACCTACAACGGCGGCAGGGTCTCCGGCGACGGCAAACTTGGCGGCGTGCTCGCCGTGCAGGACGCGACACGCCCGTTCCCGGTTCAGGCCGACGTGCGCCTGGGCGACACGCATATCGCGTTCGTCGGCACCGTGACCGATCCCGCGCATCTCGCCGCGCTCGATCTGCGGCTGTGGATTCAGGCCGTGAGCATGGCGCATCTCTATCCGTTCACCGGCGTGACGCTGCCCGAGACGCCGCCGTTCGCCACCGAAGGGCGGCTGACCGGCCAGTTCCGCGAAGACGGCAACGTGTTCCACTACGAGAACTTCACCGGGCGCGTGGGCGGCAGTGACATCAACGGATCGCTCGTTTATGCGGGCAAGAAGCCGCGGCCGCTGCTGCAGGGCGAACTCGTGTCGCATCTGCTGCAGTTCAAGGATCTCGCGCCGATCATCGGCGCCGATTCGAACGCGAGCAAGGCCAAGCGCGGCGAGACGGAAAAGCAGCCGACGTCGAAGGCGCTGCCGACCGAGGAGTTCAAGACCGATCGCTGGAAGGCCATCGACGCCGACGTGAAGTTCACCGGCGAGCGCATCATCAAGGACCCGGATCTGCCGATCACGAACCTGTACACGCATGTCCTGATGACGAACGGCGTGCTCTCGTTCGAGCCGCTCAAGTTCGGCGTGGCGGGCGGCTCGCTCGCATCGAACATTCATCTCGACGGCAGCACCACGCCGCTGAAGGGCCGCGTGTCGGCGCAGGCGCGGCATCTGAAGCTCAAGCAGCTTTTCCCGACCGTGAAGACGATGCAGTCCGCGCTCGGCGAAGTCAACGGCGATGCCGCGCTCTCGGCCACCGGCAACTCGCCTGCGGCGCTCGCGGCGACATCGAACGGCGAAGTGAAGGCGCTCATCACGGAGGGCACCGTGAGCCGCCTGTATATGGAGGCGGCCGGGCTGAACGTGGCGAACGTCGTGTACGAGAAGCTTTTCGGCAAGCGCGACGTGAACATCAACTGCGCGGCGGCGGATTTCGTCGTGACCGACGGCGTGCTCGATTCACGCGTGTTCGCGCTCGATACCGACGACGCGGTCATCAATGTCGATGGCACGATCAATCTCAAGACCGAGGACATGGATCTCGGCATCCATCCCCACACGAAGGGCCTGCGCGTTTTCTCGTTGCGCTCGCCGCTGTATGTGAAGGGCACGTTCAAGGATCCTCACATCGGCGTGAGTCCGGTGCTGGCGCTGCGTGGCGCCGCCGCGGTCGGGCTGGGACTGATCAATCCGTTCGCGGCGCTGATTCCGCTCATCGCGCCGAGCAACAACAAGCCGCTGCCTTGCCAGCAGATGCTCGCCGACATCGGCCGTCCGCCGAGCGCGCCGCCCGCCGGGCAGAAGCAGCAGGCAAAGGCCGCGCCGGCGTATATGTCGTCGGATGCGGCGGCGAGCGGCGCGGCGAAGGACAAGGGCGCGAAGAAGCCCGCCGCGCCCGCGCCGGCGAGTGCGGCGCAGTATCGGGGGAGTTGATCGACTGCCTCGCGGCTAGAACGCGTACCGCACGCCCGCGAATATGCTGCGGCCTTCGCCCGGATAGAAGATCGCGGTCGACGATGCCGTTTGCGCATTCGCAATGGTGCTGATGTCGCTCACATAGCGCTTGTTGGTCAGATTGCGCGCATCGAGAAAGATGGACAGCCCGTTGCGAAAATCCATCCCCGCCTGCACGCCGAGCAGCGTATAGCCCGGCACGCGCAGCGTGTTGGCGTCATCGGCCCACGCCCCGGCCGGCACCCAGTCGACCGATGCGGACACGTGAAAGCCGTTGGGCCGCGAGTAGCCGAGCACCGCGCGAAGCACATTGACCGGCACGCCCGCGATGCGGTTGTTGCCGTACTGCGGATCGTCCTTGAAGCGGAAGTCGCTCAGGTTCCACAAGCCGGACAGCGTGAGCTTGTCGCCCGCGCCCGCGTGCGTGATGTCGCGCCACACATCGACCGACACGCCCGCCTCGATCCCCTGCAGCACCGTCTTGTTCGCATTGAACGTCGATGCCGGGATGTCGGGATTCGTCGTGTACTGAAGCAACTGGTCGCGCACGAGCGAGCGATACGCGGTGACATCCCAGCTCACGCGATCGCGCGTGCCACGCGTGCCGAGTTCGAGCGTCCACGCGTGCTGCGACGTGAGCGGCGTGAAGCGCGTAGTGTTCGCGAAGGTCTGCGTGAGGTCGGTGAAATCCGGCACATCCTGGCTGCGCGTGATGTCGATATACGCCTGGATCTCGCGATTCGGTTGCCACATCACGCCGAGCTTCGGATTCACGCCGCTGAACGTTTCGCTCGCCGACTTGTAGGCCGGATCGGCCGCGAGCCCGCCGTGATCGACGTACTTGCGCACATCGCGCAACGCCTTGAAGCCGGCCATCAGCGCGACCGTCGGCAGGAAGAACAGCCGGTCTTCGACATACGCCTCGTAGTTGTAGGCGCTTTGCGTCGAGTCGAGCGTCTGCGCGCCTTCGTTGCCCGACACGTTCACATACTGCCGCGCCTGCGTGGTGCCGCCGAAAAAGCGCGCGCCGGCGATGACGTCGTTGCGCATGCCGCCGACGTTGAACGTCGCGGTATAGCGCGGCGCGAAGCCGTAGGTCCAGCCGTCCTGATCGATGACCTGAAATATCGGGTGATAGAGACTCTTGTGGATCGCCCAGGTGACGAAGTCGAGCTGACCGACATCGAGCTTGACCGTCGTCTTGTTGGCGATGCGCTCGGTGCGCGTGTCGCGCGCCTGATCGCCGGATAGCGCGCTCGCGGATGCCTTCGTCGGGTTGTTGAGGGCATCGGAGAGCGACAGCGTGCCGGGAAGCTGCTGATCCACGACATACGCGCCGAGATAGAAGCGCGTCTCGACGGCCGGCGAGAATCGATAGCCGATATTCGCGTTGAACTGTTCGTACTGGCCACGCTCGTGATCGCGATAGCCGTCCGCGTGGTTCACGGAGAACGTGCCGATGAAATCCAGCGGTCCCATCACGCGCGAGAACTGCGCGCTGCCCCTGACCGTGCCGAAGCTGCCGCCTTCGAGCCGCAGGATGTTCGGTGCGTCGGCGGTGTAGGCGGTGGGCGTCACGAAGTCGATCGCGCCGCCCATCATCGACGATCCATACGCGAGACCGTTGCCGCCCTTGTAGACATCGACGGATTGCAGCGCGAGCGGATCGATCTGATAGTAGTCGCCGCTGCCATCGGCGAGATTGGTCGGGATGCCGTCCTGGAGGATCTCCAGGCCGCGCGTATGGTAGCCGCGCGCGAGCCCCGAACCGCGAATGGACACGCGCAACTCCTGCCCGTAGCGGGTCTGCACGAAGACGCCGGGCACGTTCTTGAGGACGTCGCGCAGCGTGAAGGCATAAGTGTTCTGATAGTCGGCGCTATCGACGAAGCCCACGGAGCCGACCGTCTGATCGAGCGTCCGCTTCTCGTCGGCGACGTTTTGCGATGTCAGCGAATGTTGCGCCTGTCCCTGCACGATCACGGCGGGAAGCGTCGTGGACTCGCCGGTTTCCGTAGTCTGTGCGAATGCGCGTGTGGCGAACATCGCGGTCATGCCGGTCACGAAGATGCTTCTTCGGGCGGAACGCTTCATGATTGCGTCCCCGCGATGTCGTGCGATCGGGACGCGCCATCGACGCGCGGATGTACGGACGGCCTGACGCCGCCCCTCGCTGAAAGAGTGAGCATGGTTCTTCTTGAATTCGTGATGAAGGAGCGCGGCGCGACGTTATGGACGTGCGACGCCGTTCGATGCCGCGATGGCATCGATCCGTTTTGACGAAATCAGATGAGAACCGGTGGAGCGCGCGGTTGCGCTGTGGTGAACGCGGGAGTGGGACGCTCGTCGCCGATCCGCGCGACGACGACGGTGCGGCGCGCCGGAACGTCGAGCGTCGCGGATGCGCGTGCGCTCGAGATTGCCGGCGCATGCGCGAAGAAATGGCAGTAGCCGCAGGCGTGATCGTCGAGATGCGCGAGCGCGTCCGGATCATGATGGCCGGCAGAAAGCTCGACCGTGGAAGCGGACGCATGCGCCGAACAGAGTTCGGCGCTCAGGTCGCCGGCATGCGCGTTGGCCGCGAGCAGTTGCGAGACCATCGGCGCGAACGTGATCAGCAACATTGCGAGCAATGCCAGCAGTGAACCCGTTCGTTGATGGACGCGACCGCGCATGAGGGTGAAGGTTTGTTGAGATCCCGAGTGCGGGGATTATGCCATCGGGTTACTTTGTATTACAAAGCAAAACGGACAGAAATTCCTGGGATCAGACGGCGGGCATGTCGAACGCAGGTTGTCCCCACGAACTGGGGAGCACCCTGTTGAAAAGGCGCTCAAAAGTCTGCTAAATGACTGATGCCCAAGGAAAAGTCACATGCGCCTCGTGGCGCATCAATGCGTGTCGGGCCTTGCATAACTTATCCCCAGCGCAAGGGGAAAGGGCTGTGGAAAACCGCTTGGCGACTCACCTAGTTTCTTGATTTCGCGCTGAAATCCCCGAGCGACGCGGATCGCGCCACTTTTTCGCGCTCGCGAGGCGCATCGGTCCGATGCCCAACTTATCCACATTTTCTGTGGATAGCAGTGTTGAAAAGGCGCGCGTATCGACGTTAAGTGTTTGATGAACCACGTTTTGTACGACCTGACCCAAGGCGCGCGCAATCGGCGCACATCGTTCGCGCGCCGTGACGGGATCAGATGGAGATGCCCGGTCCGCCGTTGCTGCCCAGCAGTTGCTCGACGGAATTCGCGTCCGTGTAATCCTGTTCGGGCAGCCCGTCGAACACCGTGATGACGTCGTTGGATACGCCCGCTTCCCGCGCAGCATCGACGATCGCGTCCTTGTTGGCGGGATACTTCACGAGGCGCAGCACCTGGGCGATCTCGTCGTCGATCGGCTCGTCGTTCAAGGCGTGTTTTGCGTGCGTGTCGGTCATTCCGAGGTCCAGGGTCGAGTCGGTGGAGAGGAGGGCGCTCAGGTCTGCACCTGAATGGGCTGGCTCGCCATGCCGTGATTCGGCGTTCGGGACTTCGGCAGCGGCACGTGTCGCCAGCGCGCGTGGTCGAGGTCCTGCGACGAAACTTCGGGCGCGGGCGGCGCAACGGGCGCGGCGTTCATGCGCAGCGCGGCGCGCGTCGCGGTGATAGTGGCGGTCGATTCGTCGGTCGAACTCGTATGCAGCGGCGCGGCATAGCACGAGACCGAAACCAGGGCCATCGACAACAACGTTGAGGTCTTCATCGGGCAACCCCTCCTCACGTAAGCAGCGAAAGGCACCAAGCAAAGCCTATGCCGATGGGCCTTCGCGCCGCTCGCCGTGCACGCGGTCCGTTCGGACGATGCGCACACGGGCGCGACGAGTGGGCGTCGCGCGGACATACTTCGAGTGAATTGTGAAGTCGGTCCGACTCGCGCGAAACACGCGCGCACGCGTCGTTGCGCGCCGCGAAATTGCACGGCTGCGCAGTTTCAGCGCGACGTCGGGTTCAAACGGAAGTATGCGTCCAGAAGGGAGGTTTTGTACACGACGCCGAGCAAGAGCGGCTGCGTCTTTTTCTCGATCACCGGAAGGCGCTCGCCCTGAAACGCGAGGAAGTGCTGGAGCGCTTCGCCGAGCGACATGTCGGGCGTGAGCACGTCGAATTGCGGCTGAAGATAGTCGGCGGCGGTCTTGGTTTTGGTGTCGTGCTCGTCGAGGAGATCGGAGGTGATGTCCTTCAGCGCGACCACGCCGCGAAAGCGCTCGGCTTCATCGACCACGTACAGATACTTCACCGGATATTCGAGGAACACGCGCGTCATGTCCTTGATGTTCGCGGTGAGCGGCACGACGGTGTCCGCGGGCTTGACGAGCTCGCGCATCTGGGTCGCGGCGAGGCGCACGCGCTCTTTCTCCTCACGATTGCGGCGCAGCGTGACTTCGTACATCGACGTCTGCTCGGACGTGCGCGCGATGAAGTAGGCGATCACGCACGACACCATGAGCGGCAACATGACCTGATACGAGAGCGTCATCTCGAAGATCATCAGGATCGCCATCAGCGGCGCGTGGGTGGCGGCGGCGAGGAACGCGCCCATGCCGACCATCGCGTAGGCGAAGGGCGCGGAGGTCGAGTCCGGCCAGATCGTGTGCACGCCGATGCCGTACAGGCACCCGAGCACCGCGCCCACGAAGAGCGTCGGCGTGAAGATACCGCCGACCGCGCCCGAGCCAGCGGTGGCGGCGGTGGCGATGAGCTTGAATACGAGCACGGTGAGCAGCGCGGTCCATGTCCACGGTTCGTGCAGCAGCGAGTTCACGACCTCGTAACCGTTGCCCCAGACTTCGGGCCACCAGATCGAAATCACGCCGACGATCAGGCCGCCGAGCGCGAGGCGCAGCGGCAACGGCAAGGGCAGCGTCGAGAAGCGCTTCCTCGACGCCGCGAGGAGCCGCAGGAAATGCGGCGCGAGCACGCCCGACAACAGCCCGAGCACGACGAAGAGCAGCACTTCGACGCCCGTGACGGTCGGGAACACCGGCATCTCGTACGGCGGGCGATAACCCGCGAACTCGCGCATCGTGATATTGGCGACGACCGACGAGACGACGATCGGCCCGAAACTTTCCATCGCCATCGAGCCGAGCACGAGTTCGGTGACGAAGAACGCGCCGGCGATGGGCGCGTTGTACGCCGACGTAATGCCGGCCGCCGCGCCGCACGCGACGAGCAGACGCAGGCGCGGCGGATCGAAGTGGACCCAGCGCCCGATCAGCGACGACGAGAGCGCGGCGAGCTGCACCATCGAGCCTTCCCGGCCGATGGAACCGCCGCTCGAAATCGTGATGAGCGAGGACAGGCTGCGCCAGAGACTCTGCCAGACGGGCACGACGCCATCGCCGATGGTCACGGCTTCCATGTAGTCCGTGCTCGCGTTCTTGCTGGCGTGCCTGCGCGCGATCAGCAGACAGACGCCCGCGATAAGCCCGCCCACGGCCGGCAGCAGGACGCGCACGGGCCAGGGTAGAACATGCGCGAGCGCGACGAGCCCTTCCGACGGATTGCCCAGAAGACGTTGCAGAACCTGAATGCCTTCACGAAAGACGGATGTCGCAAAGGCGCCCGCCACGCCGACGACGACCGCCCAGACGAGCATCGTATGCGAGTCCGAGAGACGGAAGAGGCGTTGAGCGCGTGTCCGGAGCTTGAGCAGGAATGAGAGCACTTTTACGAAATCGTGGAAAGCTTAGAAGCAAACGGAATAAGGGACTCGCAAGGATAGCATCGCAGGGCGGCGCTGCGGGCACGCTTGCGACGAGTACAAAAAAAGCCCGGCCTTTACAGCCGGGCTCCGTTCGATGCGCCGCGCGTCACCACTTCGGCGCGAACGGCGGATTCGCGTGGCGCTTGCCTTCGTCGAGCGCGTCGATTTTCGCGATGTCGTCGGCGTCGAGCTTGAGCTTCTGCGCGTCCCAGTTGGCCTGCTGATGCGCCGGATTCGTCGATGCCGACAGCACCACGATATCGCGCGACAGCAGCCACGCGAAGGTCACCTGCGCGGGCGTCGCGCCGTGCTTCTCCGCGATCGCCTTGAGCGTCGCGTCGGTATGCGCGCGGCCTTCGCCGAGCGGCATATACGCGGTCACCTTCACGCCGAGCTGCTGCGTCGCATCGACGAGCTTGCGGTTCGCGAGAAAGGGGCTCACTTCGAACTGGTTCGTGACGATCTCCTTGCCGCCCGGCGCCTTCAGCGCTTCTTCGAGCAGCGGCGCGGTGAAATTCGACACGCCGTAATGACGGATCAGACCGAGCTTCTGCGCTTCCTGCATCGCCGCGAGCGTTTCGGCGATCGGGACCGCGCCATCGGGCGACGGCCAGTGGACCAGCGCGAGATCGATCGTGCCGATATCGAGCTTCGCGTGACTGTCCTTCAGGCTCGCGACGAGCGCATCGCGCGAGAGCCGCTCCCACCAGACTTTCGTCGTGACCCAGATGTCGTCGCGCGGCACGCCTGAATCGCGCACGCCCTGGCCGACGGCGGCCTCGTTGTTGTAGAACTGCGCGGTGTCGATATGACGGTAACCGATCTGCAAGGCGCTCTTCACGGCGTTCGTGGTTTTCGCGGCATCGACGCGGAACGTGCCGAGACCGAAGGAAGGAATCGTTTCTACCATGCTGGCTCCTGGTTTGCGTTGGGATTCAAGCGGTTCAAGCGTCCTGATCGAGTTCTGGATAGTGCCTGAAAATGCCCGACTCGTTGAACGGGATGCGCCGTTCCGAATCGACATAGGCCGCGATGTTCGGCCTTTGCAGCACCGCGTCATGGATCGCCGCGACGCGCGGATACTGTGCGCCGAACTTCTTCATCGCGCGCGGAAAGGCGTAATGCAGGCCGTCGACGATCTGGAAGATCGAAAGATCGACGTAAGTCGCCGCATCGCCGATCATCTGCGTGTCGCCGTGCGGGTTCTGCTTCAGCACGCGCTCGAAATACTTCATGAATTTCGGCACGCGCTTGTCGAGAAAATTCTGCGTGCGGATCTTGGCCGCGTCCTTCTGATCCTCGTAGTAGAGATCGGTCGCGAGCGGATGATGCGTATCGTGCACTTCCATGACGAAATCGGCGATCGTCAGTTGCAGGCCATGCGCGACGTAGCGCAGGCCTTCGTCCTTCGGCGCGAGTTTCAGCTTCGGTCCGAGATACAGCAGGATATTCGCGACGTGCGGCACGATCAACTCGCCGTCTTTCAGGAACGGCGGGGCGAAAGGGATGTGCGGCTCTGTCTTGCTGTTCAGGACTTTCATCATCGCGTCCATGCCGTAGCCGCGCGTTTTCGATTCGCGGGCGACATCGATGTATTCGGCTCCGGCGTCTTCCAGCGCGAGCCGGACGAATTCGCCGCGGCCCTGCAATCCGTCCCAGTAATGGAGTTCGTAAGCCATGAGAAAAGGCTCCTCGTCGAAGCGTGCCGCATCCGCGGCGACAGTTGAGTGTGCGCGTTTTCCGGCGTGCTGCGAAACACGCGTACGAAATGGCGAGCGAGCAACACGCGTTCCTGTTTCGCGGCGACGCCATGAATCGGCGCGGATCGTGCCAAAATCGATGTTTTGGGTTTTCGACGCAGCGGAGAAGGGATGG
This sequence comes from Caballeronia sp. EK, assembly GCF_014384845.1. Lineage (NCBI taxonomy): Bacteria > Pseudomonadati > Pseudomonadota > Betaproteobacteria > Burkholderiales > Burkholderiaceae > Caballeronia > Caballeronia sp. EK. Next base: position 202,963 of record NZ_JACSUE010000003.1, read on the forward strand.
ACAAGCAAGGCTTCACCACAGGCATCGTCCACGGCGACAGAAACGTGGGCGTGGAACATGGCGGCGTGCATCAGGCGATCCACACATCGGTTCAGTACGGATTCGAGCGCGTGGAAGATCTGATCGGCGTCTTTCAGGGCACGAAAAAAGGCGGTTTCAATTACGCGCGCCAGGGCACGCCGACGACGGCCGCGCTCGAACGCAAGATCACGAACCTCGAAGAGGGCGTCGGGTCGATCTGCTTCAGCACGGGCATGGCGGCGCTGACGGCGGTGTTCCTCACGCTGTTGCGCGCGGGCGATCATGTCGTGTCGAGCCGCTACGTGTTCGGCAACACCAACAGCCTCTTCGGCACGCTGCGAACGCTCGGCATCGACGTGACGATGGTCGATTCGACATCGGCCGCGAACGTTGCGAGCGCGATCAAGCCGAACACGCGCATGGTGTTCGTCGAAACCATCGCAAATCCGGGCACGCAGATTCCCGACCTCGCGGGCATCGGCGAACTGTGCCGCGAGCGCGGTCTCGCGTATGTCGTCGACAATACGATCACGTCGCCCGCGCTGTTCCGGCCGAAGGCGGTCGGTGCGAGTCTCGTCGTCAATTCGCTGACGAAGACCATCGCCGGGCATGGCGCGGCGCTCGGTGGCGCGGTGACGGACACGGGCCTCTTCGACTGGAGCCAGTACCCGAATATCGCCGATGACTACCGCCGCTCGCCGTCGAAGGAGCAGGGGCTCCTGCAGATCCGCAAGAAGGGGCTGCGCGACATGGGCGCGTCGCTGTCGTCGGAGCAGGCGCATTCCATTGCGATGGGCGCGGAAACGCTCGCGCTGCGCGTTGCGAAGTGCAGCGAGAATGCGCTCGCGCTCGCGCAGTTTCTGGAGCAGCACGAGGCCATCGGGCGGGTGTTCTATCCGGGGCTGAAGAGTCATCCGCAATACGAGTTCGCGCAGGCGCTGTTCAAGGGCGCGTCGTGGCTGCTGTCGTTCGAGTTGCGCGACGCCGGTCGCATGATCGACGTCGTCAACGCGCTGCAATTGCCGATCAAGGCGACGGGTCTGGGCGACACACGCACGCTGATCATTCCCGTCGCGCCGACGATCTTCTACGAAGCCGGCCCCGAAGTGCGCAAGTCGATGGGCATTTCGGACGGCATGCTGCGCTTGTCCGCGGGCATCGAGGATATCGACGACCTCATCGCCGATTTTGATCAGGCGCTCAGGCTCGCGGTGTAATCGGAGCGTGGGCGCGATTTAAACCAAGCTTTCAAATGCACGCTATGAGGTTTAAAGGCCGCATCAAAATGCAAGGAACCTTGCTTATTCATTAACTATTTAATTCGGATTTGGATTAGGGCCACAACGCAGGCGGTGCGGCATAGTCGCGATGGTGAATAGGGAAACGTTCGAGACCCCGTTCACTATCGAGGCCAGCAAGAATGAGAAGAACAGCAGTTGCGCCGCTTTGCGGGAAGAGGCGGCGGGCGCTTTGCATCAAGCGCCTTATTGTCCTATCAGGACTCCAGACGATCCTTGTTGCAGCGCCTTGTCCGGCCGAAAGCCTGCCTGAGCTTTTGCAGGAAGCTGCACAGCATGACGCCAAATTCGCAAGCGCCGACGCGCAGTTTCGCGCGGCCATGCAAAAAGAGCCGGAAGCAAGAGCGGCGCTATTGCCTCATTTGGGGCTGAGTCAGTCCGTCTTCCGCAACGGCATCTTTGTTCCGGGAAAATCCCCCGAATCGTATTCGACGCTTGGCACGAGCCTGTCGCTCAATCAAGCCGTTTTCAAGTGGGATGACTGGCAGTCCTATCAGGAAGGCAAGCTCAGTGCGATATCCGCCGGCTTTGGACTTGCGGCGGCACGGCAGGATCTGCTTCTGCGCACCGCGCAGGCCTATTTCGACGCGCTCGCCGCCCAGGATCAGCATGTCCTTGCGCGCGAGCATGTCCGTACGCTCGACGAACAACTGGCCATCAGTCAGCGCGGTTTCAATCTCGGCACTGCCACGATCGTGGACCTGAACGAGGCGCAGGCCGGTGCGGACGCGGCGCAATCCGATCTCGTGCATGCCAGTGCGGAGGTACTGAAGCGCTATGCGGCCATCGAGAAGATCGTGGCGCATCCGGTCACCGACGTCGATGCCTTCGCTCCAGACCTGAGCGCGCCCGCAACCGGCGCGGATGGCGCCGATCATTGGGCGGATACCGCGCAACGCGAGTCTTTCGACGTGAAGCAGCAGGAGATCGCGCTCGAAATCGCAAAGCGCGAGGTGAGCAAGGTCAATGCGGGCTACCTCCCGAGCGTATCGATCGTCGGCAACATCAACCACGGAAATGCCGCTTTCATCAACGGCCAGACCAGCTTCTACACGGGCGCCAACCGGGCAAGCTCGGGCGAAATCGGCATTCAGATAAACATTCCCCTCTTCGACGGCTTACAGACGTCCAGCAAAAAAGCCGAGGCGCTGGCATTGCAGGACAAGGCACGGGGCGATCTCGAGGACGCTCGACGCTCGGCCGCTCTCGACGCGCGTGAGTCGTTCCTCGCGCTGCAAGAAAGCGTTGCGCAGATCGCCGCGTTGCGCACGGCCCAACTGTCGGCGGAAACGTCGCTCAAATCGAATCAGAAGGGATTCAAGGCGGGCGTGCGCATCAACGCCGATGTGCTCGGCGCGGCGGAGAAGCTTTTCACCACGCGGCGTGATCTTGCGAAAGCCCGTTACGACACCGTGATGCAGTTTCTGCGCTTGCGGGCAAGCGTTGCTCGACTGGACGAGACGACACTCGAAGACCTCGCGGGTGCTTCGGTGAAACATTCGGAAGCGCAACAGAAATGAACGGATCCATTTTGCACGCCATCAGACGACATCTCGTCGTGGCCGCGTCGTTCGGTGTCGCCAGCAATCTGCTCGTGCTCGCGCCTACGCTTTATATGCTGCAGGTCTACGATCGGGTGCTGCCTAGCCGGAGCATCGAAACACTCGTGATGCTGATCGTTTTCATGTGCATTGCATTGGGCATGATGCTGTGTGTCGATGTCGTGCGTGCGCGCATTCTGAGCCATCTCGCGCGCGAGATCGGCGATCGACTCGATCGTCTCGCGCTGGCCGCGCGGGTCGAGATGCAGGCACGTCGTGCGTCCACACATGCGTTGGCCAACCCTTCCGATATCGCGGCGCTTCGTTCGTTTCTGTCGGGCGCCGGGGTCATCGCCCTGATGGATCTGCCCTGGCTCGTGTTCTATCTCTTCATCATGTTTCTGTTCCACTGGTCATTGGGATTGATCGCCATGTCGAGCGCGGTGCTGCTGATCGGGCTTGCGCTCGTCAACGACCGGTTGACCGAGGCGAACATTCGAAGCAACACGGCGCGTCAGCGGGAAACCGAGCAGCTCTACGCGCAGATCAACAGGAACGCCGAAATCGTGACGGTCCTCGGAATGAACACTGCGATGATCGACGCCTGGTCCGAGCGTCGACGCATCGATGTCGACGCTCAGACATCGGTAGCGGACGTGTCGGCGCTCAATCGGAATATTGGCAAGATTGCACGGCAGGCGATTCAGGTGGCGATGATGGGAACCGGCGCGTGGCTCGTCATCAATCAATTCGCGACGGGCGGCGTCATGATGGCGACGACGTTGCTGCTCGGCAAAGCACTCGCACCGATCGATCAGATCATCGGAAGCTGGAAACAGCTGACCGAAGTGCGGCAAGCGTGGAGCCGGCTCAACGCGCTCTGTTGTCAGCCACCCGCGCCTCAGACGGTCGCTTTGCCACGTCCCGCCGGTCATCTGAGTAGCGATGTCATCGGCTTCAGCAGCAGGGAGATCGGCGATCCGCGCGGGCGCGCGCTGCTCGGGAATGTGCGCTTCACGCTCGGGGCCGGGCAATTGCTGGTGATTGTAGGTCCGAGCGCTTCCGGCAAGTCGACGCTGCTGCGCCTGCTTGCGGGCATCTGGAAGCCGCATGCCGGCGCGATTCGACTCGATGGCGCGAACATCGCCCAGTGGCCGCGAGAGTCGCTGGGTCGATTCCTTGGTTACGTGCCTCAGGACGTCGAGTTGTTTGGAGGAAGCGTAGCGGCCAATATCGCTCGTGATCCCGACGCGTCACGGCATGATTCGGCGGCCATCATTCTCGCGGCGAAACGAGCGGGCGTGCACGACATGATTCTCGCCTTGCCGGACGGGTATCAGACGCACATCGGTGATTCCGGACTGGCCTTGTCGGGCGGGCAGCGGCAGAGGATCGCTCTCGCACGGGCGCTTTTTGGCGACCCGCGCCTCGTGCTTCTCGACGAGCCGAATTCGAACCTCGATGTCGAAGGCGAACGTCGGCTCAATATGGCGTTGCAGGCTCTGAAGCGCGACGGCGTGACGGTCGTGGTGGTGACGCATCGTCAAACCGTGCTTGCGCTTGCTGATCGCGTGATGGTGATGCGCGCGGGCGAGATCGATTGCTTCGGCACACGCGAACACGTGCAGGGATGGATGCAATCACGCATGAAGCCGGCCGCTGCACCTTCGCACGAGTCCCGGCAGGAGACGCCCGCGTCATGAGAACTCGTATTGTGATGAGCGTGTATCGGGCGATGTGTCGCCTCGCCCGGCGCAACGTGGTGTGTTCTGCTGTCCCGGCTCCAGGGCTCGCCTTGCCACGCCGGGTGATTGCATTCGGCTGCCTCTCGGTCTTCGTGGGCGCGTGCGCGATGGGTGTCTGGGCAGCGGTTGCGCCGCTGTCCGGGGCTGTCGTGGCCGAAGGTATGGTCCGCGACGAAGGTGAGCGCAAGACCATTCAGCATCAGGAAGGCGGCATCGTCCGGGCGATCCTCGTGAAGGACGGCGACCGCGTCAAGGCTGGCCAGGCGCTCGTCATGCTCGATGACGTGCGCTCCAACGCCGAAATGACCGCCCTGCAAGCGCAACTGGACGATGAAGAAGCGAAGGCGGCGCGTCTGACTGCGGAGCGAGACATGCAAAGTTCGATCGCATTTTCGCAGCGCCTGCTTGCACGGCAGAGCGATCCTGCGGTCGCTGCGCAGTTGCAACGCGAGCGCACGCTGTTCGATTCGGAACGTCGCGCATTTGACGATCAACTCGTGCTGTTGCAACAACAACTTGCTCAAACACGTCAGGAAACGGAAGCGGAACGCGCACTCGTGGGCACCAGTGAGCAGAGCCTCGGCATCGCGAAGCAGGAGTTGCAGGTCAACGAGCAGTTGCGAACCGAAGGCTATGTTACGGAAACCAAAATGATGGAGCTTCGTCGTGCTGCTGCCGACTATCAGTCACGCCAGCAATCCGATACAGCGGAGCTGATTCGATCGCGGCAGCGACAAACGGATCTCACCCTCAAGATCGCCTCATTGCGTAACGACTATGTTCGATCGGCCGATACTCAGCTCAAAGAATGCAAGGAAAAGACTGGACAGATCGAAGAGCAGTTGCGTCCCGCACGGGACATGGATGCACGAACGCGCATTGTCGCGCCGGTGGCCGGGGAAGTGGTCGGACTGAGAGTGCATACGATCGGGGAAGCGATCGGCCCACGTGATCCCATCCTCGACCTCGTGCCGTCTGGAACGCCGCTGATCGTGGAGGCGAAGATCAAGCCCGATTACGTCCGCGAGATCGCTATCGGCAGCGAGGCCGATGTGCGACTGACCGCGTACAACCCACGAACGTCACCGGTTCTCGAGGGGAAGGTCGCCTATCTTTCGGCCGATTCGCTTGCGGATCGTGACAATCATCAGCAGTTCTACGTAGCTCGCGTTGAGATTTCGGCGCAGGCGCTGGCACGGGCGAATCGGTTGGCGAAGGAACCGGTGGTGCTGGGGCCCGGCTTACGGGCGGAGGTTTTCATCAGGACGCGTACGCGGAGTGCGTTTGAGTATTTGCTGGAGCCTGTCAGGGATGGGATTCAGAGGTCGATGCGGGATTGAGTTGAGCTTGCTCGCGATCAAATTCAAAACGGGAGGTAGATTTTTGTGTCGTTAATCAGCAAACGTCGTTGGTTGTATTGCTTGAGTTTAATCGCTGCTTTATCCGGATGTGGGTCCGCTGGGATGGCGAGCGCCGACAATCCGGACCTGGCGGCGGCAATCCGCGACATCGTGGATCACGGTCAACTCGATGACTATAAGTATGTGGCTCAAAGGCTCGGTATAAATATCACGGCGGGGCCGTTGGAAACGCTTTCGGATCCGGAGACACATAACTATCGGGGGGACCGGATGGAGTTTTTCACAGATGAAAGCATAACGGCCAGGTTCTCTGTGATGCCAAATGATTTCAATTATGGACTCTCTAGGGCGAGTGGGGGAAACAAGTATCGAGGGGGATTGTCGATATACCACTTAGGGTCCAAAAGCTGTATCGATGAAGCGTCTATGTTCAAAGCGTTCGGATTTGCAAGACCTTTTCTCAACCCCGATGTTCCGGTCAAAATCTTTCGATATTTCATTAAGAGGGGGCAGAGTTATGACTTAGGTGTAATGTTCGATCCTTCAAATGAAAAGTGCGCAAACGCTTTCTATCTTTTTCAGAATCGATTTGACTAGGTGAATAACCGTGCCGACTGAGACCCGCAATCATTGGTCGAAAAAGATGCGCCTGCTGATGAATATGGCATGTCTGATCACGGTCTCCGCCTGCTCTGGGGCAACGGATATCGCCCGTCATGACGGTTCATGGAGCGCTCTTGTTTCAACTATACATAATATAGCGAGATACGGGGATCTTGGTGACTACAAATATACCTCGAAAGAGCTTGGAATCGACTTTGCCCTTAAGGCCAAAAAGCCAGTTTTTAGGCTGGGCGTGAAAACAAATATCCTTTCCATAAGCTATGAGGCTATGTCGCCGTCCAGTTGTTACGGGAAGTTCATAGATCAGAGCAAGGTTGTCTATGTACTCAATAGAAGTCGCGACCAAAATCCAAGCTTCATGCAAATCCCAATTCGACCAGACGCAGAATGCCTGACGCAAGAAAGGTTGACGAGCGCTGTGGGTGGCGAGGGATGGAACGAAAGGCTGTCGTACGAAGCGCATGTTCGGTACGATTTTATTTCGAAGAGGAATGATAATGTAATTGTGATTTATGTTTTTTCTAAGCAAACACGTTGCCTTGAGTTCATTAATATCGATCAAAATAAGTTGTCGGAGTAATTATGGCGGCTATACCTCAAATTTCAGGAAATGAAGCCTTTTGGGGCCCGTTGAAGGGGCAACTCTCAAAAGATACGCTTGATGAGATAAACAAAAGTTCCACACTTGTGAACGAACTACTTCAGTATGGTGTGGCGGCGGCAAGTGGTGATGGAACGATCCAGCCAATGACCGTTAATCTTGAGCAGCCTGGACTATTACAGTTCACAGGACACCTTGTGGAGTTCGGAATAAACTGGGCATCATGGTCGCCAGAGCAATTTGTTGGTAATCTAAGCCATGAAATCGGCCACTTTGTGAACCTGGAAAATGACAACCAGTTTTTTAACAGTCTGCAAATCAACGCGAATGACCCGAACGCCGGTGCACTGTATAGTGCGGTAGGTTTGCGGGCGGAAGGGGAGGCAGTGTATAACAACTGGCTCGTCCAGCAGGAAATCGTGCAAAAGGGCGGAAGCGCCATTTACATTAATGGCGACGCTGGACCAAATGGTAAAATCGATCAGACACTAAAATCGTTGCATGCGTCCGACATGGCCAATGGACTCGATTCGGCGCAGGACATGAACGCAATGATCCAAACTGCCGGAAAAATGTTTGCAGGATTGCATCCCAGCGGAACAGATCCCTCGGAGACCTACGCGGACCTATATGCTGCCCACGGGGGCGAAATATTCAACGAGATGGGTATTGCGTCAGGGAAGGCTCTACCTGGCGCGATCACCGACGTTGATTTTACGGATTCAGGATCGAACGGCGATTTTTCGTCTGTTACGGAAAAATTCAGCAACGGCGACTCCACCTCTCTCCATTTCAGCAATTCTTCTCTCGCTTCCTCGGTTGAGACAGACCAGTCGGGCAATATCATTTCTCAAACAATATATACGCGGAACGGAAACGGCAGCTACAACGCAGACATCTACGATGCTCAAGGGCGCTTGACGAACGAAGATCAATTTCACGCCGACGGTTCTGAAGTTGCGTTTCAAATCAACGCCGACGGCTCGCAAGCAGCAACCGTCTATAACGGCTCAGGGAAGGAAACCGAATACGCCACCTTCGGCACCGACGGCAAGAAAACCCTCGACGCCTTCTTCGACCCCACAAACGGCCGCGAGACACAAGAAAATCACCTCAACGCCGACGGCAGTCAGGTCGACTACACGTTGAATGCAGACGGTTCGCAGAATGCAACCGTCTACAACGCTTCCGGCCGCGAAACCGAGTACGGCGCTTTTGGCGTCGACGGCAAGAAGACTCTGGACGTATTCTTTGACCCCACCACCGGTCGCGAGACACAGGAAAATCACTTCAACGCGGACGGCAGCCAGACCGACTATCTGCTAGATGCAGATGGCTCACATAACGCAAACGTCTATAACGCCGCCGGCCAGCAGACCGAACACGCAGCGTATGGTGCGGACGGCAAGATGACGCAAGACATTTTCTTCGACGCCGGCACGGGTCGCGAAATCCAGGAAAACGACGTCAACGCCGACGGCAGTCAGATCGATCACGTCTTCAACGCCAATGGCACGCAGAACGCCATCGTCTATAGTGCGTCGGGCCACGAGACCGAGTACGCGACATACGGCGTCAACGGCAAGATGACGCAAGACGTCGTCTTCGACTCGAATACGGGCCGAGAACTGCAGGAAAACGACATTAACCCCGACGGCAGTCAGATCGATCACATCTTCAACGCCAACGGCACACAGAACGCGACTGTCTATAACGCGGCTGGCCACGAGACCGAATACGCCACGTACGGCACGAGTGGCAAGATGACGCAGGACGTCTACTTCGACGCAAGCACGGGCCGCGAAACGCAAGAAAACGACATCAACGCCGACGGCAGCCAGGTCGACTATATTTTCAATACGAACGGCACCCAGAATGCGATCGCCTATAACACGGCTGGCCACGAAACCGAATACGCATCTTTCGGTACGAATGGCAAGATGACGCAAGACGTCTTCTTCGATTCGAACTCGGGCCGTGAGATGCAAGAGAACGACATCAACGCCGACGGCAGCCAGATCGATCACATCTTCAACACCAACGGCACGCAGAACGCGACCGTCTATAACGCGTCTGGCCACGAGACCGAATACGCCACGTACGGCACAAATGGAAAGATGACGCAGGACGTCTACTTCGACGCAAACACGGGCCGCGAAACGCAAGAAAACGACATCAACGCCGATGGCAGCCAGGTCGACCATATCCTGAACATCAATGGCACCCAAAACGCGATCGTCTACAACAGCGCTGGTCATCAGACGGAGCAGGCGTCGTTCGATACCGGCGGGAAACTGACTCAGGACATCATCTTCGACGGAAGCACCGGGCGCGAGTTGCAGGAAACCGACTACAACAGTTCGGGCGGTGGCGTCGCACATGTCTTCAATCCGGATGGAACGCAAAACTCAGCGGTCTTCGATCCGTCCGGGCATGTGTCCGAGTATGCAACCTACGGCAAAAACGGCCAGATCACGAGCGACGCTTTCTTTGACGCAACTGGCCGCGAGACTCAGTTGAACGAATACTCGAATACGCAGACCATCGTCAGAACCTTCGGCGCGGACAATTCACAGACAGCGACCGTCTACAACGCATTCGGGAACGAAATCGAGTTCGCAAAGTTCAACTCGGGCGGCCAGAAAACGGACGACTATTTCTTCGACCACACGACAGGGCGGGAGACGGAGTACGACAAGTACGGCAACGATGGCAGCATGATTGCCCACCTGTTCAACAGCGATAACTCGCAAGACGCCATTATTTTCAACGGCAACGGTCAGGAGATCGAGTACGACGCTTTCAACAGCAGCGGTCAACTCACAGGCTTCACTCAGTTCACGTATGGAGCAGGCGGCGGCTATGACGCCATTGCCTACGGACCGACGGGCTACGAGACCGGTTGGGCCGACTACGGCGGCAACGGGATGGTCATGTCATCGGGAGGCAATGCTTACAACTTCTCTCTCAGCGACGACTATGGAAGCGGCGAGGACGACTGGGATTGGGGGTCGTTCAACAACGACTTTGGCTACGGGGGAGACTTTGGATTCAACTGGTGACGTGGCGCTTCAACTCGAAAAGCCAGGGCTGATTCGCTAACCGGGTAATACATATGCCGCTCACCGCGGCATATGTATTAAGGTATGCGAGATAAATTCAGTGCCTATCACGAAGCGCGCGCGTAGTAGATGTTCTGCGGATGCCGCGCTTCGGCAAAGAAGAACCATCGTTCGGCGACGAGCCCCAGATACTGCGTGACGAACGCCAGACCGAACAGCGCCACGGACTGCGCGCCGATGCCCGCCAGCATCAGCACGAAGGGCACACCAAACGCGCCGACGAGAAACGTCCACTTGATGCGCTTGATCGCTTCGGCAGAACGTCCATGAAAGAACTCGCGCAGATTGAACGCGCCCGCCGTGAAGCCGCGCGATTTCTGCACGACGTTCGGTCCTTTGATACCCGTCGCGCTTTGCACAGTCGATTTCGGCCGCAAGCGGGCATTGCGCCTGAGCGAGGCGACGCGCGTCGCGCAACCTGCGAGCGTCAACGTGCACGCGCAAGCCGCGAGACCGGCGGCCGCCGACGGCGCGAGCCACGCGGCGCATGCGGTCGCGAGCGTGAAGCCGGAGGCGCAGCCGAGCAGCACGAAGTTGACCATCGTGAGCGGCGTCGCCCATTCCTGCAGGAAGCGCAGGCATGCGTAGATCATCGCGGTGCAGACGAAAAGCGCCGCCGACGCAATCACGCCGATCACGCCGATCACGAGCGACCAGGGCGTGCCGAGCCAATGCGCGACGCCGTACAGCGCATCGCATGCGAGAAATGCGGGCAGGCACAGGCATTCGCGCGAGAGCCACGACGTGCGCCACATCGCGATTGCACGCCAGGCGCGCTCCGGATGCCCGAGATGAAAGAACGATGCGAGCAGCCCGAGCGCGCCAAGCACGACCGACAATGCCGCGCCGACGACGAAGAACATCTGCGAAGGCGCGCCGGTCAAGCCGAGCTTCGCGAACAGTTCGACGCCGACGAGCGCGATCAGCAAGCCTTGCGCGGCGCCGCTCAATGTCGTGAGAAACACGACGGAAAACGCGGGTTTCATGGTTGAGCTCCGATGAAAAGTCAGACGCGCACGGCCATCGCCGCGAGATTCAGGTCGCCGTGTGTTTCGGGCGCGGCTTCGTCGGCGGAATGACAACCGCACGAACCGCCGCTACTGCACGAGTTCACCGGACGCCGCGGCAAATAATGATTCGCGGGCTTCGTCTCCCATTCGGGCATCAGCTGATAGCCGCCGCGTTCCGCGATCGCTTTCGACACCACCGACTCCGGATCGTGGATATCGCCGAAGAGCCGCGCCGAAGTCGGACACGCGAGCACGCATGCGGGCTTGCGATCGCGTTCGGGCAGCGCCTCGTTGTAGATGCGATCGGCGCACAGCGTGCACTTCGTCATCTCCTTGCGTTCTTCGTCGAGCTCGCGCGCGCCGTATGGGCACGCCCACGCGCAGTACTTGCAGCCGATGCACTTGTCGAAGTCCACGAGCACGAGTCCGTCTTCCTTGCGCTTGTAGCTCGCGCCGGTCGGACAGACGGGCACGCACGGCGGGTCCTCGCAGTGCAGACAGGACTTCGGAAAGTGGATCGTGTCGGCGAGCGGAAACTCACCGGCTTCATACGTCTGCACGCGGTTGAAGAAGGTGCCGGACGGATCGGCGTCGTAAGGGCGCTGATCCGCGAGGCTGCCCGCTTCGCCGGACGTGTTCCATTCCTTGCAGCTCGTCACGCACGCGTGGCATCCGACGCAGACGTTCAGGTCGATCACGAGGGCCATTTGAGTCATGATGGTCTCCTTCAGTTGCCTGGGTTTCGCTTGATGACATTGCGCAAACGCGCCGCAAACTCGCCGCGCCCGGCGAAATACGTCTGCACGACGCGCTGGATCGGACCCGGCATGCCGGGCGATGGACGCATCGGTGCGAATTGCGGCAGCGTGTGGTTCGCATCGGCTTCGGCTGGATAGACGCGCACGCGCACGTCGTACCACGCCGCTTGTCCTGTGATCGGGTCCGAGTTGGAGAAGCGCGTGCCTTCGTTCGCGGACGGCGGAAGCTCGTCGGTGATGAGGTGATTGAGCAGGAAGCCGCGTTGCGATTCGTTGGCGTCGGGGCCGAGACTCCACGCGCCCGACGCCTTGCCGATCGCGTTCCAAGTCCACACCGTGCCCGGCTCGACCGCCTCGCTGTAACGCGCCATGCAGCGCACCTTGCCCCATTGCGATTCGACGTAGATCCAGCCGCCATCCTCGATGCCGTTTGCCTTCGCCATCCGCGGATTCATGTACAGCAGGTTCTCGCCGTGAATCTGCCGCAGCCACGCGTTTTGCGAGTCCCACGAGTGATACATCGCCATCGGGCGCTGCGTGACGGCCGCGAGCGGGTACGCCTCGAGATCGGTCGTATCGAGTTCGAGCGGCGCGTACCAGAACGGCAGCGGATCGAAATACTGTTCGATGCGCGCGCGCAGATGATCGGGCGGCTGCCGGCCTTTCGTGCGCCCTTGCGCGGCGAGGCGGAACTTCTGCATCACGTCGGAATAGAGCTGGATCAGGATCGGCTCGCCGAACTTGCGAAAGCCCTTGTCGACGGCGAACTGCAGATAAGGCCCGTTGCAGTTGCGCATGTATTGCAGCGACTCGGGCAAGGTGTAGTGATAGACGCAATCGTGCTTCGCGTACTCTTCCCACTGGTTCGGATTCGGCTCGCCGACGAGCGCGTCCTTGCCATCCTTGCCGCGCCAGCCGATCAGAAAGCCCACGCCCGATCCCGGCGCCGTCTGATGATTGATGATGAAGTCCGGATAGTCGCGATACTTGCGCGTTCCTTCGGGCGTTGTGAAGGCTGGCAGCTTCAGGCGGCTGCCGAGTTCGACCAGCACTTCCTGAAACGGCCTGCATTCGCCCGTGCGCGGCACGACCGGCACGCGCACCGAATCGACGGGACCGTCGAACTCGGAGATCGGGCGATCGAGCATCGACATCGCGTCGTGACGTTCGAGGTAGGTCGTGTCGGGCAGGATGAGATCGGCGAACGCGGTCATCTCCGACTGGAACGCATCGCATACGACGATGAACGGAATCTTGTACTCACCGTTATCGTTTCTGTCGGCGAGCATCTTGCGCACTTCGATCGTGTTCATCGACGAGTTCCACGCCATGTTGGCCATGAAGATCATCAACGTGTCGATGGGGTAAGGATCGCCGCGCCACGCGTTCGTGATGACGCTGTGCATCACGCCGTGCACCGCGAGCGGATAGTCCCACGAGAACGCCTTGTCGATGCGCACGGGCGTGCCGTCGTCGTGAATGAAGAGGTCTTCGGGCGCGGCGGGCCAGCCGAGCGGGCCGCTCGCGAGCGGCGTGTTCGGCTTGACCTGATCGGGATGATTCGGCGGTTTGGCGGACGGCGGCACCGCGCGCGGAAATGGCGATTTGTGACGGAAGCCGCCCGGCCGGTCGATCGTGCCGAGCAGCGACATCAGCACCGCGAGCGCGCGGATCGACTGGAAGCCGTTCGAGTGTGCGGCGAGCCCGCGCATCGCGTGAAAAGCGATGGGATTGCCCGTCACGGTAGCGTGCTTTTTGCCCCAGCAGTCGGTCCATTCGATCGGCAGCGTGATCTTGTGATCGCGGCCCACCTGGATCATTTCGGCGGCGAGACGTTTGATCGTCGCGGCGGGAATACCGGTGATGTCGGCGGCCCACTCGGGCGTGCACGACGCCACCTGCTCGCGCAGCAGCGCGAAGGAGGGCGCGACGGGCGTGCCGTCGTCGAGCGTGTAGCGGCCATCGAGCGCGGGCTCGGCGTCATCGCCATGATGCGCGACCGCGCGATTCGTTTTCGTGTCCCACCACAGATGATTTTGCGGGAAGAGCGGATTCGACTCGGGCGTCTCGCCGTCCTTCACGAAAAGCCCGAAGGTCTCGCTCGCTTCGTTCATGTCGAGCAGTTCGGCGGCGTTCGTGTAACGCGTGACGAACTCGTGATCCCAGGCATCGGCGGCGATCAGTTCGTGGATCAGCGCCATGAAGAGCGCGCCGTCGGTGCCGGGGCGGATCGGCACCCATTCGTCGGCGATGGCAGCGTAGCCCGTGCGGATCGGATTGATCGCGATGAAGCGCCCGCCCGCGCGCTTGAACTTCGAAAGGGCGATCTTGAGCGGATTCGAATGATGATCTTCCGCCGTGCCGATCATGAAGAAGAGCTTCGCGCTATCGAGATCGGGGCCGCCGAATTCCCAGAACGAGCCGCCGATCGTGTAGATCATCCCGGCTGCCATGTTGGCCGAGCAGAAGCCGCCGTGCGCCGCGTAGTTGGGCGTGCCGAAGTTCTTCGCGAAGAGGCCGGTCAACGCCTGCATCTGATCGCGGCCCGTGAAGAGCGCGAACTTCTTCGGATCGGTGGCGCGCAGATGTGAGAGACGTTTTTCGAGCGTGTCGAGCGCGACCTCCCATGAGACCGGCTCGAATTGCGCTTCGCCGCGCAGTGCGCCGGGTTTTCGCATCAGCGGCTGCGTGAGGCGCGCGGGCGAGTACTGCTTCATGATGCCCGACGCGCCTTTCGCGCAGATCACGCCTTGATTGAGCGGATGGTTCGGATTGCCGTCGATGTACCGGACTTCGCCGTCGCGCAGATGCACGCGGATGCCGCAGCGGCATGCGCACATGTAGCACGTCGTGGTCTTGACTTCGAGTTTTTCGTTCTGGGTACGAGCGCCGTGTTCCATGAGTGCTCCTCCAAAAGCGTTTTCGCGCGAGGGGATGCTCGCGCGAAGGGTACTTCAGTGCTTCGATCAGCCGAACAGCTTTTCGACGCCGAGGGTGATCGCGAGACCGCCGCCGACGAGCCATGCATACAGGATCGCGCCGGTGGCGAGGGCACGCGGGCCGGCCTGGCGGATCTGCGCGATGCGCGTCTCCATGCCGAGCGCGGTCATGGCCATCGTGAGGGCGAAGGTGTCGAGCGTGTTGATCGTGCTCGTCGCGACATCGGGCAGAACGTGCAGCGAGTTCACGACGACGAGCGCGAGAAAGCCGAGTGCGAACCAGGGCACCGCGATCTTGCCCTTGCCTTGCGCCGAACCGTCCGCCGATGCGGCACGCGAACGGCTGATCCAGAAGCCGATCACGAGCAGCACAGGAACCAGCAGCATCACGCGCGTCATTTTGACGATGGTCGCGATGTGCGTCGCTTCCGGGCTCACGTTGCTCGCCGCGCCGACCACCTGCGCCACTTCGTGGATCGTGCCGCCGAAGAACAGGCCCGCGCCGAGCGTATCGAGATGCAGCCAGCCGGCGTTGAGCGCGAGCGGGTAGAGGAACATCGAAAGCGTGCCGAACAGCACGACGCTGCCGACGGCCATCGCGCTCTTGTGCGGCTTCGATTGCAGGGTCGATTCGAACGCGAGCACCGCCGCCGCGCCGCAGATCGCGCTGCCGGCTGCCGTGAGGAGCGCGGTGTCGCGATCGAGCTTCATCAGCTTCATGCCGGCCCACGTGCCGATCACGAGCGTGCTGACGACGACCAGCACCGACACCGTGAAGCCCGACACGCCGACTTGCGCGATTTCCTGGAGACTCACGCGCAGCCCGAAAAACGCGACCGCGATGCGCAGCAGCTTGCGCGCGGAGAAGTTGACGCCTGCCGCCCAGCTATCGGGCATGCCGTGCCGCAACGCGTTACCGTAGATGCCACCTGCGACGATGCCGACGATCAGCGGGCTGATCCCGAGACCGGCGACGGCGGGGATGCTGGCGAGGCGCGTGACGGCGGCCGCGAACAGTGCGACGAACAGGATGCCGTTGAGCTGCCCCCGTGTGGACGACGCGGCTGGCGCGAGAGTGTGTGCGGACTGAACCGTGGACATGGATGAACCTGTTTTGGATTGGATGACTCGATGGGCTAATCCTATTCCCGATATATCAATATGAAAAATCGTGATTTAGAATGAGAAGTATCGGATGAGCTGATATTTACGGAAGATGACCCCGGAACAACTGATAACTTTTGCGACTGTTGCAGAGCACGGCAATATCAGCCGCGCGGCGGTGGCGCTGCATCTGTCGCAGCCCGCGGTGTCCGGCCAGTTGCGGCTTCTGCAGGAGGAATTCGGCGAGCCGCTATATCAGCGCGATGGTCGCGGCGTGCGTCTGACCGCCGCCGGTGAACAGTTGCTCGGCCACGCGGAGCGCCTGCGCGAGACTTTCCGCGCGGCGCATGCGCTGCGAGACGCGCTGCGCGGGCTCGAGCGCGGCACGCTGCGCATCGGCGCGAGCACGACGCCCGCGAGCTATCTCCTGCCGTATCTCATCGCGGCGTTCCACAAGCGCTATCCGGATGTCGTCGTGACGACCATCGACGGCAATACCGCCGATATCGTCGCCGCGCTCGGCTCGCTCGATATCGCGCTGGTCGAAGGCTCGCCCGGGCACGATCTGCCGCTCGGCACAACCGTTACGTCGTGGCGCGAGGACGAAATCGTCGCGATTCTGCCGAACGGCCATCCGCTCGCCGACGGGCGCGAATCCGTCACGCTCGACGAACTGGGCGAGCATCCGCTCGTGTTGCGCGAGCCGGGCTCCGGCGTGCGGCAGGTGATCGAGCGCGCATTCGCGGACTGCGACGCGCCGATGCGCGTCGCGCTGGAAATCGCGGGCGTCGAGGGCGTGAAGGAGGCGGTGCGCGCGGGCATGGGCATCGGTTTCGTATCGGCGATGTCGATTCGTCACGAGGACAGCGCGCTGCAGCGTGTGCGCATCGCGCCGCAGCCGCTCACGCGGCGCTTCTCCATCCTGCTGCCGCATGCCGCGACGCCGTCGCGCGTCGCGGCGCGCTTTCTGGAGTTGTGCGACGAGCCGGGTCTGCTCGGCTAGGGAATTCCACTATGGCGCGTCGATAGCGGTCTGACGCACCATTCGTTCTCAACAGGGGCGCTGCGGCGTCCTTTTTGAAAATCGTTTATGGAACCGGTTCCAAACTGGTTTTGGCACTGAAACCGACAGCGAGATGCAAGTGAACGAGATTTCCCGGATCGATAGAGAAGGCACCGAAGTTGTGATCGTCGCGAGCGCGTTCGGCGCGGACGCGATTCGGCGCGACGGTCACGCCTTCTGGGCCGCCGCCGCGGCGCGCGCGGGCGCGGACGGCTTCGAAGTGCGTCGCGAATTGCTCGCAAACGAAGCCGACGCGCAGCCGGGATCGCTCGCACAGCTCAGCGACCGGATCAGCGCGCTGGGTTTGTGGGCCGTGTATTCGACCCCCGCGACGCTTTTTCATGACGACGGCTCGCTCGATCGCGCTGCGCTCGAACTCGCCATCGACGAAGCGGCGGCGTTGAACGCGCGCATCGTCAAGCTGCAACTGGGCGGCACGGAGCGCGGCGTCGCGACCGATCCGGCCACGCTCGATCGCCTGATGACAGGAATTGCGGCGTCGAAAGCTTGTGTCGTCGTCGAGAACGGGCAACTGAAGGCGGGCGGAACGATCGGCGCATTCGACGCGCTGTTCGAAGCGCTGCCGGATCAAAGCGGCCTCGCGATGACCTTCGACACCGGCAACTGGCACTGGGCGGAGCAGGATCCGCTCGACGCCGCGAGGCGCCTTGCTCCGCACGTCGCCTACGTGCACTGCAAGGCGGTGATGGGCGAGGGCGCGCGCCGTTTCGCCGCCGCGCCCGCGAACGGCGACGCGCGCTTCGCGACGCTGCTCGCGCATTTGCCGGGCGATGTGCCGCGCGGCATCGAATATCCATTTATTCCCGGCGCGGACGTTTCGCTCGATGCCGACGCCGCGCGCCAGGTCGCGCGAATCGCGGCATTCTGAATTACACATTTTGCATTCAGCATTCATCTGCAAAGGACCCGACATGCAAGCCAAGCCTGAAGCTCTCGACGTCGTCACCTACGGCGAAGCCATGACGATGTTCGTCGCGGCTGTCACCGGCGATCTCGCGAAGGCCGGTCAATTCACGAAGCGCATCGCGGGCGCGGACCTGAACGTCGCGATCGGCCTGTCGCGCCTCGGGTTCAAGGTGGGCTGGATGAGCCGCGTCGGCAACGATTCATTCGGGCGCTACGTGCTCGACGTGCTGGCCTCCGAGGGCATCGACGCCAGCCGTGTGACGATCGACGAGCGCTATCCGACCGGCTTCCAACTCAAAGGCAAGTGCGACGACGGCAGCGATCCGGAGGTTGAATACTTCCGCAAGGGCTCGGCTGCGAGCCATCTGTCGCTCGACGATTACGTCGCCGACTACGTGCTCGGTGCGCGTCATCTGCATCTGACGGGCGTGGCGCCCGCGATATCGGCCAGCTCGCGTGAGCTCGCCTTCCACATGGCCCGCGAAATGCGTGCTGCAGGCAAGACGATTTCGTTCGATCCGAACCTGCGCCCGACGCTTTGGCCGTCGCGCGAGGCGATGGCCGAGTCGCTCAACGCGCTCGCCGCGCTGGCCGACTGGGTGCTGCCGGGCGTGTCCGAAGGGCTGACGCTGACGGGTCATGCGAAGCCCGAAGACATCGCCGCGTTCTACCTCGATCGTGGCGCGAAGGGCGTCGTCGTCAAGCTCGGCGCGCATGGCGCGTACTTCCGCACGGCGGACGGCGAAGCGGGCATCGTGCCGGGCGTGCCGGTCGACAACGTGGTCGATACGGTCGGCGCGGGCGATGGCTTCGCGGTCGGCGTCGTGAGTGCGCTGCTGGAAGGACGCGATATCCGTCACGCGATTGCGCGCGGCAACCGCATCGGCGCGCTGGCGATTCAGGTGATCGGCGACAGCGAGGGCTTGCCGACGCGCGCGGCGCTCGACTTGCTCGAAGCAAAAGATTCCAACGACAAGACGGCCAAAGCCGCGTTCGATCTGGCTTAAGCCAGCAACCGAGAGACTCAACCGAATTGCGTTCGGAGACAACCATGCAATCCACGACTCCCAAGCTTGCGGTGCGCCGCTGGTGGGCGATCATGCCGATCGTCTTCATCACGTACAGCCTCGCGTATCTCGACCGCGCCAACTACGGCTTCGCCGCGGCTGCGGGCATCAACCAGGATCTCGGCATCAGCAAGGGATTGTCGTCGCTGATTGGCGCGCTGTTCTTCCTCGGCTACTTTTTCTTCCAGATTCCCGGCGCGATCTATGCCGAGCGTCGCAGCGTGAAGAAGCTCGTGTTCTGGAGCCTCGTATTGTGGGGCGGATGCGCGACGCTCACGGGCATGGTGAGCAATATTCCATCGCTGATGGCGATCCGCTTCGCGCTCGGCGTCGTCGAGGCCGCGGTGATGCCGGCGATGCTCGTCTTCATCGCGAACTGGTTCACGAAGTCCGAGCGCTCGCGCGCGAACACGTTTCTCATTCTCGGCAATCCGGTGACGGTGCTGTGGATGTCGGTCGTATCGGGCTATCTCGTGAATTCGTTCGGATGGCGCCATATGTTCATTGCCGAAGGCGTGCCTGCCATCGTGTGGGCGGTGATCTGGTGGTTCATCGTGAAGGACAAGCCCGCGCAGGTGAACTGGCTTTCGGAGCAGGAAAAGAAGGATCTTGATGCGACGATGCGCGCCGAACAGGCTGCGATCAAGCCGGTGAAGAATTATCGCGAGGCGTTCAAGTCGCCGGCGGTGATCAAGCTGTGCGCGCAGTATTTTTGCTGGAGCATCGGCGTGTATGGTTTCGTGCTGTGGCTGCCTTCGATCCTGAAGAGCGGTTCGACGCTCGGCATGGTCGAGACGGGCTGGCTTTCCGCGGTGCCGTATCTTGCCGCGACGATCGCGATGCTGCTTGCTTCGTGGGCTTCCGACAAGCTTCAGGCGCGCAAGGCCTTTGTGTGGCCGTTTCTGCTGATCGGCGCGATTGCGTTCGCGGGATCGTACTTGCTCGGTTCGACGAATTTCTGGGCTTCGTATGCGTTGCTCGTGATCGCAGGCGCTGCGATGTATGCGCCGTATGGGCCATTCTTTGCGATCGTGCCGGAGTTGCTGCCGAAGAATGTCGCCGGCGGGGCGATGGCGCTCATCAACAGCATGGGGGCGTTGGGGTCGTTCGTTGGATCGTATTTTGTTGGCTATCTGAATGGGGCGACAGGGTCGCCGGCGGCCTCTTACGTGTTCATGAGTGCTGCTTTGCTCGTTTCTGTTTGGCTTACGCTTGCGGTTAAACCGCAGGCTGCGGTGCGGGCGGGGGTTGTTGTGCGGTCTTGATGTTTTTTTTGGGGATCCTGTATTCGTGTCGGTCTATTAGCACTGCCCCTGTGCGGGGCGGCAGTCACTTTCTTTGCTGCTGCAAAGAAAGTAACCAAAGAAAGCAGCTCGTTCAGGCCCGAGGTCACACGCAGTTTGGCCATGCTTGCCAGCCCGCGGTGACACTCGCCTAAGTGTCGCCCTCAAAGGCCTAACCGGGCTTGGCTCGCGCACGGTCTGCCGCACCAAATGTCTTGGCGCGCTGGTTCAGCACGAAATAGCTTCGGCACAGCGCTACGCGCTGCCGTTGGGTATGCTAGGGAAACCATCGAATCACGAATGCAGTGAAATGGAAGCGTAGCAGTACCCGTGCGCCCGCAAACCCGATTGACCCATCGGCCGCGAAGCAGGCCGGAGCCGTTTGGTGCTGAACCAGCGCGCCAAAACATTTGGAGCGTCAGACCGTGCGCGATCCAAGCCCTTATCTGCTTGTGAGGGCACTCGCTACTGCCGGGCCATTAGGCCAATCGCCTGTGCCGCGGCCGGCGTGAAGTGCTTAGGCTGGGGATAGCTGTTTCTTTGGTTACTTTCTTTGCAGCAGCAAAGAAAGTGACTGCCGCCCCGCACAGGGGCAGAGCCAATAGACCGACACGAATTCAGGATTTCACAAAAATCTCAAACCGACGAATTCAGGATTCCCCAAAAGCCCAACCCAAAGAAAACCCCATGAAAAAAACGATCGTAGTCTACAAAGCCTTGCCGAGCGAAATCGAAGCCTACCTTCGCAAAACCGCCGACGTGGTGAACGTCGATCCAAACGACCATGCGGCCTTCGTCGCCGCATTAAAAACCGCCGACGGAGCCATCGGCGCAAGCGTGAAAATCACCCCCGACATGATCGAAGGCGCCACAAAGCTGAAAGCCTTATCGACCATCTCCGTAGGCTACGATCAATTCGACGTCGACGACCTCACGCGCCGCGGCATCGTGCTCACGCACACGCCCGACGTGCTCACCGAATCCACCGCCGACACCGTCTTCGCACTGATCCTCGCGAGCGCGCGCCGCGTCGTCGAACTCGCCGAATGGGTGAAGCAAGGCCACTGGAAATCGAGCATCGGCGAGGCGTGCTTCGGCGTCGACGTGCAGGGCAAGACACTCGGCATAGTAGGTCTCGGACGCATTGGCGGAGCGGTCGCGCGGCGCGCCGCGCTCGGCTTTCGCATGAACGTGCTCTACACGAACCGCAGCGCAAACGAGCAGGCGGAAAAAGAATTCGGCGCAAAGCGCGTCAGGCTCGATGAACTGCTCGCGCAATCCGACTTCGTGTGCCTGCAAGTGCCGCTCACGCAGCAAACGCGCGGTCTGATCGGCGCAAACGAGTTGAAGAAGATGAAGCCGAACGCGATCCTGATCAACGCATCGCGCGGACCGACCGTCGACGAAAGCGCGCTCATCGAAGCCCTGAAGAACGGCACGATTCGCGGCGCGGGCCTCGACGTGTTCGAGCAGGAACCGCTGCCCGCCGATTCGCCGCTCATCGCGATGAAGAACGTCGTCGCGCTGCCGCATATCGGCTCGGCCACGCACGAAACGCGTCACGCGATGGCGCGCAATGCCGCCGAAAATCTCATCGGCGCACTCGAGGGCACGCTCACGCAGAACATCGTCAATCGCGACGCGCTCGGGCGCTGAAAGCGCGGCGTCGGGCGGGCATGCGCTAACATGCGCGATGCGAGGAGAACGATAATGACGGCATCGCGTCCCGCTTCAAGGCGAAGCGCGTGCCCACGACCACTATGTCCGACGATCCCACATTGACCAACCGCCCGGCCGCATACGGCGCGCGCCGCGCGACGATCACCGATGTCGCCCGCGAAGCCGGCACCGGCAAGACCAGCATTTCGCGCTATCTGAACGGCGAGATGGGCGTGCTGTCGCCCGACCTGCGCGAGCGCATCGAAGCGGCCATCGCGAAGCTCGACTATCGGCCGAACCAGATGGCGCGCGGCCTGAAGCGCGGCCGCAATCGTCTGATCGGCATGTTGCTCGCCGACCTGACCAATCCGTATTCCGTCGAAGTGCTGCAGGGCGTCGAGGCCGCGTGTCACGCGCTCGGCTACATGCCGCTCATCTGTCACGCGGCCAACGAGATCGACATGGAGCGCCGCTATCTGCAACTGCTGACGACATATCGCGTGGAAGGCGTGATCGTCAATGCGCTCGGCGTGAAGGAAGAACTGCTGCAAGGCTTCGCGCAAGGCGGCATTCCGGTCGTGCTCGTCGATCGTTCAGTCGATGGTTTCATCACCGACATGGTCGGGCTCGACAATCCCGCCGCCGTGCAGCTCGCCACGCGTCATCTCGTCGATGAAGGTTTCGACGAGCTGCTGTTCATCGTGCAGCCCGTCACGCACGTGAGTTCGCGGCGTCTGCGCGAAGCCGCGTTTCGCGAGACCGTCGCCGCGCTCGATGCAAGCGGTTCGACGCTCGTGATCGATCTCGCCGATGCATCGCCCGCGCTCACGGAACTCGACACGCGCGTCGCGGCGGCGAAAGCGGCGGGCAGGCGCGTCGCGCTTTTCGCCGCGAACGGGCCGGTTGCGCTGCGCGTCGCGGTGCATCTGAAGGAGCGTCATGGCGCCGACTGGCAGGCAAGCGTCGCGCTGATGTCGATCGACGATTCCGAATGGGCGCAACTCGCGGGCATGACGACAGTGCGCCAGCCGACGTACGATATCGGCCGGCGCGCGGTCGAATTTCTCCACGAGCGGCTCGGCGGCGCCGCGATGCCCGCGCGCGAATGTCTGCTGCCGGGCGAACTCGTCGTGCGCGCATCGACGACACGGGAAACGCAACAAGTGCAACAAGCATCACAGGGAATCTGAATGGTCAGTGTTTCGACGTTGCTGAGCCTCGCGCTCGCGACGCTCATCATCGCGGCGATGCCCATCGTGTTGTACACGAAGCTGCGGCCGCATTTCGGCATCGTGCCGCGCGAGGCGATTCTCGGCATCGCCGTGTTCGCGCTCTTCGCGATGGTCATCGAACGCGCGCTGCACGGCTTCATGCTGAGCAATCCGGTCACGTCGGCGTGGCTCGTGAATCCCGCGATATTCGTCATCTATGGCGCGATCGCGGCGGGCTTGTGCGAGGAAGTCGGACGTTTTCTCGCGATGAAATGGCTCATTTCGCGCGAGCCGGGCGCGCTCGATCGTTACGGGCCCGCGCTGGGTTACGGCATCGGGCACGGCGGGGCGGAAGCGTGGATCGTCGGTGTGCTCGTGCAGGTGCAATGGATCGTCTACGCGGTGCTCGCGAACCGGGGCACGCTCGACTCGCACTTCGAGAGCGCGCCGCTCGAAGCGCTCGCACGCATTCATCTGGTGTTGATGAGCCTGTCGCCGTTGTCGGCAGGCATCTTCATCGTCGAACGCGCGAGCGCCTTCGTGCTGCAACTCGGCTTTTCCGCGCTGATGTGGCAGATGCTGCGCGAGCGCTCGCGTCATGCGCTCGTATTTCTCATCGCCGCGCATGCGCTCGTCGGCTTGCCTGCCGCGCTGTTTCAGGCGCGGCTCGTGCCGCTCATCGCCGCCGACGCCGTGTATCTCGTGCTCGGCGTGATCGTCGCGGTGGCGCTCGTGCGCTACTATCGGCGCGCTGCCGCCCGGATCGCCTGAGCGCGGCCGGACCGGCGCTTCAATCGGATTTCGATATCGAATGGACGACTACCAATACGACTGTCCGAGCGCGGACATCGACATGCTCGCGCACGTGATCTGCGACCTCTTTCCCGAGCAGACGCAGTTCGCCGAACGTAGGGACGATGAGGGACGGACGTCGCTCGTGATTCACTACGTGGCGATGCGCTTCGGGTCGAGCGCGCGGCGCATCACGATCGACGTGCGCTTCGATCCGGCCGCGCTCGCGCGTTATCGTGCGATGCCGCCGCGCATGCACGCACGCAGTTATGCGGTGCTGCGCGCGTATGTCGAAGCGACGCTCGGATCGCTCGAAGAGATGTACGCGGACGGCCAGACCGTGCCGCGCGAAGTGGACATCGAGATGGGCGAGGACTTCGCTTAAGCTTCGCGATAGACCTTCGCGAAGCGCGCCGCCTTTACGACGCCATAGTCGCCCGGCGCGTATTGCATGACCCAGTCGCCGGCGTCGCCGGTGAGGACGTCGCCGGCCGCGGATCGTGCGATCGAGAAGGGCTCGCGCATCTCCTTCGCGAGCACGACACTCGGACGGTTGCGATAGACGCCCGACTCGCCATGCGCGATGCCGCCTTCGGGCACGTACTTGGCATCGAAGCGTTCGCGCGATACGACCCAGCGCTCGCCGCTGCTGCCCGTGACGATCGCGTCGCCGCTCGCATAGCGGTTCGGCCCTTCGAGGCTCATGAGTTCGCCCGATGCGGCGGCGAATTCGACGGCAACGGCTTCGTCTTTCACGACGCGGCGTGCGGCGGGATCGGTGGCGAGATCGAGCTTGGAGAGATTGAGCATGATGCGATCCGGAGTGACGTTGGCGGAGCGGGATCGTAACGGCATTCGCGCCATTGTGCACCCGTCGGACGAAAAAAAGCCCGCATCGCGCGATGCGGGCTTTCCGGTTCGACGACCGTTCAGGGCTTCGTCGTCGATGCCGCGTCCGCACCCGCCGCATGCGGACGACGATGCACGTGGGTGTGCTTCGCCTTGCCGTGCTCGTCGCGGAAGCTCGTATCGGCGAGCTTCTTCTGCTCGGGCGAAAGGCTCGCGTAAAGCGGCTCGAAAGCTTCGACGAGGCGCTTCGTGCCGTCCGCGTTCGCCTGGGTGATCTGCTCGTATTGCTTCATGTCGTCGAGCGCGGACATGGTGTCGCGCTGCGCGATGCGCTGGCGATACAGATCGGCCATCGTGCGGCCGTTGTCGCGCATCACGTCGGCGAATTTCGACCACTGATCTTCCTGCTGCGGCGTGATCTTGAGGCTCGAATGCAGATCCGCGATACGCTCCTCGACGCGCGCCTCGCGCTTGCTGGCGGCCGGAGCGGATGCCGCGGCCTGCGCGGCGGGCGCCGATGCCGCGGCGGGCGCGGACGTCTGCGCGAAAACCGGGCTCAAAGCGCAGAAAGCGGCCAATGCAACGAGTGTTCTTTTCATTCGGGTTACCTTCGATCGATATTAATAGCGGCGTGCTCGTAAGCTGCGCTGAAAGGCAGCGCGATGAGCACGCCATCGGCGGATATTAGTATCACGATTGCATGCGAATTCGCCTGCATTGCCACAACTGCTTACATTCGAAACGTCTCTGGAAAAAACGCAGTGGATACCTTGTTGAGCATGCGGATCTTCGTCGCCATCGTCGAGGCGGGGAGCCTGAGCGCCGCGGCTGAGCGCTTTTCGATATCCGCGCCGATGGCCGGCAAGCATCTTCAGGCGCTCGAAGCGCGGCTCGATGCACGGCTCCTCGTGCGCACGACGCGGCGTCAGAGCCTCACCGAGATCGGCCGCGAATACTACGAGCGCTGCCGTCGCATTCTGACGGAAGTCGATGCGGCCGATTCGCTCGCCGAGTCGATGAGCGCGACGCCGCGTGGCGTATTGCGCGTGACCGTGCCGCTCACTTACGGCGTGCAGTTCGTCACGCCCGCTGTGACCGAGTTTCTCGCGGCGTTCGCGCAGATAAGCGTCGAGCTCGATCTGACCAACCGCGTGGTCGATATCGTGGAAGAGGGCTTCGACGCGGCCGTGCGCATCGGTACGCTCGCCGATTCCAGCTTCGTCGCGCGTCCGCTCAAGCCGTATGCGATGACCGTGTGCGCATCGCCCGCCTATCTCGCACGCGCGGGCACGCCTGCAACGCCTGCCGATCTCGCGGGTCACGAGTGCCTGGGTTTTGTGCATCTGGGCCGCGAGGCGGGCTGGCGGCTCGAAGGCGAGGATGACGCCATGCACGCGCATCGCACGCAGTCCGCACGCTTTCGCGCGAACAACGGGCAAGCGCTCAAAAAGGCGGCGCTCGCGGGATTCGGTCTCGTGCTTCAGCCGCATGCGCTCGTCGAAGACGAGCTGAAAAGCGGCGCGCTCGTCGCCGTGCTGCAGGATTGCCTGCCGAAACCATCGCCCGCGCATCTCGTCTATCCACGCGATACGCGCGGAACGCCCAAGCTCGCGAGCTTCGTCGATTTCATGGTGACGAAGCTCGGCGTGTGACTGTGTGACCGTGTGATCGCGCGATTGTGTGATCGCGTGATCGGGATTCGTTTCACGACGTCTCGGCGATAATGCAAAACACAAAACGCTGAATGCCAGATGGCATTCAAAACGCATAACGCAAAACACAAGATGCCAACGGAGACGCACACATGAGACCGCCGCGCCTCGACCAGCTCGACGACATCGATCGCAATCTCGTCGCGTTGCTGCAGATGAACGCGCGCGAGAGCGTCGCGAATCTGGCGCGGCAACTGGGCGTCGCGCGCACGACGGTGATCGCGCGCATTGCGCGACTCGAAAAGAACAACGTGATCGCGGGCTACGGCGTGCGGCTCGGGCAGGACGTGCTCGATGCGAGCATTCAGGCGTATGTCGGCATCAAGCTCACGCCGAAGTACGGCCGCGATCTGCAGAAGCGCTTTGCGCGCATGCCGGAGATTCAGTTGCTCTGCGCGGTGAGCGGCGAGTTCGATTACGTCGCGTGGCTGCGCGCCGATTCGCCCGACAGGCTCAACGACCTGCTCGACGAGATCGGCGCGCTGGAAGGCGTCGAGCGGACCACGACCTCCATCATCCTCGCGCGGAAGATCGATCGCGTCGGCTGAGCGCTACATATCGCAGCGTTCGATCGTCGAAACGACGAAAAGCATCGTCGAAGCGCATCATTTTGTGTCTAGGATCAGTATTCGCGCGCTCCTAAACTGTGTGAAGAAGGGCATTGGATCGCCCGCCATCCGCACACGTAAAGGAGATGAATATGAAAGTGGCCCTCGTCGGCGCCGGATTGATCGGACAAAGCATTGCCCATTTGCTGCGTGAAACGGGGGATTTCGACGTCGTCGCGTTCGATCGCGACGAGCACGCGCTCGCGCTTCTCGATGCGCAAGGCATTCCGACGCGCCGCGTCGATTCCGCCGACACGCCCGCGCTGCGCCAGGCATTGATCGGCTTCGATGCGCTCGTCAATGCGCTGCCGTATTACCTCGCGATCAATGTCGCGTCGGCGGCGAAAGCGGCGGGCGTGCATTACTTCGACCTGACCGAGGATGTGCGCGCCACCCACGCGATCCGCGCAATCGCCGACGATTCCGAACTCGCGTTCATGCCGCAATGCGGTCTCGCACCGGGGTTCATCGGCATCGTCGCGCACGATCTGGCGAAGCGTCTCGACGACGTGCGCGAGGTGAAAATGCGCGTCGGCGCGCTGCCCGAGTTTCCGACCAACGCGCTGAAGTACAACCTCACCTGGAGCATCGACGGTCTTATTAATGAATATTGCCAGCCATGCGAGGCGATCCGCGAAGGTCGCACGCAATGGGTGCAGCCGCTCGAAGGCGTCGAACATTTTTCGCTCGATGGCATCGAGTACGAGGCGTTCAATACGTCGGGCGGACTCGGCACGCTGTGCGAAACGCTCGCGGGCAAGGTCGAGTCGCTCGACTACAAGTCGGTGCGCTATCCGGGGCATCGCGACCTGATGAAGTTTCTGCTCGACGATCTGCGCATGTCATCCGACCGCGACGGTCTCAAGACGATGTTGAAGCGCGCGGTGCCATCGACGGCGCAGGATGTCGTGCTGATCTTCGTCACGGTGACGGGCATGCGTCGCGGGCAGCTCGTGCAGGACGTCTTCACGCGCAAGATCTTCGCGAAGGACGTGTGCGGCTCGCCGATGAGCGCGATCCAGATCACGACCGCCGGCGCGATCTGCGCGGAACTCGATCTCTTCCGCGAAGGCGTGCTGCCGCAAAGCGGCTTCGTGCGTCAGGAGCAGGTGCCGCTCGACGCGTTCCTGAACAACCGCTTCGGCAAGCTGTACGAAGGCGCGAACGCAGTGGTGACGGCGCGGCAACTGGCCGCTGCCTGAGCTAACTAAGTTGCGATCAGGCGTGCGAGCAATGCGTCGCGCGCCTGATCGGACGGAGCGGTGTTGTCGAACATGACGAGCGCCTGCGCGAGCGCCGCGTCCGGCACGAAGAGCCGCTGACGATATTCTTCCCAATGCGCGAGCTTGTACGCATCGTTCGGATCGCCCCGCGCGACGATGCGCTCGCGCGCCACGCTCTCATCCACATGCACCCAGACGACGCGAATGGCGACATCGTCATCGATGCCGAGCCATGCGCGATCGAAAAGGCGTGCGCTGCGCACCTCGCGCGTGAGCGGCGCGACGATCGCGACACTCACGCCGAGCGCGAGATTTTCAGCGGCGGTATCGATGAGACAGCGATACTCGGGATCGCGAAAATGCTCGATGAAAAGCGGGCTGTCCCGATCGTGCGGGTCGCCGGTCAGCGCACCGATCGCCGCCGCGCTGTAGGCGCCGTAGAGCGTGTCCTTGTCGAGCAGGCAGAAAGGCTCGCCGGTCGCCTGCATGAGCGGCGCGAAAAGCTGCCTGGCAAGCGTCGTCTTGCCTGTGCCGGCATGACCGCAGAAAAAAATCAGATGCTTCACGCCTGATCGGTCCTCGAGAGAAGTTGCAAACTCATTCATCCGGGCGCGCGCGCTGATAGCGGTTCATGAGCGGCGTGGCGGTGATGCCATGCACGATCACCGAAGCGACGATGGTCGCGATGACGAGCGGCACGAGCGGCGCGGCCACGTCACGCGGCGCATGCTCGAGCGCATAGAGCAAATAATAAAACGAGCCGACGCCGCGTATGCCGAACCAGCTCATGAGCCGCCGTTGTGCGCCGGTCGCATGCGAGCCGATCAGCGATGCCTCGACTGCCGCGGGCCGCAACACGAAGAATAGCGCGACGATGAGCGCGGCCGCTTTCCAGGTGAGCAGGTCGCGCCACATCGTCGCGAGCACGGCGCCGACCATCAGCATGACCGCCACTTCGGCGATGCGTTCCAGCTCGATCGTGAAGCCGTGCACGCGCTCGGCCATGAACGCGTGCGCGCGCGCCGGATCGGCGGCGGCGGCCCCGACATCCTCTGCGTCGATGTTGCCGACCGCTTGGCGCGCGGACTTGCCGCCGCTTTCTTTCTGCTCGACACGGCGCATCGAGAGGCCGGCCGCAAAGACCGCGAGAAACGCATAAGTATGCAGCAGCTCGGCGACGCCGTACGACAGCGCGATCAGCCCGAGCGCATAGAAACCTTCCGGTCCGAGCGCTTCGCCGTGGCGCGTGCGCAGATAGGCGACGAGCCGCACCGACAAGGCGCCGAGCAGCCAGCCGCTCACGAGCGCGCCTGCGATGCCCCACATCGCCTGCAACGCGAAGCTCCCGAGCGACGCCTCGTTCGGGGTCGCATCGACATTGCACACCGCGATGCCGAGCAGCGCGAAGGGCAGCGCGATGCCGTCGTTGAGCCCGCCTTCGCCCGTCAGCGAGAAGCGCAGCAAGTCGATGTCGCCGGGTGCTTCCACTTGCACGTCGTGGGCGAGCACGGGGTCGGTCGGCGCGAGCATCGCGGCGAGCAACAGCGCCGGTCCCCAGTTGAGCCCGAGCGCGTACGCGGCAAAGAGCGTGAGGACCGCGACCGTGAGCACCATCGCGACGAAGCCGAGCCGGATCGGCAGAATCCAGAGGCGGTCGATGGGCGGCACGCGCAGCCGCAGGCCGATCGCGAATAGCGACACGAGCATCGCGACTTCGGTGATGCGCCTGAGAACGGTTGCATCGGCCGCGAGGTCGAGCGTCAGCAGATTGGCTACGCCGGGGCCCATCGCGAAACCGATCGCGAGATAGAACATCGCGGTGCTGATCGGCAGTCGCTTGAACGTCGAGCTGGCAAGGCCCATGAAAATGAGCACGCCGCCGACGACGAGAAACCAGATCGTCTCGATCATGAATGCCTTCGGACTTCGTGTGCTGATGGTTGAGCGGACCGCGCGCCGTGACGCGCGTCACGTTCGTAACAGCGACAGCACGCGCCATGCCCGTTTGCGCGGGGCACGCCTCGTACAGGCTGTCTGACTGTTCATCGACTTGCGCGTAAGATGCATTTCGATGGCGGCGTCGCGATTCGTCATCTGCTTCATTCGCACGGAGAACCCAGCATGGCACAGCATTTCGATGCAGTGGTCATCGGCACGGGGCAGGGTGGTTCCCCGCTTGCCGTGCGGCTCGCGCAAAGCGGCAAGCGCACGGCCGTGATCGAGCGGCATCTGTTCGGTGGCACTTGCGTGAACGTCGGCTGTACGCCGACCAAGACGTACGTGGCGAGCGCGCGCGCCGCGCATGTCGCGCGAACGGCGGCGCAGTATGGCGTGATGATCGGCGGCGATATCACCATCGACATGGCGCGTGTGAAGGCGCGCAAGGACGAGGTGATCGAAGGCTCGCGCACGGGCATCGAGAAGTGGCTGCGCGGGACGAAGAACGTCACGGTATTCAGGGGACATGCACGCTTCACGGCGCCGCACGCGCTTTCCATCGAGGCGAGCGACGGCTCGACGCAGGACATCGACGCCGATCTCGTTTTCATCAACACGGGCACACGCGCCGTGGTGCCGAAGGTCGATGGGCTCGAACGAGTGCCGTACCTGACCAACTCGACGATTCTCGAACTGACCGAAGTGCCCGAGCATCTCGTGATCGTCGGGGCGAGCTATATCGCGCTCGAATTCGGGCAGATGTTCCGGCGCTTCGGCAGCCGCGTAACCTTGCTCGTGCGCGGCGAGCGCATTCTGACGCGTGAAGACGAAGACGTTGCGCGCGCGATGCAGGACGTGCTCGTGCGCGAAGGTGTCGTGTTCCGGTTCGGGGCGCAGATCGGGCGCGTGGAGCCGTCGTCGGATGGCATGCGCATCGTCTGCGGCGATGAAACTATCGACGCGTCGCATCTGCTCTTCGCGACGGGACGCACGCCGAACACCGACGATCTCGGTCTGGAGCATGCGGGTATCGCGGTGAACAGGCACGGCATGATCGACGTGGACGGGCAGTTGCGCACGCAAGTGGAAGGCGTGTATGCGCTCGGCGATGTCAACGGGCGCGGCGCGTTCACGCATACGTCGTGGAACGACTACGAGATCATCACTTCGAATCTGCTCGATGGGGAGTCGCGAAGCGTCGATACGCGCATCATGGCTTACGCGGTGTTCGTCGATCCGCCGTTCGCGCGTGTGGGGATGAGCGAGGAAGAGGTGCGCAAGGACGGCCGCGAGGCGCTCATTGCGACCATGCCGATGTCGCGGGTGGGGCGCGCACGAGAGCGCGGTGAAACTGATGGTTTTAT
Organism: Caballeronia sp. EK; assembly: GCF_014384845.1. Classification (NCBI taxonomy): domain Bacteria; kingdom Pseudomonadati; phylum Pseudomonadota; class Betaproteobacteria; order Burkholderiales; family Burkholderiaceae; genus Caballeronia; species Caballeronia sp. EK. Next base: position 234,783 of record NZ_JACSUE010000003.1, read on the forward strand.
GAAGGCGCTCGTCGATGCCAGGACGCAAAGGTTCTTAGGTGCGGCGATTTATGGCATCGAAGGAGATGAGGTTATTCATACGTTCATCGATATCATGAATGCGGATGCGCCGTTTATGACTTTGCAGCGGGCTATGCATATTCATCCGACGGTGAGTGAGTTGATTCCTACTTTGCTTGAGGGGTTGAGGCCGTTGGGGTGAGTTTTTTTGTTTTTGCTTTCGCTGGGTCCCGTATTCGTGTCGGTTTATTAGCACTGCCCCTGTGCGGGGCGGCAGTCACTTTCTTTGCTGCTGCAAAGAAAGTAACCAAAGAAAGCAGCTCGTTCAGGCCCGCGGTCACACGCAGTTTGGCCATGCTTGCCAGCCGGCGGTGGCACTCGCCTAAGTGTCGCCCTCGAAGGCCCAATCGGGCTTGGCTCGCGCACGGTCTGACAAGCTAGTGGTGTTAGGGCGCGGGTTCAGCACCAGATAGTTTCGGCACAGCGCTGCGCGCTGCCGTTGGGTATGCTAGGGAAACCAACGAGCCACGAATGCAGTGAGATGGAAGCGTAGCAGTACGCGTGCGCCCGCAAACCCGGTGGGCCCATCGGCCGCGAAGCAGGCCGGAGCTATTTGGTGCTGAACCAGTCAGTGAAGCGGTGCGAGGCGACAGACCGTGCGCGAGCCAAGCCCGGTTAGGCCTTTGAGGACGACACGTAGGCGAGTGCCACTCGCGGCTGGCAAGCATGGTCAACGTGCGTGTGACCGCGGGCGATGAGAAGCTGCTTTCTTTGGTTACTTTCTTTGCAGCAGCAAAGAAAGTGACCCCCGCCCCGGGGAGGGGCAGTGCTAATAGACCACCGCGAATACGGGATCCAGCGAGTCGAAAAAACAACCCCTAAACCGAAGGCTTAACCTCCCCCTCAACCACCCCATGCGCGGTCCGCGTCTCCGGCATCGCAAGCCAGACCATCAAAACCGCGAGCGCCCCCGCACCGGCGAGTCCAAAGAAGCTCATCGCAGTGCCAAAGCGATCAGCAGCAAACCCGGCCGCAGCCGTCGAAAGCGTCGCCCCAACTCCCGCCGCAAGTCCAAAAAAACCGATCGTCAGGTTGTAATGCCCGCGCCCCCCCGCGACATCCGCCGCGATGAGCGGCAGCATCACGCCGAACACCGCCGCGCTGATGCCATCGAGCATCTGCACCGGCACGAGCAGATACGGGCTGCTAACCCCCGCAAACAGAATCGCGCGCACCGGCAGCGCGCAGAACCCGAGAATCAGCACCGGCCTGCGGCCCCACTTCTGCGCCTGTCGTCCGACCCACGGCGACAAAGCCGCGACGATGAACTGCGGCACGATGATGCACGCCGCAATCACGAGTTGAACATTGTCGCCCATGTGCGCGGTCACTTCGCCAGCGGCGAGATTGAGCATCGCCGCGTTCGACAGATGAAACAGCACCACGCACGCCGCGAAAATCAAAAGCCGCCTGTCCTTCAGCAAGTCGCGCAAGGATTCGCGTTCTTCGCCCTCGGGCGTGAGCTTGGGCTTGCCGGGCGGTGCGCGCGGCACGACGGGCGGCGCATCGTAGTGAATCATGCGCAGCGCGAAAATCGCCGGCACCGCGAGTGCAGCGGTCAGGAAAAACACCGAGCGCAGCGACAGGTACTCGCCGAACGCGCCCATCAACGCAGCGGTAAGCGCGCTACCGATCGACGCCCAGCGCGCGTTGCGACCGAGCCGGTCGCCGAGATCGGCGCGTGAAACGAGAGCGAGCGAGATCGCCGCCATCGCCGGGACGAGCATGCAGCTCGCGAAGCCGTGCAGCACTTCGGCGGCGAAGACGGGGACGAACGTCGGGCTCGCGGCGAGCAAGAGCGCGCTCACGATGATCGCGATGATCGCGGAGAGCGCGGCGAACTTCTTGTTGCGCATCGCATCGACGAGCGCGCCTGCCGGCAACTGGCTCGCCATCGCGCTGATCGTGCCGACGGAAAGCATCAGGCCGATCTCGCCCTGCGTCCACTTGTTGGCCGCGAGGTACGAAGCAATGAAAGGGCCGAAGCCGGTCTGCACGTTGGCGACGAAAAAGTTCAGCCAGTCGAGCGCGCGCAGACTGCGTGCAATTACCATGTTGTGAATCGGTTCTCGATCTCGTTATCCGTTATCTGGCCGGGCGCGCGCCCGAAGCCTGTACCTGCGCCGATGCCGCGCCGGGCGCGCCTGTCGCCCCAGCCCCGGCCGCGCCCGACGAAGCCGGCGCCGACGCCGCGCTCGCCGACGAAGCCGGCGCAGGCACGATGGGCGACACGATCTTGATCGGCTGCTCGGGCGAGTAGGTCGGCGCGGCCTTCATTTGCGCGTCGTTGAAATCCATCTCCAGTTGCCATTGCTTGTTGCGTGAGAGCACATGCAGGTCGCCCCAGTTGGCCGCGACATGCCGCTTGTCGCCCGCGAGCGAGCTGGAAAGATCGAGCACGAGCGCCTGGGGCTGCGCCTGAGCGTCGACGAGCACGTCCACCACGCGTCCGATGCGCGAGCCGTTCTTCTGCGACACCGTCGAATCGACGAGCTGCATGAAATTCGCCGGTGCCTCCGCGACGGGCTGCGGCTTCGGCACCGGATCGGCTGGTTTGCCCTTCGCCGGCGGCGGGGGCGGCACGAAGGTGATCGGCGCGGTCTTCGAATTCGGCGTGAAGCGGAAGGCCGTCCACGGAAAATTGACCTTGCGATCGCCGACACCGAGGAAGCCCGCGAGATTCACCATCATGAGCTTCGGCTTCGCAGATCCGTCGATATACATGTCCACCGCGCGGCCGACGACCTTGCCGTCCGGGCGCTGCACCTCGGCATCGAGCAGGCCGTGCAACTGATCGTGCTGCATGATGCGCGTCGAGATGATCTGCGGCGGCGGCGGCGGCTCGGGCGGTTCCGGCGGCGGCGCCACGGCCGGTTCGGGCGGCTTGGGCTTCACGACGCGGCGCTTCGGCTTCGGCGCGGGCGCGGGCTTGACGGAGGACGCCGGTTCCGGCGCCTGCACAGCGGGCAAGGGCTCTTCGGGCTCGCCGGAGCCGGCTTCATCGGGCGCCGGAATATATGAGTGCTCGACGATCGGCGCGGGCACCTGCTTGGGCATCAGCCCGCATCCCGAGAGCGCGAGCGCGGCGGCGATCGAAAGGCTCGCGGCAAGACGCAGCGCGCGCAATGTGCGCACAATCGCGACGATGAACGCAGCCACGCGCGGCATAAAACCTGCGGCGGCATTGAAGGCGCTGTCCGCCCGACACGCTCGCGCAGGCGCGTGAAGGTCGATCGGCGACGCATCACCCCGATGCGGGATACCGCCTGTCATCGCAAAAGCTCCATGGTTCCGGGTCACCTGCTTGTCTGGTTCGTTATTGGATCGGTGGTTGTCAGGTCGATTCGACGTGCGCGAGGCGTCGTTCGTTCAGCGGACTGCATTCTGCATGCAAGGAACATTGTGCCGGTCGGTTGCCCTCACGCTTCGGGCGGCCGTGTCCGCTCATCCGATGACCTCGCAAGCCGTGCCGCCGTATCGGGCGCGCCCATCTTCTCGGCGGCGTCCCGCGCAGAGAAGCCGCTCGCGTCACGCGCATCCGGATCGGCGCCGCGCGCGATCAGCAAGTCGACGATCTCCACGCGGTTGAACATCGCCGCGATCATCAATGCCGTGCGTCCGTCGGGCGATGCGCCTTCGACATCCGCGCCGTGTTCGAGCAGCGTTTCGATCACGTCCTGGAAGCCCTTGAACGCGGCGCCCGCGATCGGCGTCTGGCCATTGTCGTTGCGCAGGTTCGCGTCGGCCTGGTGTTCGAGCAGCACCCGCACCGCGTTCGCGTGGCCATGGTAGCTCGCGAGCATCACGAGGCTGTCGCCCTTGTCGTTGCGCAGATTCGGCGGCAAGCCCTTGTTCAGGAGCGCATCGAGCATCGCCGCATCGCCACGGCGGGCGACATCGAACACTTCGCTCGCGAACGCGATCATGTCGTCGTCGGGGCCGTCGTTCGATTGCTTTGCCGCGTTCCGGTTCTGATCGTGCTGCATGATTCACTCCATTTCGATCGCGCCGCGTGCGCGGGCCTGAGTCTGTCGGGATGCATTTCGGCGCGCATGTCGTGTCGCGCTTGAATTTTGCATGCGCATCGAATGCATTCAATTTGGCATTCGGCATGCAACACGCATGCATGCAAAATGCGAAAGCGGACGCGGGATCAACCGGGAGCATACACAGGTTTGCTTGCAGCCCGCGCTTTTCCGCGGGCCGAGTCAGCAGGAATCGCGCCATGGCAGTGATGTTTCTCGCTTGCGGAGCGTGCTGCTTGACGCTTCTTGGCACGTCCCGTTAGGCTCGATGCGACTTTCACTCTACGCGCACGCATGTGCCATCGAATATGAATCAGGCACCTTCCGGGTCCGACGACACCGCACATTGGGACAACGCCGTGCGCCGCCGCGCGCCCGCCGCCGAACGCAATCGCGATGCGATTCTATCGGTCCTCGCGCGCGTGCTGCCACGCAGCGGCGTCGTGCTGGAGATCGCGAGCGGCACTGGACAGCACGCCGTGCATTGCGCGGCGGCGCTGCCGGACATCATCTGGCAACCGAGCGATCCCGATGCCGATGCGCGCGATTCCATCGCCGCCTGGCGCGCGCACGCGGGACTCGCGAACCTGAACACGCCGCTCGCGCTCGACGTTCTGAACGACGACTGGGGCATCGGAAACGTGGCGGCCATCGTGTGCATCAACATGATCCACATCGCGCCGTGGGAGGCCGCCGAATCGCTCTTTCGCGGCGCGGGCGCGCGCCTGGCTCCTGGAGGCGTGCTATATCTGTACGGGCCGTATCGGCGCAACGGCGCGCATACCGCGCCGAGCAACGAAGCCTTCGATCAGCAATTGCGCGCACGAGATCCGCGGTGGGGCGTGCGCGACATGGAAGCGGTCGCGGCGCTGGGAGAGAAGGCCGGCTTGACGCTCGTGGAGACGGTCGCGATGCCGGCCAATAACTTCAGTGTGGTGTTCGAGAAGCAGGCGTAAAGCGGTCCGCGTTCACCGTGCGTTCACGCTTCGCCCGGACGCGCCACGAACACGCCGCGCCAGCGCACGGTCGCCATCAGCGATGCCGCGACGATCATCGCTCCGCCGATCCAGCCCGCCATCGACACATGCTCGCCGAGCCATGCGCTCGCGAAGAGCGCGCCGAATGCGGGCTCGCTGCCCATCAACAGGGACACGCGCGTCGGACTGCTTCGTCCGATCGCGTAGTTTTGCGCGAAGAATGCAAAGAGCGTGCATGCAAACACGAGATACAGCACCGAGCCCCAGAACATGCCGTGGCCGGCGAGCGCGGGCAAGGGCTGCCATTGCGACGGCGCGAACATCAAGGCGATCGCCGCGCTTCCCGACGCGACGACGCCCGCCTGCACCGCCGTCACAGTGAGCGCGGGCAGAGGCGCCGCGCGCATCACGCGCTTGGTCACGCAGACCGACAGCGCGCGCATCACGGCGGCCACGAGGATGAGGCCATCGCCGAAATTGAAATCGAAGGACAACGCGCCATCGCCCGCGAGCAGCCAGGCGCCCGCGAACGACACGCCGACCGCTAGCCACTCGGCCGCGCCGGGACGCCGCTTGAGCAGCGCCCATTCGACGAGCGGCGTCAGCACGACACACAAGCTGATGAGAAACGCGGCGTTCGCGGCGCGCGTATGCAAAACACCAAATGTTTCGGCGAGAAAGATCGAGAGCAGCAGCAGGCCGAGAACAAGCACGCCGCGCAACGTCGCCGCGCTCGCGTGCCGCAGATGGCGCAGGTTCACCGCGAGCAGGCAGAACGTGATGCCGAAGCGCAACGCGAGCAGCGCGAGCACCGGGGAGAACGCGAGCGCGGTTTTGACGATGCCGTAACTGCTGCCCCACACCATCGCAACGACGAAGAGCAGCAGGTCGGAAAGAGGAAGCAGGCGTCGGGCGGGGGATTCGATGGTCATGCGGCGTCTCCGTCAGGAATAGCCGTCATTGTCGAATGATGCGGACGAAGCGATAATCCGGTTCTGACGCACAGCTTTATGGTCGCGAATGCACAAATGAACCCAGCCGATCTGTTCGACCTGATGCCCGATATGGCCGTATTCGCGCGCGTCGTCGATGCGGGCAATTTTTCGGTCGCGGCGCGGCAACTGGGCAGCACGCCATCGACGGTGAGCCGCCAGATCAAGCGTCTCGAAGAGGCGCTCGCCACGCGCCTGCTCGAGCGTTCGACCCGCAAGATTCGCGTGACCGAGTCCGGTTATCAGGTGTACCGCCATTGCCGCGACATGGCGGCGGCCGCATCGGGCGCGGTCGATGCGGCGGGGCAGTCGTCGGGCAAGCCGCAGGGGCGCGTCGTGTTGTCAGCGCCCACAGCGTATGCAAAATCCGTAATTCATCCGCTCGTGCCGGCATTTCTCGCGGCGTATCCGGACGTCGATCTGCAACTCGTCTTCACCGATCACGACATCGATCCGCTCGACAGCGAGGTCGATCTCGTCATCCGCGCGACGAATCATCCCCCGCAAGGACTCGCCGCGCGGCCGCTCGGGCGCGTGCGCTGGCTGCTGTGTGCAGCGTCGGAGTATCTGCGGGAACGCGGCGTGCCGCTGCATCCGCGCGAGCTGGCGCATCACGATTGCATCCATCTCGGCGAAACCGCCGACGACAATCGCTGGCGCTTCACCCGAAGCGGCGAAACGGTGACCGTCGCGGTGCGCGGACGCTATATCGCCAATCACGCGGGCGCGCGGCTGGAAGCGGCCGAAGGCGGGCTCGGCATCGCGACTCTGCCGGAGTTCGCCGCCCGCGATGCGCTCGCGTCGGGCAGCGTGGAGGCCGTGCTCGCGGATTGGGAAACGCAGGCGCGCGCCTATCAGGGGCCGGTGTGGCTGCTTTATCCGCCCAATCGCTTTCTGCCGCCGAAGGTGCGCGCGCTCATCGATCATCTGCACGCGCATCTCGGGCAGGCGACGTGACGTGCGCGCGTGGGCATTGTCCCGGCTATTCGGCACGCGCCGAAATGATCGACGCCGTGTAGACTGCGAATGGTCGTTCATTGCGCCGCGTGTGGATGCGGCGCTCAATCCGATCTCCTTTCAACGGAGGCGTCGTACATGCACGCAGCGTTACCGCAGGGCGAGCAGGAAGCCGGTTCCGTCGATACCCCGACGAGGCCGCCGCGCGATCTGCGCCGGGTCGACATTCATCCCGATCATTGGTATCCGCTCGCGTGGTCGCGCGAGGTGAAGGCCGGCCATACGCTCGCCGTGCGCTTCGCCGGCGATCCGATCGTGCTCGTGCGCACCGCGTCGGGCAAGGTGTTCGCGCTCGAGGACCGCTGCGCGCATCGGCAAGTGCCATTGTCGGCGGGCGTCGTCGATGGCGAATCGATCCGCTGCTGCTATCACGGCTGGACCTACGACTGCACCGGCCGCTGCACCGATATTCCCTATCTCGGCCGCGAGCGCCTGCCCAACGGCGTGCGCGGATATCCGTGCCGCGAAGCGGGCGGACTCGTCTTCGTGTTCACCGGCGACCCGGCGCGCGCCGAAGCCGCGAAGTTCCCCGAGCTCGGCTCCGCCTCGGATCGCGCCTACAAGACGCGCCGCTTCGGCCGCGAGGTGAAGTGCCACTATTCCTTCATGCACGAAAACCTGATGGACATGAACCATCAGTTCCTGCATCGGCGACAGATGGGCAGCATGCGCGCGCGTTCGCTCGGCAGACGGCGCGGCGACGACTGGGTCGAAGTCGACTACATCTTCGCGCGCGAGGCGGGCAAGCAGCCGATCGGCGAGGCGCTCGTTTTCGGGGAGAAGCGCGGCGCGAAGCCCGACGATAGCGATAAGGACGTGATGACGATCCGCACCGACTATCCGTATCAGACGCTCAAGATCCGCACCAAAGACGACACCATGGTGATGGACCTGTGGATCGCCTATGTGCCGCTCGACGCCGAGCAGCGCACGAACCGCACGTTTGGTCTCTTGTCGATCCGACGCCCGAAGATTCCCGGTTTGCTCGATGCCGCCTGGCCGCTGCTCGTGTGGTTTACCGAGCGCATCTTCAAGGAGGATCGGTGGATCGTCGAGCGCGAACAGGAGGCGCATGACCGGCAGGGCGCGGACCACAATCACGAGGTGTTTCCGGTCATCATCGAACTGCGTGCGCTTCTGACGGAGTGCGGCGTGCCGCATGGCGCGGGCAGAAGCACGAGCGATGCGCGTCGCGTGCACTTCATCCAGCCGATCCAGGAATAGCCCGTATCCCGGGATGTGCGGCGTTGCGCCGATTGCACGCCGCCCGCGGTGGCGCTATACAGAAGACAGAGACCACACACGGAGGACCATCATCATGAACAGCGACCCGACCAAGCCGCGCGATGACGACGCATCGGGTATCGGAGACGCGCATCCCGAAGTCGAGCATTTCGATGCGGCCATTTCGCACGTCGACGAATCGTACGCCGCGGGCAAGATGGCGGCCGGCGCGGCGAAGGGCATTCTGTACAGCATCATCGAGACGCTCGGCACGCTCGTTGGCGATCCGGACCTGCCATCGCACGCGCGCTCGGGCTATGAAGGGTTGCTCGAAACGGCGCGCGAACTGCGCTCGAAGATCGAGCACTGACCGTCGATCGGGCGGACCAAGCTTGCACCGCGTTCGCCTGATGTTCATTTTCACGTCGGGGCATCGTCGGGTAGCTTTCAAAAAAAGTTTCGACGCACCGGTGCTCCTAGTCGCCTGAATAACGCGCGCACGCGAGCCAGCGGTTCTCGGGCCATCTGCTTCGGCCATCCTTCCTCCCATTTCAAAAGACATCACCGAATCTTGCGGCGCAGCAATCTCGCGAGCCTCGCGCACTGGGCCGCGCGTCGCTTTCTCACGAACGGACGATCGTTTTTAACCGTCCGACACGTCATCGAACTGTTGCATTAGCCGTCGACACGCCACGTTTCTGTCAGTCTGTTGTCAGTTTCGCGCCCGATTGCCTAATATCTGCAAGCCAGAAAATACTGGTTAACCAGACAGTGAAAAAAAACGACACCCCAGTGCGTCTTTCTTTCCCATTCGGTCTGTAAGCCATACACTTGCCAGCGATAAAAGTTACGAGTTGAAACATAACGAAGTCGCGAACGCGGCACCGGTTCCAGCACTCGCACGCAAGTCATTGCCCACCGCTTGAGGAGAAAAAATGAAGGGTTTCACGTTGACCAAGGCCGCAGTCGTCGCAGCCACGGCGTTTGCAGCCGCCGCGCCGGCATTCGCGCAAAGCAGCGTTACGCTGTACGGTATCGTCGACGATTCGATCGTCTACCAAAGCAGCCAGACGAATCTGGCCAAGACGAACCCGGGCCGCTCGAACGTCAAGATGGCGTCGGGCATCTGGGCGGGCAGCCGGTTCGGCTTGAAGGGCGCGGAAGACCTGGGCGGCGGCAACAAGGCCATCTTCCAGTTGGAATCGGGCTTCGACATCAACAGCGGGCAACAGCAGTTCACCAACGCGATGTTCGGCCGCCAGGCTTGGGTCGGTCTGACGAATCCGGGCTACGGTACCTTCACGTTGGGTCGCCAGTACACCTCGTACTACACGCTGCTTTCTCCGTATAGCCCGACGAACTGGCTGACCGGCTACTTCGGCGCGCACCCGGGCGATCTGGACGGTTTGGACACGATCTACCGTGCGAACAACTCGGTCGTGTACACGTCGCCGAAGTTCTACGGCGTGACGGTGAGCGGTTCGTACTCGTTCGCGGGCGTGCCCGACAGCGTGTACCAAGGCTCGACGTGGTCGGCTGCGATCCAGTATCAGCAAGGTCCGATCGGTGGTGCGGTGGCGTTCTCGCGCATCAACAACGCGGCCAACGGCGGCGGCGTCTACAGCAGCAACTCGACGACGATCAACAGCACGGCAGCGACCGATGGCTCGGGCCAGCCGGGCGTGTCGGCGGTGACGGCTGGCTACCAGCGCGCACAGGCTCAGCAGCGCTTCGCGGTTGCGGGCGGCTACCAGTTCAACAGCGCGTGGGATATCTCGGTCACGTACACGAACGTTCAGTACATTCCTGGCGTGAACTCGCGCTTCACCGACCAAGCCGTGTTCAACACGGCCGGCACGGTGCTGCACTGGAAGGCGACGCCGGCATGGGACTTCGCGGCGGGCTACAGCTACACGTGGGCGAGCAAGGCGAACGGCATCAACGACGCAGCGTCGTACCACCAGTTCAACTTGTCCCAGTACTACTCGCTCTCGAAGCGCACGGGCCTGTACGCACTGGAAGCATTCCAGCGCGCGAACGGCAACACGCTGGCTGTTCCGTCGAACACGTCTACGAATAGCCAGACCGCAGCGAACGCGACCATCGGTGATGGCTTCCAAAGCGCACCTTCGGCATCGCGCAGCATGTTCGCAGCAGGCGTGGGCATCATCCACCGCTTCTAAGCGACGCTTCACGGCGTGATGCATTAGGCATTACGCATGTTGTATGCAAAACCCGGACGCCTCGTGCGTCCGGGTTTTTTTACGTGCGGCGCAATGGTTGCGTCAGATGAACATTCCCCCGGACACTTCAACGCGCTGCGCCGTCATCCAGCGATTGCCATCCGAGAGCATCGCCACGATCGCACCGCCGATATCGTCCGGCAAGCCGACGCGCCCGAGCGCCGTGTTGTCCGCGATGAACTGATTGGTGTCGTGATCGTCACGCACGACACCGCCGCCGAAGTCCGTCTCGATTGCCCCCGGCGCAATGGTGTTTACCGTGATGCCGTGCGGCCCGAGTTCCTTCGCGAGATAGCGCGTAAGCACTTCGATCCCACCTTTCATCGCGGCATACGCCGCAAAGCCCGGTAACGCGAACCGCGTGAGCCCGCTCGACACGTTAAGGATCGCGCCTTCCTCGTGGAGGTAGGGCAGAAGCGTCTGCGTCAGAAAGAACGGTCCCTTCAACTGGATGTTGACGAGTTCGTCGAATTGCGCGGGCGTTGTTTCGGCGAAGAGCGCATGAATGCCGATGCCCGCGTTATTCACGAGAAAGTCGAAGTTCTCGCGCTCGAAGGTGTCTTCGAGCGTTCTGCAGAGCGCGTCGCCGAAGGCGGCGAACGTGTCGCAGCGGGCGACGTCGAGTTCCAGCACGGCCGCCTTGCCGCCGGCTTTCGCGATTTCGTCGACGAGCGATCGCGCGGCATCCGCATTGCGGTTGTAAGTGCCGATCACGCCGCAGCCTTGCTGCGCGAGTTGCAATGCGGCGTTGCGTCCGAGTCCGCGGCTCGCGCCGGTGATGACCGCGATCTTGCCGCTCATGGTTCCGTTCACGGTGACTGCTCCTTTGATTGCGTGCCCGATGGTTCAATGTAGGACGGCGCGGCGCACGCAGAAAGGCGTGTCGATGCTGCAATGCAAAGACGGCGGGCTCGGCCCTTGCTGCATCGTTTCGATCGATACACGGACCGGAGAACCGCGTCATGGTCAATCGTGAAATGAAGGAAGGCAATTCCGAGCCGCCCGCGAGCTTCGAACGGCCGTTCAGGCTCTTCGCGGTGGAGCAGCGCGTGCTTGCGCAGAACGTCGATGGCAAGGTGATCGACATCGGCGCGATGGATTCCAGGAATGGACAGTTCTGCGCCTGCATGGATTCGGGCGATATCGCCACGGAGCCGAAGCGCAGCGCGGAACTCGCGTTGAAGGCGCTCGCCGCCAAGCTCTCGTTCGATTATCTCGACGGTCTTTTCACGAGCGAGCGCGAAGCGGAGGTGAGCGGGCGGCTACAGGATTATCCGAGCGTCGAGTTCGAGCTTGACGAGAGTTAGCTGGCGACGAGACGTTCTATGTCGGCCTAGCCTCGTCATCTTCGTCGGGCGGATCGGCGTGGCGCGCACACGAGCCAGTCGGCATCCAACTTGATGGTCCATTCGGAATACTGAATTAATCCCGGATCGCTCACTGATTGCATGTCGAGAAAGCCGTGCGCTGATGCATTCGAACTGAATCACGTCGATTGTTTCATTCCGCGCGTGCCCGCCACGCGCGGCTGCATTTTGCGTACGGCCTGCAAAAAACGGCCGAACGCGCCGCGAGCGCACGCCGCGCAGCTTTTACCCCGATGTGCGATGCTAGTCGGGCGGCGGCAATCGGGGCATGCCGCATTCAATCGCGGGGTGAATCATGAAAAGAACGCCTTTCGCCACAGTCATCGTCCTTGCGGCAGCCACGCTTGCCGCACCTGCTTTCGCACGCGACGACGGTCCGCGCTTCGCGCAGGACCGGCTCGATGAGCTCGTCGCGCAGCACAAGGAAGCGAACCGTCACATCGCCCAGGGGCCCTCGCAGGAAACGCACGCTCAGTCGAAAGCGCGGCACCAGAGCGCCTCGTAGGCTGATCGTGCTTGCGGCCTGACGAAGCCCGTCGGGTTGCGGCGTAGTCGATAAACCGGCGTGCAACGCGCCGGATGCGATCGCTCGCGCCGGTCTCGGCCGTTCATTTGCGCTCAAAGGTATGAAATTTGCGGCGGTGGCCCGGATGTTCCGCGGCTACACGCCGACGATCCTCCTCATCACCTTCATACAGAGCCATGCCAAGGAAAGCCCTATCGATTGCCATACTCTCCGTCTCCATTCTCGCAGCAGGCTGCGCGGGCATCGGCCCGATCCGCCTCAAAGCCGATCAGGTGGATTACGCCCGGGCGCTCGGCGATGCAAAAAAGCGAGAAATTCTTGCAGCGATTGTCGGTTTGCGCTTCGCCGACGCGCCGTCGTTTCTCACCGTGAGCAGCATCATCGCCGCGTATACGTTCGATACCACGGGCGGCGTCGTGCTCAATGCCGGCTCCGGCGCGCAGCCTAACTATGCGCAGGCGACGGGCAGCGTCTCGTACTCCAATCATCCGACTTTCACGTTCACGCCAACCACCGGCGATGCCTACGCAAGCGCCTACATCCGGCCGCTTTCGCCGACGCTCGTGATGCCGCTCGCGGAAAGCGGCATCCCGATCGACTTGCTGCTGCGCATCACCGCGCAGTCGATCAGCGGCTTGCAGAATGGCAACGCACTGGGCGGGCCGAACGCATCCGGATCGCCGGAATTCTTTCTGCTGCTACAGGCATTGCGCAGGCTGCAACTGGCGGGCGAGCTCAACATCGAAACGCGCAACACGGATGACGACAAGGCCGGCAAGAGCGGCAAGCCCGACAAGAGCGCGAAAGGCAACAGCGCCGACAAGGGCGGCGTGTTCATCACGCTCGGCGCGACGCGCAGCGGGTCGAACAAGGAAGTGGTCGACGATCTAACGCTCGTGAGAAAGCTCCTGCACCTCTCGCCGAAAATGAAGACTTACGAAATCATCTATGGTCAATCGTCGGAGCAGAACCGCATTCCGATGGTCACGCGCTCGGTGCTTGGCATCCTCACCGATCTCGGCGCGCAGATCGCGGTTCCCGACGCGCAAGTGGGCAGCGGCGCGACCAAGCCGGGCATCGGGCTGATCGGTGGGGAGACTCGGCCGACCATCGTCGTGAAGGTGGGCGAGAAGGTGCCGCGGGACGCGTATGTGAGCGTGCTCTACGACGAGTCGCACTACTGGATCGATCGCGGCGACTTCGATTCGAAATACGCGTTCACGGTCGTGCAGAACCTGATGGCGCTCGCGGAGGTCACGGACACGGCCAAGTCGCCGGTGGTCACGATCCCGGCGAACTAGTCTGCCGGGTCCGTCATGGTCCTTCCTCTCGCTTTCGTGCATGAAGGGCCGTGACTACAATGATCCGATGACCGACATCGACATCAGGTTGCTGCAGGTGTTCGCCGAAATCCACGCGACGCGCAGCGTTTCGCAGGCCGCGGCGAATCTCGGGCTGTCGCAGCCCACGATCTCCTTCAATCTCGCGAAGCTGCGCGATCATTATCAGGACCCGCTTTTCGTGCGCTCGTCGGCCGGGATGGAGCCGACGCAGTTCGCCAGCGACCTGCATCAACGCACGGTCACGCTGCTCGCTTCGTTCGACGCGCTTTCGAAGCATCGCAAGTCTTTCGATCCCGAGACCGCGAAGCAGGTGTTTCGCATCGCGATGACCGACATCAGCCAGATTGTGCTCCTGCCGACGTTGCTCAAGCGGCTGCGTGCGATTGCGCCGGGTGTGCGCATTCGCGTGCTGCATATCGACGACACGACGCCACAGTTGCTCGAATCGGGCGAGGCTGAACTTGCGGTCGGCTTCATGCCGCAACTCGAAGCGGGCTTCTATCAGCAGAAGCTGTTCACGCAGCATTTTGTCGGCATGGTGGCGGCGCATCATCCGCGCATTCAGAATGCCGCCGATGCGCCCACGCTCGATGCATTTCTCGCCGAAGGACATATCGTCGTGACGCCTTCGGGCACGGGGCATTCGGTCGTCGACCGCACGTTGCGGCAGCTCGGCGTCGAGCGTCACGCCGTGCTCGAACTGCCAAACTATCTGGGCCTCGCCAACATCATCGCGCGCACGGATCTCCTCGCGACGGTGCCCCTCAGACTCGCGGAACCGATCGCCGATGAAGCAGGCATCCGCCTGTTCGAACTGCCTTTCAACGTGCCGACGTATCAAGTGAAGCAGCACTGGCACGAGCGCTTTCATCACGATGCCGCGCATCGCTGGCTGCGCACGGTGCTGACCGAGTTATTTCTGGAATCGCATGAACGCGGCGAAGGGCAATGAATGCAAACTGCCTTCTGGCGCTTTGCATTCAATATGCTTGATGCATCATTCAGCCACGGTCATCGCGGCCGAAGCGGCATCGAAACTTTGACGGCGGCGCTCGCGCGCCAGCATGGCGAGTGAGATCGCCGCGATCACGCTCGGCACCGTGAGCAGCAGGAAGATGGTGCGAAAGTCGAACTGCTGGCCGAGCATCACGCCACCGAGAAGCGATCCCGTCACCGATCCGCTGCGGCCCACAGCGTTCGCCCACGCGACACCCGTCGCGCGGCTGCCGGTCGGATAGAAGCCTGCGGCGAGCGCATTGCCGCCGACCTGTCCGCCGCTCACGCAAACGCCGATGCCAAAGATCGCAACCACGATCATCGGCACCGATCCGCCCGCGAACGCACACAACACGATGAAACCCGCCGCGACCAGATATGCCGACGACAGCACGCGATGCGGCTCGCGGCGATCCATGAGGCGGCCAAGCAGGATCGCGCCCGCCGTGCCGCCGATCTGGAACGTCGCGCTCATGAACGACGCCTGCCTCAGCGATAGGCCATTGCTCGACAGAAGCGTGGGCATCCAGCTCGACAGCAGATAGACGATCAGCAGGCTCATGAAGAACGTGGCCCACAAGAGCAGCGTGCCCGCGAGCACGTCCGGCGCGAAGAGCGCGCGCACCGACGACTTCATCGGCGCTTCGCCTGCTTGAAAGCGCGTACCGACGGGCAGCGAAGGATCGATGCTTCGAGCGATATGCTCGATGCGTTCGTCGTTGCGCGCGGCGGTCCTACGCTTCGCGACGAGCAGAAAGCGCATCGATTCGGGCAACGCGACGATGAGAACGGGCAAGAGCAGCAGCGGCGCGGCGCCGCCGATGGCGAGAATGCCGCGCCATCCCACCTGCGCGAGCAACTGCGCGCTGACGAGACCGCCGAGTGCGGAGCCGACCGTGAAGCCGCAGAACATCAGCGTGACGAGGCCGGAGCGCCGCTCGCTCGGACAATACTCGGACGTCAGTGTGATCGCATTGGGCATCGCACCCCCGAGCCCGAGGCCCGTGATGAAGCGCAAAGCGATGAGCCACGCGAGATCCGGCGCAAAACACGATACGAGGCTCGCGGCACCGAACACGCCGACCGATCCGACGAGCACCGTCTTGCGTCCGAAACGATCCGCAAGCGGGCCGAAGATAAGCGCGCCCGCCATCAGACCGAAGAGTCCCGCGCCGAAGAGCGGAGCGAGCGATGCGGCAGTGAGATGCCATTGCTCGCGCAAGGCCGGCCCGATAAAGCCGATGGACGCGGTATCGAATCCATCGATGGCTACGATCAGGAAGCACAACAACAGGATGCGTTTCTGAAAGGAAGAGAGGGCGCGCGTATCGATGAATTGATCGACGCGCAAGGCGATGGGTGAGCTCAAGACTGTCTCCTTGTATCTCTGTTTTGCGAGGCCGTGTGAAGGGACGTTTTGCACGTCGGGGCTTCGCGGCATGTCGCTTGCGGTGAGGCGGCCTGCATCGGGCCGCATCTGTCCTGCGGATCATAGACATCGTGTGCGCGGTGTCCATAAAGCCGCATCGATAGACCTTATCGATGGCGTCGATACGTGGCGCGAACCACGCTGCGAGGTGGGTTATCGACGGGCTGAATGGCCGCGATCGAATTTGCTTTTATGAATGCGATGGACGGCCTTTTCAGGACTTGGTCCGCAAGTGAGAGCGATGAACGTACTTCCCAAGAACCGGCGGAAGAATCGATCACCGCTGAAGGGGCGGTGGCCCGTCTGGTATTGCGGGCGCGGAAAACAGGTCGCTTATGACGCGATGCGGACATCGAGCACCATGCGCACTTCGTTGTCGGCACGACGTTCGCATGAGCTTCTACGATGCAGTCGTATGGCTTAATGCGTGGAACCCGCTGAGCTATCCGGATGTGACTGGAAAGGCTCGCAGGCCGTGCGTGGGGGGCAGGAGTAGGGCAGAACGCGTCGGTGTGAATCGTCGCGGACACGATGCGACGATCGGCTGCCGCCGCGCGGTATCAAACATGCCGAATGCAAAATGCCATCGCGTACAAAGCATTTCGCATGCAAAACGCAAGAGGGCGACATCGCACGGATGTCGCCCTCTTGTGCAATAGCCAACCGAAATCGGCCGGCGATGCTGTCTGCTTACTGGCCGAAGTTGGCGCCGAGCGCACGCGGTTGCGTGCCGGTCGTGCGGCCCGACTGCGACGAGCCGTTGGTGACCGAGCCATAGTCGCTCGATTGGACCGGCGCCTGGGCGAGTTGCTCAGCGCTCACGCGGGCTTGCGCTGCCTGGATGTTCGACGGATACGACGGGTCGCTGATGTTCGGGTTATAGCCGGCCTTTTCGAGTTGAACGAGTTCGGCGCGCACCTGAGCGCGCGTGACCGGCGTATCCGCCTGTTGTGCAAACGAGAGTGCGGGAACGGCAAGAGCAGCGGCGACTGCGACTGCGGAAATGAACGTCTTCATGTTGACTACCTCCGATTCGGATATCTGATCGTGCTGCTGGTTTCGTGCTAAGCAGCTTGTGAACGGAGTGTAAAGACGAGCCTCCCGAAGATCATTCTCGTTTCCGTTGAATGATCTTTGTCGATATAGGAATAATTGCGTCGAGGCATTGTTGCATTGCGTGGAAGTGTCCGCGCAATGTCGGCGATGACAGGTTCGTGTGGTCCCTTCTTCTGCTGTGTCGACCTTGCACCGCATTATCAGCGTCACATTGGCCCGCTGTTTCTTTACGAATTTCGTAAAGATGCTTCTTTATACCAGTGAATGATCATCGACGGCTGTGCACCTACACTTCGGTCGTCCGCTCGGCATGTCTCGAGACTTCCAGCGCGCCGGGCTTCATCGAATAACAGGGAGAGCCGATCATGAAATCATGGGTCAATGCAGTCATCGCAGCCGCCGTTTTGTCCGCACCGCTTGCAGCCTTCGCACAATCGAGCGCGCCTGTGAGTCGCGCCGAGGTTCGCGGGGAACTCGTCCAGCTTCAGAAGGCCGGTTATTCGCCCATCGCGGAAGACGCGTCTTACCCGGCACGACTTCAGGTAGCCGAAACGCGCGTCGCCGATGCGCGCATCGCTCAGGCGCAGGCGGAAGGTTATGGAGCGTCGACGGGCGCGGCGTCGCGATCGGGCCGGGCGAGCAAGCGCGTCGATCCGCAGGGTGTGTTCTTCGGGCAGTAAAGCAGTTCAAGACGGTCGGCCATCGGCATCTGTGATGCCACGTTCTGGTCGATTGCATACGAAATTCGAAATGCGCTTCTCGGCGCGGCATGCGCGAACGTGAAGCAACCTCCGCCGCCGGCTAACCGGTGGTTTTGCCCAGTCCGTTTATACGGCTGGGCTTTTTTGCGTGTGTTCGGACCTCTCGTGAGACTAAGTTTTCGGGTTAACGCGATGCTATTTATGTCGAAATAGTTGCATGCAAAATTAATCAACCGTCCGGTCGGTTAATAGTTATACTCGCTCCATCGCATCTCAAAAAAGACGGCGGAGCCCCGCATGTACACCCAATCGCTCGACCTCCCGAGCCCCACGCAGGCCACTGACGCGGACCGATCCGCCTCATCCCCCGACCAAACCCGCTTCGACGCGGTGATGCAGGCCGATGGCAAGATCGAGCCGCAGGACTGGATGCCCGAGGCCTATCGCAAGACGCTGGTGCGGCAGATCTCGCAGCATGCGCACTCGGAAATCATCGGCATGCAGCCCGAGGGCAACTGGATCAGCCGCGCGCCGAGCCTCAAGCGCAAGGCGATTCTGCTCGCGAAGGTGCAGGACGAAGGCGGCCACGGCCTGTATCTCTACAGCGCGGCCGAAACGCTGGGCGTCTCGCGCGATCAGCTCGTCGCCGCGCTGCACGCCGGCCGCGCGAAGTACTCGAGCATCTTCAACTACCCGACGCCCACCTGGGCCGATGTCGGCGTGATCGGCTGGCTGGTCGATGGCGCGGCGATCATGAATCAGATTCCGCTGTGCCGCTGCACCTATGGGCCGTACGCCCGCGCGATGATCCGCATCTGCAAGGAAGAATCGTTCCATCAACGCCAGGGCTTCGACGCGCTGCTCGCGATGATGAAGGGCACGCAGGCGCAGAAGGACCTCGTGCAACAGGCGGTGAACCGCTGGTGGTGGCCGGTGCTGATGATGTTCGGCCCGAGCGACAAGGATTCGATTCACAGCGGCCAGTCCTTCGCATGGGGCATCAAGCGCATCTCGAACGACGACCTGCGTCAGAAGTTCGTCGATGCAACCGTCGAGCAGGCGAAGATTCTGGGCGTGACGCTGCCCGACGCCGATCTGAAGTGGAACGCGCAAAGAAACGCGCATGACTACGGCGAGATCGATTGGGAAGAATTCTGGCGCGTGGTCAACGGCGACGGCCCGTGCAACAAGGAGCGCCTCGCCACACGCGTGAAGGCGCACGACGAGGGCACCTGGGTGCGCGAAGCGGCGCTCGCCTACGCGGAGAAGCAAAAGGTCCGCGCCCACAAACAAGCTGCATGAGCATGGAGACGATGAAGATGAACAAGGAATGGCCGATCTGGGAAGTGTTCGTGCGCAGCAAGCAGGGACTGGATCACAAGCATTGCGGCAGTCTGCACGCACCGGATGCGGGTGCGGCGCTGCGCATGGCGCGCGACGTGTACACGCGCCGTCAGGAAGGCGTGAGCATCTGGGTGGTGCCCTCGGCGGCGATCACCGCATCGGACCCGGCGGACAAGGGCGAATTGTTCGAGCCCGCGGCCGACAAGATCTATCGGCATCCGACGTTCTTCGTGCTGCCCGACGAAATCAATCATATGTAAGGGCGACAGAGCTATGAGTCAGGACCATCTCGCCTACGTGCTGCGTCTGGCGGACAACGCGCTGATCCTCGGGCAGCGCAACGCCGAATGGTGCAGCCACGGCCCGGCGCTGGAAGAAGACATCGCGCTGGCGAACATCAGTCTGGATCTGATCGGTCAGGCGCGCCTGCTGTACACGCACGCGGCGTCGCTGGAAGCCGCGCTTAACGGCAGCAAGAAGACCGAAGACGACTACGCGTACTTTCGCAGCGAGCGCGAGTTCGCCAACTACACGATCGCGGAGTTGCCGCACTTCGGCCCACTCGCGGGCACGACGCGCGCCGAGCGCGATTACGCGGTCACGATCGTGCGCAACTTCCTGTACTGCGCGCTGATGATGGAAGTGTGGAGCGCGCTGCAGACATCGAGCGATGCGCAACTCGCGGCGATCGCGGCGAAGTCGATCAAAGAGACGAGCTATCACCTGCATCATGCGCGCGACTGGCTGGTACGTTTCGGCGACGGCACGGAGGCGTCGCATCGTCGTGCGCAGGCCGCGCTCGATTATCTGATGCCCTACACGCGCGAGTTCTTCGCCACCGATGCGGTCGAACAAGCTGTCGCCGATGCGGGCATCGCGCCGCTCGCAAGCGAGTTCGAAGCGGCATGGCGCGAGCAGGTCGCATCGGCGCTGGAAGAAGCCACGCTCGAAGCGCCCGCCGAGGTGAAACACATCACCACGGGCAAGCTCGGCGAGCACTCGGAGCACATGGGTTATCTGCTGGCGGAGATGCAGAGTCTCGCGCGGCAACATCCGGGCGCGAGCTGGTAAATGAATACCGCCAACGCAACCATCGAACGCGCGTGGGACGTGCTCGAAGCGGTGCCCGATCCGGAGATTCCGGTGGTCTCGATCCGCGAGCTGGGCATTCTGCGCGATGTGCGTCACGGCGACGATGGCGTGCTCGAAGTGGTGATCACGCCGACGTACTCGGGGTGTCCTGCGATGTCGCAGATTGCGGAAGACATCGCGCAGGCGATCGATCGTGCCGAGCTCGGCGCGCATCGCATCGAGACGGTGCTGGCGCCCGCGTGGACGACCGACTGGATCACCGATGAAGCGCGCGAGAAGCTGCGCCGCTACGGCATCGCACCGCCGACGGGCGCATGCAGCAGCACGGAAAAGCCGATCCGCTTCGTGCCTTACCAGAAAGCGACGATCGCCTGTCCGCGCTGCGGCTCAACGCACACGGAGAAGCTGGCGCAATTCGGCTCGACGGCGTGCAAGGCGCTGTATCGCTGCATCGACTGCCGCGAGCCGTTCGACTACTTCAAGCCGTACTGAGCCGAATCAACCGAATCAACCGAATCAACCGAATCAACGATAGCGAGCCGAAAAACATGGCGACTCCGCAATTCCATCCGCTGCGCATCCGTGAGGTCCGCCCCGAAACCGCCGACGCGTTCACCGTTTCGTTCGAGGTGCCGCCCGCGCTGCGCGATGCGTTTCGCTTCACGCAGGGTCAGTTCGTGACGCTCAAGACGCATATCGATGGCGAGGAGACGCGCCGTTCGTACTCGATCTGCGTGGGCGTGACCGACTACGATCGCGACGGCGAATTGCGCATCGGCATCAAGCGCGTGCGCGGCGGGCGCTTCTCGAACTTCGCATTCGATACCTTGAAGCCCGGCCACGAGATCGACGTGATGACGCCCGACGGGCGCTTCTTCACGCACCTGAACGCGGATCACGCAAAACACTACGTGGCGTTCTCGGGCGGCTCGGGCATCACGCCGGTGCTGGCGATCATCAAGACGACGCTCGATACGGAGCCGACGAGCCGCTTTACGCTCGTGTACGGCAATCGCAGCGTCGACGCGATCATGTTCGCCGAAGAGCTCGAGGATCTGAAGAATCGATATATGGATCGGTTCTCGCTGTATCACGTGCTCTCGGACGATCTGCAGGACGTGGAGTTGTTTAACGGCGTGCTGGATGAAGCGAAGTGCAAGGCGTTTCTGGAGACGCTGCTTTCGCCGGAGGAAATCGACGAAGCGTTCATCTGCGGCCCCGGCCCAATGATGGATGCAGCTGAAGCGGCGTTGAAGGACTCGGGTGTCGCACCGAAGCAGATACACGTGGAGCGTTTCGGCACGCCGTTGCCGCAAGCGGGGGTGCCGGCCATCGAGATCACGGAGAGCACGCCGGCGGCGGATCTGGAGTTGATCATCGACGGCAAGAAGCGCAAATTGCGGCTGCCGTATGAAGGCGTGAGCGTGCTCGATGTGGGCTTGAAAGCGGGCCTCGCGTTGCCGTATGCGTGCAAGGGCGGTGTGTGCTGCACGTGCCGCGCCAGAGTGCTCGAAGGCGAAGTGAAGATGGAGAAGAACTACACGCTCGAACAGCACGAAATCGATGATGGCTTCGTGCTGACTTGCCAATGTCATCCGGTGAGCGAGCGCGTGGTGGTGAGTTTCGACGAGCGCTAAAGAGACGCCGTCCTGATCCTTATGAAAGACGCGCATCGCAACGATGCGCCTGAAGCCGAAGCATTTCCAGAACAATCAATTCAAGCCCGAAGCCCTTAGCAATGTAACCATTGCGCGGCTTCGTGGCGATCGATCATCCTCCACATCGAGACTTGTCATGACTGAAGCCTTCATCTGCGATGCGATTCGTACGCCCATCGGCCGCTATGGCGGTGTTTTCAAAGACGTCCGCGCCGACGATCTCGGCGCCGTGCCCATCACCGCGCTCATGAAGCGCAACGCATCGGTGAACTGGACGCAGGTGGACGACGTGATCTACGGTTGCGCCAATCAGGCAGGCGAGGACAACCGCAACGTCGCGCGCATGTCCGGCCTGCTGGCGGGCTTGCCCATCGACGTGCCCGGCTCGACGATCAACCGCCTGTGCGGTTCAGGCATGGATGCAGTCGGCAGTGCTGCACGCGCGATCAAGGCGGGCGACGGCTCGCTCTATCTCGCTGGCGGCGTCGAGAGCATGACGCGTGCGCCATTCGTGATGGGCAAGGCGTCGAGTGCTTTCTCGCGTTCGGCCGATATCTTCGATACCACCATCGGCTGGCGTTTCATCAATCGTGCGATGCGCGAGCGTTACGGCGTCGAATCGATGCCCGAGACCGCGGAGAACGTCGCCGTCGATTTCGGTATCACGCGCGATGCGCAGGATCGCTTCGCACTGCGCAGCCAGCAGCGCGCCGCGCGCGCACAGGCCGATGGCACGCTCGCGCAGGAGATCGTTGCAGTGAATGTGCCGCAAAAGAAGGGCGAAACGATTGCGGTCGATCGCGACGAGCATCCGCGCGAAACCACGCTCGACACGCTCGCGAAGCTGAAGGGCGTCGTGCGTCCCGACGGCAGCGTGACGGCGGGCAATGCATCGGGCGTGAACGATGGCGCATGCGCGCTCATCATCGCGAACGAGGAGGCGGCAAAGCGCAATGGCCTCACGCCGCGCGCGCGCATCATCGGCATGGCGACGGCGGGCGTCGAGCCGCGCATCATGGGCATCGGTCCCGCGCCCGCGACGAAGAAGCTTCTCGCTCGCACGGGTCTCACGCTGGAACAGTTCGACGTCATCGAACTCAATGAAGCCTTCGCATCGCAAGGCATCGCGGTGCTGCGTCAACTCGGGCTCGCGGAAGACGATCCGCGCGTGAACCCGAACGGCGGCGCCATTGCGCTCGGTCATCCGCTCGGCGCATCCGGCGCGCGTCTCGTCACGACCGCGATGTACGAGCTCGAGCGCCGCAACGGCCGCTATGCGCTGTGCACGATGTGCATCGGCGTGGGCCAGGGCATCGCAATCGCGATCGAGCGGGTTTGAGGGCCGCGATACATGACACAGGCTATCCAGACATCGGCGATCGTGGGCGTGATCGGCGCGGGGGCGATGGGCGCGGGCATCGCGCAAGTCACGGCGCTCGCGGGGCACACCGTGCTGCTTTACGACCTCGACGCGAAAGCGCTCGATAAGGCGCACATCGGCATCGCGACGAACGTGCAGCGCCTGATCGACAAGAAGAAGCTCGATCAGGCAACAGGCGATGAAGCCGTCGACCGCGTGCGTATCGTTACGAATCTCGCGGACTTGCGCACGGCATCGCTCGTCATCGAAGCCGTCGCCGAAAGGCTCGACGTCAAGCGCGCGCTCTTCGGCGAGCTCGAAAACATCGTGACGCCCGAGTGCATACTCGCGACCAACACATCGTCCATTTCGATCACGGCGATCGCTGCGCCCCTGAAGCATCCATCGCGCGTGGTCGGCATGCACTTCTTCAATCCCGCGCCGCTGATGGCGCTCGTCGAAGTCGTGCGCGGCCTCGCTACATCCGATGATGTCGCGCGGACAGTGTACGCCACGTCGGCCGCATGGGGCAAGCAGCCGGTTCATGCAAAATCGACGCCGGGCTTCATCGTCAATCGCGTGGCGCGGCCGTTCTATGCCGAAGCTCTTCGTGTCCTCAACGAGCAGGGCGCGGACGCAGCTTCCATCGATGCAGTCATGCGCGATTCGGGCGGCTTCAGAATGGGCCCGTTCGAACTGATGGATCTGATCGGTCACGACGTGAACTTCGCCGTGACGCAATCGGTGTTCAACGCGTATTTCAACGATCCGCGCTTTACGCCTTCGCTGATTCAGCAGGAACTGGTGAACGCGGGCTTTCTCGGCCGCAAGACGGGCCGTGGCTTCTATGACTATGACGCCGATGCCGCGAAGCCTGTTGCGCGCATCGAGACGCATACGCGCACGCCTTCGAACATCGTGCTCGGTGAAAGCGCGCCGCTGTATGAGCATCTGCAAGCCCGCCTCGCGGATGCGAGCGCGAAGCGCAACGATATGCCCGGCCTCGTCGCTCAAATCGACGACGCGTATCTCTTTCTTTCCGATGGCCGCACCGCCACCGAACGCGCGCACGCGCTCGGCATCGACAACATCGTGCTGATCGATCTCGCGCTCGACTATGCGCGTGCGCCGAGCGTCGCGATCACGCGTGCGCGTCAATGCGACGACGATGCTTACGCCGCCGCAGCCGGCGCGCTGACAAAGGCTGGCTATGCCGTGGTGCCGTTGAACGATATCGCCGGCATGGCCGTAATGCGCACCGTCGCGATGCTCGTCAACGAAGCGGCAGACGCGGTGAATCAGGGCGTCTGCACGAGCGCCGATCTCGATCTCGCGATGGAGAAGGGCGTGAACTATCCGCTCGGGCCGCTCGCGTGGGGCGAGCGCATCGGCATCGCACGCATTCACGATGTGCTGCTTCATCTCGCAGCGCATTACGGCGAAGACCGCTATCGCGCATCGCCGCTCATTTCGGCTCTGCGCTATTCGGGCCAGCGCTTCCACTAAAGCGCATTCGCGTCATTCATCGATCATTCATTCAATCATGCAGGAGACAACCGTGGTCCAATCCAATGCACAGCAAGGCGAACTGGAACCGATCGAGCGCGCGAGCCGTGACGAACTTCAGGCGCTGCAACTCGAACGCCTGAAGTGGTCGTTGCGACACGCCTATGAGAACGTGGCGCACTATCGCCGCGCATTCGATGCGGCAGGCGTGCATCCGGATGACCTGCGCGAGCTGTCCGATCTCGCGCGGTTTCCGACCACGACGAAAACCGATTTGCGCGACAACTATCCGTTCGGGCTCTTCGCGGTGCCGCGCGATCAGGTCGTGCGTGTGCATGCATCGAGCGGCACGACGGGCAAGCCGACAGTGGTCGGCTACACCGCGAAGGACATCGACACATGGGCCAATGTCACCGCGCGCTCGATTCGCGCCGCGGGCGGGCGCAAGGGCGATACGCTGCACAATGCATTCGGCTATGGCCTCTTCACGGGCGGCCTCGGCATTCACTACGGCGCGGAACGTCTGGGCTGCATGGTCGTGCCCATGTCAGGCGGGCAGACCGAGAAGCAAGTGCAACTGATTCGCGACTTCGAGCCGAAGATCATTCTCGTCACGCCGTCGTATATGTTGAATCTGCTCGACGAGATGACGCGCCAGGGCATGGACCCGGCCAACACGTCGCTCAAGATCGGCATCTTCGGCGCAGAGCCGTGGAGCCAGGGCTTGCGCAGCGAGATCGAAACGCGCGCGGGCATTCAGGCGCTCGATATCTACGGGCTGTCGGAAATCATGGGTCCGGGCGTCGCGTGCGAATGCATCGAAACGAAGGATGGCCCGACCATCTGGGAAGATCATTTCTATCCCGAGATCATCGATCCGGTCACGGGAGAAGTGCTTCCCGAAGGCAGCACGGGCGAACTCGTTTTCACGTCGCTCACGAAGGAAGCGATGCCGATGATCCGCTACCGCACGCGCGATCTCACGTCGTTGCTGCCGCCGAGCGCGCGCTCGATGCGCCGTCTCGCGAAGATCACGGGCCGCTCGGACGACATGCTCATCATTCGCGGCGTGAACGTGTTCCCGAGCCAGATCGAGGAATTGATTCTCGCGATTCCGCGCCTGAGCGGGCAGTATCAACTGTGCGTTTCGCGCGAGGGTCACATGGATTCGCTGTCCGTTTCCGTCGAAGCGCGCGCCGAAGTCTGCGCGACGTTGAACGATAGCGAGCGTGCAGGTCTCTCGCGCGAGCTTCAAAGCCGCGTCAAGACGATGGTCGGTGTGTCGACGCAAGTGCGCGTGCTCGATTCCGGCGAGCTGCCGACGACCGCCACGGGCAAGGCGAAACGCGTGCTCGACCTGCGTCCCGCGACCGTCTAAAAGCCCTGTTTCTTTAAGCGCCTCGCGTTCCGCGAGGCGCAATCCGCTTCCCACCAATTGGAGTTCGCGCTCCGATTCCGGTGCGGCCTCGCATTCTTCTGCAGAAATCCTTCCGCATAAACCCTCGCAACCGTTTGCGCGAATTGTTTTGTAAGCTTCTGTTGTGTCATCGTAGCGGGTGCATTCGCGCAGTAGTCGAAGAGTATTCGAATAACGAACACCAAACGGGGCAGGCAGAATTTAGATGTGGATCGTCAGACTCGCGCTCAAGCGCCCGTACACGTTCATCGTCCTGTCGCTGCTTTTGCTGATCATCGGTCCGCTCGTCATCCTGCGCACACCGACCGATATCTTTCCGAACATCGATATTCCCGTAGTCAGCGTCATCTGGTCGTACACGGGCTTGCCGCCCGATCAGATGGAGCGCCGCATCACGCTGAACTACGAGCGTGGCTTGTCGGTGGCGGTGAACGACATCGAGCATATCGAGTCGGAATCGCTGCCGGGCATCGCGGTGATTCGCATCTACTTTCAGCCGAACGCGAATGTCGATGAAGCGATCGCCGAGATCACCGCGCTCTCGCAGACGCAATTGCGCTCGCTGCCGCCGGGCATCACGCCGCCTAACATCCTGCGCTTCAATGCATCGACGGTGCCCATTCTGCGGCTCGCGTTGTCGTCGGCGGAACTCACCGAGCAGCAGCTCTACGACTTCGGCAACAGCTTCCTGAAGACGCAACTCGCGACCGTGCAGGGCGCATCGGTGCCGCTGCCTTATGGCGGCAAGCAGCGGCAGATCATGGTCGATATCGACTCGCGCAAGCTGCAGGCGAAGAACCTCGCGCCGACCGATGTCGTCAACGCGATCAGCGCGCAGAATCTCATTCTGCCCACGGGCACGACGAAGATCGGCTCGACGGAATACTCGGTCGGCCTGAACGCGAGTCCCGGTTCGATCGAAGGGCTCAACGACATACCGATCCGCACGGGTCCGGGCGGCACGATCTATATCAAGGACGTCGCGCATGTGCGCGATGGTTTTCAGCCGCAGACCAATATCGTGCGCGTGGACGGCACGCGCGCATCCTTACTCACGATCAATAAGAGCGGCAATGCATCGACGCTCGATATCGTCGCGCGCGTGAAGAACCTGTTGCCGACGTTACGCGGCATGGTGCCCGAGTCGCTCAGGATCGAACCGGTAGCGGATCAGTCGCTCTTCGTTCGCGCATCGGTGTCGGGCGTTTTGCGTGAAGCGGTGATCGCGGCGGGGCTGACTGCGTTGATGGTCCTGCTCTTCCTTGGAAGCTGGCGCGCGACGCTCATCATCGCGATCTCGATACCGCTGTCCATGTTGACGTCCATCGTCGCGCTGTCCGTGATCGGGCAGACCATCAACATCATGACGCTCGGCGGTCTCGCGCTCGCG
Organism: Caballeronia sp. EK; assembly: GCF_014384845.1. NCBI lineage: Bacteria > Pseudomonadati > Pseudomonadota > Betaproteobacteria > Burkholderiales > Burkholderiaceae > Caballeronia > Caballeronia sp. EK. Next base: position 262,506 of record NZ_JACSUE010000003.1, read on the forward strand.
GTCGGCATTCTCGTCGACGACGCGACAGTTGCAATCGAAAACATCAGCCAGAACCTGGAAGAGGGCAAGGAACTGGAGCAGGCGATTCTCGATGGCGCACAGCAGATCGCCGTGCCGACGCTCGTATCGACGCTCTCGATCTGCATCGTGTTCATCCCGATGTTCCTCCTGACCGGCGTAGCGCATTACCTCTTCGTGCCGATGGCCGAGGCCGTCGTGTTCGCGATGCTCGCGTCGTACTTCTTCTCGCGCACGCTGATCCCGACGCTCGCGAAATACCTGTTGCGCCATCACGAGCACATGGGCGGCGATGTCGAATCGATGAAGGGCTCGCGCAATCCGTTCGTGCGCATCCATCTCGCGTTCGAGCGCCATTTCGAATCCGTGCGCAATCGCTATCGACGTTTTCTCGAAGCGCGCCTCACGCATCCGGGACGCTTCGCGGCGCTCTTCCTGTTGTGCTGTCTGCTCTCGCTCGGGCTTGCACCGTTCCTCGGACGCGACTTCTTTCCGTCGATCGATTCGGGCGTGATCGCCCTGCATTTGCGCGCGAAGACCGGCACGCGTATCGAGGAAACGGCGGCGCTCACCGATCGAGTCGATGCACGCATCAGGCAACTGATTCCACGCGGCGAGATTCGCTCGATCATCGACAACATGGGCTTGCCGGTGTCGGGCATCAACCTCTCGTACAGCAACACGGGCACGGTCAGTTCCGCCGACGCCGACGTGCTCATCAGCCTGAACGAAAATCACGCGCCGACCGAAGGCTATATCCATGAATTGCGAAAGCGCCTGCCGCAAGAGTTCCCCGGCGTGACGTTCTCGTTTCTGCCCGCGGATATCGTCAGCCAGATTCTCAACTTCGGCGTGCCCGCGCCCATCGACATAGCCATCACCGGACGCGATGCGCAGGCCAATCGCGCGCTCGCGAACCGCTTGCTGGAAAAGATTCGCCGCGTGCCGGGACTCGTCGATGCGCGCATCCAGCAGCCGTCCGATCTGCCGTCGATCAATGTCGAAGTTGATCGCACCAAGGCGCTGCAAGCGGGCTTCACGCAGCGCGATGTCGCGAACAATTTGCTCATCACGCTTTCGGGCAGTCAGCAGACGACGCCCACGTTCTGGCTCAATCCCGTGAACGGCGTGAGCTACAACGTCATCACGACGGCGCCGCAATACGACATGGACTCGCTGCAATCGGTGGCGAACATTCCGGTCACGTCCGCGAGCGGCAAGACGAATATTCTCGGCGCGCTCGCATCGCTGTCGCGCAGCGCGCGCGATGCGGTCGTCTATCACTACAACGCACAGACCACCATCAATCTCTATGCGACGACCGAGCGGCGCGACCTCGGCGCGGTGTCCGACGACGTGCAGCGCATCATCGACGAAGCGCGCGGCGAGCTGCCCAAGGGCTCGTCGATCGACATGCGCGGTCAGGTCGAGACGATGAACGGATCGTTTTCCGGTCTCGCGTTCGGCCTCATTCTCGCGGTCGTGCTCGTGTATCTGCTGATCGTCGTGAACTTCCAGTCGTGGCTCGATCCGTTCATCATCATCACCGCATTGCCGGGCGCGCTCGCGGGCATCGTGTGGATGTTGTTCCTCACGCACACGACGCTGTCGATTCCCGCGCTGACGGGCGCGATCATGTGTATAGGCATCGCGACCGCGAATAGCATTCTCGTGGTGAGCTTCGCGCGATCGGCGCTCGCCGAGCACGGCGATGCGGTGCGTTCCGCGCTCGAAGCGGGCTATTCGCGCTTCAGGCCCGTGCTGATGACGGCGCTTGCAATGATGATCGGCATGGTGCCGATGGCAATCGGCCTCGGCGAAGGCGGCGAGCAGAATGCGCCGCTCGGGCGCGCGGTGATCGGCGGTCTGATGGTCGGCACTATCGCGACACTGTTCTTCGTGCCGGTCGTGTTCTCGATGATCTACCGGCGCATGGAAGCGCGCGGCAAGGGACCGGACGCGGCGGCCAGAGAAGCGGCGCAATAGAACGAATCAATAAGCAATCGATACGTGGGTGGAGCAAGGATGAAAGAGCAGGGCTCGCAAAGATCGGGCAATCAGCGACGCGGGCGCTTATGGCTCGTGATCGCGCTCGTGGTGGTCGTCGTGCTCGTCGCGCAAGGCATATGGTCGCGGCGCGCGGCGCATGCGGAACTCGAGCGCGATGCGAACGAGCATGGCGTGCAGACGGTCGAGGTCATCAAGCCGGCTCGCATGAAGGCTTCGCAGGATCTCGTGCTCGCGGGCGATATCCGCGCGTTCTCCGATGCGCCGATCTTCGCGCGCACCAACGGTTATCTGAAACGCTGGACCGTCGATATCGGCACGAAGGTGAAGAAAGGCCAGTTGCTCGCGGAGATCGATGCGCCCGAGATCAACGATCAGCTTCGTCAGGCCCGCGCCGATGCGCAAACGGCGCGCGCGAACTATCTGCTGGCGAAGACGACTTCGGAACGCTGGGCGCAGATGCTGAAGAACAACTCGGTGTCGCGTCAGGAAACCGATGAGAAGAACGGCGACATGCTCGCGAAGGAAGCCGCGCTGAATGCGGCGCAGGCGAACGTGTCGCGGCTCGAACAACTCGTGTCGTTCCAGAAGATCTATGCGCCATTCGATGGCGTCGTCACGGCGCGCAATACCGATGTCGGCCAGTTGATCGATGCCGGCAGCGGCGCAGCGGGCCGCGAGCTCTTTCATATTCAGGATGCGTCGACGTTGCGCGTGTTCGTCGATGTTCCGCAGGCGTATGCGCGCATGATCAAGGTCGGCTTGCCCGCGGATTTGCTGCTCAACGAGGAACGCAATCGCAAGTTCGATGGCATCACGGTGCGCACGTCGGGCGCGGTCGATCCCGTCGCGCGCACGATGCGTGTCGAAGTCGATGTGAAGAACCCGACCGGCGAGTTGCTCGCGGGCGCCTATGCGCAGGTGCGCTTTCGTCTCACGAGCGCGAATCCTTCTTTCACGCTACCGGGCAATGCACTGCTGTTTCGGCCCAATGGCGTGCATGCCGCGAGCGTCGATGCGAACAATCGCGTGAAGCTTCTGCCGATCACGCTCGGCACGGACTACGGCACGCGCGTGTCCATCGTTTCCGGTCTGAATGGCGATGAGCGCGTGATCGTGAATCCGCCCGATTCGATCATCGACGGTGCGGCGGTGCGTATCGGCCGCTCGGACACGGGCGCGGGTGCGAGCGGGGCCGCGCGCGGCGGGGCGGCGAAGGCGGAAGGAAACGAATCGTGATGATGCGCGCATCGGTCAGAATCGTAGGATGGCTAACTATCGCCATATCGGCCGGCTGCGCTGTGGGCCCGGATTATGTCCGGCCCGACGTGCCGGTGCCCGCAGCGTACAAGTCGCAGACGCCGCTCGATCTGCCCGAGGCCGCGTCCGCTGCGGCATCGCAGGACTGGAGGCCCGCGCAGCCCGCCGACGCGACGCCGCGCGCGCCATGGTGGCAGGTTTATGGCGATCCGCAATTGAACGCGCTCGAAGAACGCGTCGTGACTGCGAACCAGACCGTTGCCGCGGCTGCTGCTCGTTATCGCGGGGCACGCGCCGCGGCTGCGCAGGCGCGTTCTGCTTACTTCCCTACGATCACCGCGAACGCCGCATTCAACCAGTCGCGTGTGTCGTCGAACGTGCTGTACAAATCGAGCGCGGGCGTGACCGTGCCCGACTATCTGATCGACGCGCAAATCTCCTGGGAGCCGGATCTGTGGGGACGCATCTCGCGTGCCGTCGAAGGTGGCCGGGCGGAAGCGCAGGCGAGCGCCGCGGACCTGCAAAGCGCGATTTTGTCGATGCAGGCCGAGCTCGCGACCAACTACTTCGATTTGCGCGGCACCGTCGAAGAAGAGCGGCTGCTGGACGCCACGCTGCAAGCCTATGAGAGAGCGCTCGCACTCACGCGCGATCGGTTCGCGGGCGGTGTCTCGGCGGAATCGGACGTGGCGCAGGCGGAGGAGCAGCTGCGCGCGACGCAGGCGCAACGCATCGATCTGGAGACTACACGCACGAGCCTCGTCAACGCGATCGCGATTCTCGTCGGCGAGAATCCGTCGAAGTTTACGCTCGATGTCGCGCCGCTCAACGAAGCGCATTCGCCGCATCCGTCGGCGGCGCTCGCGGTGTTGCCGCTCAGCGTGCCGTCCGCGCTGCTCGAACGGCGGCCGGATATCGCGGCGGCGGAACGGCGCGTTGCCGAGGCGAATGCGCGCGTCGGCGTGGCGACGGCGGCTTTCTTTCCGAACCTCTTGCTTGCCGCGACGGGCGGTCTAGAAGCGACGCGCTTTTCGTCGTGGCTCGAAGCGCCGAGCCGCTTCTGGTCGCTCGGTCCCCAGCTCGCGTTCACGGTGCTCGACTTCGGCGGACGGGCGGCGGCCCGAGATGCGGCGCGCGCCGCCTACGACGAGAACGTCGCCGATTATCGGCAGACGGTGCTGATTGCGTTCAGGCAAGTGGAAGACAACCTGAACGCGCTGGAAGTGCTGCGCCGCGAAAGCGAAGCACAGCGCGATGCGGTCGATGCCGCCCAGCGCGCGCTCGGCAAGGTGAGCAACCGCTATGAGAACGGCGCGATCACGTATTTGAGCGTTGTGGTGACGCAGGCGATCGTGCTGTCGGATCAGCGCACGGCGGTGGGTATTGAACGGCGGCGCATGGCGGCGAGCGTCGCGCTCGTGAAAGCGCTGGGCGGGGGGTGGACCACGGTCGAGTTGCCGAGCGCGGAAGCGGTTTCGCGGCGTGATTGAATTTTGCCCGATGCGTGCAAAATGCCATTCGGCATTGCGCATCGTGCATGCAGAACCGCTACACGCCTATTTTCCAATTGTCGACGCGGGTTTGCGGTGAGAACGTGTTCGAAGTCGATGAATCAACGTGAGTGCGCCAAGCAGAATGGCAAGCACGCCGATCCAGCATAGCGAATGCAGGCATAAGAGATACGGTGCGAAGAAGGCCTCTGGCTCCGCAGCGGGATCGAGGTTCCAGCCAATGCTAGTCGGCGGAAGCAACACATCATTGATCCAATGCGATACGAGCAATCCACCCACGTACGTGCCAATCACGAAAGCCAGAAATAGCGGTAAATGCCGAATAGTCTCGCGAGTGAAACGAGCTGCGGTAAACATGACTGATGCAGCAATGATCCAGCAGACAACGAGCGTCGCGAGAAGGCTTGCGTCCATGATGTCCTCGACACCAATTGGCTCGGAAACCCGAAGCGCTTCGAGCATATTGCGAGTCGATGCCGCCATCCACGAGGGGATCATTCCGAATTGACTGACGACGAAGCGGGTCATTGCAACGCCGATTAACAACGATACGATCATCACCGATAAGGCACGAGCAAACCCTGAGAGCTTATTTCGTTTCATCTCACTGTGACCGTTCCATAGGCTTTCAGCGTCGAACCGGGTACCGCAAGGGAAGGCGCGGAGCCGCGAATAAAGCGCTGTAGTAATTCAAACTCGGCCGAATTCACAAGGGTAATGCATCCTTCGCTGTACTCTCGACTTCCTGCCGGATGCAAACGAAACTGACCGCGCCTGACGCCGTTTATGTTCGTCATATCTCCCGTCCTCGGATTCCACAGCATGAACCATTTTCGTCGATCTGAAGAGCCAACGAGCGGAGAGACACTGTCCAACACGTGTCCGAGCATGCCACCCGACTGGCGATCGACGATGTAATAGGTGCCGCGCGGAATTGGCCCGATTCCCTTTGAGGCGACCTCAGCAGGATTGTCGCGCCCTTGTTTTTGACCTGAAAACGCCTCAACGATCCCATACCCCGAACAGATGAGCGTCGATGTATTCCGATTGTTCAGCGTGAATATGCAATTGACCGGCACCTCGTCATGCCTCTTCTCGCGCAGCGGTCAGCGCGTCGGACACCTTTATATTGCCATCGTGGTAATGCCATGAGATCGTGTCGTAGTACAGTTCAACGCTCTCCATGTGATTGAAGAGTTCGCAGCTCTTGTCCTTCATGTTTGGCATGAGCGTCATGATGGAGCCGATCTTCACCCCGTCAAGGCTCACTGTGTAATACGGCTCTTCCTTTCCAGCCTCGTTTATTCGATAGAAAACCAGCTCCGCCGACTGCAACGTACGCGAGTCACGCAGCATCTGATGAAGCAGCGGAGTCGAGGGGTCGATTTCCTTCTCCACTGTCAGCGGCGTATGAGTGCGTTGTCCAACCACCTTTCCGGTCTGGGAATCGATCGGGACGCTAAAGCAATGCGAGAGGGACAACACTTCAATGCTTCCCTCCCGGTCGAATACTGTGCTCGAGCCTCGCAAAGCACGACCTTGATCGTCCTTGAGATATAGATGGACGGGCATCACCATTCTTTATTTCCTTGTTCCGGTTAAAAAAAAGGCCCCGCACAGAGCGGGGCGAAGATCGTCGATAAAGAAAGCAGACCTACGAGCGGCGTAGTCTGAAGTTATCGCTTGCAAAGCGGAATGCGTTATTTCTTAACTCGGGGAAGTTCAGCAGTCTCACGGGAGTCAGGACGATGGCTGCCCGCGTGCAGCAAGCCGCGTCGGATCAGCGCACGGCGGTGGGCATCGAACGGCGGCGCATGGCGGCGAGCGTCGCGCTCGTGAAAGCGCTGGGCGGAGGATGGACCACGGTCGAGTTGCCGAGCGCCGAAGCGGTTTCGCGGCGAGATTGAATTTTGCGCGTTGCGTGCAGAATGCCATTGAGCATTGCGCATGCAAAATGCGCTTTTCCCGGCGCGCGAGACATGCCAGAAAGCAACCTCGAAGCTAGACGAGCAAAAACACACCGCACGCAATCAACGCAGCACTCCAGACCCAATCGACATTGATCCAGCCGCTTCGCAGAAAGCCGAGTCCGCCGCGTTCCTGCACGGACATCGCGAACATCGAAATCGCGGCGATCACGGCGAGCATCGCGCCCGTATGGACGGTCAGCGCGAGCGCGGTGGCTTCGAGCGCCGTATTCGCGACCTGACCGGTACACAACGGCAAAAGCGCCGGCACGAGCATCAGTCCCGCGCCGTGCGCGCTCGACATCACGAAGGACCACAACGCTAAGCCCGCCAGCCCGGTACGCATACCCACGGTCGGCCGTCCGCGATGTCCGCGCCACGCGCTCCACACGCCCCAGCCGATCAGCAGCGCTCCGCACGCACGCGCGAGCATGTCATGGCCGATCGCCATGCCGAGCGTGAGCGCGCCCGCGAGCACGAGCGCGACCGATGCCGCGTGACCCAGCGCGATCGGCACGAGCGACACCAGCGCGACGCGGCGGCTTCGCGCATAGAGACCGAGCGCGACCGCGAAGAGCCATCCCATCGCGGGATTCAGGCCGTGAAACGCGCCGAGGCCCGCGGCCGTGACGATGAGCGCGGGCGACGCGGCGTCCATGCGAAGCGTCTCGTCGCGTCTCAGGGATAGCAGTACGAATCCGACGAGCAATCGCCGCCCTGCAGCCGGATCTGATGCGGCCGATGTCCCTTCGGCCAGTCGATGAAGAACTTCTCGTCGACGGTGAGGCCGCCGGTGGGATCGGCGTCGAGCTTCACCATCCATCCGTCGATGCCTTCGGGATAGAACTGCGCATCCACCGCGCCGTAGAGCGAGTTGGTGAAGTAGACGCGGCGCCCGTCGCGGCTCACTTCGACCATCTGCGGTCCACCGTTCAACGCGCCGTTCGCGGCGCCCGGATGCGTCGCCCGCGCGACCACGCCGCCGATGCGCACCTTGCCCGTCAGCTTCGGCGCGAAGGGATCGGAGACGTCGTATTGCAGCATGTCGCCCGTGCCCCAGCACGACACGTAGAGAAAGCGGTCGTCCATCGACAGATCGATGTCCGAGACGAGCGGCGGCACCGCGCCGAAGCCCTTGAGCAGCGGCGGCAGCGCGTCGGCATCGGCGGGTTCGGCGGGAATGTCGATGATCTTCTTCACCGCCCATTTGTCTCCGTCGCGATACCAGGTCCAGATCGACGACGACAGATCCTTCAGGCTGATCACGCAGTTGACGAAGCCGTATGCCTTGGTCGGATCGTGCGCCGGGCGCAGCTCGAACACGAGCTGATATTCGTCGCCGAAGTCGATCTCCTGAATGTGCTTGCGCTTCGTGAAGTCCCAGAAATGCAGCTTGCGCCCGTACTTCGCGCCGAGCAGCAGGTCGGGCACGAGGCCGTTCTCGAAGGTATCGGGCGTGCCCCATTCGCTCGTGACCATCGTGTCGTAACCGAGGTGCCACCATCCGTCATACGCGAGTTGCTGCGGACCGCGATCGACTTCCCAGCGGCCGAGCGGATCGAAGCTCTGCTGATCGAGCATCAGCACGCCGCCGGGCGCCTTGCCTTCGGCATTGCCGAGCGCGGTGATATAGATGCCGCCCGGCCCGCAGTGCACCGTGTGCGGCCGCGTATAGCCGGTCTTTTCCGCGAGCTCTTCGGGCTCGATCGTTTTCACGATGACGGGCTTCTTCGGATCGGGCTTCGTGTCGATGATATGAATGCGCGACGAGCGCAGCCCCGGCACGACGAGATAGCGCCGCTCCATGTGCGGATGCGGCGCGTTCGGGCACAGGCACGACGAGCACGCGTTCCAGCCGAAGTGATGCAGTTCGTCGCCGGTATCGGGCATCGCGATTTCGCCGACGATTTTCGTGTAGTCCGGCGAATCAGGATCGACATCGACGACGGCGATCTTGTCGGGCGTCTGGCGCTCGGGATCGAACGTCGCGACGTAGGCCAGCGTTTCGCGCGGCGCTTTCGCCGCGAGCCGCGGGGAAGGGTAGAAGCTCGGATCCGGTTTCCATGTCGCCATGCTGCGTCTCCCGATTGTGTGGTCGTCGATTCGCTTGCAAAAGCACTATAGGACACAAGCACGCGACACGCTTCCGATGCACTCGCGGCGCAAAGCTGCTTTTCTGCTTTGCTTTCGCACGACGCGTGATTCGCCGGGGAAAACAGCGCCTAAACTATAGGCATCGCCCCTGGACCGAAAGAGGAGGTAACGATGGCCGAGCCGATGATCAGCCTGATGGCGGGAGTCGTTCTGGTGCTATGCGTCGCGGTGGTTCTCGTGATGCATCACCGGCACCCGCATATTCCCGTTCCGAAGGCGCGCTGGCTGGATACGCATCCGCCGCGCGACTGGCGGCACAGGCATTGACCTGCAGCGGGACGTGAATTAAACGGTTAGGGCGCCGGCATCGACCGGCGCTATTTTTTTGCGCGGCGCAAAACGCATCAGCGGCGCGGCCCTTTCATCGCCTCCGCTTCCATCGCGGCGTGCCATTCCTCGCTGTTCTCGATCGGGTCCATGCCTTCATCGATGAACGCGGACGCGCGCTCCGCCACCGAGCGGGTTTCCTCGTCGGTTTCGTCGTCGATGACGCTGTCCTCGTCGGCGGGCGGCTCCAGCATGTCCTGCAGCATGGCCTCCAGTTCGGGCGTATCCCACGGCTCGCCGCGCTGCTTTTTCTTCTTGATGTAGTGCCGGATTTCGGCATCCTGCTCGGATGTCAGCGGAAGCCCGCGGAAGGTGCGGTTGGCGTCTAAGTCACTCATGTTCGTTCCTCTCGCGCATAACCTGTGATGCGTTGGCAAGCGCCTCAAGTGTAACGCCGTTCGTGCGCAGGTAAAAACGGGCGATATTCAGCCGAGCGGCGGCAGGCGTCTTTCGATCGGCGTCGCTTTCACGATGGCCGTGCTCGTCGCGGCGCGCTCGGTCACTTTCCCGAGGATGTCGTCGAGATGCTCGATCGAGCGCAGATAGAGGCGGCACACGAAGCAGTCGTCGCCCGTCACTTTGTCGCACTCGACGAACTCGGGAATGCGCCGGATCGCTTCCTCGACGAGATGCAATTGCCCGGGCAGCGGCTGCACACGCACGATCGCCTGCAGCGTGTAGCCGAGCGCGCGCGGATCGATATCGACAGTGAAGCCGCGAATCACGCCTTGCGTTTCGAGCCGGCGCATGCGCTCGGCGGTGCTCGGCGCCGATAGCCCGACGCGCTTCGCCAGTTCGCTCACCGCGATGCGCCCATCGCTCGCGAGCACGGCGATGAGTTCGCGATCGATGGCGTCGATCCCCGTCTGCGGCATGCTGCCCAGGTTTTTTCCCATGATGGCCTTCGATTTAAAGGTCGAAAGATGTCGATGCCTAATTTTAGGCATGGTTTTGGGCAGAGCGCATCGATAGACTTGAAACCATCGGAATTGCATGACGGGAACGAGATGAACACGGAAAGAATCAACGCGCGCTTCGCCGGCGCATCGAACGCGCATGAACTGCGCCGCGGCGCGATCGAGATGTCGCTCGCGATGCTGATGTCGGGCACGATCGGCTGGCTCGTCGTGTCGTCGGGACAGACGCCCTGGAACGTGGTGTTTTTCCGCTGCGTGTTCGGCGCGGCGACGCTGATAGCGGTATGCGCGGCGCTCGGCTTTCTGAAGAAGCGCTATTTCTCGTGGCGCATGATCGGGCTTGCCGCGCTCGGCAGCGTGGCGATCGTCGGCAACTGGCTTCTGCTGTTCGCCGCGTATTCGCGCGCGTCGATCTCGATGGCGACGACCGTCTACAACACGCAGCCGTTCATGCTCGTCGCGCTGGGCGTTATCGTGCTGCGCGAACGCGTGTCGGCATCGACGATCGCGTGGCTCGGCGTTGCTTTCATCGGCCTCGTGATGGTGGTGCGCGTCGAGCCCGCCGTGCTGGCGATGCCGGGGCAATATCTGGAAGGCATCGCGTATGCGCTCGGCGCGGCCTTTCTGTACGCGATATCGTCGATCGTCACGAAGCGGCTAAAGGGCACGCCGCCGCATCTGATCGCGATGCTGCATGTGCTGTTCGGCATCGTCATGCTCGCGCCGTTCGCGCGCTTCGCAGAGACGCCCGCGTCGATCGGCGGCTGGTCCGATCTCGTCGTGCTCGGCGTCGTCAACACGGGCCTCATGTACGTGCTGCTCTACGGCGCGATCCAGAAGCTGCCGACCGCGACCACGGGCGCGCTGTCGTTCATCTATCCAGTGGTGGCGATCGTCGTCGACTGGCTCGCGTTCGGGCAAAGGCTCGCGTGGCTGCAAGTGGCCGGCGCGGTGCTCATTTTGCTCGCGGCGGCGGGGGTGAATCTGCAGTGGCGGATCGTGCCGCAAAAATGGCGCGCGAACGATTGACGCTCACTCGTATAGAATGGCGCCCCTTTCCGACTACATCGAAATTCGCGCCATGTGGTTCAAGAACCTTCAGCTTCACCGTCTCCCCGCACACTGGTCCGTCACGCCGCAGCACATGCAGCAATGGCTCGCGCCGCTCGCGTTCAGCGCGGCATCGAGCATCGAGAACGAGCGGCGCGGCTGGGTCTCGCCGCGCGGCGACGATGAACTCGTCTACACGGCGAATCGTCAGATGCTCATCGTCTATCGCGCGGAGAAGAAGCTCTTGCCCGCGTCGGTCGTCACGCAGTTCGTGAAGGAACGCGCGGCCGAGATCGAAGAGCAGCAGGGCTTCAAACCGGGCAGGAAGCAGTTGCGCGAGCTGAAAGAGCAGATCACCGACGAACTCCTGCCGCGTGCATTCAGCATTCGCCGCGACACGCGCGTCTGGATCGATCCGGTGAACGGCTGGCTCGCGATCGATTCGTCGTCGGCGACGGTGTGCGACGACATCATCGGCTTGCTGGTGAAGTCCGTCACCGATCTGCCGCTCGCCAGCGTGCGCACCGCGCGCTCGCCCGTTTCCGCGATGACCGAGTGGCTGCTGTCGGGCGAAGGTCCCGCTGGCTTCACGCTCGATCGCGACACCGAACTGCGCTCGACCGGCGAAGGCAACGCGACCGTCCGCTATGTCGGCCACGCGCTCGAAACCGAAGACATGCGCCGCCATATCGAAGCGGGCAAACAGTGCATGCGTCTCGCGATGACATGGGACGACCGCGTTTCCTTCGTGCTGACGCCATCGCTCACGTTGAAACGTGTAAGCGCGCTCGATGTCATCAAGGAAGCCGCCGATCCCACCGCGGCGAACGACGACGAGCGCTTCGAATCCGACTTCATCCTGATGACGGGCGAGCTCGCGCGCATGCTGTCGGCGCTGACCGACGCGCTCGGCGGCGAAGAAGATCTGCGCGCGGCCGCATAGGAACCGGCGTCACGCGGACGGCGACGGCGAGAACGCGTAGCCGTTCTTGCCGTTGCGCTTGACGGTGTACATCGTTTCGTCGGCGGCGGCGACGAGCCGCCAGTAATCGTTGACGCGGTCCGGGAAGCTCGCGATCCCGATGCTCGCGCGTACGATCGACAGCCCCATCTGCGCGTCGGTCTCGCCGACGCACGCGATGATTCGTTGCGCGATGACGGCCAGCTCGCCGTCGTTCGAAAACTCGCTCACGAGCAGCGCGAACTCATCGCCGCCGATACGCGCGACCAGGTCGCCGCCGCGCACCGCCTGACGAAATCGACGCGATACCGCGATCAGGAATTCATCGCCGATGCGGTGTCCGTGCGTATCGTTGACGCGCTTGAAACCATCGAGATCGATATACAGCACCGCGATGCGCGCCGAGCCGCGCGCGCCGCTCGCCAGCGCATTCGCCGCTTCCTCCAGCGCCGCGAAGAGCTTGCGGCGATTGGGCAGACCCGTCATCGGATCGTGCAGCGACGCCTGCTCGAACTCGTTCGACAGGCCGAGCAGTTGCCGGTTGCGCTTCGCATACATGCCGAGCGCGGTGATGAGCACGCCGAAAACGATCGCCGATAGCGCGATCAACGTGTGCGACACGCTCAGAATGCGCTCGCGCACGTCCGCGCTCGCGCGATCGCGCTCGGTGCGCCACCAGGCGTAAGTCGAATCGAGCGCGGAGCTCGCCTCGCCGAGCGCGATGGCCGGCGAGAGCACGGCCAGCGGCACGGAAGGCGCCGACATCGGGCTCGCGGACACCAGCGCGTGCAGCGACGCGAGCCGTGCCGCCAGTTCGATGCGCGACTCGCGATAGGCGGCCTGACGCTGGGCATCGCCGGCGGGGGCGTTCTGCAGGGACAGCGCGGCGGCACGCGCGGTATCGGCGCGCTCGACCGCTTCGAGCACGAGCCCGACATACTCCTGCTGCAGTTGCGCGGAAAAGATCGCGCGAATCTGCATCGCGAGGAACAGCAGGCCGATCAGCAGGCACAGCAATGCGGCGCCCGCGAGCGGCGCGGGGCCGGGCACGCGCATGCGCACGAGTGCATGCCGTACACGGCCCGCCAGCGTGTCCTCAGGGGCGTGAATACTCCTCTCGCTGACGGTTCGGGACATTGTGTCGATAGCTCACTCGATGGAAAAACGCGCCCATGCGCGCGAACAGCCCGCCCTCGGGCTTCGCGCGCGGCTGCTGATGCTTGCGCGCCTGCGCGTACGGATCGGCGTTGCCGCGATTGACGGCGGCCCGCTGCGTCGCCGATGGCGTGCCGCGGCGTTGCACGGCGGCGCTCTGTACGGGCGCGGCGGAAGATGCGTCGGTTTGTTGTGCCTGCGCGGACACGGCGGCCGTCGCGAGGGCCGTGTCCGCGCCGGTATCGGCGACGGTGGTTTCGTCGGAGGCGTCGGCGGCTGGCGCGTTGTCCGCGAGCGATGCCGTGTCGATGGGCGCGGGCGCTTCGTTCGACGCATAGGGAAGCGCGCCGGTCAGAGGCGTCTCGACGGCCCCCGCTGACTGCGTTTGCGCGGCAATGGCGGGCTGGTCGATGCCGAGCGTCCGGCGCGCGCTCGCCATCGCTTCGGCGTACACGCGCTGGTCGTGGTTGAACCACATGCCGTACGCGACGGTGCCAAGCACGCCGATGCCGAGCGCGGTTGCCGATGCCATCCACAGCGCGAGTCGCCCGAAGCGCAGCGGCGTGCGCAGGGGGCCGGGATCGTCGTCGTAATCGATTGCAGGCTCGGGCGGTTGAATGACAGTGGGATCATTCGCGGGACTTGCACGATCCGCGATGCTCTCCTCGGGTAGCTTTGCGTGCTGAGGCATGACAGCGCTCTCCAGAACGTATTCGTCAGACAGCGGACCGGCGCGGACGCAGGGCGCGCGCTCGGTCCGGCACTTGCCCCGCGCGTCCCGTCATTTGGACGATGAACGCGCCGCGGCGACGTCGAACGTGACAGCCGAATGCCGGTTCAGCCTGCACTGCCGGGCCAATTTTTGCCAAACAATGTAACTCGCGCCACATACCGCCACAATTAGGGACGGCGATGAGGCGCGGGAACGAAGACGCGGATTAGCGCGTTCGATGCTCGGCGAAATGGGCGCTGGCGGGGCCGGACGGACCGGTGCGCGGTGATTTCACCGCATCGCACGACGCGACGGCGAAGCAAGTTCGGCCACTAATGCAGCATTCTTCATTCCAGCCCCGATTTGATGAACGGCGCATGCATCATTCTTCAGAGGAAGTTCCCGCGCGTATGTGAGGTCGCGCACATACGCGCGCGGCGAGATTTCGAATGTGGAGCGCGCGCCACACTCCGTCAGCGCCGTTTCGCCGACACGACGAGCGCGATACCGCCGAGTATCGCCACCGCGCTCGCAGCGAGCCGCGCGGTCAGCGGCTCGCCCAGCAAAAGCACGCCACCCGCCGCCGCGATCACGGGCACGCTCAGTTGCACCGTGGCGGCCGTCGCGGGCTTCAGCCCTTTCAACGCCGCGTACCAGATGACGTAGCCGAGCGCCGAGGTCAGCGCCCCCGATGCGGCGGCGTAGGCGAGGCCCGGGGCGTCGAAGCTCGCGAACGGCCACGCGAGCGCCGACACGGCGAGCGCGAAGGGCAGCGCGCGCATGAAGTTGCCGGCCGTTTCGGCGACGGGGTCGGACCTGCCGCGTCCGCGCAGCGAGTAGACGCCCCAGCCGACGCCCGCCGCGATCATCAGCGCCGACGAAAACGGATCGGGCGCGGCGAGGCCCGGCAGCACGAGCCACACGAGTCCGGCGAGCGCGAGCAGCAGGCCGAGCCATTGCGTCGCGGCGAGACGTTCGCCGATCGCGATGCCGTAGCCGATCATCGTCGCCTGCACCGCGCCGAACAGCAGCAGCGCGCCGGTGCCTGCCGCGAGCCGCACGTAGGCATAGGAGAACGGCGCGGCGTAGACGGTCAGCGCGAGCGCCGATACCCAGTTCCCGGCGCGACGCGTATCGGCGCTAGCATGGCTGATGCGCGCGCGCAGCATGATCCACAGCACGAGCGCCGCCGACGCGATGCGCACGAGCGTGAAGCTCGCCGCGTCGATCTGCGTGCCTTTGAGCGCGAGACGGCACAACAGCGAGTTGCCGGCGAAGGCGAGCATCGCGACGACGGTGAGCATCGCGATGCGCGCGCCGTGCGACGCGCTCGCGGATGAAGCATCGAAATCGGACTTGGACATCGGCAGCGCGATGGACGAGGGCGCCTCACTCTAGCGCAGTCGCGTCAGCCCGTGGTGAAAGGCTGCGGCGGCGCATCGCCTTCGGTGCCGAAGCGCTCGAATTCGGAGATCACCTGCGCGCCGAAGAGCAGCAGCGTGGCGAGCGCTTCCAGGCTGAACAGCACGACGATCGACGTCGTCAGCGAGCCATACACGACGCTCACCTGCGAGAGCGTCGCGAAGTACCACACGAGCACATGGCGCGTGATTTCCCACAGCACGGCCGCCGTCACGCTGCCGAGCAGCGCGAGCCGCAGCGACGGCCTGCCGACCGGCATCACGAGATAGATCGACGTGAGCACGAAAATCTCGCCCGCGACGCCGAGCAGATAGAGCAGGAGCCGCGACACGCCCTTGAGCGACACCTCGACGCCTAGCAGATCGACGCTGTTGCTGCCCATCGCCTGAAGGCCGTTCGACACGAGCGTCACGATCAGCATGCCGACGCCGAGAAACAGGATGTAGCAGTAAGGCAGGAGCGCCGAGAGCAGAAAGTGCCGCCGCCGGATCGCGACGCGATGCACGAAGATCACCGACATCGCGTTCTCCAGCACGGTGAACGCGAGCGAGCTGAAGAAGATCATCGTGACGAGCAGCAGCCAGCCGAGCACCGCGCGATGCGCGAGGAAGTTGGCGAGTTCGCGCACCACGGCGCGCGCCTGGCCGGGCACGAGCCATTCGAGCAGATGCGCGAGGGTTTCGAGCAGTTCCTGCTGACCAATGAATTTCGACAGCACGATCACGATCAGGATCAGCAACGGAACGATCGAGAGCAGCGCGTAATACGCCACCGCGCCCGCGAGCAGCAGGCCCTGGTTCGCACGGAAAGCCCGCATGGTCCGCATCGCGAAGCCGAACGGATGGCGCGCGACGCTTCTCACCTGAGGCCCCAGCACAGGACCGAGAATCTTCGACATGAAACCTCCGCGGCGCGATGCTGCCCATCCTTTTCCGACGAGCAAGGATCGCTCCCGTGCGCGCACACGCCTGGCGGAAGTCCGAAGCGGAAGGTCAGCCGGGGCGACGCGCCTCGCTGCGCGCGGCGGCCTGTTGCGCGGCTTCCTCGAACGCGAGATCGAGCAGGATATCCACTTCGCACGCGGGCAACTCGGTCGCGTCGACGTTGCGCAGTCGGCAGAAAAGCGCGAGCGCCTCGGCTGCGGCGGCGAAGGCGTCGTTCATATCGCGGGAATTAAGGCGTCGTTTTCTCATGGTTCACATAACGGCAGCCGCACGGCCGGACTTTAATGTGCGGCGGCGCAGCGCGCGTTGCACTTTCACCTTCCGCTTCTGGATGGATTAACCTAGGTTCATAACACGCGCCCGTCGAAGGCACAGGAGGACAACCATGGCCGCATCCCACGCAACCTCCGCCGCCGACGCGCTCGGTGCCGACGCCGAAATCGTCGACGCCGACGAACGCCTCTACAACCACGATCTCGCGCCCGTGCCGCGCGCAAAGCGGACCTGGAACGGCTACAGCATCTTCGCGATGTGGATGTCGGATGTGCACAGCGTCGGCGGCTATACCTTCGCGGCGAGCCTCTTTCTGCTCGGCATCTCCGGCTGGCAGGTGCTGCTCGCGCTGACCATCGGCATTCTCATCGTGTACGTGCTGATGAACTGGGTCGGCAAGCCGAGTCTCAGGCACGGCATTCCGTTTCCCGTGATGGCGCGCGTGTCGATGGGCGTGATGGGCGCGAATCTCGCCGCGCTGATCCGTGGCGTGGTCGGCATCGTGTGGTACGGGGTGCAGACGTATTTCGCGTCGAAGGCCGTCGCGACGCTGCTGCTTCTGTTCGTGCCGTCGGTCGTGGCGTGGCGCGATACGAGCTTCCTGCGGCTCGACATGCTCGGCTGGGTGAGCTTTCTTTTCATGTGGCTGCTGCAGCTCATCATCTTTCAGCGCGGCATGGAGATCATCCGCAAGTTCATCGATTTCTGCGGGCCGGCGGTGTATGTCGTGATGTTCGTGCTGATGGGCTGGATCCTGTATCGCGCGGGTCTCGGCAGCTTGAATCTCACGCTGTCGGGCAAGGTGCTGTCGGGCGACGAGCAACTACACGCGATGATCAACGCGACCCTGCTCGTCGTGAGCTACTTCGCCGCGCTGCTCCTGAACTTCGGCGACTTCTCGCGCTTCGCGAAGAGCGAGCGGCAAATGAAGATCGGCAATTTTCTCGGCTTGCCGTTCAACTTCGTCGCGTTTGCGATCATCACGGTGATCGTCACGGCGGGCAGCGAGAAGGTGTTCGGCACGATGATCATGGACCCGGTCGAGATCGTCTCGCGCATCGAGAACAAGGTGTGGGTGGCGATCGGCAGCATCACGTTCGTCATCGCGACGATGGGCATCAATATCGTCGCGAACTTCGTGTCGCCCGCGTATGACATCGCCAATCTTTTCCCGAAGCACGTGGACTTCAAGAAGGGCGGCCTGATCGCCTCGATTCTCGCGGTGATCGTGTGCCCGTGGATCTTCGTCGACAGCCCGAAGGCAATCACGATTTTCGTGTCCGTGTTCGGCGCCGTGCTCGCGCCGATGTACGGCGTGATGATGGCCGATTACTACCTCGTGAAGCGTCAGCAGGTGAAGACCGCCGACCTCTACACGATGCAGCCCGGCGGACGCTTCTACTACGATGGCGGCTGGAACAAGGTCGGGCTCGCGGCGCTCCTCGTGTCGGGCGCGATCTCGGTCGGCTGGGAGCTGTCGACGCAAATGCTCAAGCTCCTGCCGCCGAACAATCTCGGCTGGCTGATCGGCGCGGCCGCGGGCGCGCTGCTCTATGTCGTGCTGATGCGCATGGCGAATCGAAAATAACGCGGCTTCATTTGAGCCACTTGCGCACGTCCTGCTCCCATTCGGGCTGGCCGCAGTTCGGCGGATTCTCCGGGCCGAGCACGGTGATGTAGCCCTTGTCCTTCATGCACGCCTCGTAGGCGCGCACCTGCGTGCAGCGGCCCGCGCCCGCTTTCTTCGCGGCGGCCTTGCATGCGGACATCGAATTGTCCATGCCGCTGAAATCGGCATCGGGACCGGCATCGTTCCAAGAGGGCGGGTTCGCGCTCGCCGAGAATTCGACGGGCGTGCTGCACGCGGCGAGCATCAGTGCGGCGGCGGGAAGAAAGCACGAGCGGAAAAGTCGATTCATTTGCTTGAACTCCTTTTTCTTAAGCTCTTGTTGAAGGCGCACGATCGGCCGCCTATTATTCCCCGCTGTCGTGACGCGCGTCGCGTTTTTTTATTCCGCCTGGAGTGCCGATGAAACCCATGCCGCTCGCCCGCGTCGTGTCGTCGTGCTTCGCCGTCGCAGTGTTATCGATCGCATCGCCCGCGTTCGCCGACGATGTCTCGTTCGGCGCGAGCCAGCTTTGCGGCTTGCAGAGCGCGCGCCCCGACCGGAACGCCGCCGTGCAGGTGAAAACCGTGCAAGGCAGGAACGGACCGATCGGCTATGCGCGCTTCGGGCACGGCACGCCGCTTCTGCTCATCACGGGCTATCGCGCGACGCTCGGCGAATGGAACGCGTATTTTCTCGGCGCGCTCGCGAAGCATCATGAGGTCATCGTGTTCGACAATCGCGGCGTCGGACGCTCGACGCCGATGGCGGGGCATTACGGCCCCGGCTACGGCATCCTCGACATGGCCGCCGATGCCGCCGATGTCATCGCGGGCCTGAAGCTCGCGCGCGTGGACGTGGTCGGCTGGTCGATGGGCGGCATGATCGCGCAGCAGCTCGCGCTCGATGCGCGCGAGAAGGTCGAATCGCTCACGCTGATCGCGACCGCGCCGCCGGGTCCGGAAGCGGTGCCCTTGACGCCCGAAGTGCAGCAGGTGCTGTCGAGTTCCGGCGCGGACGCGTTTCCCAGAATCATGGCCGTGCTCTTTCCCGCCGATGCCGTCGCGGATGCGTCGAAGTGTTTCGTCGGCGACATGTTCGCGCCGCGCGGCTACAAGGGCCGGCCGGTGCCCGATGCGGTTGCGGATCAGCAGAATCGGGCGATGTCGCAGTGGTTCGCGGATTCCGCCGCCGCCGATCGGTTGCGCCGCTCGCCGGTGCGCACGTTGATCATCGCGGGCGCGAACGACGATGTTCTCGCCGATGCCAACGCGCACCATCTCGAACAGATGATTCCGCGCGCGACGCTCGATGTGGTCGCGGACGCGGGGCATGCGCTGATGTTCCAGTACCCGATCGAACTGGCAGGACATATTCAGACATTTGTCAGATATATTAGGTAGGCGCTTAATTCTGAAATTTCTGAGTTTTTTATTTTGAGATTTGCGTCATAGTTGCGAGTCCCAGTATTTGGACTCGCAGCGATATGCATTCCATCTCGAAATTCTGACTCATGCTCATCATCAGCCTCTTTTTTCGTCGTTCCCCCGCGGCGCTGGACAATCATCGGCATTACGCAGCGCTGCACGGTTATCGCCACGTCTACGTCGAAGCGGCGGACATCTATGAGTCGCCGTCCGCGCAGTGGCTTTTCAGATACGAGACGTTGCTCAGCGAAGCGTGCCGCGCGCAAGACGACGAGATCGTGCTGTTGCTCAGCGAAAACGCCGCGATCGTCGAGCCGATTAACCTGGAGGCCGCGCTCGGGGAGTCCGACTGGCGGCTCACACGGCTGGAGAACAGCGAATATCCGCAGTCCGACGTGCAAATCTGGCGCAACACGGCGCGCGTTCGCTCGATGTTGCTGAACGTCGTGCATCATTGCCGCTTCGGGACCGAGCTGCCCGCCGTCGAAACCGAACTGCTGCGTGAATTCGACTGGGTCCACTGGACCGAGACCTCCCGAGACGAAGCGGGCGAGTTCCACGCCGTCCTTCCGGCATCGGGAGCACACTATCCCGTATGGCAAAGCCGGCGGGTGTTTGCGCTCAGCATCGCCGAGGGTCACAACGATCTGTCGCGCAAGGCCGCGCATCCCAGGCTGCGCGAGGCTTTGCTCAGCCATCTGAACGCAACGCGCGAGGACCCGAAGGCGCGCTCGCTCGTGCCGTTCCACGGCGCGCCGCCGCCGCGGACGCAGGCGCTCGACGTCTTCAATCCGGGCCGGCGCATCGCGATTTGCACGCTCTATACGCCGAACGTTGCGCAATATGGCTGCATCGCGGAAGAGCGCATGCGCGCCTATTGCGATCGTCACGGCTATACCCTTTACGTGCATCGTGATGTTCCGGCGCACCTCGGCGCGCGTCTGCCCATTCGTGGCAACTGGGTCAAGCCGTATCTGCTGCTGGACACTCTGCCGCATCACCAGTGGGTCTTCTGGCTCGACGCCGATATCCTCGTCAACGATGTCAGCACGCCGCTCGAACCCCTGTGCGACGGGCGCGACATCGTGCTGGCGCGCGATATCGGCAACTGGTTCTTCAATTCGGGCGTGATGGGCTTTCGCCGCACGCACACCAACAGCACATTGCTCGCGAGCATCGTCGAAGGCATCGAGAACATCGAAGACAAAGAGAATGTCGTGACGGCCCCCGGGGATCAATATCACTTCAACCGCGCGGTCCTCGAACATTCCGGCATGACCAACGACGACGTCTATAGCTTCGTCGAGATCAATACGCCGTGGGGTTTTCGCATGCCGTCGAGCTTTCTCGTGCATTACCACGGCATGTCCGAAGGCATGCGCGTCTTGCTGATGCGCTACGACATCGCGTTGCGCGAGCGGGAACTGGCGGAGGCGGCCTGACCCGTTTGTGCAGCGCGCGGGCGCACCGTGCGAAGCCGCCCCGGCATCAAATCCATCCGCGCATCCAGTGCCACGCGAGCGGGCCGCAGATCACGCCCCAGGTCATCGCGGCGATCACGAGCGCGATCATGACGGCCGCGCTGCCGCAATCCTTCGCCCGTCCGGAAAGTTCGTGGCGTTCGAGCGAGATGCGATCGATCGCCGCTTCGATGCTCGAGTTGAGCAGTTCGACGAGCAGCACGAGCAGTACCGATCCCGCGAGCAACACGCGCTCGGCGGCGCTCACTACGACTACCGCGGCGATCGGCAGCAGCACGATCGCGAGGCACACTTCCTGGCGAAACGCGCTTTCCCCGCGCCATGTCGCGACGATGCCGGCCCATGAATGCCGCAACGCGAACACGGCGCGCATGAGGCCGCGACGCTTGACGTGCGGACCTTGCGCGGATGTGGATGAGGAACTTGTCGAGCGGTTCATGACGGCAATATTACCGCGCTGCCGACTCGAAAACGTTTGCCGATTCATACCGCACGAAGCGGCGATGAATTGGCTTGTCAGGAGATTCGACGGACCTTCATACTTCCCGCAATCGTGAGGCGCAAGCACTCGCGTCGATAACTAGAAGAGAGCCGGGGATACATCATGAAGTCACGCTTTACCGCTGTTCATCTGCGTTCTGTCGAACTCGCCGATCCGCATCTCGCGCATCTGTACATGGAATGTGTCGATGCCGAAGCGCGTCTGTCCGGTGCGAGCAAGCTCGCGGCGGCGGCCGTCTTCGAGGCCCGCGAAAAGTCGCTCGATAACCTGTGGTCACGTCTCGATGCGCTCGACCCGAGACTGTGCCGCGAGTTGAAACACGCGGTGCAGGACTGGCACGACATCGCGGTGAAGCTGCGCGGCGGCGAATGATTTGAGACGCGCGAGCAGCGCAACGAGACGCTGCGACATTCGCGTGGAAGGCCGTCGCCATTAACCTTTCTCCAACGACACAACGAGAGCGCAGCCGCGCTTTCGACGGAATTCACGGAGAAGGGCAATGGATAACGGTAATGGTACGAACAAATATGCACCGATGCCGGTGGCGTTCTTCGGCATCGGCGTCGGTGCGCTCGCCCTTGCGGGCGCATGGCGCGCGGCGGCACGCGTATGGACGATTCCAGAAGCGGTTCCCGTGCTGCTGACGGCGAGTGCGCTCGTCGTATGGCTCGCGGTTCTCGTCGCCTATGGGCGCAAGTGGCTCGTCGAACGCGACGCGGCCATCGCCGAGATGCGTCATCCGGTGCAGTCTTCGTTTTCGGCCCTCGTCCCGGTATCGATGATGCTCGCCGCGCAAGCCGTGCAGACGTATTCGCGCGAGCTTGCCATCGCGCTCTTCGTGATCGGCGTAGTGAGTTCGCTCGCGCTCGGCGTCTATCTGCAAGGGCGATTCTGGCAAGGCGGACGCAAACCCGAACTGACCACACCCGCAATCTATCTGCCGACGGTCGCGCCGAGCTTCGTCGCGGCAACGGCGGCGGCCGGTCTCGGCTTCACGCAACTCGGCATGTTGTTCTTCGGCGCGGGGGTGTTCTCGTGGCTCGCTATCGAATCGATCGTGCTGCATCGCGCGGCCGTGCATGAGCCGCTGCCCGAAGCGCTGCGCCCGAGCCTCGGCATTCAGCTCGCGCCGCCGGTCGTCGGAGGTGTGTCGTATCTCGCGATCACGCATGGCGTGCCGGATACGTTCGCCTACATGATGCTCGGCTATGGCCTCTATCAGGCGCTGATGCTGGCGCGTCTCATCCCGTGGATTCGTCAAAGCACCTTCACGCCTTCGTACTGGGCATTCAGCTTCGGCGCGGCAGCATTGCCGACGATGGCGATCCGGATGCTCGAACGCGGCGCCACCGGACCGATGGCGTGGATCGCACCGGTGGCCTTCGTCCTGGCGAACGTGGTGATCGGTTTGATGGTCGCGGGAACCGTGCGAGCGATAGTGCGAGGCAAGCTGCTGCCGGCCGTGAACGTGACAGCGCCGAAGGACAACGTGCTCTCCATCGAACGCCGTGCGGCAGCGGGCTCACGCTGAAGTCATGAGCCATCGGCGGAACATCACAAGATCAACACCTCGCCCGAACGCAACGCACGCAGCGAAACCCCCGGCAACGCGGCGCGCAGTTCATCCAGAATCTGCGCGCCGTGCGGCGGTTTCAGATGCGAAATCAGCAACTCCGCCTTCAGTTCGACGCCGCGCACGTCATCCGCGATGAGCCTCGGACAATAGTGATGCGCCGCATGCGCCAGCGCGATCTGCGCATCGGGAAACGCGGTCTCGACGATCACATGACGCAATCCGGGCAACGCGCAAACCGCCGCCCAGAACTCGGGATTGGTCGTCGTATCCCCGCTGAAGGCGAGGCACGCTGTCTCCCCGCACACGGCAAAACCCACTGCCGGCACCGTATGCCGCGCAGGCAATGCCATCACGGTGCGCCCATTCAACGTCACGCGCTCGCCAGTCTCCAGCGCTTCGAAGCGCACCCCCGGCGCATCCGGCGAAGGAATGCGCGTGAAGTCCGGCCAGATCAGATTGTTGAAGATATGCGCCTGCAGGATGTCGAGCGTCGCGCGGCTCGCGTGGACGGTCAGCGGCCCGCGGCGAGCTTCGCCCACGGCGTCGATCATGAGCGGCAGATACGCGATGTGATCCAGATGCGAGTGCGTGAGAAACACATGATCGATGCGCGCGAGTTCATCGTCGGTCAGCACGGCGACACCCGTGCCGGCGTCGATCAGAATGTCGTCATCGACGAGCAGCGCGGTCGTGCCGCCGGGATCGTCCGCCGCGTCCGGGCCAGTGCTGATCGCGCCGCTACAGCCGAGTACCCGAACATTCATGATGCGCCCCGCCTGATGGTTCATTTCGTATCGAATGCGCTTACGCAATCCCAGTCCTCGGGCAACGCGACGCCGCGCAGCGCATCGATACGCTTGCGATAGATCGCATACACCTGCCGCTCAGGATACTGCGCCGCGAGCGTCGCGAGTAGGGTTTCCGCCTCATCCCACTCGCGTGCGCGATAGTGCCCGAGCGCCGCGTGCCAGCGCGCGAGCGCATCGGCGTGTTCGTGCGGCGGCCGCGGCTCGAACACCGCGATCGGCGCGACACGTCCCTTCACGCGCACGCGGTCGATCTCGCGGAACACGACATCCGGCACGCGTTCGCGCGTCGCCTCGCCGACGATGATGTCGATGTCGAAGCGCCGCGTGAGTCCTTCGAGCCGCGCGGCGACGTTCACCGCATCGCCCATCACCGTGTACGCCTTGCGCACGGACGAGCCCATGTCGCCGACCGTCATCGGCCCCGTATTGATGCCGATGCCGATCCACAATGTCGGCCAGCCGCGCGTCGTGAGCGTGCGGTTCAGTTCGATGAGCGCCTCGCGCATGCCGAGCGCCGCGGCGACCGCATTGCGCGCATGATCAGGATCGTCGACAGGCGCGCCCCAGAAGCCCATGATCGCATCGCCCATGTACTTGTCGAGCGTGCCGCGATGCGCGCGGATCACTTCGGTCATCGTGCCGAGATACTCGTTCATCAGTTGCGCGAGCGCTTCCGGCTCCAGCGTCTCGGCGATCGCGGTGAAGCCGAGCACGTCGCAGAAGAGCACGGTCAGCTCCGCGCGACGGCCCGCCATGCTGTAGTCCTCGGGATGGCGGCTCATTTCCTCGACGAGTTCCGGCGGCACGTATTGCCCGAAGAGCGCGGCGAAATAACGCTTCGCGCGCGCCTCGACGAAATAGCCGTAGGACATGTTGAGCACGTAGAGCGCGAGCACCGTGAGCAGCAGCGACGCCACCGGAATCGACCAGCCGAGCCGCGCGAACGCGACGAGATCCGCCGCGACGATCGCCGCGAACAGCATCGCGCTGAAGAGCGTCGCGCGCGCGGGGATGTGCCACGGCCACAGAAAGATCATCGCGAGACCGGCGAGCACGAGCAGCGACGCCTGCAACGCGGCCGCGAACGGCGGCTCGAAGCGGATCGTGCCGTCGAGCATGCCGCCGATCAGGTTCGCGTTCACCTCGACGCCCGGATACACCTCGCCGACGGGCGTCGTGCGCTGATCCATCAGGCCGGGCGCCGTGGTGCCGATGAGCGCGATCTTGCCCGCGAGCGCGCCCGCCGGAATGCGCTGCGCCAGCACGTCGGCGATGGAGTAGTACGGGAAGCTGCCCGTCGTGCCGCGATAGGGGACGAGCGCCGCGCCGTTCTCATCGACGGGAATGACGCGTGTACCGCGCGGCGTCGCGAGCGCAAGGCCCGAAAGCGGCGCGGCAGGATCGGTCGGATCGTCGAAAACGGGTGTGACCGACGCGTCGCCGAACAGCGCGCGGAACACTTCGAGCGAGAGCGCGCCGTACACGCCGTCGCGAAACGCGGTGATGAGCGGCACGCGGCGCACGGAGCCGTCGAAGTCGATCACCGGATTGAAATAACCCGCGCGCCGCGCCGCGTTTTGCAGCGCGGGAAGGTTGCCGCCATAGCTCGTCCAGTCGAAGAGCGTGAGCGGATGCGTGCCGAACGCGCGCTCGCTCATCAGCGGCGCTGGAATCGCGCCGCTCGACGCATCCTGATTCGAGAAGTAATACCCGAGCACGACGGGATGGCCCGCGAGGGCATCGGCGAAGCGCTGGTCGTAGTTCAGGTGCGGCGCGAGCTGGTCGAGCGCCTGCCGGTAAGCGGCGTTATCGGCGAGCGCGCCGTGCGCGAGCTGGTCGAGCACGGCGAGGCCCGAGCTCGCGTCGGGTTCCGCGAACACCATGTCGAAGCCGAGCACCGCGATGCGCTCGCGCGAAAACAGCGTATCGACGAGCGTCGCCATGCGCGCGCGATCCCACGGCCAGCGGCCGAGTTCCGCGAGACTTTTTTCGTCGATGTCGAGGATCGCGATACGCGCGTCGGTCGTGCGCGGCATGAAGAGGCGCACCTTGGCGTCGTAGATCATCGCGGACAGGGAATCGATGAAGCGGATGTCGTAGCGCGCGAGCGCATGCCCCGCGAGCGCGGCGACGACGGCGAGCCCCAGCGCCCAGCGCGCGCCCGAGCGTCGCAGCACGAACGCGAGCGGCTCGCGCGCGCTCATTGCGCGGCCCGGATCTGCTCGTTCGCGGCGACGAGTCGCGCCGCCAGCACGCGCGCGACGAACTTGTGCATGCGCGCGGCGAGCGCGGGATCGTCGCTTTCCAGCCGCTTCAGCGTGGAGAGCGCGAGGCGCAGCACGACGGTCGGCTCATCGGCGACGACATCCGCGCTGCGGTGCGCGCCGGTGTACACGGCCATCTCGCCGACGATCGTGCCCGCGCCGAAGCTGCGCAGCCGCAACGTGCGTCCTTCGCCGACGGAGAGCGCCACCGTCACGCGTCCGGTTTCGACAAAGTAGATCGAATCGCCCGGATCGGCCTGGCGGAAGACGTACTCGCCGGGCGCGAGCGCGAGCGTGTCGAGATGCGGGCGCAGCGCGTCGAGCGTGTCGGGCAAGGTCGATGCGAACCCGCCCGCGCGCGTCGCCTGCGACGGCTTCAGCGCGCGCAGCATCTGCGTTTCGATCCATTCGAGACCGTTGTCGAGATCGGCGAATTCATGCGGGCCGCTCGCGCCTTTCGTATCGGTGATGCCTTTGGCGAACCACGCCTTCAACGCCGGCGAAAGGCCGGTCAGCACGAGTTGCGCGTTGGCGCGCGCGCACGCCTGGCGCAGCCGCACGAAGCTCGCCGTGCTCGACGCATCGACGCCATGCACGCGGGCGAAATCGACGAGCACGAAGCGCACGCCGGGGCGCGCATCGGGGGCATCGGCGCTCGCTTCGAGGCGCGCGCGGATATGCGTGAGTATCGAATACGCGGTGCCGAAGAACAGAAAGCCCTGCAACGCGACGCCGTAGAGCGCGCGGGCCTCGCCATCGAGCGCGCGGCTTTCGTCGACGGTGCGCTCGACGTTCGAGCGCCGCCCGCGTCCGTCGAACTCCAGGCGAAAGCAGTTCACGCGGCCATAGCGCACCACGAACAGCAGACACGCGGCGATCACGCCGAGCAGCACGCCCGCGACGATCCCGTACGCTTCGATGATCACCATGATCGCGGGAATCAGCAGATAGTCGTGCCACGGCAGACGCCGAAACGAGTTGATGAGCCATTCGTTGAGCATCGCCGCGCCGATGAAAATCTGCAGCCCGACGAGCACGGGCTTCGGCAATAGCGCCATCAGGCTCGGAAAGCGCGCGACCACGATGAGGCAGAACAACGCCGCGAGCACGCCGGCGCGCCGGCCTCGGACGCCGAGACGCCAGTTGGTGACCGTGCGCGTCATCGACTGCGCGCCGACGAGTCCGCCCGCGAGCCCGGTCAGCACGTTCGCGATGCCCGCCACACGCATCTCGCGATTGAAGTCGACATCGCGCGAGGCCGTCACGCCGATGCTCGTCGTGTTGAGCAACACGGTCATCGACGAGACCGCGGCGACGGCGAGAATCTCGGGCGCGCGCGAGACGAGCGTCGGCAGCCAGGCGTCGTGCAGCAGCGCGAACGGCAGGCGCATGCCGGTGATCGACTCGTAATGAAACAGCAGGCCCATGCGGCGCGCGTCTTCCAGCGTCTTGCCGGAGCCGTGCAGTCCGCCGTAGAAGATGGCGATGCCGAGCGCGATCATCGACGGCAACACGATCACGTAGCGCGACAGCGGCGTGATGCGCGTGAGCACGAGCAGCCCGACGCCCACCACGAGCGCGGGCACGCTCGCGAGCCACGGCAGCGCCATGACGAGCCGCGGCGTCGCGGCGCCGACGGGCGTGTCGGTGAGCACGCGCAGCGCGCCTTCGAGCAGCAAGAGGCCGGTGCCCGCGAGAAAGCCGCCGATCACCGGAAACGGGATGTACTGGATCGCGTTGCCGCGTTTCCAGTGCGCGAGCGCGAAGAGCAGCGCGCCCGTCGTCAGCGACGACACCGCGATCAGCAGCAGCACGGTGGCGAGCACGGCGTCATCGTCGCCGCCCGCGGCATGCACCGACAGCGCGACGGACGAGGCCATGCCCGCGAGCAGCGCGGTCGCGTTCGAATCGGGGCCTGCGATCATGAACGGCACCGAGCTCGTCAGCGCGACCACGAACGCGACGATCACGCAGCTCAAAAGCGCGGTCGGCATGCCGGCGGAAAGCCACGGCGTGAGGCCGGCCGAGAAAATCGTCGCGCCGTAGCCGGCGGCGTAGGCGAGCGCGAGCAGCGCGGTCAGCACGCCCGCGAGGGCATCGACGCCGAACGCCGCGATGGCCGCGTGAACGCTCGATGCGCCCGCGCCCGGCGATGCGCGCATGAGTTTCGCGTCGCGGCTCGTGTTCTCGCTCATCGCCGGTCCCGCTAGCGGCACGCCGCCGACGGCACCACCGGCGTGACGCGCGACGCCGGGAGCACGCCGAACGGCGAGCGCGCATTGATGACGATCGTGCCTTCGCCCGCGCGCACGATCTGCCTGTCGACCTGATTGATCACGACGATCTGCCCGTCGTAGACGACGATCTGATCGCCCTTGCAATCCGCATTCGCGCCGGGTTCGAGGTTCGCGCAATCGGTGACGGAATATTCGGTGCCGCGGATGCCGATGGTCGAAGTCGGCGTCTTCACGCGATAGTTTTCCGGCTTGCCTTCCTTCGCGACGAGTCCGTCGACGGCGCGCAATCCGCCTTTCACGAGCGACAGGAAACTGCGGTCTTCCTGCGGCGCGTTCGCCGCATAGTGGAAATCGTCGACGCGGAAGACCGAGCCGGGTTTCAGATACACGCGCTGCTTGTCGGTGAAGATCATCACGATCTCGGACGAGACGCCGGTCTGCACGGTGTCGCCGTTTTCGATGTTGCCGCCCATCGCCGCGACGCGCTGCGCGCCGTTCGCACCCTGAATCGCGACATTGCCGACGAGCGCGGTGATCGTCGCGACCGGCTCGGCCGACGCCACGCGCGCGGTCATCGCCAGAAGGAGAAAGAGGAGGTGTCGGGCGCGCATCGTGTTCGGTCTCAAAAGGACTTCGTGAGCGCGACCCAGAAGCGGTTCGCGTGGCCCGTGCCGAGCGTCGGCGGGACGTAGCCGAGGGTGTGCGCGTACGACATCGACAGCAGAAACTCGTGCGGCGCGGTGAAGGTCGCGCCGACGCCCAGTCCCGAAAGCCGCACGTGATTGCTGCCGGGGACGACCGGATGCGCGACGATCCTGCCATCGGCGGTATCGATGAAACCCG
Organism: Caballeronia sp. EK; assembly: GCF_014384845.1. Taxonomy (NCBI): domain Bacteria; kingdom Pseudomonadati; phylum Pseudomonadota; class Betaproteobacteria; order Burkholderiales; family Burkholderiaceae; genus Caballeronia; species Caballeronia sp. EK. The sequence continues at coordinate 291,930 of NZ_JACSUE010000003.1, forward strand.
CCAGCGTGACAAGCACCGGCACGAGCGATTGCCTGATCGTCTGCCGCACTTCGAAGGTCGCGATATACGCTTCGTCGACGGGCGCATCGCCGGTCGCATACGCGCGCACCGCGTAGGGACCGCCGAGCGAAATCTGTTCGGACGAGTCGAGATTGCGCGAAGTCGTCTGGCCGTTGAGCGAGAAATAGAGCTGCGTGCCGTTGGCCTGATTGCCTATCACCTGCGTGTGCGTCGCGGCGAAGACGAACTTCGTGAACGAGCCCGCGATCTGCGACGCGACCTGCGCCGGCTGCGGCGACTTGAAGCGCAGGTTGCCTTGCTGGATGCTCGTGTCGAAGGTCGTGATGCTCTTTTCGAGCGTGAGATTGCCCGATACGCCGAGCCTTCCGACGTCGCTGTTCTTGTCGCTGACGGAATCGAACGCGCCCAGGTGATCCGACAGCAGCTTGTGGTCGAAGCCGAGCGTCGTGTACACGTTCGCCGCCGGCGAGCGCAGCAGCGGATAGCTTACGAACGTCGAGAAGACGTTTGCGCTGCCGTAGGCGTCGAGATCGTCGAACTGGCCGCCGACGGAATACGTCGAGCGCGTATAGCCGATGCCCCACGCGAGGCCGCTGCCGCCGACCGGCACCGTATAGCCGATGTTGCCGTAGAACTGCCCGGTGATCGAGCCGAGCAGCCGCGCGCCGAGCTGATCGCCGATGCCGAGCGGATTGTTCCATTGCAGCGCGCCGATGAGACGCGCGGTGCCGGTCGTCGCCTGGCCGTAGTTGTCGGCCTGCACGCTGCCCGACAACGGCCGCGCCTTCGGCACCTGCAGCGTCATGTTCGACGTGCCGGGCAGAAGCCCCGGCGAGATCGTCGCGTTCGCGCCCGTCGTGCCGGCCGCGTCCTGCGCGAGCAGCGTGGCGCGGGTCAGCGCGTGCTCGTCGATCACGTCGCCCGGTTTGAGGCCGCCGAAGAAGCGCGCGATGACCGCATCGCGCGTGCGCGACTGGTTATCGATGTCGATGCGCCCGTAGTGCCCCTCGCTCACCGCGATGCGCACGATGCCGTTGTCGATCTGCTGCGGCGGCACATAGGCCCGCGCCACCAGATAGCCGTGCCGGCGATAGAACGCGCTCACGCGATCGGCGGCGCTTTCGAGATCGTCGAGCGAACGGTCCGGGCCGATGAGCGGACGCACGGCGTCGAGCAGCGCCGCGGCGGGGAAGAGCGTGTTGCCGGTGAACTCGAAGCCCTTCACCTCGAAGCGGATGCCGCCGGGCGCACCCGATGCGGGCGGCGGCCCAGGCGTGGGCGTCACGTTCAGACGCAGGTCGGAGGGCGGCAAAGGCGCGGGCGATTGCTGCTGCTGTTCGCGCAGGATGCTGCCCGCATTCGGCAGCGCCTGGGCGTGCGCATCGCGCATGTCGCGCGCGCTCGCCGCGACGAGCGTCGCGAAAAGGACGGCGAGCCGGCGGGAAGCGCCGCTGCGGCGTCGTTCGCGGGGCCCGAAGCGTTGCACGCGCCCGGGCTTCACATGCGGCATACGTGACCGGGCCATGCGTCGTCCGGCAGGCGGCTGCCGTCGCTCGTCGAATCGGTGCGCTGCTGCACGAGCGGCGCCGACTCCGGCTGAAGCCCGGGCGTCGCATTGTAAAGCGGCGCGGGATTGGCGGCGTCAGTGCGCACGGAATCGAGAATGCCGGGCACCGTCGCCGCCGTCGTGACGACGGTCCCGGGCGTTTCCGGCGTCACCGGCGTTACCGGCTGCACGGGTGGCGAGGGCGGTGTCACGGGCTGAGCGGGCGCGCCCGCGATCCGCAACGTGCCGCCTTGCGTCGTGATCTTGTAACCCGTGGGGCCGCCCGTCGCGGTGATGGTGATCGCGTAGGTGCCGATCGTGGCTCCCGGCGCCGCGCCCGTGCTCGTCACCGTGAACACGAAAGGCTCGTGGATCGACGGACTGTCGGCGAATGCGCCGCCGTAGTTCGCGCCGTTATAGCGCAGCGCGATCGTGACGTCGTTCGGTCCGAGCGTGCGCGGCGTATCGAACGGCACGTCGAGGTTGATCGCCGTCAGCGTGACCTGTTGCAGCGCATTGAACGCGAAGCGGTTGCCCGATGCCGATGCGGCGCGCGCATCGGCGCCGCCCGTGTATGCGTCGCCCCAGAGCGCGAGATTGGCGCTTTGCAGGCCGCCGAATGCGTCCGAATCGGGCGCGTCCGAGTACACGAGCCAGCGTCCGTTGGGCGTCGCAAGCGCCTGCGCGCCCGCGCGATTCACGAAGGTCGTCGCCGCGAGCGTGATGGCCGTGCCGCTCGCGCGGCTCGCGACCGGTGCGGCGAGCGTGAGCGACGGCGCCGTGAGCGTCACCGCGCCGCTCGCCGAGACGCCCGTCAAACCCGCGATGTTGCCGATGGTGAGCGGCGCGCTATCGGCGAGAGCGATCGAACCGGCATTGGCGGCGAACGTGCCGATGCGATTCCCGGCGTTCGTCAGTTGATAGACGCCCGCACCGCCTTGCAGCGCGACGTTGGCGGCTTCGATCGACGCGCGCTGCGTGGCGCTGCCGGCCGTCGTCATCGAGAGCGTGCCGCGCGGCGCGCTGATGGACGCATCGAGCCGGATGCCGCTTTGCGCCGCGAGCGAAAGCATGTTCGACCCGCGCCACGCGACCGGACCGTCGATCAGCACGAAGCCGAACGGCGCGAAGCCCGGCGGCGACGCGGCGCCGATCGACACATTCGTCGATTCGAGCACGCGCGAAAGCGTCGCGCTCTGGATCGTGCCGAAGCGCCGTCCGATGTCATCGTCCGCGCCGACGAGCGCCGCGAAATCGCTCGCGATGCGCCACGTCCCGGTCTGCCCCGATGCTGCCGCCGTCGTGATCTGCGCGTCGGGTGCGACGCGCACCTGCGTGCCCGCCGTCTCGATGATGCCGCCGTTGCCGCCATTGGGCGCCGATGCGTCGAGCGTGCCGCCGACCTGAACGACGCCCGTGTCCGCGACGAGCCGGATCACGCCGTTCTGGTTCACGGCGCTGCGCGCGCGGATGATGCCCGTGTTGTTCACGACGTTGTTGAAAAGCGCGTCCTCGGCGCTCGCGGCGAGCCACGCCTGACCGCCATCGGCCTGAATCAGCCCGTGATTGGCCGCGAGCGCATTGAGCGCGCCGCGCTCCACCGACAAGCCGATCATGCTGTGGTCGCCGAGCGTGACGGCGATGCGTTCGCCCGCCGCGAGCGCCGCGAAGCCGCCGGGCGAATCGATCGTGCCGGCGTTGATCGCGCGCGTGCCGATCAACGCGACATAGCCGCCGGGCGCGCTCTCGATCGTGCCGAGATTTACGACCGCGCCGCCGCCGCGATGGTGATGATGACGCTCGCCGCCGGCGAACGTGTAATGGCCGCTCATGAAGTCGTTCGTCGACAGATCGAGCGACGAAGCGAGCAATCCTCCGACGTTCACCTGTGCGCCCGGCCCGAAGATCACACCGTTCGGATTGACGATGAACACCTGCCCGTTAGCGTCGAGCTTGCCGAAGAGCGCCGAAGGGCGCGGCCCGACGACGCGGTTGAGCGCGATCGCATTCGCGCCCGGCTGATTGAACGTGACCGATTCGCCGGGGCGCGTGCTGAACGAATTCCAGTCGATCGCGAGGCGGCCGCTGTTCTGCTGAATGGTCGTGTTCGGACCCGCGCTCGTCACGGAGCCCGAACCCCCGACGACGCGCGCGCCGGTCGGCTCCGCGTGCGCATACGCGAAGGCCGCGCTCAGTAGCGTGGCGGAGCAAAAACGCAGCGCGGGGGACGCGGTGCTTGCGCGCAGAGCCTTGATCATGTCGGCAGACTCCTTTCTGTTGCGCTGCATCGTCGTCACGAAATGCAGGCGCACCATCAAGCAGTTTAGTGTTCCGAATCATGCATGCAACTACGCGTTTAGAGAATGTACGCGGGCGTTGGCTGTGTGCGTTCGATTACGTACCTGATCACTTTATTTGTCTTAGGAATACGATGTATTTATATGACGTTCAGGCCGGCTCGTTCGCGAGCGTGCCTTCGACGAATTCGCGCAGAAACGCGACCCAGGTACGGATCTTCGCATCGAGATACTGACGGGACGCATACATCGCGTAGATCGTCATGCTCTGTAGTTCCCAGTCGGGCAACACGCGCACGAGCGAGCCGTTTTGCAGCCACGGGAGCGCCGCGAGCATCGGCAACGGAGCGATGCCGAGTCCGTTCGACAAGGCGACAGCGAGCGCATCGGCGGAATTGACGCGCAGGCGGCCGGGTTCCAGCTCCACTTCGTGCTTGCCGCGCGGGCCTTCGAAGACCCATCGGTCGACCGGGAAGAAGGTGGTCACGAGTTGAAGGCACGCGTGATTCGTCAGGTCCTCGATGCGCTGCGGCGCGCCCGCGCGCTTCAGATAGCCGGGCGACGCGCAGAGCACGCTCGGCATCGAGCAGATTTTCGTGGAAACGAGCGCGGAGTCGGGCAGGGTGGACGTGGTGACTTGCAGAAAGACATCGAAGCCTTCGTCGAGCATGTCGGGCACATGTTGCGAGAGCGTCAGCTCGACGCGCACCTGCGGATGTTCCTCCAGATAACGCGTGAGCGCGGGCACGACGTAGTGCTGGCCGAAGGTGATCGGCGCGTGCATGCGCAGCACGCCGCTCGGCGACACTTGCGCGTCACCCGCTTCGGCCTCGGAGAGATCGACGAGTTCGAGCACTTCCTTGCAGCGGGTGAGATAGCGGTTGCCGGCATCGGTGAGCGCCACGCGCCGCGTCGTGCGGTTCAGAAGACGCGTGCGCAAGTGCGTTTCGAGTTCCGTGACCGCGCGCGATGCCTGCGCGGTCGTAATGTCCATTTGCTGCGCCGCGACAGTGAAGCTCGCCGCCTCCGCCACGCGCGCAAAAATCCTCATGCTCCGCAGTAAGTCCATCGGCCCGGCATCCGTTTGACGAAGCCGGAACTATCCCACGGCGGTGCAAGGGCGCGCAACCGGCGTGGACGATGGGTGCCGGCTCGATATAAGCACATCCGTTTCAGGATTCACATCTGTTACAGCGCTTGTAACTCAGCGGGCAAGCGGCGCGGCTACGATGGATTCATGGCTGCATGCGAGTTCAGGAGCGCATCGCAGTCTCGGTGATGGCCTTATCTGAAGAGGACGAAATGAACATCAAGGGTTTGGTCGGGATCGGAATTGCGTTGTCGGCGGGCCTCGCTTGCGAAGCCGCGATGGCGGGCGTGAGCGTCGGCGTCAATCTCGGCGTGCCGGTGGCGCCGGTTTATGCCGCGCCCGTTTATGTCGCGCCTGCGCCCGTCTATGAGGCGCCTCCGCCACCGCCGCCTCCGCCGGTCGTGTATCAGCCGGCGCCGGTCGTCGTCGCGCCCGCGCCCGCCATCGTCGTCGGCTGGCATGGCGACAGGTACTGGGACGGTTACCGCTACTGGGGACGCCGCGACTGGTACGCGCATCACGGCGGCTACGGCTATCGCCACTGGTAAGCGGAGAACGAACGGGAGCGGGGCATCATCATGAAAACTTCATCTCGAACTCGAATCAGGGCGCTGATCGTGCCCGTCGCGCTGGTGCTGGCGGCCGGTCTCGGCGGCTGCGTATATGCGCCGCCTTATGGCTACGCGCCCGCGCCTGCATACGGCTACGCGCCTGCCTATGGGTACGCGTATGGGCCGGGGTATTACGCGGCGCCGTCGGTGTCGCTCGGTATCGGCTTTTCCGGCGGAGGCGGCGGGCACTGGCACGGACGCTGAGGCGAGCCTGAATCGAAGTGGAACGGCCGTTGCTGCGCTTTCTCCGACTCTTCAGGAGATAAGCGCAACATGGCTGAGCAAACCGTAACGCTTCAGGCGCATAGCGCGCGCTGCGAGCACTTCATGCTGCCGTCGAATGGCTGGGTGCCGAACAATTCCCGCCTGCCGGTGCTCGTGTGGCGCGGCGCGATCGATCCCAAAGCCTCCGACTGCGCCGCGCGTTTCGAAGCGCTGTTCGCGCAAAACGGCTGGCCGCCGCAATGGCGCGACGGCGTCTTCGACTATCACCATTTCCACTCGACCGCGCATGAGGCGCTCGGTATCGCTTCCGGGGACGCCGAGCTGATCCTCGGCGGCCCGCACGGCCGTGTGATCGCAGTCAGCACGGGCGATGCCCTCATCCTGCCAGCCGGCACCGGCCATTGTCTGCTGACGGCGGGCCGCCGCTTCCAGGTCATCGGCGCGTATCCGCCCGGTCAGCAATGGGATATCCGCCGCGACGCGATCAGCGAAGCAGAGCGTATCGCGATGGAAGCGCTTCCGTTCCCGAAAAGCGATCCGGTCGCCGGAGAAGACGGCCCGCTCGCGCGTCACTGGCGCTGAACCGCTCAGGCCTTGCTTTCCTTCGCGCAGTGCGTGCGGCGCGCGCTGAACAACGGCACGCGCTTGACGACGCCCGTCGCGAGCGCGGTGCCGACGAGCACGATCGCGCAAGCCACCGCCATCCCCACCGATACACGTTCCGCGAGAAACAGCGCACCCCACAGAATCCCGAAGATCGGAATCAGAAAGGTCACCGTGATCGCGCGGGCAGGGCCGACCACCGCGATGAGATGGAAGAACATCATGTAGGCCACGCCGGTGCACGCGACGCCCAGCCCGAGCACAGCGCCCCATGCGTGCGGCGATACCGCCCCCGTGGGCCAGAAGAAAAGCGCGAACGGGAGGAGCACGAGCGTCGCGGCGCTCATCGTGCCGGCGGCGACCGTCAGCGAATCGACGCCCATCAGATGCTTCTTCGTATAGCTCGCGGCGACGCCGTAACTGGCGGACGCGGCGAGCGCGGCCAGCGCGGCGAGTGCAGTGGTCATCGGCGAGACGGGAACGGCGCTCGCATCGTGCATGAACATCTGGTTCCAGACGAGCGCAAGGACGCCGGCGAAACCGATCGCGAGGCCTGCAACGCGCATGCCGGTCAACCGGTCGCTGAGCCACAGGTACGCGACGAGCGCGCCCCAGAGCGGCGTCGTCGCGTTGATGACGGACGTGACGCCCGCCGACAACGTCAGCTCCGCATACGCGAAAAGACAGAACGGCGCGGCGGAGTTGAGCACGCCCACGACGATGAGCGGCCACGCGCGCTCGCGCATCGTCGAGAACGCCTGTCGCGCCTTGCCGCGCAATGCGAGCATCAGAAGCAGAAACAGCGCGCCGATGCCCACGCGCAACGCCATCAGCGGCGCGACGCCGAGATCGGTCACGCCGACGCGGATGAACAGGAACGAGCCGCCCCACAACGCGGCGAGGATGAACAGTTGAGCGAGATTGACGGGATTCATGGCGGGCTTCGCAGAAGGAGTAGGAGGGCGAAGCCATCGTATCGGCGTGCGGCAGGCCGACGTTTCGGCCCGGCGTGAAACGAAAGATGCAGCGTTATCGGCGCGGCTCGTGCTCGCCGCTTCTTTCGGGACGCTCGCCCGGCTTCGCTCTACGCCAAGGATCGTAAGCGTGTGCGCACGCGCGGACAAACGAGCAATTCTCACCGCTATGTGAGAAAAATTGTCATGGGCGGCGGGGCGTGCCGGGCCATCGGCGCGCGGGTTGCCGGCGCGTGGATTCGGTGCGACTCTTGCATCATCGGAAGATGGATGAAGGTTTTGCAGCGCGATGGACGCGGTCAACTGGAGAAAAGCCATGGACAATGCAAACGGCAGCGCATCCACGATTCAATCGATGCAAACGGACGATCCGCCGCTCGCGCGCCGCACGGTGACGAGCGCGATGGAAGCGGCGCTCGCGCCGGGCATGGCGCACGGGCAGGCCGCGAGCGTGACGCCGCTCACGCCGGGCGCGGCGCACAGGCCGGCGATGTATGCGCCGTATCACGTGCACGGCAGCGTGCTTGAAGGCGGCGACAGTCCGTCGGTGCTCGCGCAACCGGCCGCCACCACTTCCGCGGGGCAGGGCAGCCAGTACCATCCGTCGCGGCCAGCGCCGCGGCGCGCGCGCGACATGCTGACGGGGGCGCAGGATGTCGTTGCAACGCGATACCGGCAGGCGAGGGAAGGCACCGATGACTTCGTGCACGACAACCCCTGGAAGTCGATCGCATTGGCGGCGGTCGGCGGGCTGATCGTTGGACTGCTGGCCGCGCGCTGAAGAACCGGCGGCCGACGTAACGGCGTGTAAGCAGACGTCAGGCGGGCCTCAACCTTGCTGTATCAAAGGTACCGACACGGCTCCTCGCCGTGCCGGGCCGACATGGAAGAACGATCGTACGATCTTTGCAACGAGCGGTGCGAAATATTCAATCCGCTGACCATGGCGCTCGCGGGTCCACGACGTGTGTTGATCGTGCATTCGGAATCGAACGTCGGCGATTCTTTCGCGCTTCTGCTCGCGATGCGTGGCTTCGAGGCCGTGCAGATCGGCGACGCGCTCGGCGTGCTGCAGTTTCTGCGTAAATGGCGGCCGCAAGTGCTGTTCGTCGATACGCTCATCGGCGAACTTCACGATCATGCGCTCGCGCGCACGCTGCGCGATACGCTGATGCTGGATCGGCTGGAAGGCGAAGTGGAGATGTTCATCGCGCTCGCCGCCGATGCCGGACGCGACCCGCGCGACACGCTCCACGCAGCCGGCTATGACGGCTTTTGCAGAACGCCGTGTCCGGTGTGGTGGATGTTCGATGTATTGAAATGCTTCTATGCGCAGTGACGCAGGCGGCCAGCCGATGAGCCGCCGCCCGCCGCGCTGTCTCAAACCGCCCGGGAAGCCTTGAAATCGCTGGTTTCCAGCTCGACCGACTGGCCGTGGTTGCGCTCCAGCGTGCGCCGGGCCGCGTCTTCTATTTGCACGCGTCCTCCTTCGAACGCGGAGAGGAGATCGTGCGACGACGTCCCGCTGTTGCCGAAGTGATCGTTGAGCGCATCGAGGGAGACGCTGCACCACACTTCGCGGCCGTCCACCCTGGCCTCGAAAGCGACACGCGCTGCCGCCACGACATGACGCCGCCCGCTGAACTCTATCGTCATCCTTATCACCTCCTGTTATCCGATCGGAACACGTTAAGCGCGATCATCGCGGGAAGCGAAACTGCGCGGCCCGCGATGGCGATGCCCTCGACTGCGCGCGGCCTTGCGCGCCGCACACCGTCGTCTTGCATGATACGCCCGCGATGCGCGAGACGTTCGAGACGGTGACTTTGCAATGGCCGTGCCCGGGCGCGTGCCGTGAAGGAGGCTAGCGGCAGCAGAGGCAACCGCCCCGATGAGACATGCCATAGCTGCCGGCTTCGGCCGCGCCGTCGCCGGATGCGCTCGCGCCGCCCACGCTCGGTGCGCCGATCGTCACGCGCGCGGCCGTCGCGCCGCATTGCGGACACGCCGCGGGTTCGTCACGTTCGGCGATGCGGCGGACGGCTTCGAATGCGCCGCAATCCGCGCAATCGTAATCGTAGACAGGCATGACGTTTCCACTCGAAGAGAGATCGCTGATGTGCTCAGTTTAGCAAGGGTTTCGGTTCGCGCCGCGATGCGCCGTGGCACTGCCATTGCTGCAAAGGAAGCGGGATCCATCGCTCAGGAGGTCATTCTCATGAATCGCAATGCAAAGCTGCGCACGGCGCTCGCCGCGGCGCTCATCGCGACGCTGCCGCTCGGCGCGCTCGCACAAACCGAAGCGGCCAGCTCGACCATGGCCAACGATCTGCCGCCCGTCGACAAGGCTTTCGTGCAGGCGGCATCGTCGGCGGGATCGACTGAAATCGACGCCGCCAAGCTCGCCACGAAGCAATCGCAGGACAAGGACGTGAAAAGCTTCGCGCATCACATGATGGTCGATCACACCAAACTCGCGATGCAACTGAAGATGGCCGCGCCGCACGGCGTCACGGTGCCGATGAGCAACTCGGACACATCGGCGCTCGATTCGCTCAAGGCGCTGCACGGCAAGGACTTCGATACCGCGTACATCCAGAAGCTGGGCGTACAGGGGCATGAAGAGGCCGTGCAGGTATTCCAGAAGGAAGCGACGGAAGGCCAGAACGCCAAGCTCAAGCAGGCCGCGCAAAAGGCGCTGCCGACGATTCAGCAGCACCTGAAGATGGCGCAGGAACTTGCCGCGAAAAAGGGCGTGCAGTAAGGCGACGACGCGCCGCGTGTGTCATGCGCGCGGCGTCGTGAAATCAGCGCGCCTTGCGCAGCATGCGCAGGCGCGCTTCTTCGAGCGATTCGAACTTGCTGTCGGCTTCGTCGTAGATCGACACCTTGCCGCGTCCGATGTCGTACACCCAGCCCTGAACCTGCAGCTTGTTGAGCGCGAGCCTGCCGGCGACCGCCGGATGCGTGCGCAGATGCGTCAGTTGCAGGCGGATGTTTTCCTCGACCATCGCCTGGACGATGCGCTCTTCTTCCAGCTTTCGCGCCATCACCACACTACGCGCCGCTTCGGCATTGCGCAGCCATGCATGCACGGTAGGCATTTCATCGGCGATGGTCGCACCCGACGCGAGCCCCTTCATCGCGCCGCAGTCCGAGTGCCCGCAAATCACGATCTGCCGCACGTTGAGCGCGAGCACCGCATATTCGACGACCGCCGACACGCCGCCGAGCATCTCGCCGTACGCCGGCACGATATTGCCGATGTTGCGGCACACGAAGAGTTCGCCGGGGCGCGTCTGCGTAATCATTTCCGGCGAAACGCGGGAATCGGCGCAGGTGATGAATAGCGTGTGCGGCGCCTGCTGGCGCGCGAGGCTCTTGAAGAGCGCTTCGCTGTCGGGAAATACGTGACGGTTGAAATCGTCGGCGCCTTGAAGCAGGTACAGGAGATCGGGCGTTTCGGCGCCGCCGCGTTCTTCGCTCATCGATTTATCGGGCATCGTGGGGCCTTTGGTGTGCGGTTGCGGCGCACGCCACGCGCGCCGCCTCAAACCGAGAGCTTGCGGGGTTTTGAGATGGATCGCAAGTGTGTGTCGCCGGATCCCGCCTGAGCGTTTGCCGCGCTGCCGCGCAAACGCTCGTTCGTTTTTACGCACTGATGCCGCCGCTTACTTCGGTTTTCCCGAACCGAAGCGCTCAAAATCTCGCATTTTTCCATCGCGATCCTTCCGTTAGATTGTCTCTCATTGAAAGCAATCAGAAAGGAATCGACATGAAATGCCCCGTGTGTCCCGACACAGAACTGCTGATGACCGTGCGCGAGGGCATCGAGATCGACTATTGCCCGCAGTGCCGCGGCGTGTGGCTCGATCGCGGCGAGCTTGATCAGATCATCCGGCGCGCGTCGCAGGTGCCGCTTGCCGAAGCACAGGCGGGCGGACGCGACGAGTGGCACGAGCGCGGCCACGATCGCGAGCACCGCACGCCTCGCCACGACGGTTACCACTACGGCGATCAGCGCGGCAAACGCGAGCACGCGCGTCGCAAGAAATCGTTTCTCGGCGATCTCTTCGATTTCGATTGAAGGTGAAAGAGGCGGGCGCATCGGCAGGCTTTTCAAACGCGACGGACAACAGCAACGGAGAATGGCAAATGGCAACGGTCAAGCAGGTGCTGAAGGCGAAAAGCGACGCGACGATTCATACCATCGACGCGGAAGCGAGCGTGTACGAGGCGGTCGCGCTGATGTCGAAGGCGGAAGTGGGCGCGCTCGTCGTCATGGTGGGAGACGCGGTGTGCGGCATCGTCACCGAGCGCGACTATGCGCGCAAGGTGATCATGCAGGACAAGGCCTCGCGCACGACCACGGTATGCGAAATCATGACCGCGCCCGTGATGGCCGTGAGCCTCAGAACGAGCGCCGACGAATGCATGACCCTGATGACGCAGCAACGCATCCGTCATCTGCCGGTGATCGAGGGCGGCAGGCTCGTCGGCATGATTTCGATCGGCGATATGGTGCGGCATCTGATCGAAGAACAGCAGTTCGCCATCGATCAACTGGAAAGTTACGTGCGCGGACCCGGTCACGACATGCCGACTTGCGCGCTCACGCGGCGCAGCGCGATTCCGAAGACGCTCGCGGCGCGCTTTGCATAGCGCCTCTGTGTGTCGGATCTTCAGGGCATGTCCGAAGCAAGGTGTTGTTGCAGCTTGTGCGCGACATCGTTCCAATCGCCGAGTCGGCGAGCGCGTACGAGTTGCATCGTCGGATACCACGGCGTGCGATGCGGATCGCGCTCGTAGCGCCATTCGGCCACCTGATTGAGGAACAGATAACAGCGCTTGCCGAGCGCACCCGCGATGTGAGACAAGCCGCCGTCGTTGCCGACGAACGCGTCGAGTCTGTCGATGATGGCGACGCTCTGCGCGAGCGTCATGTCGGGCAGCGTCGTGAAGCGTTCGGGATCGTTCGCGCGCGGGTCGTTTTGCCAGCGCTTGCGCTCGAAGCCGCGCTGCATGATGACCCAGTGAATGTCGTTCGTGCCGTCGAAGAGCGGCGCGAGATCGGGCAGGGTGAGACTGCGATTGGCGAAATTGTTCGACGATTCGCACGACGACCAGAAGATGCCGACGCAGCGTCGTCCGCTCGCGCGCCGGCGAATTTCATCGACGAAGGCATCGACGAAGGCATCGGCGATATCGGCCTCGGCCGGCTCGATGTAGCGCGTCGAGGACGCGTAGCCGAGCACCGGAAAGAGCGAGGTGAAGAGGGCGAAGGGATCGGTCCACAGCGCGCCATCGGGCGCCACGACGAAGTCCGCGGCGCGCATGGCCTCGGCGTCTCTTTGCTGTTCGTCCGCGGGCATCGCGAGGCGATAGTTGAGATCGGAGCCGTCGGCGTACGCGATCTGCACGCCCAGCGCCTGAAGCGCCGCGGCGTAGCGCACCCAGTTGACCTGGTCTCCGTGGCCCGACGCGATCGATGTCAGCGTCATATGCGCGGGCAACACGCGCTCTCCGCACCAATAGTGCTCGACGTCGACATGCGGAAACAGCACGCGCCGCGACTCCCGCGACGACCAGTATCGGTGCATCAATTCGACGCCGCTGGCGATGCCGTTCAGACGCATCGCGCTGCGCCCCTGATGATGGCCGAGGACGTATGCCGAATGCTCGCCGACGCCTTCCGCGCTCAACTGTAGGACGCGCTCATCTTCGCCGAGATAGTGCCAGCCGTAGACGCGCCACAAGAACGCGCCGATCGGCACTGTGGAAGCCTTGTGCGCGTAGTAGTCGATCATGGCGAGCGCGACTTCCTTGAGGCCGAGATGAGCGCATACGTCGCTCAGACAATGCATCTGATATGCGAAGCGGTCCGATTCGCGCGTGAGCCGGCAGCAGATGTCGAGCGCCTCTTTGAACTCCCCGCCCCGCAAATGCGTGACCGCTCGCCAATGCCAATATTCCGCGAGGTGTTGATCCTCCGCGGCGCGCTCGTCGAGGAAGCGAAAGCATTCGTCGATCTCGCCCGCGTAGAGTCTGGCGGAAAGCTGCGCGTCGTATTGGTCGATCATGGGAAAGCGTCGATTTAAAGGTGCCGGATTATTGCGCGCTCGAATGTGCGGTCGCGTGGGGATCGTGCTGTTCTCACAAAAATTTCAGAATATTGATCAATGTTTTAATAAATCGACAATATTCGAAATTATCGCGGCGAGTTTGATTCGATTATAGGCGTCGGAAAGGAGGGCGTTTATCAAAAGGAAGTGTGAAAGAAGCGCTAATTCGTCCGGGAGAGCGCTGACCTCCGATATTCTCTTCTCCTAAGTATTTTGGAGGGCGGGCGAGACACGTGATGGTATGTCGAATATCGATCGGATTCACTGAGTGCATCTTGTATTCCCGTAACGGGGCCCGGACTGTCAGCGATATCGAAGGGCGTCGCGCGATTGAAGATGCATCATCGAATGACCTTTCCAGTCGGGACGCCGATGATGTGCGTCAGCTCTTGAACCGGGCAGGCGGCAGATACGTGTCTTACGACGCGGCTCCTTCAGCGGTCCTGAGTCAACTGAAGGACGCGGTGGCCCGCGGCGACATTGTGGTCGTGTCGACTTCACGACAGCAATCAGGCGGCGGAGGCAGTTCGGCGCAGAGTGTCCGGCCCCGCTATGCGACGGTGACTCCATCGCAGCTTTTCGGCAGGGTTCGTCAGGCAGCAGCGAGGAGCTATTTCGAGCGGGCTTCCCCATCGTGGGCGAAACTCTCGGCTGACGATGGGCCTGCGATTTTGGGGTCTGGGGATCAATGGAACAGTGAACTCAGTTAAGCGCAGCGACATTCGACGCTCCTAGGAGTCGCCATTCCGAACGTCTGCATTCGGGCGAAACCTCGGCGTAGACTACGGTCTTATTGCTCACATCACGCGCCAAACGAAAGTGCGGCGTCACATACCGTATGAATGAGAGACTTGCTTCCAAGGTCGCGGTCATCACTGGGGCAGCTCAAGGAATAGGCGCGGCGATTGCACGATCATTCGCGCAGAACGGTTGCTTCGTCTACGTCACTGACATCAACGACGAGCTCGGCAGAATTACTGCGACATCGATTGGCGATTTCGCTGCGTATTTGCCGCTTGACGTTCGCGTGGAAAGCGATTGGCAGCGCGTAACGACGCAGGTCCTGGACGAGCGCGGCCGATTGGACGTATTAGTCAACAACGCCGGAATTACCGGCTTTGAGGCCCGGGCCGTGCCGCACGACCCAGAGCACGCGAGCCTGGAGGACTGGCACGCTGTGCATCGAACGAATCTCGATGGCGTGTTCCTCGGTTGCAAGTACGCCATTCGGGCCATGCGACGTCACGGACAGGGTTCGATCATTAACATCTCGTCGCGCTCTGGCCTGGTCGGTATTCCAGGCGCTGCAGCATATGCATCGTCGAAGGCAGCTGTTCGTAACCACACAAAGACTGTTGCACTCTACTGCGCAGAGCAAAACCTCAAGGTTCGGTGCAATTCGATTCACCCGGCTGCCATTCTCACGCCCATCTGGGAACCCATGTTGGGCACTGACGCAGGCCGCGAGGAACGAAAGGCTGCGCTGGTCCGTGATACTCCGCTTCGGCGGTTCGGTATGCCTGAGGAAGTTGCCGCCCTGGCATTGTTGCTGGCTTCGGATGAGGCGACGTACATCACCGGCAGCGAATTAAACATCGATGGTGGGCTCCTGGCAGGTTCGGCGGCGACACCTGCGGTGATGGGTGATGGCGAAAATTAGTCAGCCGGAGGGGCGGCACGAAAGTCTGCTTCTGGGCCGAAATGTGCCTTCCTGCAGCCCCGAGTGGGTGGCACCGTTGCCAAAGGCGTTAATTTATTCGTTGCTATGCAACGGTTGGCTGACGAGCGAGGGTTCGGGCTTTCCCCGGTGAGGCATCATTTGACCAACATTCGCAAAACGCTTGAATCGTTCGATTTCTTTCACGATTGGCACGTAGACGCCATCGCGCTGCACAGCGATGAAGATGCGGACTGTCCTGACACGCTTGTTCTGAAACTGAGGCTCGTCAATCGTCGCGTGATCGTCACGTTTCACGGCATGACGCGCTTGGGCATCGATGGGGGTGGCACCGTCAACATCGTGCTGTCGCTCGAGCCTGTGCAACCTGATACCGAGACAGAACGCCTGGCCGCGAAATTGTTCAAGAACTCTCTGAAGGGCTCACGGGTTGCCGACAATACGGTCATCCTTTATCCGACAGCTGGTTTCGCGATCGCAGTGGAATTCGACACGCTCACTGTCGAACCCGACGGGCTGGTACAGCGAGAATGACCTCGCTCGCCATCGAAACCTCCGTCGCTGCAGAACCCGCGACCGCTCAGCTTACGTGGCATCGAGCGGACATTTTCAACTTGGCTAGAAGCGGACATTACAACTTAGCCGTTACACAAGAAAAAAATTGATAATTTATCTTATGTTAAATCAACCATGCAGCCAAACCGATCCTCCAGCCGACCCACCCATCACCCCATCTCCCCAGCCCGCTCCAACAAAAACTCTCGCTCCCGAGCATTCTTCGTCAGCGCCGCCGCGCGCTTGAACTCCGCGCGTGCCTCGTCCTTGCGCCCGAGCTTCGCCAGCAAATCCGCGCGCACACTCGGCAGCCAGTGATAGTTCTTGAGCGCGGGCGTCCCGGAAAGCGCATCGACGATCGGCAGCGCCGCGTCCGGCCCATACGCCATGCTCACCGCGACCGCGCGATTCAGTTCGACCACCGGCGTCGGCGCGGTCTGCATCAGCGCATCGTAGAGCGCGACGATCATCGGCCAGTCGGTATCCGCGGCGGTCGGCGCGCGCGCGTGGCACGCAGCGAGCGCCGCCTGCAGCGCGTAGACGCCGCGCGCACCGCCGAGCGCTTCCGAGCGTTTCAGCGCCGTGAGCCCCCGCCGGATCAGAAGCGGATCCCAGCGGCTGCGGTCCTGATCCGGCAAGAGCACCGGCCTGCCTTCGCGATCGACACGCGCCTTCGTTCTCGACGCCTGAATCTCCATCAGCGCGACGAGGCCGTGGACCTCGCTCTCGTCCGGCGTCAGTTCGGCGAGGATGCGCCCGAGCCTGAGCGCGTCTTCGCACAGTCCCGGACGCATCCAGTCGTCGCCGGCGGTCGCCGAATAACCTTCGTTGAAAATCAGATAGATGACCTGAAGCACCGAGCCGAGCCGCGCGACGCGCGCGTCGGCCTTGGGCACTTCGAACGGCACCCGGGCCGCCGACAACGTGCGCTTCGCCCGCACGATGCGCTGCGCGATCGTCGGCTCCGGCACGAGAAACGCGCGCGCGATCTCGTCGGTCGTGAGTCCGCCGATCAGGCGCAGCGTCAGCGCGGCGCGCGCATCGACGGACAGCACCGGATGACACGCCGTGAAAATGAGCCGCAGCAGATCGTCGCCGATGTCGTCTTCGCGCGCGGCATCGAGCGCATCGACGAAATCGGGCGTGATGTGCGCTTCCTGCGCGTCGAGATCGCGTCCGTACTCCTCGTGCTTGCGCGCGTGCAGCGCGTGCTGCCGCAGACGGTCGAGCGCCTTGTTCTTCGCTGTCGTCATGAGCCACGCTCCCGGCTTTTCGGGCACGCCCACGCCCGGTTGGCTCCAGTGCTCCAGCGCGGCGACGAACGCGTCCTGCGCCAGTTCCTCGGCGAGCGCGACATCGCGCACCACGCGCGCCACGCTCGCAATCACCTTCGCGGACTCGATGCGCCACACCGCGTCGATGGCGCGCCGGGCCGCATCGTCCGCCGCGCCCTGCGCGTTCCCGCGCCCGCTCACGCCGCTTCCGGATTCATGTGCACGAGTTCCCAGATATGGCCGTCGAGATCCTCGAAGCCGTGGCCGTACATGAAGCCGTGATCCTGCGGCTCGCGCGGCGCGCGCCCGCCCGCCGCGACGGCCTTCGCGACCAGTTCGTCGACTTCCGCCCTGCTCTCGCAAGACAGGCACACGAGCGTCTCGGTGCTCGCGTGGGCGTCGGCGATCGGCTTCTCCGTGAAGGTCTGAAAGAATTTTTCGACGAGCAGCATCGCGTAGATGTTTTCGCCGATGACGAGGCACGCGGCGTCGTCGTTCGTGAATGCCGGGTCGAAATTCAGGCCCAACTCCTTGAAGAAGGTCATCGAGCGCTTGAGATCGCGAACCGGAAGGTTCACGAAGATCTGCTTGTGCATGGCGGAGGTCTCCAGGGTGAATCGTTACGCGTGATACATGCACGACGATCCGCGCGCGTGAAAATCGACACGAACCTCACGCATAGCAAGGTCCGACCTTGCGGACTTCGATAGTGCACCACTTCGCCGCGGGGCATCCGGCAGCAATCGCCACGGCTTGCGCGTGTGTTTCGCAATCGATCAGGAAAAAGCCGCCGATCATTTCCTTGGCTTCGGCGAACGGTCCATCGATCACGCGCGTATCGCCTTGAGCGCTCGTCACGCGCGCCGCATCCTTCATCGATGTCAGCGATTCCACCGCGCGCAGCACGCCGCGCGTCTTCAGCGTCTCGGCGAATTCCGCCATCTGCCGGTACGCCTCACGCCCCTCTTCCTCCGTGCGCTGGCCGCGCTGTTCGACGGGTTCCATCACGAGTAACAGATAAGCCACGACGAGTCTCCGAAAGGTTTTGATGGCGTTCAAGTTAAACCGTCACGCGCGCGTCGGCAAGGGTCTGTCGGACAGCGTCTTCGCATCGCGTGCTTATCTCGATATTGACAAGCCCCATTGCGCCACACGATACTGCGACACATGC
The DNA here is from genome assembly GCF_014384845.1 of Caballeronia sp. EK. Lineage (NCBI taxonomy): Bacteria > Pseudomonadati > Pseudomonadota > Betaproteobacteria > Burkholderiales > Burkholderiaceae > Caballeronia > Caballeronia sp. EK. The sequence continues at coordinate 310,097 of NZ_JACSUE010000003.1, forward strand.
ACGCAGCCCTCATTCTCTCCATCGCCGCGATTAAAAACCGAGTGAACGCCATCCGTGGCGGGTCATCGGGACAGCGTGTGCGCTAGCGAGACAGCAAGCAAACAGATTCCGAAGGCCCCGCCGCAAGACGGGGCCTTCTTGTTTTTGCGTGCAAGGTTCCGTCTTCGGCCACATCATGGAGAGCAGAGATGGAAGAGGTATCGCAGGTTTTCGCGTGTCATGGCGTCGGCCACGGCGTGGCGTCGGGTCGCCTCGCTGCATCGGGCGCGCGCGTCGTGGTCCATGTCGAAGTGCATCCGCATCAGGTGGTGTCGTGGCGGCTCACGCGCGATGCCGAGTTGCGCATCAGCGGCGCATCCGCGTGTTCGCTCTGGCTCACGCGACATCGCGATCCGTACGACTACTGGATGAAGCCCGGCGATGTCGTGCGCCTGTCGCGCGGCGAGCGCGTATGGCTCATGTCGGAAAGCGAACAGGCTTTCGAAGTGTCGCTCACGTCGTATCGCGTGGCTGCGCGCGGGTTCGTGTCGCGCTGGCTCGCGAAGTGCTGGCCGCGCATCGCGGATCGGGACGTGAACGCGCTTTGATGATGCGACCGCTCAAGGCTCCACGCAGCGAAAGTTCGCGGCGACGTTGATGCTGCCCTTGCCGAGATAACGCGGATAGTCCGGATAACGGCAGATGGGTCGCGTGCGTCCGTTGGTGGCGGGCGCGATATCGCTACCGACGAGCGTTTCCGGCGCGACGCCGCGGCTTACCCATTCGTCGAGCGCGCCGAGTTCGTCCCACGCGGGAATGAACACGCCGTTGCCGTGCTGAAAACCCGGCACCATGTAGAGCCGCATGAACGATTCGACGGTGTCCTTTCCATATCGATCGATGAGCCCGCGATAGAACGCGATCGTCTGGTTCGGGCTGATGACTTCATCGGCGAGGCCGTGCATCGCGATGAGCTTGCCGCCGTGCGCGATGAACGCGGAGAAATCCGGGTTCATCGCGCCGACGGTGTACGCGAGCGTCACGAGGCGTTGCCTGAAGCGGCCGGGATTGTCGAGATCGAACGTGAGCCCGCTGAAGCCGAGATCGCGCGTGACGAAGTGACGGACATACGCGTCGCCTTGCGCGAAGAGATAGCCGTTCGCGCCGAAAGTCGGCGGAGTCAGTAGCGTCGGCGAGTCGCCGAGCCCGAGCGTTCCGGAGAAATCGACGCCCTGAAACACGTTGTAGCCCGGATAGGTATCCACGCCATACGCGAGCGGATACGGCAGCGTGACGCCGTCGCGCAGCGTCTCGAGCGTATCGATCTGCGCATCGGAGAGACAACTGTCGCGCAAGGAAGGACGTTGCCCGTTCGCGCAGCGCAGCGACGCGATGATCTGCGGCTCCAGCTTCCTGCACGCCTCCACGTTGCCGACGATGCCGTCCGCCGCACCGTCGAGCCGGTCGCATTCGTGCACGACGGTCTCGAACACGCGCCGCTGCTGCGCGACGCCGACGAAACCGCCAGGCTTCGCATACGACGCCTGCCCGACTTTCACGCCCATCAGACGCACGCCCGAGAAATTGATCGCGGGTGCGTTGGCGATCACGCCGTCGTAGTCGTTCGGAAAGCGCTCGATCACGGTAAAACCTTCGCGCCCGCCCGTCGAGCCGCCCGCGAAGTAGGTTTTCTCGGGGGTGCGCCCGTAGCCCATCTGGATCAGCGCGAGCGCGACGTCGCGAGTTTTCTTCAGATGCCCGAAGCCGAAATTGACGATGGCTTCATCGTTTCCCGCGAAGTCCGCGCGGCCCGCATTGCCGACGTGGCCCGAATCCGAGCCGAAGGTCGCGTAGCCGCGCGCGAGCGGCGTCGAGTCGGGCGCGAAAGGCATCGGTTCGGTGCCGGAGACGATCGTGCCGTTGTAGCCGCCGCCGCCCATCTGCAGCGCGCGACCGTTCCAGCGGCTCGGCAGATTCACTTCGAAGCGGATGTCGGGCGTCGAGTCCTGCAGCGCCTTGATGAAGCCCGTGATGCGGCAGTATTCGCCGTTGCGGTTGCCGGGCGCGGCCGCCTTGACGACCCACGCGGAGACGATCGTCGCGCCGCGCGTCGGCAAGCCGATGATCGATGCGGGCACGTTCTTGCCTTCGAGGTCGTCGCAGTGCTTCGCCACGTACGAGGCCGCGTGGGCGCTCGAAAACGCCGCGAGCGCGATCACCGCGACAAACGCACGGAATCGGGATACATCGGAGAAAAGTGGGCGGAAGAGGCGAAACACGTCTTGGAAGTGGCTACTTCAATCGCCGCACAATATATAAGAACGGATTTACGATAGCCATTCGGGTCTGCCGGTCGTTGCTGCGACGCAACCAGTGTCCCTGCCCTCGCCCGCGCTCGCTTTCGGTTTCATTCGCCGTCCCATTCGCCACGCAGATCACTGTTTTCGAGAAGCTGTAGCAAGGTTTCGGCCGGACGGCTCAGATGTTTCGCGCCGAACGCGATGAACTCCACTTCAGGCAATTCCGGCAACTCCGCGCGATTCACAGGCGGAGCCAGTCCCCGCGCCGCCAGAAAATGCGAGCGCACGGTCAGGCCGAGTCCGCCACGAGCCGCGGCGATGCAGCCCGCGTGACTGCTGCTCGTGCAGACCATCTGCCAGCTTGCGCCGGTCTGCGCGAGCGAATCCAGCACGACGCCGCGCGTGACGCTCGGTTCGGAAACGAGGATGAGCGGCAGCGGCTCGCTCGTATCGACGATGGTGCCCGGTTTCGCCAGCCATTCGAGCCGTCCGGAAAAAAGCCGCGTGCCGCGCGCATCGCCGAAACGCCGCTTGCCGACCGCGAGATCGATCTCGCCCGCGTCGACCATCTGATAGAGCCGCCCCGTCATGCCGATCGTGATTTCCAGTTCGACGTCCGGATGTGTGTCGCGAAACGCCGCGAGCACGCTCGGCAGCGGCCCGAGCGCGATATCGTCCGATGAGCCGAGCCGCACGCGTCCGCGCAGACGCGGCGAGCTGAATTGCGATTGCGCGTGCGCCATCGCTTCGAGGATCACGCGGGCGTGGACGAGCATCGCTTCGCCGTCGGCGGTGAGCGCGAGCGAATGCGTGTCGCGCACGAAGAGGCGCCGGCCGACGCTCTCCTCCAGACGCCGGATATGCTCGGAGACGCTGGATTGCCGCAGGCCCAGTTGCCGCCCTGCATCGGTGAAACTGTGCGACGCGGCCACGGTCGCGAACGTGTTCAGCCAGACTGGATTGAGCATGCGACATTGTGATCGGATAAAACGATGACAGTCAATGCGGTTAGCGGTCTTCCCGATGACGCCGCAAGTCATTAACATTTCACATATCGCGCGATGGGCTTGTTTTCAAAAGGCTTTCTTCGTCGCGCGGCGACCGCAACCCCGCTTCCCACATGACCAAAAGTTCTTCGCACACGGCACTGCTCTGGATCGTCGCCGTGGGCTTTTTCATGCAGGCGCTCGACACGACCATCGTGAACACGGCGCTGCCTTCCATCGCGCGCAGCCTCGGCGCGGCGCCGCTCGCGATGCAGTCGATCGTCGTCGCCTACACGCTCACGATGGCGCTCCTAACACCCGCCTCCGGCTGGCTCGCCGACCGCTTCGGCACACGCCGCGTCTATCTCGTCGCGATCTCGCTCTTCGTCATCGGCTCGCTCGCCTGCGCGGGCGCGCATTCGTTGAATCAGCTCGTGCTCGCGCGCGTGCTGCAAGGCGTCGGCGGTTCGATGCTGCTGCCGATCGGACGTCTCGCCGTGTTGCGCGCCGTCTCGGGCGAAGCCTACGTGTCCGCGCTCGCGATGATCTCTGTCGCCGGCCAGGTCGGCCCGATTCTCGGCCCGACGCTCGGCGGCTGGTTCGTAGAGTCGTTTACGTGGCACTGGATTTTCCTGATCAACGTGCCGATCGGCGCGGTCGGGCTTTACGCGGTGCAACGCTTCCTGCCGAACGACACGCTGCACGATGCGCCGCCCTTCGATTTCATCGGCTGCGGTTTGCTGTCGATGTGCATGGTGTCGTTTTCGCTCGCGCTGGATAGCCCGGTGGAGACGCATCGCGGCGCGGTCTCGGCGGCGCTCTTCGCGCTCGCGGCGGTGTCGGCGTTCGCGTATGTCCCTTACGCGCGGCACAAGCGCAATCCGATCTTTCATCTCGCGCTCTTTCACGAACCGAACTTCAGCGTCGGGCTGATCGGCAATCTGCTGTGCCGCATCGGTTCGAGCGCGGTGCCCTTCCTTCTGCCGCTTCTGATGCAGCTCGAACTCGGTTACAGCCCGCTGCATTCGGGCCTCATGATGCTGCCGATCGCCATCGCCGGAACGGTCAGCAAGCGCTGGATCGCGCAGCTCGTGAAACATTACGGCTACGACATGTTCCTGCTCGTGAACACGGCGCTCGTGGGCGCGTCGATCGTCGCGTTCGCGCTGTTTTCGCCGACCTTGCCGCTCGCCGTCGAAATCGCGATTCTCGTCGTGTTCGGCGCGTGCAACTCGATGCAGTTCGCCGCGATGAACAGCGTCACGCTCAAAGGCTTGTCGAGCAAGGACGCGGGCAGCGGCAACAGCCTCTTTTCGATGGTGCAGATGCTCGCGATCGGCCTGGGCGTATCGATCGGCGGCTCGCTCGTGCAGTTGTTCCAGGGGCCGTTCTCGACCGCGGCCGGCTTCAAGCTGAGCTTCGTGTGCATGGGCGTGGTCACGCTGCTGTCGGGCGTCGTGTTCCGCTATCTCGATTCCGCGCCGCAGGGCGCCGCACCCGCCCGCGCCGGCACGTCCTGATCGTTGCGGCTATTCTGTCGGTCCGATCGACTCGTTCTCTTATGGAGCGCAACCGTGCAATACCGCAAATTCGGCAATACCGGTCTCACCGTTTCGCGTCTCACGCTCGGCACGATGACGTTCGGCCTGCAGACCGAGGAAGACGTGTCGCGCAGCATCATGGACCGCGCGGCGGACGCGGGCGTCAATTTCATCGACACGGCGAACGTCTATCCGCTCGGCAGCGGACACGATCTCGCGGGCCGCACCGAGGAGATCGTCGGCCGCTGGCTGAAGGGCCGTCGCGACAACTTCATTCTCGCGACCAAGGCCGCGCATGAAATGGGGCCGCTCGCGTGGCACAAGGGTTTTTCGCGCAAGCATCTGCTCGATGCGATCGACGCGTCGCTCAAGCGGCTCGACACGGATTATGTCGATCTGTACCAGCTTCATACCGACGATCACGACACGCCGCTCGACGAAATGCTCGAAGCGCTCGACACCATCGTGCGGCAAGGCAAGGCGCGCTATATCGGCGTATCGAATTTTCTGGCGTACCGGCTCGCGCGCGCGCTCGGCCGCTCGGACGTGTTGCGCGCGGCGCGTTTCGTTTCCGTGCAGCCGCGCTACAACCTGCTGTTCCGCCAGATCGAGCGCGAATTGCTGCCGCTCGCGACCGAGGAAAATCTCGCCGTGATCCCGTACAACCCGCTCGCGGGCGGCTTGCTGACGGGCAAGCACAGCTTCAGTGCCGGCCCGAGCGAAGGCCGTTTCACCGGCGCGGTCGGCAAGGCGGGCGCGACGTACACCGAGCGTTATTGGCACGAACGCGAGTTTCATACGATCGAGCGGATCAATGAGATCGTCGCGCCGACGGGACGTTCGCTCGCGAGCACGGCGCTCGCGTGGGTGCTGGCGAATCCGGCGGTGACTTCGGCGATCATCGGCGCGAGCCGGCCCGATCAACTGAACGAGACGCTCGCCGCTGTCGATCAGCCCATCGATCCGGAAGTCAAAGCGAAGCTCGACGAAGCGACGGTCGAATATCGTTTCGGCGACGCGTTGCGCTGATCCTTTTCAGACGCGGGCCGCGCGCGCGCGATACACGCCTTCGAGGGAGTAAATCGCGAGCGCGGCCCAGATCGCGCCGTAGCCGAGCAGTTGATCGTGCCCGAAGAATTCCTGATAGATCACGACGCCGATCAGCAATTGCAGCGTCGGCGTGATGTACTGGATGAGCCCGAGCATCGATAGCGGAATGCGCCGCGCGCCCGCCGCGAACAGCAAGAGCGGCACCGCGGTCACCGGCCCGGCCGCCGCGAGCAGCAGCTTCACGCCGGGCGACGCATGCGCGAAGCCGCTGCCGCCGTGCGAACTCAGGAAGAAGAGATAGAGCAGCGCGACGGGACACAGCAGCATCGTTTCGAGCGTGAGCCCTTCGAGCGCGCCGAGCGACGCGGTCTTGCGCAAAAGCCCGTAGCCGCCGAACGTCAGCGCGAGCGCTAAGCTGATCCACGGCGGCGCGCCGTTCACCCACGTCAGCCACAGGACGCCGAGCGCGGCGATCGTCACCGCGATCCATTGCACGGGCCGCAGCCGCTCGTGCAGGAACGCCATCCCGAACAGCACGTTGACGAGCGGATTGATGAAGTAGCCGAGGCTAGCCTCGACGATACGGCCATCGTTCACCGCCCAGATATAGATTCCCCAGTTCGCCGACAGCAGCACCGCGCTCGCGGCGAAGCGCGCAAGCAGGCGCCGGTCGCTCAAAACGGGGCCGAGCCACTTCCACTGGCGGCGCACGGTCATGACGATCAACAGGAAGAGCATCGACCACGCCATGCGGTGCGCGAGCATCTCGACCGCGCCGATCGAGTGCAAGGCCTTGAAGTAGATCGGGAAAAGGCCCCAGATGGCGAAGGCCGAGAATGCGTAGATGACGCCTGGATTCATTGTTCGATGCGTAGAGCGGAGTGGCCGCGCACGAACGATCGGCTCGTTCGCCCGCGTTTGCCTGGCCGTCCGGCAGGAAAGCGATCCGCAAGGATTGGAAGCCGGATTTTAGTCGACGCACGGGGTTTGGCTCCAGCGGCAATCAAACGATGACAGATTTAAGGCGAACCCCTGGCCGGATTCCTGCTCGAACCCTGAGCGCGAAAGCCATCCGAAGGGCCGTGCTAGCATGGCCGCCCGCGCGATTGCCGTTCGCCCTCCTGCCCGCCCTACTGGTCGCTAATGAATAACCAATCTGTCCATCAAAATTTTTTCCATATCCTGCTGTGCGCCGTGACGCTCGCGCTCGCTTGGGTGCTGCTGCCGTTTTTCGGCGCGATCTTCTGGGGCGCGATTCTCGCGATCCTGTTCCAGCCGATGCAGCGCTATCTCGCCGCGCGCTTCGGCAAGCGCCGCAATCTCGCCGCGCTGACGACGCTGGCCGCCGCGATTCTCATCGTCATCATTCCTCTGGCGGTCGTCGCGGTGACGCTCGTTCAGGAGGTCGGCCTCGTCTATGCGCGGATCAAGAGCGGCGACCTGAATTTCGGGCTGTATTTCCAGCATGTGCTGCATGCATTGCCGGTATCGGCGCAGCAACTGCTCGGGCGGTTCGGGCTCGACGACATCGTCGGCGTGCAGCAGAAGCTGATGGAAGGCGCGTCGCAGATCAGCCAGTTCGCCGCGGCGCAGGCGCTGTCGATCGGGCAGAACACGTTCCAGTTCGTCGTGAGCTTCGGCGTGATGCTGTATCTCGTGTTCTTTCTGCTGCGCGACGGCGGCGAGATCGGCCGTCGCATCCGGCGCGCGATTCCGCTGGACCCGGAGCCCAAGCAGCATCTGATCGCGAAGTTCACCACGGTCGTGCGCGCGACGGTCAAGGGCAATATCGCGGTCGCGGCCGTGCAAGGATTGCTCGGCGGGCTGATTTTCTGGATTCTGGGCATCGGCGGCTCGCTGCTGTGGGGCGTGCTGATGGCCTTCCTTTCCCTGCTGCCCGCGGTAGGCGCTGCGATCATCTGGGTGCCCGCCGCGCTCTATTTCTTCATGACGGGACAGATCATCAAGGGACTGATTCTCGTCGTGTTCTGCGTCGTGGTGATCGGACTCGTGGATAACGTGCTACGTCCGATTCTCGTCGGCAAGGATACGAAGATGCCCGACTGGGTCGTGCTGATCTCGACGCTCGGCGGCATGGCGCTCTTCGGCATCAACGGCTTCGTGATCGGGCCGCTGGTGGCGGCGCTGTTCATGGCGAGCTGGGATCTGTTTTCGCAGGACGAGGCAAGCAAGCAGTAGCCACAACGAAAAACCGGCGCTATCGAGCGCCGGTTTTCACGGAGTTCAACGCGTATTCGGCGGCACGTACCGGCAGTCGAAGCGCTTTCTCACCGTCCCGTTCTCGTCGACGCTTTCCAGATAGACATCGAACTGCCACAAGCGCGCCATGTGCTTGAGCACTTCGTCGCTGTCGTTCGAGAGATGGCGGTTGTCGGTCATGAAGTGACGCAGCGTCAGACTACGATCGCCGCGCGTATTCACCGAATACACCTGGATGTTCGGCTCGCGATGATGAATATCGTATTGCCGCGACAACGCCTGACGCACATAGCGATACCCGCTATCGTCATGGATCGCCGACACTTCGAGCGCATCGCGCATGTCGTCGTCGAGAATCGAGAACAGACGCATCTCGCGAATCAGATGCGGCGACAGATACTGCGCGATAAAGCTCTCGTCCTTGAAATTGCGCATCGCGTAATGCAAGGAGTCCAGCCAGTTGCTGCCCGCGAGTTCCGGGAACCACTCGCGATCTTCGTCCGTCGGGTTCTCGCAGATGCGGCGGATATCGCTCATCATCGAAAAGCCGAGCGCGTACGGATTGATGCCGCTGTAATACGGCTTCGTCACCGGCGGCTGATATACGACGTTCGAATGCGAATGCAGAAACTCCATCATGAAGCTGTCTTCGAGACGGCCTTCGTTGTAGAGCGTGTTCAGCAGCGTGTAGTGCCAGAAGGTCGCCCAGCCTTCGTTCATGACCTGCGTCTGCCGCTGCGGATAAAAATACTGGCCGATCTTGCGCACGATGCGAATGACTTCGCGCTCCCACGGCTCCAGCAAGGGCGCGTTCTTCTCCGCGAAGTACAGCAGATTCTCCTGCGGCTCCGGCGGATAGCGGCTCTCGATTTCCTCCGGCGATGGGTCCTTTCCCTTCGGCAGCGTGCGCCACAATTCGTTGACCTGCGATTGCAGATACGCTTCACGCTCGCGCCGCATCGCCGCTTCCTTCGCGAGCGAAAGTTTCTGCGGCCGCTTGTAGCGATCGACGCCGTAGTTCATCAGCGCGTGGCACGAATCGAGCAATTCCTCGACGCGATCCAGTCCATGCCGCTCCTCGCATTCCGCGATGTAATTCTTCGCGTAGACGAGGTAATCGATGATCGCGTGCGCGTCCGTCCAGAGACGGAAGAGATAGTTGCCCTTGAAAAACGAGTTGTGCCCGTATGCCGCGTGAGCGATCACGAGCGCCTGCATCGTCATGGTGTTTTCTTCCATGAGATACGCGATGCAGGGATTCGAGTTGATCACGATTTCGTAGGCGAGACCCATTTGCCCGCGCCGATAGCCCTTCTCCGTCGCGAGAAAGTGCTTGCCGAACGACCAGTGCCGATAGTTCACGGGCATGCCGACGGACGCATACGCATCCATCATCTGCTCGGAGCTGATGATCTCCAGCTGAATGGGATAGGTGTCGAGACCGTAACCGTTCGCGACGCGCGAAATCTCGGCGTCATACTCTTCGATCAGCTCGACGCTCCAGTCCGACGGGCACGGCAGCGGTCGCCGCTTCTCCGATACATTCATTCTGCCTTCCTCGTGCGCCTCGTCTGTCTCTGCGGACGCCTTGCGTTGCTCTGCCTCGGGTCCAAGCCTGGAAGCCGCACGATCGTCCGTGCTGTCCAGTTGATACCCACGCGTCTCGTTGTGCCAATGCCGCGTCGTCATGCGGCCGCCTGCTGTTTTTCGAACAGCTCGCGGAACACCGGATAGATGTCCGCAGCCGAATCGACTTTTTTCATGGCCAGTTCGGGCGCGCCCATCGCAAGCTGAGCATACTCCAACCAGAGGTTCTGCTCCTCCGGCGCAACTTGAATATAGGCAAAATACCGGACCTTCGGCAGGATGTCTTCGGCCAGCAGCCTGCGGCACTTCGGGGAATCGTCGGTCCAGTTGTCGCCGTCCGATGCCTGCGCGCCGTAAATGTTCCATTCAGTCGGCGAATAACGCTCGTCCATGATCTTCTTCATGAGTTCGAGCGCGCTCGACACCACGGTGCCGCCGCTTTCGGTCGAATGGAAGAACGTGTCTTCGTCCACTTCCTCGGCGCGCGTATGGTGCCGGATGAACACGACCTCGATCTTCTCGTAGTTCCTTTGCAGAAACAGATACAGCAGGATGAAGAAGCGCTTGGACAAATCCTTGCGCTGCTCGTCCATGGAGCCGGAGACGTCCATCAGGCAGAACATCACCGCCTTGCTCGACGGCGTCGGCTGCTTCACGCGATTGATATAGCGCAGATCAAACGGATCGATGAACGGGATGCGCGTGATCCGGCCCTGCATGACGACGATATCCGCTTCGAGGCGCGCGATCTCTTCCTCGTCGGCGTTCTCTTCCTTCAACTGCTCGAGCTGGCGCTCCATCTCGCGCAGTTGCGACGCGAGCGGCCAGCCGAGCGCGATGCGACGTCCGAGCGCGCTGCGCAGCGACCTGACCACATCGATGTTATTCGGGGTGCCTTCCGCCGCCCAGCCCGCACGCACATTCTTCCAGGTCGGCACGGCGAGCAGTTGAGTCTTGACGAGGCGCGGCAGTTCGAGGTCGTCGAAGAAGTACTGCATGAATTCTTCGCGGGACAGTTCGAAGACGAAATCGTCCTGCCCTTCGCCCTCGTTGCTGGCGCTCTTGCCGCCGCCGCCCGAACCGCCCGGCGGACGCGGAATCTTGTCGCCGCGAATGTAATCGGCGTTGCCCGGATGGACGTACTCGCGCTTGCCGCCCGGTCCGTGACGGAACGAGGGCTCGGAGATGTCCTTCTTGGGAATGGTGATGCTCTGGGTGCTTTGAATGTCTTTGATACTGCGATCGCGCACCGCGTCGGACACCGCGCGGCGAATGTAACTCTTGACGCGTCGCAGGAAGCGTTCGCGGTTGGCGATGCTCTTGTTCTTGCCGGCTAACCTGCGGTCGATGATTTGGTGCAGCACATCCAGTCTCCCGCGTTATTGGCGAGCTTTCGAGGCGCCGTGTGCAGCTTCGACTGATCGCGGCGTCTTTCGTCTCGCAAACTGTCCACTGTGCGGTCGGGACGCAATCCACGCGCCCGGACCGCAGGGGACATCCTGACTATCGCTTTGCGCGGGACCGGAGTAAGGCGCGATGGCGCCCACTCCCGTCGATTCCCCCATACCCATCCACTCTACATCACGACGACTTGCGCACGCGCAGATACCAGTCGCACAGGAGCCGGACCTGCTTGGGCGTGTAACCCTTCGCGACCATGCGATTGACGAAGTCCTCGTGCTTGCGCTGCTCTTCGGCCGACCCTTTCGCGTTGAACGAAATAACCGGCAGAAGTTCTTCCGTGTTGGAGAACATCTTCTTTTCGATCACCACGCGCAGCTTCTCGTAGCTGATCCACGCAGGATTCTTGCCGCCGTTCGCCGCACGTGCGCGCAACACGAAGTTCACGATCTCGTTGCGGAAATCCTTCGGGTTGCTGATGCCCGCGGGCTTCTCGATCTTCTCCAGTTCGGCATTCAACGATGCGCGGTCGAAGCTCTCGCCGGTGTCGTGATCGCGGAACTCCTGGTCCTGAATCCAGAAGTCGGCATAGGTGACATAGCGATCGAAGATATTCTGACCATACTCGGAGTACGACTCCAGATAAGCGGTCTGAATTTCCTTCCCGATGAACTCCGCGTAGCGCGAAGCCAGCACGTCCTTGATGAACGACAGGTACTTCTGCTCCGTCTCCGGCGGGAACTGCTCGCGCTCGATCTGCTGTTCGAGCACGTACATCAGATGCACCGGGTTCGCGGCCACTTCGCTCGAATCGAAGTTGAAGACGCGCGACAGGATCTTGAACGCGAAGCGCGTGGACACGCCCGTCATACCTTCGTCGACGCCCGCGTAATCGCGATACTCCTGATACGACTTCGCCTTCGGGTCCGTGTCCTTCAGGTTCTCTCCGTCATAGACCTGCATCTTCGAGAAGAGACTCGAATTCTCCGGCTCGTGCAGACGCGTGAGCACGGCCATCTGCGCCATCATCTTGAGCGTGCCCGGTGCGCAAACCGCCTCGGCGAGGGACGAGTTGCGCAGCAGCTTCTCGTAAATCTTGATCTCTTCGCCGTAGCGCAGGCAGTACGGCACCTTCACGACGAAGATACGATCGAGCAGTGCTTCGTTGTTCTTGTTGTTGCGGAACGCCTTCCACTCCGACTCGTTCGAGTGCGCGAGGATGACGCCGTCGAACGGAATCGCACCGAAGCCTTCCGTGCCCTTGAAGTTGCCTTCCTGGGTCGCGGTGAGCAGCGGGTGCAGCACCTTGATCGGCGCCTTGAACATTTCGACGAATTCCAGCAGGCCCTGATTGGCGAGGCACAGGCCACCGGAATAGCTGTAAGCGTCAGCGTCGTCCTGCGAATAGGTCTCGAGCTTGCGGATATCCACCTTGCCGACGAGCGACGAGATGTCCTGGTTGTTCTCGTCACCAGGCTCGGTCTTCGCGATGCCGATCTGGCGAAGGATCGAAGGATAGCGGCGCACCACGCGGAACTTGCGGATGTCGCCGTTGTACTCGTGCAGGCGCTTCACGGCCCACGGCGAGAGAATGCTCTTGAGATAGCGGCGCGGAATGCCGTACTGCTCTTCGAGCACCGGGCCGTCTTCGTCGTAATCGAAGAGACCGAGCGGCGATTCGTTGACGGGCGAGCCCTTCAGCGAATAGAACGGAACGCGCTCCATGAGTTGCTTCAGCCGTTCGGCGATCGACGACTTGCCGCCGCCTACCGGACCCAGCAGATACAGGATCTGCTTCTTTTCTTCGAGACCCTGTGCCGCGTGCCGGAAGTACGACACGACGTTCTCGATCACCTCCTCCATTCCGTAAAACTCACGGAACGCCGGGTACACCTTGATGACCTTGTTCGCAAACGTACGCGACAGCCGCGGATCGAGTCGCGTATCGACGAATTCGGGTTCCCCGATGGCCGTCAACATGCGTTCGCCCGCTGTTGCATATGTGGCAGGATCTTCTTTGCAGAGCGCGAGATACTCTTCGAGCGAGAATTCCTCCTCGCGGGTTTTTTCGAAGCGGGTCGCGAAACTGCTGTAGATATCCATGCTACCTCCTCGCCGAAGTCAGAAAGCTATGTCGTGCGCAACGCGCGTAATCGAAACGACATCGCTTGAAATCATCCTAAACCCTTTCGAATTTTTTTTCACGCACTTGCGTTGTTCATTTGCTTCGAAGAATTCCTATCTTGGTGAGTTATTTTCGTTCACCTACAATCCTCATCCCAATGTCGCTATCCTCTTTCTCGACATCGTCGCTGCCTGTTCGTTTCCGCGCGCTCTTCGCTACTTATCCACTGCTTCTGTCCGCCAATGCGACGTGCGCCTCACATGCGCACATGCATTCATCACGTCATGACGGATACGTGCGCGCGCGCTCATGAGATGCAAAGTATCGATGCAATCGATGCGCATGTTCCGGCTTCATGCGAGCACCAGTTCCAGTTCGCCGATGCGGTCGATCGCGCCATGGAGCATGCCAGGTCCATCGACGCGATATGCGCCCGTATATGAGCCCGTGGTGATGGTCCAGAACGGTTCGACGGTCAAACCCATGCGGCAACAATGGTTGACGAGCCAGGGCAGCAGTTCGCGGGGATCGCCCGCCGGATTGCCGAGCGCGGCCGGCGCGATGGACACGCCATCCAGCGTGAATTCGAGGCGCGGCTGGAGAAAGTCGAAGCCCGGCGCGACGACGTCGTAAGGCTCCATGCCCGACACCACGAGTGCGCCGTTGTTCTGCGAGTCGGCGAGCTGGGCGAGCGGATCGACATTGGGCCATTGCGCGAAACGGCTGTCGACCACTTCGAGCGCGACCGCGATACCGCCGATCGCATCGAATACTTCCTCGCGCGTGTAAGGGTCATGTCGCGCGGGCAGCGCATAGGCGAAGCGGAACGCGACTTCGAGTTCCACCAGCACGCGGAAAAACGATTCGAAGGGCACGCGCGCGGGCGAAACGTGAACAAGCGCGGCGTCGATGGGCGCGCCGGTGGCGAGCGCGTCGGGCGCGCGCGCGCCGATCTTCCACGCGCCGATGCGCGCATCCGACTCTCTCAGCATCTCGTGCTGGATCGCGTAGGCGGTGGGCGCGTCGGCCGGAATGTCGGCGGGCGCCAGCGTTTCGATCAGCTGATGCCGGCGGCGGGCGTCCGCGAACTTCGCGGCGAGTGTCGATCCGGTCATGTCGATATCCTCGTGTGAGCGGTGACGCACACCCATCAGTGTACGGGTTACCGGATCGACGTTGGTCGCGCGCGTGTGCCTTCGCGCGCATTCACCGCCCGTTTGCCGCTTCACGCCGCAGGCGGTTGCTCAGAACGTCTCCCAGTCGCCGCCCGTCTCCGCGGTCGCCGGAGCCTTGGGCGCTGCCGGCGCGGTTACCGCGCGCTTGGCGGGCGAAACGCGCGGCGCGACACGCGGCGTCATCGTTGCACGCGGTGCAACTTTCGTAGCCGGCGTGGACGCGGACATTGTCACCGCGAGCGGCGCGCCGTCCGCCACCTGGAATACGGCTACCGCCTGCCGCAAACGCGCGGCCTGATCTTCGAGGGACTGCGCGGCCGCCGCTGCTTCCTCGACGAGCGCCGCGTTCTGCTGCGTCACCTCGTCCATCTGCGTGACGGCGCGCGATACCTGCTCGATGCCGCTGCTTTGCTCCTCCGACGCCGCCGCGATCTCGCCCATGATGTCGGTCACGCGCTGCACCGCGCCGATGATCTCGTTCATCGTGCGGCCGGCTTCATCGACGAGCGTCGTGCCCGTGCGCACGCGCGCCACCGAGGTGTCGATCAGTTCCTTGATTTCCTTCGCCGCCGCCGACGAACGCTGCGCGAGGCTGCGCACCTCGCCCGCGACGACCGCGAAGCCGCGCCCTTCCTCGCCCGCCCGCGCCGCTTCGACGGCCGCGTTGAGCGCGAGGATGTTGGTCTGGAACGCGATGCCCTCGATGATCGTGATGATGTCCGCGATCTTCGACGAGCTGCCGTTGATCTCGCGCATCGTGTCGACGACCTGCGTGACCACCGCGCTGCCCTTGCCCGCGATGTCCGACGCATTCGCCGCGAGCGCGCTCGCCTGCCGCGCGTTGTCGGCGTTCTGGCGGACGGTGCCGGTCAGTTCTTCCATGCTCGACGCCGTTTCCTGCAGCGCGGACGCCTGTTCCTCGGTGCGCGAGGACAGATCGGTATTGCCGGCGGCGATCTGCTGCGTCGCCGATGCGATCGATTCGCTGCCCGAGCGCACGGTGCGCACGGTCGTGAGGAGGCTCGTGCGCATCCTGGCGAGCCCTTCGAGCAACTGCCCCATTTCGTCGCGCGACGTGACGACGACCTCGCGGCGCAGATCGCCCGCGGCGATCGCGTCGAAATGACCGAGCGCGGCTTCGAGCGGGCGCGCGATCGCGCGCCGCAGCGATACCCACGCGAACACGGCAGCCGCCATGCCGAGCGCGATCGCGCCGAGACTCAGCGCGCGGAACCACAGGAAGCGGTTCTGCGTCTCTTCGTAACTCTGCTTCGACGCTTCGGTCAGATACTTGCGCAGCGCGTCGTCCGCGTTGGCGAGCTCGTTGTACATCGACTGCATCGCCTTGGCGTTCGCGATGATGCCGTCGTGGTCGTTCTCCATGACCGCGGCGATGCCCTTGTCGACGATGCCCTGCAGCGCGAGGCGCTTGTCCTGCGCGGCGTCGGCGAGGCGCTTTTCGCCCGGCGCCTGCGGCAAGGACATGTATTCCTTCCAGTAGCCGTCCGCCCGATCGCGCATCATGCGCGCGCGCTCGACGGTGGACGCCACTTCCGGCGTGCCGGCGAGGAGCGCCGCGCGGTCGAACACGAGCCGCTCGCGCGCGGCGTACATTTCGGCGTTGCCGACGGCGATCGCCGCAGGCATCTGCACTGAGTATGTTTCCTGAAACGCGCCGTTCGAATGGCTCATGCCGGTGAGTCCCAGCGCGCCGATCGCGATGAGCAGCCCACCCAGAAACGCCATCGAGATGCCGAGGCGCGCCTTGATCGTCAAAGCCTTTTTCATTGAGTTTTCCCTGATGCCGCCCGCGAGCGGAGTCGTCGTTTCGTGTCTGCGCGCGCGAAGGATCACGCGACCGCTATCGATGTAAACGGCGCGAAAGCGTAAGCACTTGAGGGAATTATTTCGTCTGAAAAGAAAACGGCGCGTCAGGCGCGCCGTTTTTCAGCGATCATTGAAAAGTTATGCGGAAATTTCGCTGCGGTGCGGAATCGACGGCTGGGCGCCTTCGCGCGTCACGGCCACCGCGGCGGCGCGCTGGCCGAATGCGATTGCGTCGATCGGAGCGGCGCCGCGCGCGAGTTCTGCCGCGAAGCCACCGATGAACGTATCGCCGGCGGCGGTCGTGTCGACTGCTTCGACTATCGGCGAAGGCAGATGAACGCCGGCGTCGTCCGCGCCGTCGAGCAGCGCGAGCACGCCTTGTCCGCCGAGCGTCACGATCACGTTGCGCGCGCCCTTTGCCTTGAGCGCCTGCGCCGCGCGGCGCGCGTCGTCGGGCGTTTCGATCGCCACGCCCGAGAGCGTCGCGGCTTCCAGTTCGTTCGGAATCAGATAATCGACGAGCGGGAACCAGTCCGGCGGCAACTTGCGCGCGGCGGGCGCGGGATTGAGGATCGTCGTGCGCGCAAGACGCCGGCCGGCGGCGAGTGCGGCGCGCACGGTTTCGGGCGGCGTTTCGAGTTGGCACACAATGACGTCGGCCTGCGCGATCAGCGCTTCCTGCGCCTCGATGCGCGCGGGCGTCACTTCGGCGTTGCTGCCCGCGACGATGACGATCGCGTTCTGGCTCGCATCATCGACGACGATGAGCGCGACGCCCGTCGGCGCGTCAGCGCTGGTCGCGAGCGCCGTGCAGTCGATGCCTTCCGCCTCCAGACTGCCCTTGAGCGTCGCACCGTTCGAATCGTTGCCGACACAGCCGATCATCGCGACCCGTGCGCCCAGGCGCGCCGCGGCGACCGCCTGATTGCCGCCCTTGCCGCCCGGCACCTGCGCGAACGCATGTCCGGCGAGCGTTTCGCCCGGCCTCGGCAGACGCGGCGCGCGCGCGACGAGGTCCATGTTGAGGCTGCCGACCACGGTTACGTTGCCGGTCTTGCCTGCGTCGCCTGAATTGGCGTTGTCGCCCATCTCGCTTCCTTTTTGAACAGCCTTCGTTATGCTCTCGCGCTGCGCGATTCGGGCACCACGGCGGTCGATTCGCGGCGCACGAGGCGCGGCGCCACCACGCGCCGGCGTGTCGTGCCGGTCAGCTTGCCGGTGATGCGGTCGATCAGCGTCTGCGCGGCCATTTCGCCGAGCGCACGCACCGATTGTCCCACCGTTGACAAGGCCGGATACGTGTAGCGCGACAGCTCGACATCGTCGAAACCGATGATCGAGCATTCCGTCGGCACGTTGATGTGGCGCTCCGCCGCCGCACGCAGCGCGCCGATGCCCATCATGTCGTTGCACGCGAAGATCGCGGTCGGCCTCATGTTGTCGAGCAATTGCGAGGCCGCGGCGTAACCGCCCGTCGCGGAAAAGTCGCTCTGGACGATCGCGTTCGGCTCGATCTCGATGCCGCGCTCGGCCATCGCGCGGATGAAGCCGTGCAGGCGCATCGCGGAAACGGCCGTCGCGACCGGCCCCGTGATGCAGCCGATCTGCGAGTGCCCGAGTTGCAGCAGATGCCGCGTCGCGAGATACGCGCCCTTTTCGTGGTCGATCTGCACGAGGTCGGATTGCAGCCCTTCGATATTGCGATCGACGATCACGAGCGGCTCACGCGCGCCCGCGAGGCACTGCGCGAGCACCGAATCCTCGCCCGCCGACGCGATCACCAGTCCATCGATACGCTTTTCCTGCAGCACGCGCAGATAGCTGCGCTGCTTGGCGGGATCGTCGTCGGAGTTGCAGAAGAACACGCAATAGCCGTTCTTCGCGCAGCCGTCCTCGACGCCGCGCGCCAGTTCGGCGAAATACGGGTTCGTCGCGTTCGGCACGAGCAGGCCGATGGTCGCCGTCGAGCGCGCCTTCAGCGAGCGCGCGACCGCCGACGGCACGTAGTCGAGTTCGAGGATCGCCCGCTCGACTTTCGCCCGCACGTCGGCCGACACCGGCCGTGAATTGTTCACTACGTGGGATACCGTCGTAAACGACACCCCGGCAATGGCTGCCACGTCTTTGATCGTCGCCATACATCGTCCTTCTCTATGCTTTGGTCCAACTGCTCTTATTGGTCGTAAGGCGTCCGGCGCGTACTTCTTATCGCGCGCGCCCTGCTTGCCGCTCTTGCTTCAACCACCGTCGCCGGCCGCTTTTCCGCCCCGTGCGGTGCGCGCCGTCGCCGTCCATCGGTCAGACAAACGATTACACACGCTTCCTTCTGCTGCGGTATGTGTCCAGCACCACCGCCACCACGATCACCGCGCCGGTAATGATGCGCTTGGTCGGCTCGTTCGCGCCGATCTGCGCCAGTCCCGCCGCCAGCACGGAAATGATCAACACCCCGAAAAACGTGCTGATGACCGAGCCGCGCCCGCCCATCAGACTCGTGCCGCCGATCACGACGGCCGCGATCACCTGCAGTTCCACTCCCGCGCCGGCGTTCGGATCGGCGGCTTCGAGCCGCGAGATCTGGAACAGCGCCGCGAGTCCCGATAGCGCGCCCATCAGCGCGAAAACGATGACCTTGTACGGCCGCGGATTGACGCCCGCGAGCCTCACCGCTTCCTCGTTCGTGCCGATCCCTACGAGATATCGGCCAAAAACCGTCCGGGTCAAGACCAGATGCGCGATTATCATCACCGCGACCGCGATCAGGAACGCGGGCGAGATGCCGAACGCGATCGGATTCGACAGAAAATCGAACGCATCGCCGATATACGCCGTGCGCGAGTTCGTCATCTGGTACGCGAGCCCGCGCGCGCCTTCCAGCACGCCGAGCGACACGATGAACGACGGAATCCGCCACGCCACCGTGACGAGGCCCGTCACCGTGCCGGTCAGCGCGGCGGCCGCGAGACCGATCAGCGCGGCGGGAAACGCCGGCCAGTGCCACTTGAGCGCGGCCACGCTCACGACCGACGCGCCGAGCGCCAGCACCGAGCCCACCGACAGATCGATGCTCGCGATGATCAGCACGAACGTCATGCCGACCGACATCACGACGAGATCGGGAATCTGGTTCGCGATCGTGCTGAACGTGTCGTACGTCAGGAAGTGCGTGCTCAGCACCGAAAACAGCGCGATCATCGCGGCGAGCGCACCCGCGAGACCCAGGTAATTCGAAATGCCGAGACGCGTGCCGACGCCTTTCGTGCTCTTCGGTGCATCGGCGGGCAGGTTCGCTTCGCTCATTCAGTGCTCCAGGTTGTCTTCGGGCGCTTTCGCATCGGGCGCGATCGGATCGTGCAGGATCGCCTCGCGCTTCGCGTAACCCGAGAACGCCGCCGCGAGCAGCGCGTCCTGCGTCCAGCTCGCGCGCTCGAACACGCCCGTCATGCGCCCGGCCGACATCACGCCGATCCGGTCGCAGATCAGCATCAGCTCGCGCAGATCGCTCGACACGACGACGAGCGCGCGTCCTTCGCGGGCGAGCGCGCCCATCAGCCCGTAGATGTCGAACTTCGCGCCGACGTCGATGCCGCGCGTCGGTTCGTCGAACAGCAGCACCGTGCAGTCGCGCGCGAGCCAGCGGCCGATCACGACCTTTTGCTGGTTGCCGCCCGACAGCTCCGACACCGCCTGCGCAGGCCCCGACGTGCGGATGCGCATCGCGTCGATCTGGCGCTGCGCGAGCGCGGATTCCCGGCGCGTATCGACGACGCCATGCCGCGCCACCGCGCCCAGATTGCCCAGTGAAACGTTCGCGGCGATGGGCAGGCTCAACAAAAGGCCCTCGCCCTTGCGATCCTCCGTGATCAGCGCGATGCCTTCGTCGACCGCGTCCGACGGCGAGCGCACCGACACGCGCCGCAGCGGCTCGCCGTTGCGCGCGATCGACACCGTGCCCGCGTCCGCGCGATCCGCGCCGTAAATGAGGCGCATGAGTTCGGTCCGGCCCGCGCCGATCAGCCCGCTCACGCCGAAAATCTCGCCCGCGCGGACCTCGAACGACACGTCGCGCACCACGGGCGCACGCGTCATGCCTTCCACCTTCAGCGCGACGCCGCCGATGCGCCGCTCGCCGAGATCGATGCGCTCGCCGATCTCGCGTCCGACCATCAGCGTGACGAGCCGGTCGCTCGTGAGTTCGTCCATCGGACCGATATGCACGAGGCGCCCGTCGCGCAACACGGCCGCGCGCTCGGCGATGCGCTGCAATTCCTCCAGCCGGTGCGAGATGTAGACGAGCGCGACGCCACGCGCCTTCAGCCGCTCGACCTGCTCGAACAGCAGATCGACTTCGCGGGCGGTGAGCATCGCGGTCGGCTCGTCGAGGATCAGCACGCGGCAATCGTCGATCAGATTGCGCGCGATCTCGACCATCTGCTGATGCCCGATGCCGAGGCCGCCGACGAGCGTGTCCGGATCGATCGCGTCGAGCCCGACCTGCGCCATCGCATGACGCGCGTCTTGCGCGAGCCGCTTCCGGTCGATCCAGCCGAAGCCTTTGCGCGGCAGGCGGTTCAGAAACAGATTCTCCGCCACCGACAAAGTGGGCAACAGGTTCAGCTCCTGCATCACCATGCGCACGCCGAGCGCTTCGGCGTCCGAGCGGCTCTTCGGCAAGTAGGGCTGGCCCGCGAGCGTCATCGTGCCCGTGGTCGGGTCCGTGAGTCCGCCGATGATCTTCGACAGCGTGCTTTTGCCCGCGCCGTTCTCGCCCGTGAGCGCAAGCACTTCGCCGGGAACGAGCGCCAGCGAGACGTCCGCCAGCACCGGCTCGACATAGGTCTTGCCGATGCCCGTCACCGTCAGCACGTTCGCATCGTTCGGTCCGCTCATGGGGCGCTTCAAGGCTTCGCTGTGCATCCTCGTGGTGGTCCCGCGCGGAAAAGCGTCCGGATGGCCGCGGACAATGCCCGCGCCGTCTGCCTTCCGCGCTCGTCAGTGTGTTATCGGCACGCCGGCCGCGAACTTTAGGCTTTTCGCGCGAAACGGCGCCCGACGACGCCGCCGCGCGCCGGGCTTACTTCGTCACGAGATCGACCGGCGTTTCCACGACCTGCGAAAGCTCCGACTGCTTCTTGTGGCCGGCGATCGCCTTCAGCGCCACGTCGATGCCGAACACGGCCTGCTTCGCCGCGTACTGGTCGGCGGTCGCGAGCACGCGTCCGTCTTTCAGCATCGGCTTGATCGCGCCGATATTGTCGAAGCCGACGACCTGCACCTTGCCCGCCTTGCCCGCCGCGCGAATCGCCGACACGGCGCCGATCGCCATGTTGTCGTTATCGCACAGGAGCGCCTTCACGTTCGGGTTCGCGTTCAGGATCTGCCCTGCCACCGCGTTGCCCTTATCGATTTCCCATTCGCCCGACTGGAGCGCGACGACCTTCATGCCGGCCGCGTCCATCGCTTCCTTGAAGCCCGCGCTGCGCGCCTGCGAGTTCGTGGTGGTCGTCACGCCCTCGATGATCGCGACTTCATCGCCCTTCTTGAGTTTCGGGGCGAGATAATCGCCGACCTTTCGCGCGCCCTTCTTGTTGTCCGGTCCGACGAACGGCACGTTCAGATCCTTGGACTTGAGCACGTCCGGATCGAGCCGGTTGTCGATATTCACGACGATGATGCCCGCGTCCGCCGCCTTCTTGATCACCGGCACGAGCGCCTTCGAATCGGCCGGCGCGATGATGAGCGCGTCGACCTTCGACACGATCATCTGCTCGACGATGCGAATCTGCGCCGCGGTGTCGGTCTCATCCTTGATGCCGTTGGTGATCAGGTCGAACTGGCTGGGGTTGTGCGCCTGATAGTCTTTCGCGCCGTTTTCCATCGTCAGGAAGAACTCGTTGGCGAGCGACTTCATGACGAGCGCGACCTTCGGCTTGCCCGCCGTTTGCGCGAATGCGGATGACGAGGCGAACGGCAATGCGGTGCAGGCGGCAAGCGCGACGGCGGCCGACAGGACGCGTCGGCGGATGGTTCGGTTCATGCGGATCTCCAGTGCTTTGTTCTGGTTTGTCTGGTCTTTCGAGATGCAGCGAACGCGAGCAACGCGTGTCGATCCGCGCCGGGCAACGAAGGGAAGCGATTGCGGGCGCCCTGTCGCGCCCTCGCTTCGTGTTGCGCGCCAACGCCTTCGATGGTTCTGTCCGGACGCGGTGTCAACGTTTGCTCGTCGTCGATTCTCGTTGGACAGACGCCCGAGGTCAATCGGGCTAACGTGTAGTCCACACGCGACAATGCCGTCGATCAAAGGATCGGCGGCATTGTCGGTATTCCGTGGTTGCCGGCGTGCAACGGCTTGCTGCCAAAGTCAGAGATCTTCGACCGACTGCCCGTCCACCTTCTTGTCGATGATGTCGCGCGCGTAGTCGATGCCCGCGCGCGTCGCGTCGATCGGGCTATCGAAAGGTTCCTGTTCGGGCACGCCGAACATCACTGCGCGGCCACTCTCGCCGTGCGCGCTCTTCGCGATCGTCACGACGATGTCGAAGTGGCGCGGACCGTCGTCCGGCTCGTCGCGTTCTTTCGCGCGCCGCAATGCCTGCACCTTGATCTCGAAGCCCTTGTAATGGTCGGACAGCGGTGTGGACATGAAGCGTCTCCTTTGCGTTGAGATGCATCGCACGATCATACGTCGGCTGCATGCTTCGCGTGGGTCGTGGATGAATGAAAGGCGCCTGCAAGCCTCGTTCCCGCGGCCGTCTCCCGATTTCACCTTATCCCACACACCGTTCATATTGGGTTTGCCATAATGCGCGGGCGGCATGCCGCTCTAGACAGGCGCCGCCGAAGAATAAACCGTCACTCAAATCAGGGAGCGTCACATGACTATTCGAGCCACCGCCCTCATCGCTGTGCTGAGCCTCGCGCTCGGCGCGAACGTCGCCATCGCCGCCAACAGTCAGCAAAGCAAGATGACCGATTGCAACAAGCAGGCGGGCGACAAAAAAGGCGACGACCGCAAGGCCTTCATGAAGAGCTGTCTGTCCGCCGCGCCCGCCGCTGCTTCCGCGCCGATGACGCAGCAGCAGAAGATGACCGCGTGCAATCAGCAGGCAAGCGACAAGAAAGGCGACGAACGCAAGACGTTCATGAAGAGCTGCCTCAGCAACAAGGGCTGATCCCGCTCACACGCATGTTCACGCCGCGCCGTTCGCGCGCGGCGACCCTTTCGTATTTACTCAGCCTACCGGCCGATATTGCACTGCACCCAAGCAATTGATTCGCACCGTCGTCTTTTTCTCATAAGATGGCGCGAAGGCGGCCCCTCACGAATACAAGAAACACGCCATCGGCCGCCGCCGTTTCGAGCGAGGCGAAAAGCCGCGCATGGAGGCATCCGGATGGCATGGAGACATAAAAACCGCTGGTTCAGGCGGTGGCTCGTGATAATCACGTTCTGGTTCGTGCCGGTGCTGATCGTCGCGGTGAACGAGGTGCGCGAGGAGATGGCGTATAACAACGTCGATCTTCA
This sequence comes from Caballeronia sp. EK, assembly GCF_014384845.1. Taxonomy (NCBI): domain Bacteria; kingdom Pseudomonadati; phylum Pseudomonadota; class Betaproteobacteria; order Burkholderiales; family Burkholderiaceae; genus Caballeronia; species Caballeronia sp. EK. The sequence goes on from NZ_JACSUE010000003.1 coordinate 333,813, forward strand.
AAAGGCGCTCTCGACCTGGGAGCTGACCGACGCACAGCGTGCGGCAGGCGTCGCCGCGCGCTGCCACGGCGCGCCCGACGAGGCCCGTGCCGCCGGCTGCCCCGAAGATGTCATCGCGGCTACTGCGGCGAAGCATCAGGAAGCGCTCGACGAATACGCGCATCGCAAGGCGACGCTCGCGGATTATCTGTGGCATGCGTTCGTCGGCTACTGGATCGTGCCCGCCGCCTTCCTGCTCGTGCTCGGCATGCTCGTCGGCGGCGTGAGGCGCGCGCTGCGCCGACCGCAGCATCCGAGCACATCTGCCTCCGAGGTAAAAACGACGACCCATCCGTGAGCGCGGGTCGGGTACGGTCGTTGCTACTTCTGCTTGCGGTTTTCTCGTACGACCTTAAGCAAGCTGGACGAAATTTATGCTTGTCTTGAGGGCGCACTTCGGGCGAAAACGCCGGTTCCATTTCGTTTGGTCGAAGCTTCGTCTACCCTAATATCAGGCGAAGTGTCGATCGAAAGTCGGATGTAATTTAGTGTGCTGCATGTCGCTTATGGGGCCGGATTCGGAGTAAGCTAGCTCCGAGCGTTTTCCCTGAATGGTGCGTAGCCTGAGAACCCAAGCGTGACAAGGCTTTGGGCGCATGGATCGGGGCTCGTGTTTTCAGGTTGCTGTGCTATAACTTGGCGTGCCTCACCCTCCCGCTCTATGGGGTTTCCTAAATTCCACGATGGAGAACAATGATGCAAAGACGAAACTTCATGCTCAAGTCGACCGCCGTTCTGGCGCTGGGAGGCCTCGCGCTTGCCGGCTGCACGGCAAACAGAAACGCCGGCAGTGAAGCGGCTGCGGGCGCCGCCGATGACCGGCGCTCCATCGACGCCGACGTCGACAGCACCATCCAGCGTCTCTACGCAACGGTGGGCGGCTCGCGTGAGCTGGTGGCGAAAGCGCGCGGCGTGCTGGTGTTCCCGTCAGTGCTTCAGGCCGGCTTTATTGTCGGCGCGCAATACGGCAAGGGTGCGCTGCGTGTCGGCGGCAGCTCCGTCGGCTACTACAGCACGACGTCCGGCTCGTTCGGCCTGCAGGCGGGCGCGCAATCGAAGGCGCTGATCTTCCTGTTCATGACGCAGGATGCCCTCGACAAATTCCGCAACTCCGACGGCTGGTCGGCGGGCGCGGATGCATCGGTGGCGCTGGTGAAGATGGGCGCGAACGGCGTGATCGATACCACCACGGCCACCAAGCCTGTCGAGGCGATCGTGCTGACCAACGCCGGCCTGATGGCCGACGTCTCGCTGCAAGGCACGAAGGTGTCGCGCATCAAGTACTGAGCGCGCTGCTCTTCCCGCGCGGCGAATGCAGAACCGCCGTGTGGTGCGACCTTCGGGCCGCGCCACACGGCGGTTTTTTTCTTCGAAGCTCGACCGATCAGGTCGTCGTCGCGCGATCGATCAGCTTGAAGCGCGTGCGCTTTTGCGCGCGCACGACTGCCTGATAGGCCTCCAGATATTGCCGCGCCATGCGATGCGATGTGAAGCGCTCTTCGAAGCGCGCGCGCACGCGTTCGCGCGACAAGGTGTGCAGGCGATTCACCGCGGCCACCGCGCCGATTTCATCCTCGACGATAAAGCCCGACACGCCTTCGTCCAGCACTTCCGGCACCGACCCGCGATTGAACGCGATGACAGGCGTGCCGCACGCCATCGCTTCGATCATCACGAGGCCGAACGGCTCCGGCCAGTCGATCGGGAACATGAGCGCATGCGCGCCCGACAGAAATTCGGCCTTCTGACTGTCGTTGATCTCGCCGACATACTCGACATACGGCAACTTCAACAGTGGCGCGATTTCGCGCTCGAAATACTCGTGATCGGCGAAATCCACCTTGGCGGCGATCTTGATCGGCAAGCCGCAGCGGCCTGCGATGCGGATCGCGGTATCGACACGCTTTTCCGGCGAGATGCGCCCGAGGAACGCCAGATACTTCTGCTCCACCGGCTGCGGCGTATAAAGCTTCTCCGGCAGGCCGTGATACACCGTGCTCACCCACTTCGCCTGCGGCAGCGGATGGCGCTGCGCATCGGAAATGGAGATCACGGGCGCGGTATTGAACGTATCGAATACCGGCTGTTGCTCGGGAAGATCGAGGCGGCCGTGCATCGTCGTCACGAACGGCGTGTCCTGGCGCTTGAAGAGCGAGAACGAGTAATAGTCCATGTGGAAGTGCAGGACGTCGAACTCCTCGGCGCGACGGCGCACCAGTTCCATCAGCAGCATGTGAGGCGCGATGCGGTCGCGGATCGCCGGGTCGAGCCGCAACGCGCGCGGCCATACGGCTTCCAGGTTGGCGCTGGTTTGCGAGTCGCCGGTCGCGAAGAGCGTCACGTCATGACCGAGCTCGACGAGCGCCTCGGTGAGGTACGACACGACGCGCTCGGTTCCGCCATACAGTTTCGGCGGCACCGACTCGGTCAGCGGAGCAATCTGGGCAATTCTCATCGTTCTCGTCTCCATGCGGATATCGACGTGCGGCGCAGACTTCATGTACCGGCCGCGGCGCGCATCGAGTATGACAGCGGGCCGTAAGCCGGGCCAACAAGGTTTGCCCTTACGCGTAATTCCGTCTCGCGCGGTTCGCCCATGCCTGTCGTGCGCCGGCAATCGCCAGCGTGCTGAACCCATTATCGAGGGCGAATGCGCCTGCCGTGGGCGTCTATTGCACTTTCATCGCTCTGTTACAGGGGCGAAACACTCGTTTCGGGAGACGGTTACGCTTGACCGTCGCCGCGCAGATCCGCGAGAAAGTCGTCGCGCCACACGCCCAGGTCGTGCTTGCGCAGCGCGGTCATGTTGGTTTCGTAGCGCTCCTTGCGCTCGGCGAGCGGCATCGCGAGCGCGCGCCCGATCGCCTCGCTCGTGCCGACGATATCGTGCGGATTGACCATCACCGCGCCGGTCATTTCATCGGCCGCGCCCGCGAATTGCGAGAGCACGAGCACGCCGGGATCGTCGGGATTCTGCGCGGCGACGTATTCCTTCGCGACGAGATTCATGCCGTCACGCAGCGGTGTGACGAGCCCGATCTGCGATTCGCGAAAGAGCGACATCAGCTTCCATCGGTCGTAGCGCTGGTTGAGATAGCGGATCGGCGTGTAATCGAGCCCGGAGTAGCGTCCGTTGATGCGCCCCGCTTCGTATTCCAGGTTTTGGCGGATCTGCTGATAGGTCTCGACATCCGCGCGCGTCGGCGGCGCGATCTGCACGAGCGTGACGTTGCCGCGCCATTCGGGAGACTTCTCCAGAAAATGCTCGAACGCGCGAAAACGCTCGACGAGTCCTTTCGAGTAATCGAGCCGGTCCACGCTCATGATGAGCTTGCGGCCTTCGAGGCTCTGCTTCAGGTCCATCACGTCCTGACGCGCTTCGCCGCGTTCGGCCTGTTCGGCGATTTCGTCCGGAAACACGCCGATGCGATACACGTTCGTCCTGAGCTTTCTGCCGAACGCTTCGACGTGGCCGTCGGGCGTTGCGGTGCCGTGCGCGTGCCGGACGATGTAGTCATGAAACGCGACGCGGTCCCGCTCGGTCTGAAAGCCGACCACGTCGTAGCAGCACAGCGACTTGACCAGTTCCTCGTGCGGCGGAATGTTCAAGAGAATCTGCGGCGACGGAAACGGGATATGCAGAAAGAAGCCGATGCGATTGGTGATGCCCGCCGAGCGCAGCGCTTCGGCGAACGGGATCAGATGATAGTCGTGGACCCAGATGATGTCGTCGGGTTCGAGCAGCTTGATGAGCTTGTGCGCGAGCCACGCGTTCACGCGCCGGTAGCCGGCGTATTCGTCGCGGTCGTAGACGGCGAGATCGTTGCGATAGTGAAAGACCGGCCACAGCATCGCGTTGGAGAAGCCACGGTAATACTGGTCGTAGTCCTTCTTCGGCAGGCCGACGGTCGCGAAAGTCACCGCGCCGTCCTGTTCGAGCTTCGGCCCCTGGTTCGCAACGGTTTCGCTCACCACGTCCCCGCTCCAGCCGAACCAGACGCCGCCGCTGTCCTTGAGCGCGCCGAAGACGCCGACGGCGAGGCCGCCCGCGGAGCCTTTGGTTTCGGTCGGCGTGGCGACCCGGTTGGATACGACGACGAGACGGCTCATATGCTTTCCTTTTCCTCTTCGAACTTTTCTTTTTAGAATAAACCCGAAATTTTCGACTGGAAAATCCCGCGCGGGTTTCCGTCGATGCCCTCAGTTCTTCCCGGTCGATGCCGCCGCATGCGCCCGTGGATCCGGCCCGCCCGGCTCGCCGCGGCTCGCGACCGGATCGGCGGGCGTGTTCGCCGTGCTGGCGGCATGCGTCGCGCCCTCGCGTTCGAGCGGGGGCGCGAAATCGACGTGACGGTCCTTATCCGTCGACAAATCCGCGCGCGCACGCGGCAGATACTGCGGATACGCGGCCTGCACGAAGTTCACGAGCCCTTCGCGCACGCGGCAGCGCAAATCCCAGTTGAGCGCCGAATCGAACGAGCTGACGAGCACGCGAAGCTGCATCGCGCGGTCGGTGGCGTCGGTGACCTGCAGCACCTGCACGCGGCCGTCCCATTCCGGCGCGTGCGCGAGAATGCGCTCCAGTTCCTCGCGCAGCGGCGCGATCGGCATACGGTAATCGACGTACAAAAACACCGTGCCGATGATCTGCGAGCTGTTGCGCGTCCAGTTCGTGAACGGATTCTCGATGAACCACTGCAACGGCACGATGAGCCGCCGCTGATCCCAGATTCGAATCGATACATACGTGCCGGTGATTTCCTCGACGCGTCCCCACTCGCCCTGAATCACGACGACATCGTCGAGGCGAATCGGCTGCGACAGCGCGATCTGCAATCCGGCGATCAGATTGCCGAGCACCGGCCGCGCCGCGATACCGGCGACGAGCCCCGCGACGCCCGCCGACGCCAAAAGGCTCGCGCCGATCTGCCGCACGCTCGGAAACGCCATCAGCGCCGCGCCGAAACCGATGATCACGATCACCACCATCACCGAACGCGCGAGCACGCGCGCCTGGGTGTGGATGCGGCGCGCGTTGAGGTTGTCGTCGGTGTCGAGCGGATGCGCCTGCACGATCGCCTCGCCTACCGCGCCCGCCGAGCGCATTGCGAGAAACGTGAGCGCGCCGATCAGCGCGACGGTTTCGACATCGCGCAGCACGCCGATGAGCGGCAGCGTATCGGGCGCCTCGAAAATCACGAAGCCGATTCCGAGGATGATGAGGAGGACGAGCGCGGGCTTGTCGACGTAACGCAGGACGACGCTCATCAGCGGATACGGCCGCGCGATGCGCACGAGAATGCGCGCGCCGATGCGATGCACGCCGATCGCGAATACCACCGCGATGGCGGCCACGACGAGCGCGCCCGGCCAGGTGCCGAGCGGCCGTTCTGCGAGATTCAGGAAGTGATCGAGTGGGAGCATGAGCGTCGCGAAGATCAGCTTCGTGAAGGTGGAGGCGGCGAAGTGAATACGCCGGCCGCATCGCACGGATGCGGATCGCCGCGCAATGCAGCGCGACGCCAGACCGCCCGATGGCGCCCCGGCGTCAAAAGACGATCAGCGCTCCGCCTTGCAGGGGAACGCCTTGCCGAGGCCGAGCGAGACCATCGTGGTCGCGTTGAAATCGGCCTTGTCGGGATTATTGGCGATGTACTTGCGCACCGCGTCCGTGAGTTGCTGCGGCTTCACGTCCGCCGGCAGACAGAAATACTGGCCGACCTGCGGCCCGGAGGTTCCGCCGATCGCCTCGATCGTGTTGTAGATGCCGTCCGCCGCGCCTTCGATATAGGCCGCGCAGGCAGTCCGCGAATTGGGATCCGTTTTGGTGCAGAGCTTGTTCAGATCGTTGCCGGTAAACGCTAACGCGCAGACGGGCGTCGCGAGAGCACAGGCGAGGACGAATTCCCGCAGCATGGTCTTCCTTTTATGTTGAGCGGCGGCTTGAATGGGGCAACGGGTTCGGGGCGATGCGCGGCCGCGCCTGACCGCGCGTGTCCCGGAGCTTGACTGTCGCGCTGCGCTATTTTGCACCGTTTGAGCCGCTTTGCGGAGCGCCGCCGCTCTGTGGCATCGAATCCAGACGCGCCTGCAGGCCTTCCGCGACGTCCTTCTCGTTGTACTTGCGGGCGAAGTCCACCGCCGTCATGCCGAGCTGATTCTTCACACGCAGATCCGCGCCTTCGTCGAGCAGCAGCTTGCAGGTCGAAAGATGACCGCCGCGCGCGGCCATCATGAGCGGCGTCGTGCCGTTGGGGGAACCGGCGTCGATATAGGCCGAATGATCGACCAGGATCTTCACGATATCGTCATGGCCGTTGGTCGCCGCGTAGTGCAAGGGCGTCCAGCCCTTCTTGTTCACTTCGGCGTCCTTTGCGATCAGGAGATTCACGAAGGTCGCGTCGCCGTTGAGCGCGGCGAGCATCATTGCGTTTTCGCCGGCGGGGTCGAGTTTCTCCAGATCGGTCTTCGAGTTGTCGGCGAGCAACTGGCCGACCTTGTCGGACTTCTCGCGTGCGGCGATCACGATGATCGGCGTGCCCGTGTTGTCGACCGTGTTCGGGTCCGCGCCCTGCGCGAGCTGTTTCTTGACGGCGGAGACGTCGTCGAACTTGACCGCCTTGATGAGCGAGTCCACGGACGCGGCCCAGACCGGCTGCGCGATCGCACAGGCCGCCAGCAGCGCGCCCGCGACGAGGCCGCGCACGGCCGCGCCTGCTCGTGCATTGCGGACATCGCGTGCACGGGAAACGTTTGGCACGCTCGCCACGGACGGGGTGGAAACCATCGGGGAATTGTTCATAGTGACCTTCGGATTGCCTTGAAACAGGTTTTTTTCGCGCGCGGGCCGGCTGCCCTCAGACTGGCCGCGCGATCTTGAAGAGCCGGAAGAAGTTCTCGGTGGTCGCCTCTGCGACGGCTTCTTCCGGCTGCTCGCGCAACTGCGCGATGAAACGTCCGACATAACTCACGTACGCAGGTTCGTTCGGCTTGCCGCGATACGGCACCGGCGCGAGATACGGCGAATCGGTTTCGATCAGCAAACGCTCGATCGGCACGCGCCGCGCAACGTCCTGCACGTCTTTCGCATTCTTGAACGTGACGATGCCCGAGATCGAAATATGGAAGTTCTGCGCGAGCGCCCGTTCCGCGATCTCCCACGGCTCCGTGAAGCAATGCATCACGCCGCCCGGCACGCCCGCGCGCTCTTCCTCCATGATGCGCAGCGTGTCGTCCGACGACGAGCGCGTATGGATGATGAGCGCCTTGCCCGTCCTGTGCGCGGCCCGGATGTGCGTGCGAAAGCGTTCGCGCTGCCATTCCATGTCGGCGATGCTGCGCCCTTCCAGACGATAGTAGTCGAGCCCGGTCTCGCCGATCGCGCAAACCTTCGGATGCGCCGCCAGTTCGACGAGTTCCGCGACGCTCGGCTCCTTCGCATCCTCGTGATCCGGATGCACGCCGACGGATGCGTACACGTTCTCGTGCTTTTCGGCGATTTCGAGCACGGAAGGCAGCGTTTCCAGATCGACCGACACGCACAGCGCATGGGTCACGGCGTGCGCGCGCATCTTGTCGAGAACGTCGGGCAGACGGTCGGCGAGCCCTTCGAAGTTGATGTGGCAGTGTGAATCGACGAACATCCGGTGCTCCTTAATACATGTGCTGCTGCGCGTGGGGCGCAAGTCGCGGTCAGGCCGTATGTCAGGCCGTATAAATGCCGCGATAGCCGATGAACAGTTCCTCGAACACGAGGCGCGCATTGAGCGGGTGATTTTCCACCGCGCGCTGCCGCGTTACGGTCTTCATGTAGCGTGCGAGCGCGGCGGGGTCGGCGCTTTGGGCGCAACGGGCGAGCGCCTTCGCCGCGCCGGGAAAGTAGCGCGGCCGGCCCGCCGTGCGCTCGGCGAGCAGATCATAAAGCCAGCGTTGCAGCCAGCCGAGCACGAGCGGCACCGGCAGCTTCTGCAGGTTTTCGCCGCACGCGAAGGCGTCGCAATTCGGTCCGGCGGCGAGTTGCGCGAGCGTGAAGTCACGAAGGGCGCGGTTCTCGTCGTTCGCCAGCGCAAGCGCAGCAAGCGGTGCGCCGCCTGCCTGTGCGAGCAGTCCCGCCGGATCGTCGACGCCCTGCGAGGCGAGCCACGCGCTCGCTTCTTTCGAAGGCGGCACGCTCATCGGCCACTGGCGGCATCGGCTGATGATGGTGGGCAACAGACGGTCGACGCGCGCCGACACGAGCAAAAACACGACGCCCGATGGCGGCTCTTCGAGCGTTTTGAGCAACGCATTCGCCGCCGCTACGTTGAGCGCTTCGGCCGGATACAGCACGACGACGCGCAGGCCCCCCCGATGCGAGCCGACGCCGCAGAAGTCCAGCAGCGCGCGCACCTGCTCGATCTTGATTTCCTTGCTGGGCGTGCGGGTCTTCTTGCCTTCGTCGCCATCGGCTTTGTCGGCGGATGCGTCGGCGGCGTCGGCACTGCCGGCCGCGAGGCCCGCGAGCGCTTCAGGCAGCACCGCGCGGTAATCGGGATGATTGCCCTGGGAAAACCACAGACATGCCCGGCAAGTCCCGCACGGCTCGCCATTCGGCGCGGCCATCTCGCACAGCAGTCCCTGCGCGAGATGTTGCGCGAACTGAAGCTTGCCGATGCCCGCCTCGCCATGCAGTAAAAGCGCATGCGGCCAGTGCGCGCGCAGTTGCTGGAGACGTTGCCAGTCGTCGTTTTGCCAAGGGTAGATCATCGATATTTTTCTATGTTAAATCAGAGGCTTGAGACTACTTCCTCAAGCTTTTCACGAATGTCTTCGATAGACCGCGTCGAATCGACGATGAAGAACCGCTGCGGCGATTCCTCCGCGCGGCGCAGATATTCGTTGCGCGTGCGCTCGAAAAACGCCTCCGACTCGCTCTCGAACTTGTCCGGCGCGCGCGCGGCCGAGCGTCGCTCGCTGGCGGTATCGGTCGGCACGTCGAAAAGCACGGTCAGATCAGGCTGGAAACCACCCTGCACCCAGCGCTCCAGCGCCTCCAGCTTGTCGCGCGGCAGGCCCCGCCCGCCGCCCTGATACGCGAAAGTCGCGTCGGTGAAACGGTCCGACAACACCCAGTCGCCGCGCGAAAGCGCCGGTTCGATCACCTGCGCGAGATGCTCGCGGCGCGCGGCGAACATCAGCAGCGCTTCGGTTTCGAGGTCCATCGGCTGATTCAGCAGGATGCCGCGCAGCGTTTCACCGAGCGGTGTGCCGCCCGGTTCGCGCGTCATCGCGACCTGATGTCCGCCCGACGCCAGTTTCGCTTCGAGGCGCTGGCGGAACCAGTCCAGATGCGTGGTCTTGCCCGCGCCGTCGATGCCTTCGAACGTGATGAACTTGCCGCGCGCCATTCATTGACCCCGGATGTATTTGTCGACGGCCTTGTTGTGGTCGCCCAGATTGTCGGAAAAGATGCTGCTGCCGTCGCCGCGCGACACGAAATACAGCGCGTTGCTCGCGGCGGGGTTGAGCGTGGCGTTCAATGCGGCCACGCCGGGCAGCGCGATCGGCGTCGGCGGCAGGCCCATGCGCGTGTAGGTATTGTACGGAGTGTCCGTCTGCAGGTCTTTTTTCCTCAGCTTTCCGCCGTAAGCCGGCCCGAGGCCGTAGATCACGGTCGGGTCGGTCTGCAGCGGCATTCCGATACGCAGCCGGTTCGCGAACACCGCCGCGACGAGCGGACGGTCCGACGCGCGCCCCGTCTCCTTCTCGACGATCGACGCCATGATGAGCGCGTCGTACGGCGTCTTGTAAGGCAGATTCTGCGCGCGCGTGTTCCACGCTTCGGTGAGGCGGGCCTGCATCAGCCGATACGCGCGCTTGTAGACGGCGAGATCGCTCGTGCCCTTGTCGAAGAGATAGGTGTCCGGGAAGAACAGTCCTTCGGCCGATGCCTTGTCGACCTCGGCCGCGCCGATCGCCCGCAGCAGGTCGGTGTCGGTCATGCCCGCCGTGTCGTGCGTGAGCGCGGGATTGCCGTCGAGCTCGCCGCGCATTTTTTGCAGCGTCCAGCCTTCGATGACGGTCGCGACATATTCGTTCACGTCGCCGCGCGCGATCTTCTCCAGCACTTCGTAAGGCGTGATGCCGCTCTTGAAAGCGTAATTGCCGGACTTCAGCTGCGCGGACAGGCCGAGCACGCGCGTCATCAGCACGAAAAGTTCGGGTTCGACGGGCACGCCGCCGCGGTTCAACTGGGCGCTCACGCTGCGCAGGCTGCTGTGCGGTTTGATGGTGACGTCGAGTTCGGGCGTCGACAGGGTCATCGGCCGGTTGGCCCACCAGTACATGCCGCCTGCGACGGCCGCCGCGAGCATCGCGACGAACACCGCCGCCACGACGCATTTCTTGAAAAAGGACATGCGAAACACGCTTGAGATAAGACCAATATAATAACTTGCCGCCTGCGTCAGAGCCGCTTTCTGCGGCTTGCGCCCAAACGATAGGATTGACAGCCCGCCCGCTCATGAATTCCCAGACCATCGCCCTCGCCGCTTCAGACTTCGAATCCGTCAAGACCGCCGGCGCGTATATGCCGCTCACCCAGTTCGGCGTGATCGACGTCAAGGGCGAGGACGCCGCCTCGTTCCTGCACAACCAGGTCACGAACGATGTCCAGCATCTCGATGCGTCCACCGCGCGGCTCGCGGGCTACTGCTCGCCGAAGGGCCGCCTGCTCGGTTCGTTCCTGATGTGGCGCACGGCCGACGTGGTGCGCCTCTTGATCGCGCACGACGTGCAGGCCGCCGTGCAGAAGCGCCTGTCGATGTTCGTGCTGCGCTCGAAGGCGAAGCTCACCGACGCGACTTCCGAAGTGGCGGCAGTCGGCTTCGCGGGCGACGTGCGTGCGGCGCTCTCCGGCATCTTCGACGCATTGCCCGACGGCGTGCACGTGAAGGTCGAAGGCCCGCACGGCGCGCTGATCCGCGTGCCGGATGCGGCGCATCGTCCGCGCTTTCTGTGGGTCGGACCGAAGGCCGATGTCGAGGCGCACATCGCGAAGCTCGACGAAAAACTGAAGCGCGTGCCCGAGCAAATGTGGGACTGGCTCGATATCCACGCCGGCGAGCCGCGCATCACGCACGCGACGGTCGAGCAGTTCGTTCCGCAAATGGTGAACTTCGACGTGCTCGGCGCGGTGAACTTCAAGAAAGGCTGCTATCCGGGACAGGAGATCGTCGCGCGCAGCCAGTATCGCGGCACGATCAAGCGGCGCACGGCGCTCGCACACGTCGATACCGGCGCCGATTCCGTCCTGCCCGGCGCCGAGCTCTTTCATTCCGATGATCCCGGCCAGCCGTGCGGACTCGTCGTCAACGTGGCGCCCGGCGAGCACGGCGGCGTGGATTGTCTCGTGGAAATCAAGCTCGCCGCGCTCGAAAGCGGCTCGGTGCACGTCGGCGCTGCCGATGGCCCCGCGCTCGGCTTCGTGCCGCTGCCCTACGCTTTTCCCGCCGACGCCTGAGGTCGCGCGCGCATGTGTCTGATCGTCTTCGACTGGCAGCCCGCGGCTTCCGAGGAAAGCGGCCGCGCATTGCTGACGCTCTCGGCCAACCGCGACGAATTCCTGCGCCGCGACGCCGAGCCGATGCACTGGTGGAACGATGCGCCCGGCGTACTCGCGGGCCGCGATCTGACGGGCGGCGGAACGTGGCTCGGCGTCTCGCGCGATGGCCGTTTCGCGGCGCTCACCAACTATCGCGCGCCGGGCGACATGAAGCCGAACGCGCCGACGCGCGGCACGCTCGTGAGCGCGTTCCTCGCGGGCGAGCGCGAAGCGCCCCTGGATTATTTACAGCAGGTGGCGCGGGAAGGTCATCGATATAACGGCTTCAACCTGCTGTGCGGAGACTTCACGCGGCGCGAGCTCGGCTGGTACGGCAATCGCGCCGATGCGCCGCCCGCGTTGCTCGACGCAGGCGTGCATGGCTTGTCCAACAGTCTGTTGAACACGCCCTGGCCGAAGCTCGTCGCGCAACGCGAAGCGCTGTGCGATCTGATTCACGCCGATGAACGCCCGTCGCTCGATGTGCTCATCGAGACATTGCGCGATCCGCGTATCGCGAACGACGAGCATCTGCCATCGACGGGAATCTCGATCGAGCGGGAGCGCGTGCTGTCGGCGGCGTTCATCGAAACGCCTGACTACGCGACGCGCAGCACGACGGCGTTGCGCGTGAAGCCGTTTGCGCGGGGGCTATCGCTGGAAATCAAGGAACGTAGCGATGACGACGGTTCGCATCGCATCGTGCGGCCGGGGGCTTTCGAGCGGGCGTTTGCGTTCGAGATCGAAGGCTAGGCGAATCACTCGAACGCCGCCCGCAACACCCTCACCGCTTCGGCATGCGCCCCGGCGACTTCCGGCACGAACCCGCCCATCTTGAAGAACTCGTGGATCATGCCTTCATACCGCACGAGCGTGACCGCCACGCCCGCCTTTTCGAGCGTGGCTGCAAACGCGATGTCCTCGTCATAGAGCGGATCGTGATCCGCCGCCGCGATCCACGCGGGCGCAACGCCTTTGAAATCCGGCACGCCGCCCGTCGCATCGAGCGGTGCGAAGCGCCAGTCGTCGCGGTCGCGATCGTCGCGCAGATATTGCGCAAAGAACCATTGAATCGTCTCGCCGGAAAGCAGGTAGCCATCCGCGAGCCGCGCGTGCGACGCGCTCTTCTGCCACGCGCTCGTGCCCGGATAGATCAACAACTGCAGCCGCAGATCGATGCCCGCATCGCGCGCGAGCACCGCGCACACGATCGCGAGCGTGCCGCCGGCACTGTCGCCGCCGATCGCGAGCCGCGCCGGATCGATGCCGAGCGTCGGCGCTTCGCGCACGAGCCATTGCAGCGCGTCGAACGCATCGTTCACCGCGACGGGAAACTTGTGCTCGGGCGCGAGGCGATAATCGACCGATACGACCGCGCAGCCCGCGTCGTGCGCGAGCTTGCGGCATAGCGCGTCATGCGTCGATATGCTGCCGACCGTAAAGCCGCCGCCGTGCAGATACATGAGCGCCGCGACAGGCTCGGCCCAGCCCGGCTCGACCGGATGATAGATGCGCACGCCGATCGTCTCGCCATCGCGCACGGGAATGCGCAGGTCCTCGACGCTGAACATCGGCAGCGGCGCGATGTCGAGAATTTGCGCGCTCATCGCGTACGCGGCGCGCGCCTGTTGCGGCGTGAGCGTGTGATACGGCGGTCGATTCGCGCGCGCGACCATCTCCAGGATTTGCGCGATCTTCGGATTGAGCGGCATCGGCGAAGTGAATGTCAAAGGGACACGATGATGCCACGAACCACGCCGTCAGCGCGGCCGTTTCAGCGACATCGGATCGGTTGGATTGCGCAGTTGCGCGATGTCGTCGAGCCGCAGTTGCACCGACGCCATGATGTTCGGATGCGTGATGACATAGAAGCGCCCTTCGCGCACCGCATCGAACGTCAAATGGGCGACGTCGCGCGCGGTGAGTTTGCCGCCTTCCACCGCCCGCGTGAGTTGACGGGCCGCGAGCTTCTGCGACGCCGTGTAAGGCGCCTCGTTGGCGAGCGCCTCGGGCCGCGAACGTTCGGCGTCGGCAATGCCGGTCGGCACGAACGCGGGACACAGCAGCGACACGCCGATCAGCGACGCACCCGCGAGCCGCAAGTCGTGATGTAGCGTCTCGGTCAGCGCGACGACCGCGTGCTTCGATGCGTTGTAGACGCCCATCGCGGGCGCGGCGAGCAGGCCCGCCACCGACGCCGTGTTGACGATATGCGCCGGCTCGTTCTGTTCGAGCATGACCGGCACGAACGCGCGCAGTCCGTTCGCGACGCCCATCACGTTCACGCCGAAAACCCATTGCCAGTCGTTCGCGCTGTTCTCCCACACGAAGCCGCCCGCGCCGACGCCCGCGTTGTTGAAGAGCAGATGCGCGCCGCCGTACGTTTCGAGCGACGCGCGCGCGAGTGCTTCGACCTGAGCTGCGTCCGACACGTCCGTCGTGACGCCGATCGCGTCGCCGCCCTCCGCGCGCACCGCTTCGACGGTCGCGGCGAGCGCGGCGGTGTCGAGATCGGCGAGCACGAGCTTCATGCCGAGCGACGCGCCCAGCTTCGCGAACTCGCGCCCGAATCCGCTGCCCGCGCCGGTGATGACGGCGACCTTGCCTTCGAATCGATCCACGTGCGTTCCTTCGCGACTAGACGAGCTTCACGAGTTGCTTGCCGAAGTTCTTTCCGCGCAGGAGGCCGAGAAACGCCTCGGGCGCATTCTCCAGCCCTTGCGCGATGCTCTCGCGAAAATGCAGTTTCTTCGTCGCGACGCGCTCGGCGAGTTCCTTGAGCGCCTGCGGCCAGATATCCAGATGTTCGTAGACGATGAAGCCCTGCAGCTTGAGCCGCTGCGTCAGGATGAGTCGGGGCGCGTCCATCGGCAAAGGCTTGCCGTCGTAACCGGAGATCATGCCGCACACGGCGACGCGTCCGAACGCATTCATGCGTGCGAGCACGGCATTGAGCGTGGCGCCGCCGACGTTCTCGAAGTAGCCATCGACGCCGCTGGGCGTCACGGCCTTCAGATCCTCGTAGAGCTTGCCCGCCTTGTAGTCGACGCAGGCATCGAAGCCGAGCGTCTCGACGACATAGCGGCACTTGTCCGGCCCGCCCGCGATGCCCACCGCGCGGCATCCGGCCGCCTTCGCCAGTTGGCCGACGACGCTGCCCACCGCGCCGCTCGCCGCCGACACGACGACCGTCTCGCCGGCTTTCGGCTCGATGATGCGATTGAGCCCGTACCACGCCGTGACGCCCGGCATGCCGACCGCGCCGAGATACGCGGACAGCGGCACGCGCGACGCATCGACCTTGTTCAGGCCACGGCCATCGGAGGTACCGAACTCCTGCCAGCCGAGCACGCCGACGACGCTATCGCCCACCGCGAACGCCGGATTGCGCGATTCGCTTACGACGCCCACGGTGCCGCCGATCATCACCTCGTCGAGCGGCTGCGGCGCGGCGTACGATTTCGCGTCGTCCATGCGGCCGCGCATGTACGGATCGAGCGACAGATAGTGATTGCGCACGCGCACTTCGCCGTCTTGCAGCGGCGCAAGCGGCGTTTCGACCAGCTTGAAGTTCGACACCGACGCCTCGCCTTGCGGGCGCGACACGAGCAAAATCTGGCGGTTGATGTGTGTCTCAGCCATGCGGATTCTCCTTCGCGGATTGTTTGGATCAGGCGTCGCTCGGACCGGGCGTCGCCTTCGGATCGGAACGCATCTTCTGCCTGACGATGTCGCGCCCGACCGCGAGCCGCTTCATGTATTTGAACGTGCCGAGCGCCTTCGCGACGAAGTGGCCTTCGCTGTCGCGGATCTCGCCTTCGCAATAGGCCATCGTCGTCGAACGATGCAGCACTCGGCCATAGCCGCGCAGTTCGCCGCGGCCCGGCTGCATGAAGTTGACTTTCATCTCGACGGTGACGACGCCTATTCCATCGCCCGCGACGCTGCGCGCGGCGAGCGCAAGCGCTGCGTCGAGAAGCGTCATCGTGACGCCGCCGTGCGCGATGCCCCATGTGTTCATATGCGCTTCCTGAAGCGGCATGCGCACTTCGCTCTCGCCGTCGGCGGCCTTGACGAGCTGCACGCCGAGCGCGTCGATGAACGGGCTTTCGATCGAAACGTTGCTTGATGAATCTGAAGAAGACATCGCGCTCACACTTCGTAATCGACGCACTGCCGGTCTTCGCGGATCGCCGCGACGAAGTCCTTCAGCGCCTGATGCTTCGGATGAACCTGATAGGCTTCGAGCGCGGCGTGGTCGTCGAAGTCGGAGACCAGCACGACGTCGTACGTGCACGCGAAACCAGGCTGCGCGGTGCCGACTTCGAAATGTCCCTGCCCCTTGACGATGCTGCGGCAGGTCTCGAGCTTCGCCTTCAGCTTTTCGGCGTTCTCGGCGCGGCTCGCGCCCTCGGCGTTTTCCTTCAGCTTCCACATGACGATGTGACGTAGCACGGCGACTCCTGTTGTCGAACGAGAACTGAAGCGTAGCAAAAATCGCCGTGCGGCGAGAAACGCGCAACCGTCACACGATTTCGAACAGCCCCGCAGCCCCTTGGCCGCCGCCGATGCACATCGTGACCACGACGAACTTCGCGCCGCGCCGCTTGCCTTCGATGAGCGCGTGGCCCGTCAGCCGCGCGCCCGAAACGCCGTACGGATGCCCGACCGCGATCGCGCCGCCGTTCACGTTCAGGCGCTCATCGGGGATGCCCAGCGTGTCGCGGCAATAGAGCACCTGCACGGCGAAGGCTTCGTTCAACTCCCACAGGCCGATATCGTCGACGGACAAGCCCGCGCGCTTCAAGAGCTTCGGCACGGCGAACACCGGACCGATGCCCATCTCGTCCGGCTCGCAGCCCGCGACCGCGAAGCCGCGGAAGATGCCGAGCGGCTGAAGTCCCTCTTTCTCGGCGAGCGTCGCGTTCATCACGACGCACGCCGATGCGCCGTCGGAAAACTGGCTCGCGTTGCCCGCCGTGACGACGCCGCCGGGCAGCGCGGTCCGAATCTTCGACACGCCTTCGAGCGTCGTGTCGGCGCGGATGCCTTCGTCGGCGGCGAGCGTCACTTCCTTGGTGAACATGCGACCCGTCGCCTTGTCGGCGATGCCGGCGAGCACGGTGATCGGCACGATTTCATCGTCGAACCTGCCCGCGGCCTGAGCCGCCGCCGCGCGCTGCTGCGAGCGCACGCCGTATTCGTCCTGCCGCGCCTTCGAGATTTCGTAGCGCTTCGCGACGGTCTCGGCGGTCTGCAGCATCGACCAGTAGATCTCCGGCTTGTTCTGGTTCAGCCAGCCATCGGTGAGCATGTGGCGATTCATCTCGTTCTGCACGCACGAGATCGATTCGACGCCGCCCGCGACATACACATCGCCCTCGCCCGCGATCACGCGTTGCGCGGCGAGCGCGATCGTCTGCAAGCCCGACGAGCAGAACCGATTCACCGTCATGCCGGCCACGGAAACGGGCAAACCCGCGCGCAATGCGATCTGCCGCGCGATGTTCATGCCCGTCGCGCCTTCGGGATTCGCGCAGCCCATGATGACGTCCTCGACGCGCGCCGGATCGATGCCCGCGCGTTCGACGACGGCCTTCGTCACGTGCCCGCCGAGCGTCGCGCCGTGGGTCATGTTGAGCGCGCCGCGCCACGATTTGGCGAGCGCGGTGCGCGCCGTCGATACGATGACTGCATCGGTCATGTTGTCTCCCTTGCTTTAATTGAGTATGTCTGCTGAGTCCACGCGCCGCACGCCGGCGTCGCGCATGTCCTGCCACGCGCGTTCGAGCGAGCCGTCGAGATCGATCGCGCGGCACGCGTCCTCGATCACGGTCACCTCGAAGCCCGCCGCGCGCGCATCGAGCGCGGACCATGCGACGCAATAGTCGGTCGCGAGTCCCGCGAGCCAGACGTGCTTCGCGCCGACGGTGCGCAGATAACCTTCGAGGCCGGTCGGTGTGACGCGGTCCCCTTCGATGAACGCCGAGTAGCTATCGACCTGCTCGTGATGTCCCTTGCGGATCACGAGCCGGGCATGCGGCACATGCAGATCGCGATGCAGCGCCGCGCCCTCGGTGTCCTGCACGCAATGAACCGGCCACAGAACCTGTTCGCCGTACGGCAGCATCATCGTCTCGAACGGCTTTCGGCCCGCGTGATTCGCCGCGAACGACACATGCGGGCGCGGATGCCAGTCCTGCGTCAGCACGACGTGCGAGAACGCGCGCGCAAGCCGGTTGACGATGGGCACGACTTCATCGCCGCGCGCGACGGCAAGCGCGCCGCCCGGCATGAAGTCGTACTGCACATCCACGACGAGCAACACGTCTTCGACGGGTTTCATCTCAGTCATTGAAGCGTCCATTCGATTGCGCGAGCCGGGTCACGAGCGCGGCGGGCTGCCACGCTTCGCCGTTGGCCTGCTTCGCGTACTTGCGCATCGCGCGCTCCACGTTGTAGAGGCCGATGGTGTCCGCATAGAGCATCGGGCCGCCGCGCCAGAGCGGAAAGCCGTAGCCCGTCAGATAGACCATGTCGATGTCCGACGCCTTGCTGGCGATGCCTTCCGCGAGAATCTTCGCGCCTTCGTTCACGAGCGCGAGCACGAGGCGCTCGACGATCTCTTCGTCGCCGATCTTGCGCCGCCCGACGCCGCGCTCGTTCGAATACGCGACGATCATGTCGTTGACGAGTTTCGACGGCGCCGCGTCGCGCCTGCCCGGCTGATAGTCGTACCATCCCGCGCCGGTCTTCTGCCCGAAGCGGCCCGTCTCGCACAGGCGATCCGCGACGCGCGAATAGTGCAGATCGGGCTGCTCCCGATAGCGGCGCTTTCGAATCGCCCAGCCGATGTCGTTGCCCGCGAGATCGCTCATGCGGAACGGGCCCATCGCGAAGCCGAATTTTTCGATCGCGCGATCGATCTGCGCGGGCAGCGCACCTTCCTCCAGCATGAAAAGTGCTTGCCGGATGTACTGCTCGATCATCCGGTTGCCGATGAAGCCGTCGCACACACCCGACACCACCGCCGTCTTCTTGATCTTCTTCGCGAGCTGCATGACGGTGGCGAGCACGTCCTTGTCCGTCTTCTCGCCGCGCACGACTTCGAGCAGCTTCATCACGTTCGCGGGGCTGAAGAAGTGCATGCCGATGACATCGCCGGGGCGCTTCGTGAACGCGGCGATCCGATTCAGATCGAGCGTCGATGTGTTCGATGCGAGGATCGCGCCGGGCTTCGCGATTTCGTCGAGCTGGCGGAACACCTGCTCCTTCACGCCCAGTTCCTCGAACACGGCTTCGATGATCAGATCCGCGTTCGCCAGATCGGAGAACGACAGCGTCGGCTGAATCAGCGCCATGCGCGCTTCGACCTTCTCCTGCGTGAGCTTGCCCTTTTTGACCTGGGCTTCGTAGTTGCGTCGGATCGTGGCGAGCCCGCGATCGATCGCCTCCTGCTTCGTTTCGAGCAGCACGACAGGCAAGCCCGCGTTGAGGAAGTTCATCGCGATGCCGCCGCCCATCGTGCCCGCGCCGATCACGCCGATTTGCGCGATGGTCCTGACAGGCGTATTCGAGGGCACATCGGCGATTTTGGCGGCCGCGCGCTCGCCGAAAAACGCATGCCGCAGCGCGCGGCTCTCGGGTGTCTGCACGAGCGCGAGAAAACATTCGCGTTCGAACGCGAGGCCACGCTCGAAACCTTCCTTCACGCCCTTTTCGACCGCGTCGATGCACTTGTGCGGCGCCGGGAATTGTTTCGCGACCGCCGCGACGCCGTTCCTCGCGAACTGGATGAAACCTTCGGCGTTCAGGTGCTCGATCTCGCGGTCGCGCACTTTCGGATGCGGACCGCCCCAATCCGCCGCCTTGCTCGCGAACGACAGCGCGCGGGTCAGCAGATCGCCTTCGACGAGTTCGTCGAAAAGCGCGGTCTGCGCGAGCGTTTCCGACGGCACCGGCGCACCCGACACGATCATGTTCAATGCCGTTTCCAGCCCGACCACGCGCGGCAGGCGCTGCGTGCCGCCCGCGCCGGGCAGCAGGCCGAGCTTCACTTCCGGCAGCGCGATCTGCGCGCCGGGCGCGGCGATGCGGTAGTGCGCGCCGAGCGCGAGTTCGAGACCGCCGCCCATCGCGACCGCGTGGATCGCCGCGACCACCGGCTTCGCGCTCTCTTCCAGCGCCTTGATCACGGCCATGAGCGTGGGCTCTTGCGTGGCTTTCGGCGTATTGAATTCGGTGATGTCCGCGCCGCCCGAAAATGCCTTGCCCGCGCCGATGATGACGATGGCGCGCACGTCGTCGTCATCGTTGGCGCGTTCGATGCCTTCTACGATGCCCGCGCGCGTCGAATGCCCGAGCCCGTTGACCGGCGGGTTATCGAGGGTAATGACCGCGATGCCGCCGCGGTTCGTGTAGTCCACTGCCATGAGTGTCTCCTGTCGACCGGATATCGGATTAATTGTGGGCGATGGGTGCAGAATACACAAAAAAGCACGACCGTTCAATTAATATGATTGCCTAGTGTCATGCAGACGCCGAATACGACGAAGCCCCGGCTCCGCGCGAGCGGACCGAGGCTTCGACGAGCGCGACTGCGCTAGACCGAGTTTTCCGTCGCGTCTTCACTGTATGCGACATGATCGGCCCCCTTCAGCGCCCAGGACATGCGATGGGCTTCCGGTCGAGCAGCGACGAACTTGCCGAACTTACAGCCCATAGCTCTCATGCAAGATTTCACCGACGCGCCGCGCTATGGCGTCACGCTCATCGCCGTTGAGTGGATTGTGGTTGCATGCCCATTGTTTCTTCTTCGCGAAGTCTGGAAACTTCGGAGCCTCGCCCCATTTCCAGTCGTCACTGAGCGCGTTCCTGCTTCTGCCGAAAATGTGATGATGCACTCTGCGATACTCCGCTACGTTCTTGGGTCCCGCAGGGTCTGCGCTGTCGTTTAGCGACCAATTTCCCGCTTCCCAATAATTCACGCACCCGCCGTCGAGTTGAGGCAAGACCTGGAGCATCGCGCGGCCGGTCGCTGCGACAAGGCATGACCAATGATACAAATCGAGCGGGGCGAGTTCGCTTCGCTCCCAGACCGATTGAGACGGGTAGACAATGAGGTGGCCACCATCCGCGCGATCACAGAGCGTGGTGGTTGGACTCGTGACCCGGCCACCGTGAAACGAAAAAACGTCGATCGCCATTCTGTTCCTCGCAATAGATGAATCGCGCGCCGACCGTTGTTTTGCCGGCAATCCGGCGCGCGCTTGCCAAGCTTGTTCAGCGAAGGAATTTCGCTTCGATATCGCCCATGTGTGCGTCGCCCTGAAGACTAATGATTTCCTGGACGGACGGTAAGGTTTTATCGACTTCGCGAATTCCTTCCTCTCGCCGTATCTTTGCAAAGACGGTTTGCATCGCTCCCACGGCTGCACGGATCGCATGATTTCCGTAGATGACGATACCGACCTTGCGAAGTGCCTTGATGTCTGATTCAGTCAGTTCAGGATATGCAGTCGGAACAAGTACCAGTGGCACGCGGCCGTTCCACGCATTGATGAAGGCGAGTACTTCGTCGGGTGTCTTCTGCTTCGAGTGGATCAGGATTGCATCGGCGCCGGCTTCTTCATATGCGGCGGCGCGGCGCAGCGCTTCGTCCTGCCCTTGGCCCGCGATCAGCGCTTCGGTGCGCGCAATGATCACGAAGTCAGGATCATGTCGTCCCGCCACAGCGGCTGCGACCTTTCCCTGAAACTCCTCGATGCGGACGAGTTCTTGCCGCCCTTCCGCACGCAAACTCGTATCCTTGGGAAATGTCTTGTCCTCCATCACGATCGCCGACGCCCCGGCCGCTTCGTACTGAGGTACGACGTATCGGACGTTGACGGCATTGCCGAAACCGGTATCGATGTCGGCAATAAGAGGAATCGAGGTAACCGAAGCGATGGCGCGCATCATCTCCAGATGTGTGCCGAACGAAAGAATGTTCGCATCGGGGACCGCATAGCTCGCCGCAAGCTCGAAGCCGCTACCCCATATACCATCGAAACCAGCCTGCTCGGCCAGCTTGGCAGATAATGGATTATGTGCCGCCATCGCCGTGAAGAGCCTGCCTTGGTTAAGTGTTTCACGCAGAAATTCATTCTTTGTCATTTAGGTATCCTATTTTAACTTCAAGGTTGTCGAGAGCTTTTTGACGGCGTGACTTAACGCAGCGCGGAACAGGCTCGGGCGATGCGGCTCATTGCTTCGCGCAACTCGGCGTCGGACGCAGCATACGAGATGCGGAAGTGGCCCGGCAGTTCAAAGGCCGTTCCGGGTACAACTGCAACGCCGGCTGTCCGAAGGATGTACATCGCAAGATCGATATCGGTCGCGATCAGATTTGCAGATTCATCACGGGTGCCGAGCAGACCGACACAACCAGGAAAAGCGTAGAAGGCGCCGGGCGGAAGATCGCATGTCAGGCCTTTGATCCCACGCAAAGTATCGACGACATTGTCGCGGCGCTTGCGAAACTGTTCGACAAAACCGTCTAGGAAGTCCATCGGGCCATCCAGCGCGGCAATCGATGCCGCCTGACTGATCGAACTCGTATGAGACGTGGATTGCGACTGAACGAGATTCATCGCCTTGATGAGCTCGGCGGGTCCTGCTCCAAACCCTACCCGCCAGCCAGTCATCGCGTATGCCTTGGACACTCCGTTGATCGTCAGCGTGCGAGAAGCCAGTTCGGGGGTCACGGCGGCCGGCGTGGCGAAGGCCGAATCGTCGTAACGGATTTTTTCGTAGATGTCGTCGGCCATCACCCAAACATTCGGATGTCGCAGAAGCACCTCTCCTAACGCGGAGAGTTCTTCGGCGCTATAGACTGCACCGCTTGGATTCGACGGGGAATTCAGCATCAGCCATTTCGTGCGCGGCGTGATCGACTCTTCGAGTTGCGCGGGCGTGATTTTGAAGCCACTAGCAGCGCCGCAGCGGACAATGATTGGACGACCCCCGGCAAGCAACACCATCTCCGGGTAGGACACCCACGCGGGCGTCGGAATAACGACCTCGTCCCCGGGATTGATCGTGGCCTGAAGCGCGTTATACAGCAATTGCTTGGCGCCGCACCCTACCTGGATCTGCTCCGGTCGATAGTCGAGCCCGTTGTCGCGCTGGAATTTGCGTACCACGGCCTCGCGAAGTTCGACCGTACCGGCGACATCCGTATAACGCGATTCATTGCGATCGATCGCAAGTTTGGCAGCCTCGCGAACGTGCTCTGGCGTCGGGAAATCCGGTTCGCCCTGACTGAGCGCGATTACGTCCGCGCCTTCGCGTTTCAACTGATTCGCAAGGCGGGTCATTTCCTTCGTGGCGGAAGGTTTGGCGCCGAGGACCCGATTTGCCAGAAGTGTCGTTTCGATTGCGGTCATTCGATCGTTCCTATTTTGAGGCGAAGTTTCCATTTGGCCACCGCAAGCGGCACAAAGATGGAGAGCAGAAGCAAGAGGCTGTACGCGCAGGCGAGCGCCAGACGGTCACTGTCGACCTGCTGGAAGATTTCGATTGGCATCGTGCTCATACCGCCGAAATACAGCACGATCGTCGCCGACAGTTCGGACAATGTCGTGACCCACATCAGAACGGCGGCAGCCGCGACCGATGGTCCAATGACAGGCAGGACGACTTTGAAAAAGCTCTTGATCGGGCTAACCCCAAGACTCATCGACGCTTCCTCGATCGAGTCCTTCAGGTTATGAAGTGGGCCGATTGCAGCGCGCACGCTCGTAGGCACTTTGCGCAAGAAGTAGGCGAGCGCCATGATGACCCAGCTTCCAGTCAGGACAAGCCAGCCGCTGCCAAAGGTATTCGTCAAGGCGATCCCCATAACCGTACCGGCGACGGTCAGAGGAAGCGTGACGAGGACGTCCAGCGTATGCGAGAGCGCCGAACGTCGCTTCACGATGAGATAGGCGGCGGCAATTGAGAAGCATGTACCGGCGACGGTGGCGATCGTTGCGAGGAATAGCGAGTGATAGAGCGGCTCTGGCGCTTGAAACAAAACATGCGTCAAGTTGTCCAGCGTAAAGCTGCCATACCTCAGTACTGGACCGATCGACGGCGTGAACGCAGTCACAACGACAACGAGCGCAGGTAGCAGCGACATGACGACTACCAGCGACACACTGGACGTCGCTGCCACGGCGTGCCAACCCGATATCCTGGAGGATGCCGGTGTCCGCCCGGATTCCATCTGAAACTGTCGTCGCTCCACTACGATTTTCTGAAACAGCAGAGCGCCGGCTCCCAACGACACGAGCAATGACGCCATCGTGGTCTGCATCTGCGCACTGCCGCCCATTTCGCTGACAAACTCGTTGTATGCCTTCACTGCGAGAACGGGCGTCCGCGCGCCGATGATGGCCGGGACACCGAAGCTGCCGATGACGTGCGTAAAGACAATCATTGCACCGGCGAATACCGACGGAAGCAGCATCGGCAAGGTGACACCCGACAGCACTCGGCTCATCGGCCGACCAAGGCTAAGCGCAGCTTCTTCCAGATTGCGATCCATCGACTTCAGTCCGACGAAGACCGCTACAAACGCATAGACGTAGTTGTTAAGGGTCATCACAAATACGAGACCCCACCACGAATACAATGACGGCACCTGGAGTCCTGTCGGCGTGAGCAGCATATTCACCACCCCTTGCTTGCCCAGGATCAATACCCAGGCGGCGGCCACCACGACATCGGGCACCACGAGCGTGATGAATGGCAGCGCGCAAACCAGTCCCGCCAGAGGGAATGCGCAACGCGCAACAACGATTGCGAGTCCTCCGCCGACCAGCATCGAAGAGACGGTTACGGCACCCCCTAGGATCAGTGTGTTGAATAGCGCTTCGCGATACCCACGCTCAGAAAAAAAACGCACATAACCGCTGAAGTCAGCAGCGCCAGTAGAGTCGATCAGAGACTTGCCGAGCATCGTGCCTAACGGCCATAGCAAAAACGCGCACAACAAGGCAATTGAGAGAACGGCGAGCGCGAGCCATACGGGATCGCGCCGGAGGCTGCCTAACATAGCGTTCCCTCCACGATATGCGAAGAGTGCGGCACTCTCAACACAACAGACTCTCCCCTCGTTCGAAGCCGCGTGCCCTGTGAAGCGGAGGCATCGACGCGGATCGGTCCGATACTCGTCTGGACGGAGTATCCAACCGTGTGACCGCGATACTCGACCTGAACGATTGATCCGGCTATTTCCCCGTCCTTTACGGGCGAAGCGTCAGCGATGGAAATATCCGCTCCACGGACCGCCAGTGAAGCGCCGTCTGGAACATGCGCATCGCTTCTTGTGAGCAGAATGCCTGCTGGCGTTTCCATCCGTCGCAGACCATCGCTGCGGGAGGCCAACTCCTGAATGATCGGGATAACGTTGGCGCCGCCCACAAAGTCGGCGGCGAATGCGGTGCGAGGGCGTGTGTAAATTCCCAGTGGTGATCCGATCTGCACGATCTCGCCGCGGTTCATGACAGCGATCTGATCCGACACGGCGAGCGCTTCCTCCTGGTCGTGAGTCACGAACACTGTCGTTATCCCCGCTTCGATCTGCAAGGTGCGAATCATCGAACGCAGTTCAACGCGCAGTTTTACGTCGAGCGCTGACAGTGGTTCGTCGAGCAGCAATACTTTTGGTTCGATGACAAGAGCGCGAGCCATCGCCACCCGTTGCCGTTGGCCACCGGACAGTGCGGCTGGAGCGCGATCGAGAAAGGCGCCAAGTCCAACGCGCTCGAGCATCGAAGCCGATCGCTCAAATGCCTCCTGCCTCGCCATACCGCGAGCCAGCAGCCCGTATGAGACATTCGCCATCACCGACCGATCCGGGAAAAGTGCGTAGTCCTGAAACACGATGCCCACGCCCCGTCGGTGCACTGGAATTGACGTGACGTTCTCGTTGCCGAAAAGAACACGTCCACGGTCGGGCCGCACGAATCCGGCAAGCATTCGCAGCAAGGTAGTCTTGCCGCAGCCCGATGGGCCGAGCAGCGTGAAAAACTGGCCGCTTGGAATGACCAGGTCGAGTGAACGAAACAGCGTCTGCCGTCCGTAGCTCTGATCGATTTTTTCGAATGAAACCTGCATATCGGTTCCTCGCTCGCCCGTTACTTGGAGGCCACAATCTGGCGCCACTGCGAGAGGAATTCCGCGCGCGCTGCTTCCATCTGACTGGCGTCGAGCGCGATAACCTTGATATTGTCGAGCGCCGGAAGCGCAGACATCTTGCTCACGTCGATATCGGTCCGCAGCGGCCGCCGGAACGCACTTTTGAAGATCTCTGTCTGAACCGGCTTCGACGCGAGGAAATCGAAAAGTTTTCGAGCTTCCGATGGGTGTTTTCCACCGCGGATGAGCGCCATGCCTTCCGGTGAAAGGAAAGTGCCTTCAGCGGGATAGACCAGTTTGACGCTGTCGAGTTGACCGGCAACATACTGGTACGCGGCGTATTCCATAGTCACCGCTATAGCAAACTCTCCATTGGCGACACCTTGGTACGCGGCCGATGTCGTGCCGACGATGACTGCGTTGCGAATGATCTGCGCGTATACGCCAGGCGAAACCAACTTGCTCAGCCCATAAAGGGCGACATACGAGGCGCTGCTGAATTGCGGATCGGGGATAACAATTTTCCCTTTCCATTTTGGGTCTGCAAGGTCGTTCCAGCCTTTCGGTGCTTGCCCGCCCGGCGCCTGGCGAAGATTAGCCATCAGCACAGACACGTGCGTATTGGTTCCAAGCCAGAGACCTTGCTTGCTTCGATACTGCGCTGGAACCGCGCTCTCCTCCGGGGAGTTATAGGGCTGAAACTGATCCTGAAAAGCGCTGATCGTCGAGATTCCTCCCGACCAAAAGATATCGCCAAGCGGGTTAGCCGTTTCGGCTTTGATCCGCTGCATCAACGCTCCTGTTCCGGCACGGACAACCGAAACTTTGATGGCGGGATTCTGCTTTTCAAATTGCTCGACAACCTTGGCGACTGTTTCAACGTCGTTAGATGAATACAGCACGACATCAGCTGCCTGTGCCGGATGTTGCAACAAAGGCCCTATCATGATTGAAATGCATGCTAATTGAACCCGCTTCAACATTGTTATCCCCTTGGCACGATGGCGTGGTGCAGCTTTAAAACCTGGTTACGATGGAAAAAAGATATCATCGTAAAAATGACGGTTATATGATCCACTCCTGCTAGCATGAGTTTTTGTTATGGTGCCGAAATCGACGCTGCCCTTGACTGCGATACGTGTTTTCGTAACGGTCGGCAGGCATGGGAATTTCACGCGCGCGGCGGAAGCGTTGGGCATCACGCAAAGTGCGGTCAGTCGTCACATTGCAACGCTTGAGGCGCTGGTGAGATGTTCGCTGTTCGAGCGTCGGGGCCCCCAGTTGACGCTGACACCCTCAGGGGCTCAGTTTCACGACGCGGTTAAAGATGCGGTCTCGACGATTGAACTTGCTACCCTGCAACTCATGCAGGGTCAGCAGGAGCATGACCGAATCACCGTAAGAACGTCTATGCCAAGCTTTGCAATGACGGTTGTGATTCCAGCGTTGGGCGCCTTCACGATCAGTCATCCCGTGCAGATCGACCTTGTCACGTCTCTCTCACCGCCACAGCCACGCGAGCAGTTCGACGTCTTGATAACGAGAGATCTCAGCCTTCCGGACACGGAGAGTTGGGAACTCATCCAGGAAGAACTTGTTTGCGTTTGTTCGCCGTCCATGCAGTCAGCGCATCGTTCAAAGGCGCTGTATCGGTGGCCGCTGATAGCATCGCGCTCGCGACCGGACACCATTGCCGTCTGGGCATTGGCCAAGAACATCCCGCTCGAATCGCTCCAGGTCCATGCTGTGTACGACCACCTGTTTCTCGCCGTGGCTGCTGCAATCGGTGGCAACGGCCTTCTGATCGTGCCGCGTATTGTCGTGCAGGACCATTTGCAGACAGGGACACTGATTTTGGCCGATCAGGAAATAGTGGCGTCGGGGGCCATGTACGTGGCGTACGTCAATTCGCGGAGCCGACATGTGCAGATGGCACGGGTATTTTGTCGGTGGCTGAAAGGGATGTTGCGAGAGCGCAGTCAGAGCGCCTGATTGGCGCCCTTACCGCGCATTCACCCGAATTCAGCGAAGCTTCAAACGTACCGACGTGACCTAGGCGGACGCCGGCAGCACGTGATCGCGATACTGCTCGCGCAGACGCAACTTCTGCAGCTTGCCGGTCGCGGTGTGCGGCAAAGACTCGGCGAACACGACATCGTCCGGAATCCACCACTTCACGACCTTGCCCTCGAAATGCGCGAGCAGTTCCTCGCGCGTGACGGTGGCGTCAGGCTTGAGCACCGCCACGATCAACGGCCGCTCCGTCCACTTCGGATGCGAACACGCGATGCACGCGGCCTCCGCCACCTGCGGATGCGACACCGCGATATTTTCCAGTTCGATCGAGCTGATCCATTCGCCGCCGGACTTGATGACGTCCTTGCTGCGATCGGTGATCTGCATGAAGCCGTCCGGATCGATGGTCGCGACATCGCCCGTCGGGAACCAGCCGTCGACGAGCGGCGAGTCGTCGCGACGGAAATAGCGGTCGATGACCCACGGCCCGCGCACATACAGATCGCCGAAGGACTTTCCGTCCCACGGCAGCTCGGCACCGTCGTCGCCGACGACTTTCATATCGACGCCGAAGAGCGTGTGCCCCTGCTTCTCGAGCGAGCGGCGCTGCTCTTCGAGCGGACGCTGCTTCTGCCTGAAGTTCAGGCGGGCCAACGTGCCGAGCGGCGACATCTCCGTCATGCCCCATGCGTGGATCACCTGCACGCCGTACTCTTCCTCGAAGATGCGCAGCATCGCGGGCGGACACGCGGAGCCGCCGATCACCGTGCGCTTCAACGTCGAGAAACGCACGTTCTGCTGCTTCATGTAGGTGAGCAAGGCCATCCAGACAGTCGGCACGCCCGCCGAATACGTGACGCCTTCCGCCTCCATCAGCTCGTAGAGCGATTTGCCGTCGAGGTCTTTACCGGGGAACACGAGTTTCGCGCCGACGAGCGGCCCCGCGTGCGGAATGCCCCACGCGTTGACATGGAACATGGGCACGACAGGCAGAATCGCATCGCTCGACGACGCGCCCATCGCATCGGGCAGCGACGCGCCGTACGCGTGCAACACCGTCGATCGATGCGAGTACAGCGCGCCCTTCGGATTGCCGGTCGTGCCCGACGTGTAGCAGAGAAACGAGGCCTGGCGCTCGTCGAGCATCGGCCATTCGTAGTCGCCGTCATGCTCGCCGATGAGGCTCTCGTAGCTCATCACCGGCACGCTCATGTCCGACAGATGCTCGGCGATGCACGCGGCATCGCCGAGCGCGATCCAGCCTTTCACGTTCGGACACTGCGGCGCGATGAGTTCGACGAGCGGGCCGAAGGTCATGTCGAAGCAGACATAGGAATCGTCGGCGTGATCGATGATGAACGCGATCTGGTCGGGAAAGAGACGCGGATTGATCGTGTGGCACACGGCGCCCATGCCGCTCACGCCGTAATAGCACTCCAGATGTCTGTAGCCGTTCCATGCAAGCGTGCCGATGCGCTCGCCCTGTTCGACGCCGAGCGCGCTCAGCGCCTGCGCAAGCTGCTTCGCGCGCTTCTCGCAATCGCGGTACGTGTAGCGGTGGATGTCGCCTTCGATGCGGCGCGACACGATCTCGTTATCGCCGAAGTGGCGCGAGGCATGGGACAACAGGGACGACGCGAGCAGCGGTACTTCCATCATCTGGCCGTAGAGCGGCGACGTCATAGGCGGGGTCCTCGAATCTGTCGGATGCTGATCGGATGGCCGGGCCACGCTCCTGCAGGCCCGCGGGCGCGGAATTACAATATCGTTTAACTCAGAGGCGCTCAATATGTCGTTTTCCCCAAGCAATGCCGTACGCGCGACGCGCGACGAGACGCCCGCCGACGCGCGTTCCATGAGCGAAATCGCCGACGCGATCCGCGTCGGCGAGCCCGGTTCGTTCGCCGCGCTCGGCAGCGCTTTTCTCACGCGTCTTCCCGCCGCGCCGGTGCCCGAACCGTATCTCGTCGGGCTTTCGCGCGAGATGGCCGAAACGCTCGGTTTCGATCCGCAAGTCGCCGCCGGCCCAGAAAAAGATGCATTCGCCGCGTACTTCGCCGGCAATCCGACGCGCGACTGGGCGAGCGATTCGCTGCCCTATGCGGCCGTGTATTCGGGGCATCAATTCGGCGTGTGGGCGGGTCAACTGGGCGATGGCCGCGCGCTTACCCTGGGCGAGGTCCAGCACGATGGCGAGCGCCTCGAAGTGCAACTGAAGGGCGCGGGACGCACGCCCTACTCGCGCATGGGCGACGGCCGCGCGGTGCTGCGTTCGTCGATCCGCGAATTTCTGTGCTCGGAAGCGATGCACCATCTCGGCATTCCGACGACGCGCGCGCTCGCCGTCATCGGCTCGGATCTGCCGGTGCGCCGCGAGATTATCGAAACGGCGGCGATCGTCACGCGCGTATCGCCGAGCTTCGTGCGGTTCGGCCACTTCGAGCACTTCTATGCGAACGACCGCATCGACGATCTGCGCACGCTCGCCGATCACGTGATCGACCGCTTTTATCCGCACTGCCGCGACGCCGACGACCCCTATCTCGCGCTGCTCGACGAAGCCGTGCGCTCCACCGCCGATCTGATGGCGCAATGGCAAGGCGTGGGCTTCTGCCACGGCGTGATGAACACCGACAACATGTCGATTCTCGGACTCACGATCGACTACGGCCCGTTCGGCTTCATGGATGCCTTCAACGCGCATCACGTCTGCAATCACTCGGATACGCAGGGGCGCTATTCCTATGGCCGCCAACCGCAGGTCGGATACTGGAACCTCTTCTGTCTCGCGCAGGCCCTCGTGCCGCTCTTCGGCGGGAATCTGCCCGAGGAAGGACGCGCCGAGCGCGTGGTCGAAGAGGCGCAGAAGGTGATGGAGCGTTACAAGGATCGTTTCGGGCCCGCGCTCGTCGCGACGATGCGCGCGAAGCTCGGCCTCGAAGTCGAGCGCGACGGCGACGACAAGCTCGCCAACGGTCTCTTCGAAATCATGCATGCGAATCGCGCGGACTTTACGCTCACGTTCCGGAACTTGTCGAAGCTCTCGAAATCCGACGCGAGCCAGGATGCACCGGTACGCGATCTGTTCCTCGACCGCGCCGCCTTCGATACGTGGGCCGTGCAGTATCGCGAGCGCCTGGCCCACGAGCCGCGCGACGACGCAGCCCGCGCCGCGGCGATGAATCGCGTGAATCCGAAGTACGTGCTGCGCAATCATCTGGCCGAACAGGCGATCCGCCGGGCGGCCGAGAAGGACTTTTCGGAAGTGGAGCGCCTCCTGGACGTGCTGCGCCATCCGTACGACGAACAGCCGCAATACGAGGCTTATGCCGGCCTGCCGCCCAACTGGGCGAGCAACCTCGAAGTCAGTTGTTCTTCGTAGGATCGCCCTCATATACAAGGCCTTCCCGGCCAGACCAAAGGAACGAGAGATGAGCAGAGAAGACACCCCGACGAACTATCCGCTGCAGAAAGACGACGCCACCTACCGCCGTGAACTGGACGACATGCAGTATCAGGTCACGCGCCACGCCGTGACCGAGCGCCCGTTCACGGGCAAATACTGGGATCACGACGAGCGTGGCATCTACGATTGCGTGTGCTGCGGCACGCCGCTTTTCGAATCCGCCACGAAATTCGACGCCGGTTGCGGCTGGCCCAGTTACTTCAAACCGATCAACGGCGAAGTGATCCAGGAGAAAACCGACCGCACGCACGGCATGCTGCGCATCGAAGTGCTGTGCAAGAACTGCGGCGCGCATCTCGGTCATGTATTCGAGGACGGCCCCGCGCCGACCGGCCTGCGGTATTGCATCAACTCGGCTGCGCTACAATTCGAACCCAAGTAAGCGCGAGCCCGGCACCCTCGCTCGGGGAGCGACCGTGCCACGCCGTACCGACGCCCGCTCCGTTCGAGCGGGCGTTCTTCCCTCGCGCGCCTCGCATCCATCCGATGCCCATCACGTCCGGACGCCAATGAAATTTCTGTTCGATCTGTTTCCGATCATTCTCTTTTTCGTCGCTTTCAAGGTCTGGGGCATCTATACCGCGACGGCGGTGGCGATCGCGGCGACGCTCGTGCAGATCGCCTGGGTCGCGTTCCGTCATCGCAAGGTCGATCCGATGCTGTGGGTGAGTCTCGGCGTCGTCGTCGTGTTCGGCGGCGCGACACTCGTGCTGCACAACGACACCTTCATCAAATGGAAGCCGACGGCGCTCTACTGGCTGTTCGCGTTTGCGCTGATCGTCGCGCAGCTCGGCTTCAGAAAAAATCTGATCGAAGCGATGATGGGCAAGCAGATCGTGCTGCCGCATCGCGTGTGGGGACAATTGAACGTCGCGTGGGCCGTGTTCTTCGCGCTGCTCGGCATCGTGAACCTCTTCGTCGCGTATAACTACACCACGGATCAGTGGGTCAACTTCAAGCTCTTCGGCGCGACGGGCTGTCTCGTTTTGTTCATCGTCGCGCAGAGTTTCTGGCTCGCGAAACACATGAAGGAGGACGGACAATGAACGCATCGTTCGATTTCATGAGCGCGTCGGCGGCGGACAAGATCGCGCATCTCGAAGCGCGCCTGAACGAGACGCTGCAACCGCAATCGGTGCATATCGACGACGACAGCGCCGCGCACGCGGGCCATGCGGGCGCGGCGGCCGGCAGCCACTACACGGTGACGATCGTCGCGGCGTGCTTCGCCGGCAAGGCGCGCGTGGCGCGGCATCGGCTGGTGTATGATGCGCTGGCCGAGGAAATGCGGCGCGGCGTGCACGCGCTCGCGATCCGGGCTTACACGCCGCAGGAGTTCGCAGAACAATTCGAATAGACGCGCGCGCGCTTCATCACAAAGCTTTGCCTCTTAAATTCGCCTTTGAAGGCGTCTGTTTGCTCAGTTAGGAACCTCCGATGACTTTGAAAAAAACCCGCGTCTGGGTGTTGCTGGCTGCGTTCGCGGCTGCGCCCGCCTTTGCGCAAAACGTCGCCGTCGTCAACGGCACGCCGATTCCCACGTCGCGCGCCGATGCGCTCGTGAAGCAGCTCGTCGCGCAGGGTCAGCAGGACTCGCCGCAACTTCAGCAGGCCGTGCGCGAAGAACTCATCAACCGCGAAATCCTGATGCAGGAAGCCGCGCGTGAAGGCGTCGCGACGCGTCCCGACGTGAAGGCGCAGGTCGCCGTGGCGCAGCAGACCGTCGTGCTGCGCGCGCTGATCGAAGACTTCGTGAAGAAGAACACGCCGACCGACGCCGAGATCAAGGCGCGCTACGACCAGCTCGTCAAGCAGAACGGTGGCGGCAAGGAACTGCATCTGCATCACATCCTCGTCGCGGACGAAGCGCAGGCGAAGGATCTGATCGCGAAGATCAAGGCCGGCGCGAGCTTCGAAGATCTCGCCAAGCAATATTCGAAAGACCCGGGATCGGGCAAGAACGGCGGCGATCTGGACTGGTCGTCGCCTTCGGCTTATGTGCCGGAATTCGGCGCCGCCGCGGAGAAGCTGAAGAAGGGCGAAGTCACGCCGGAGCCGGTGAAGACGCAGTTCGGCTGGCACGTGATCCGCCTGGACGATTCGCGTGAAATCGCCCCGCCGCCGCTCGATCAGGTCAAGACGCAGATCGCGCAGCAGATTCAGCAGGAAAAGCTGCAGGCATTCGAAGAAGGTCTGCGAAGCAAGGCGGTGATCAAGTAAGCGTGCTTGCCTGATCGCCCCGTTCGCGCATCAGCGATCATGACAAAGCCGCCCTCGGGCGGCTTTGTTGTTTCTGACGCAAATTCTGACGCGAAGCGCGATCAGCCGAGGAAGCGTCGCGCGTTCTGGAACACGCGCAGCCACGGGCTGCCGTCGGTGGTCCAGTCGTCGGGCGTCCAGCTCATCTGCACGTTGCGATGCACGCGCTCCATGTGCGGCATCAGCACGGTGAAGCGGCCATCGGGCGTCGTCACGGACGTGATGCCCTGCGGCGAGCCGTTCGGGTTGAACGGATACTGCTCCGTCGCATTGCCGCGATGATCGACGTAGCGCATCGCGACCAGCGCCTGCGCCTGATCGCCCTGCTGCGAGAAGTCGGCGAAACCTTCGCCGTGCGCGACCGCCACCGGAATGCGCGAGCCTTCCATGCCGGCGAAGAAGATCGACGGCGAGCTCTGCACCTCGACGAGCGAGAAGCGCGCCTCGAACTGCTCCGACTTGTTGCGCGTGAACTTCGGCCAGTTTTCCGCGCCGGGAATGATCGACGCGAGACTCGACATCATCTGGCAGCCGTTGCAGATGCCGAGCGCGAAGGTGTCGGCGCGGCCGAAGAACGCGGCGAACATGTCGGCGAGACGCTGATTGAAGCGGATCGTCTTTGCCCAGCCCTCGCCCGCGCCCAGCACGTCGCCGTACGAGAAGCCGCCGCACGCAACCGCGCCCGCGAAATCGGCGAGCGTCGCTCGGCCTTCGAGCAGGTCGCTCATGTGGACGTCGTGCGCATCGAAGCCGGCGCGATCGAACGCGTAGGCCGTTTCGAGATGCGAGTTCACGCCCTGCTCGCGCAGAATCGCGACACGCGGACGTTTTCCCGTCGCGATGAACGGAGCGGCGACGTCTTCGGCCGGATCGAAGCTCAGCACGGGCGAAATGCCGGGGTCGGCGGCATCGAGCAGCGCGTCGTATTCGGCATCCGCGCAGGCCGGGTTGTCGCGCAGACGCGCGATACGCCAGCTCACCTCGCTCCACGCGCGATGCAGCTCGGCGCGCGGCGCATCGAAAATCTTCTTCGCGTCGCGATAGATCTCGATCGCGCCGTTTTCGTTCGGCTTGCCGATCACATGCGAGCACGCCGACAGGCCATGCTCGCGCAGCGCGCCGAGCACCGCGTCGCGGTCCGATGCGCGCACCTGCACCACCGCGCCGAGTTCTTCCGAGAACAGCGCGCGGATCGTGCGATCGTCGCGGCGGCCGCTCGTCTGCTTTGCCCAGTCCTTCGCGTCGCCGTAGTCGGATTCGTGTTCGGCGTCGAGCGTCAGCATGTCGACGTTCAGCGACACGCCCACGTGACCCGCGAACGCCATTTCGCAGACCGTTGCCCACAGGCCGCCATCGGAGCGGTCGTGGTAGGCGAGCAGCTTGCCGTCGGCGTTGAGCGCCTGGATCGCGGCGAAGAAGCGCTTGAGGTCTTCGGGATCGTCGACGTCGGGTACGGCATCGCCCACTTGCTGCGTCACCTGCGCGAGGATGCTGCCGCCCATGCGGTTGCGGCCGCGGCCCAGATCGATCGCGATCAGCACCGTGCCGGCGTCGTTGACGAGCTGCGGCGTCAGATGACGGCGCACGTCTTCCACGGGCGCGAACGCCGAGATGATCAGCGACACCGGCGACACCACTTCGCGCGCGCCGCCGCGTGCGTCCTGCCACTTGGTGCGCATCGACAGCGAATCCTTGCCGACCGGAATGCTGATGCCGAGCGCCGGGCACAGCTCCATGCCGATCGCCTTCACCGTCTCGTAGAGCGCGGCGTCTTCACCGGCGCTGCCGCACGCGGCCATCCAGTTCGCCGACAACTTCAGCTTGTTCAGCGATTCGATCGGCGCCGACGCGATGTTCGTCACCGCTTCGCCCACCGCCATGCGTCCCGATGCGGGCGCGTCGATGACGGCGAGCGGCGTGCGCTCGGCCATCGTCATTGCTTCGCCGCGGAAGCCCGCGTAGTCCATCGTCGTGACCGCGCAATCGGCGACGGGCACCTGCCACGGACCGACGAACTGGTCGCGCGCGGTCGTGCCGCCCACCGAGCGATCGCCGATGGTGATGAGGAACGACTTGCTCGCGACCGTCGGATGCTTCAGCACATCGACCGCGACCGCCGACAGCGGCAGGCCGGTCACATCGACCGGCGTGAACTGCGTGCTCTCGCGCTTCACGTCGCGATGCATCTTGGGCGGCTTGCCGAGCAGCACGTCCATAGGCATATCGACGGGTTCCTGGCCTTCGTTCGCGTCGTCGATCAGCTTCAACTGGCGCTCTTCCGTCGCCACGCCGACGACTGCCACCGGGCAGCGTTCGCGCTCGCAGATGGCCTGGAACGCGGGCAGATCGGCGGGCGAGATCGCGAGGACGTAACGTTCCTGCGCCTCGTTCGACCAGATTTCGCGCGGCGAAAGACCGCTTTCTTCGAGCTGCACCTTGCGCAGATCGAAACGCGCGCCCTTGCCCGCGCCATCGACGAGCTCCGGGAATGCATTCGAAATGCCGCCCGCGCCGACGTCGTGAATCGACAGGATCGGATTGCCGTCGCCCATCTGCCAGCAGGTGTTGATGACTTCCTGCGCGCGGCGCTGGATTTCCGGATTGCCGCGCTGGACCGAGTCGAAGTCGAGCTCGGCGGTGTTCGCGCCGGTCGCCATCGACGACGCCGCGCCGCCGCCCATGCCGATGCGCATGCCCGGCCCGCCGATCTGGATCAGCAGCGTGCCGGCCGGCAGATCGTTCTTGTGCGTGTGCTGATCCGAAATATTGCCGATGCCGCCCGCGATCATGATCGGCTTGTGATAGCCGCGCACGCGGCCCGCGACGTTCTGCTCGTAGGTGCGGAAGTAGCCGCCGAGGTTCGGGCGGCCGAACTCGTTGTTGAAGGCGGCGGCGCCGATCGGCCCGTCGATCATGATCTGCAACGGCGACGCGATGCGGTCGGGCCGGCCGTACGGCGCGTGCTGGTCGGCCGGATTGCGCGATGCGAGCGGCACCGCGGCATCGCGATCGTTTTCCCATTTTTCGCGCGCGTCGGGGAAATCGAGATTCGACACCGTGAAGCCCGCGAGACCGGCCTTCGGCCGCGCGCCGCGGCCCGTCGCGCCTTCGTCCCGGATTTCGCCGCCGGAGCCCGTCGCCGCGCCCGCGAACGGGGAAATCGCGGTCGGGTGATTGTGCGTCTCGACCTTCATCAGCGTGTGGGTCATTTCCACATGACGCTGATACTGCTCGTCGCGGCCGCGCGGGAACCAGCGTTCCGCGATGCCGCCCTGCATGATCGCCGAGTTGTCCGAATACGCGACGATCGTGCCTTCGTGATTCAGCTTTTCAGTGTTGCGGATCATCTGGAACAGCGACATGTCCTGCTTCTCGCCGTCGATGGTCCATTCGCCGTTGAAGATCTTGTGGCGGCAGTGCTCGCTGTTGGCCTGCGCGAACATCATCAGTTCGACGTCGGTGGGATTGCGCTTCAGATCTTCGAACGCGCTCACCAGATAGTCGATCTCGTCGTCCGCGAGCGCGAGGCCGAGTTCGATATTCGCGGCTTCCAGCGCCTTGCGGCCCGCGCCGATGATATCGACCGTCTGCAAGGGCTTGGCGGGCAGTTCATCGAAGAGATGCAGCGCCTGATCGCGCGATGCCGCGACGCTTTCCGTCATGCGGTCGTGCAACGCATCCGCGACGGCCGCGCGCGCTTCGTCCGACAGCGCCTTCTTGCCGCCGAGAAAGCCGCTTTTCATGATGACCGAGTACTCGACGCCGCGCTCGATGCGCCGCACCTTCTCGAGCCCGCAGTGATGCGCGATGTCGGTCGCCTTGCTCGCCCACGGCGAAACCGTGCCGAAGCGCGGCACGACCATGAAAGTTTCGACGTGGCCGCGTTCCTTCGATGCGTCGAACGGCGCGCCGTAATGCATCAGCGCGTCGATGCGGCTGGTGTCATCGTCGGTGAGCGGCTCGGACGCGTTGACGAAATGCAGATACTGGCCGCGCACGCCGACGATATTCGCGTCGATGCGGGCGAGCGTTTCGAGAAGGCGGGTCTGACGAAAATCGGAGAGGGCCGAAGCGCCGGGGAAACACGAGAAGTGGGCCATTGTGACGGTGCGTCGATGACGTCTGTGTGCCGCTCGCGCGACGCTCGCATTTTTGCGAATCCAGAAAATTCGCAAATTCGGACTCGAGCGCGCAAAACGGCGTGAGGCGAAAGGAAGACCGCGATTATAACCCGGAAGCGTCTCGAAATCGGCCGGGGCGGTCCGGGCGAACGGCGCACGGCGGCGGCCCGGCGATACCGAATGCATCGAATGCTCATCTCGAAATCACTGGGGCTTGCCCGGCCGCGCTCGACGGAGCGCGCCGCGCGGCCCACGACCACGCGGCCTGCCGTCCCTCGCAAACGATTTTGGCGCTATCATGGCGCGCTTTCTTCGGGTCCGGCGTTGAGTCGCGCAGCCGGGTCCGTCGTTTTACCGTCAAAGCGCGCGGCTTCGGGCGCTTCCGCCCGCGCGTCACGCCGCGCAGCACTGCAATCTCGCGCCTTCGGGCACAAAAAAAGTCATGGATGTCATCGTCATCGGCGGAGGAATCGCCGGCATCGCCACCGCTTATCAGTTGCATGCGGCCGGGCATCGCGTCTGCGTGATCGAGCGCCACGCGACCGTCGCGCAAGGCGCGACCTACGGCCAGGGCGGCCCGCTTCTGCCCTCGCCGCTCGATGTCTGGTTCGGCCCGACCTTCATGGCGTCGAGCCGCTCGAAGCAAAGCGGCATGGTGGTCAAGACCGGCTTCGATTCGGCCGCCCGCGATTTCATCAAGCAACTCGCGACGCTGCGCGATCCCGACGCGTTCGCGGCGCAATACGCGCATCTGCAGCCGCTCGTCGAGTTGTCGCGACGCGTGCTGGCGGACATCGAAAGCCGTCTGGAACTCGATTTCGAGCAACGCCGCGGCATGCTGCACGTATTCCGGCAGCCGCGCGAACTCGAAGACGCGCAGCCGGCCATCGATCTGCTCAAGGGCTGCGGCGTGCCGTACCGGCTCCTGACGCCCGAGGAATGCGTCGCCGTCGAGCCTTCCGTGCCGGACTATCCCGAATTCGCGGGCGGCGTGCTGCTGCCCGAGGAACGCACCGCGAACTGCCCGCTCTTCACGAAGCAACTGAAGCAAGTACTCGAAGACGACGGCGTGCAGTTCCGCATGCATCGGAGCGTCGCGTCGGTGCGGCTGGACGGCGCGCGCGCCGCGGTCGAACTCGGCGATCCGAACGAAGCCAGGAAGCGCAGCGCCGACGTCGAGTTGATCACCGCGGATGCGATCGTCGTCGCGGCGGGCACCGGCACGACGGGGCTCGTCGGCGGCGTGAAATCGGCGTCCTCGCTCTTTCCGCTGCGTGTGCACACGCTGACCGCGCCCGTCGCGTACGAGGAGCGCGTGCCGCATCTCACGGTCGTCGATACGGTCAAGCGCATCACGATGACGCGCGTGAACCAGCGGCTGCGCGTGGGCGGCGCGGGCGTGTTTCAGAGCGCGTCGAAGGCCGACAAGCCGCTCGACGCCACGCTGTCCCGGCGCGCGCTCGATTTGCTCGGCCAGGGCACGCACGACTGGATTCCGGGCGCCGCGCGAGTCTCCGCCGCGCGCGCGTGGGACGGTCTGCGGCTGATCACCGCCGACGGGTTGCCGATCGTCGGCGCGGCCCGCCATCCGCGGCTTTTCGTGAGCGCG
The DNA here is from genome assembly GCF_014384845.1 of Caballeronia sp. EK. Lineage (NCBI taxonomy): Bacteria > Pseudomonadati > Pseudomonadota > Betaproteobacteria > Burkholderiales > Burkholderiaceae > Caballeronia > Caballeronia sp. EK. The sequence continues at coordinate 373,067 of NZ_JACSUE010000003.1, forward strand.
GCGCACGGCCCGGCGGGCTGGGGCCTCGCGTGCGGGTCTGCTAAAGTGATCGCGGACCTCGTCTCCGGCGTCACGCCCGATTTGCCCGCCAGCACGCTCGCCGCGCTGAGCATCGAACGCTTCTAGCGACCTCGCGGCGCGCGCCGCGACGGGCACGATTGCTGCGAAAACGCCGGGTTTCCGATCGCCCTTCCCGCCGCCGCCATGACCGCTGCCCGCTCGCCCTACTTCTGCCCCAAAGACGGTCCGCTCGCGCTGCTGACGCTCACCGAGCTACGCACGCTCGAAGCGCGCGCAGCCGCGGCGCTGCCGCCCCACACGCTGATGGCGCGCGCGGGTGCGGCCGCCGCGCAATGCCTCATCGACTTGTTCGAGCACGATCCCGATTCGCGCGCACGGCCGGTATGGCTCGTGGCCGGTCCCGGCAATAACGGCGGCGACGCGCTCGTGATGGCCGAGCGGCTGCATCGCGCGGGGATTGCCGTGCGCGTATGCATGCCGGTCGAAGTCAAGCCCGACGACGCGCGCTGGGCGGTCGAATCGGCGCGCGCGGCGGGCGTGCCGATCGACGGCCAGCCGCCCGCATCGTTCGACGGCTTCGGCTGGCTCGTCGACGGCATGTTCGGCATCGGTCTCACGCGCGCGCTCGAAGGCGTGTTCGCCGATATCGCCGCGCGCATGACGCGCCGTTGCGCTGCTTCCGGCCGCGTGCTCGCGCTCGACGTCCCGAGCGGCCTGAACAGCGACACCGGCGCGCCCGTGAACGGCGGCGAAGCCGTGCGCGCGACCGACACCATCACGTTCATCGGCGCGAAGCCGGGTCATTTCACGTCGCAGGGCCGCGATCTGACGGGACGGCTCTTCGTTTCGACGCTGGAGATCGAATCGAGCGCCACGCCCTCGATCGTGCTCAACGCGCCCGCGCTGTTCGGCGCGTGCATGCCGCCGCGCGACAACGCGACCAACAAGGGCACGTTCGGCTCGCTTGCGGTGATCGGCGGCGATACCGGCATGTGCGGCGCGCCGATTCTCGCCGCGCGCATGGCGCTCTACGGCGGCGCGGGAAAAGTGCACGTCGCGTTTCTCGGCGACGGCTTTCCGCCCTACGATCCGCCTCATCCCGAACTGATGCTGCATCGCGCCGACGGCTTCGCGCTCGACAGGATGGACGCGCTGTCGATCGGTTGCGGCATGGGCACGAGCGAGCGCGCGAAAAACGTGCTCGCGGACGTGCTGAAGCTCGACGTCCCGAAACTCCTCGACGCCGACGCGCTCAATCTCGTCGCGAAAGACGAGGCGCTCGCGTCCGCCGTCGCGGCGCGCGGCGCTCAGGGCGATCCGTGCATTCTGACGCCGCATCCGCTCGAAGCGGCGCGCCTCCTGCAAAGCGACGCGAAAACCGTTCAGGCCGACCGCATCGCCGCCGCGCGCCAGCTCGCCGCGCGCTATGCGGCAATCGCGGTGCTCAAGGGCTCGGGCACGGTGATCGCGTCGCCCGATGGCCGCGTCTCGGTGAACCCGACCGGCAACGCCGGCCTCGCGACCGGCGGCACCGGCGACGTGCTCGGCGGATTAATCGGAGCATTGCTCGCGCAGAAGCTGCCGGCTTACGAAGCCGCGCTCGCGGGCGTCTATGTGCATGGGCTCGCCGCGCAGACACTCACCGACGACGGCATCGGCCCGGCCGGACTGACCGCGGGCGAACTCGCCCCCGTCGTGCGCGGTCTCATCAACCGCCGCTTTTACGCGGGGCACGCGCGAAGCTGACGGTTTTCGGGCGCTCGCCTGCAAGGCCCGCGTGACGCTTTGCAAGCATCCGGTCATGCATCGTCGCTATACTCTTTTTTGATTCGGGCAACCGCGGCCGCTCACTCGTGTTTCAGTCGCGTTCACCAGACACGACACGCACAGGCAAGCCGAGCCGCAATCGCACGAACGTATTCCTCTGTCACTCTCAGACTAACGGACCGCTCATGACCCAAAACTCGATGCTCAATTCGCTTCCTGCCTGGTCGGCGCTCCAGTCGCATTACGATGCCATCTCCGGCGAGCGTCTGCGCGACTGGTTCGCGCCCGAGCACGACACCGCGCCGACGCGCGCCGAGCGCCTGACCTTCGAAGGCGGCGGCCTCGCAATCGACTTCTCCAAGAACCGCGTCAAGGACGAAACGCTCAAGCTGCTCGTCGAGGTCGCACAGCAAGCCAAGGTCACCGAACGCCGCGACGCGATGTTCCGTGGCGATATCGTCAACATCACCGAGCATCGCGCGGTGCTGCATACCGCGCTGCGCGCCCAGTCGTCCGATGCGCCCTTCTACGAGCAGGTGCAGAAGGAAAAGGCCAAGATGGCCGCCTTCTCCGACCGCGTGCGCGACGGTTCCTGGAAAGGCTATAGCGGCAAGCGCATCCGTCACGTGGTGAACATCGGGATCGGCGGCTCGGACCTCGGGCCGAAGATGGTCGTGCACGCGCTGCATCATCTCGCGTCGAAGGATCTCGACACGCACTTCGTATCGAACGTCGACGGCGCCGATCTCTGGAGCGTGCTCCAGCAAGTCGACGCCGAAGAGACGCTCGCGATCGTCGTCTCCAAGACTTTCACGACGCTCGAAACGATGACCAACGCGCATTCGATGCGCGACTGGTTCCTGAAATCCGGCTGTCCCGAAGATCAGTTGTCGAAGCATTTCGTCGGCGTCTCGGCAAATCCGGCCGAAGTGGTCAAGTTCGGCATCGCGAAAGAAAACGTGTTCGAGATGTGGGACTGGGTCGGCGGCCGTTACTCGCTTTGGTCGGCGGTGGGTCTTTCGATCATGCTCTCCGTCGGTCCGCAGAATTTCGACGCGCTCCTGCAAGGCGCGGCCGCGATGGACGAGCACTTCCGCACCGCGCCGCTCGACAAGAACCTGCCCGTGCTGATGGGCATGATCGGCATCTGGTATCGCAACTTCTTCGGCTCGCAGAGCGATCTGATCGCGCCGTATTCGCAGGCGCTGCACTATCTGCCGTCCTATCTCCAGCAACTGGAGATGGAAAGCAACGGCAAGTCCGCGCGGCTCGACGGCAAGATGGTCGACTATCCGACCGCCGCCGTAATCTGGGGCGAGCCGGGCACGAACGGCCAGCACGCGTTCTTCCAGATGCTGCATCAGGGCCCGACGCTGATCCCGATCGACTTCATCGCCGTGATGACGCCGGAGCATCCGCTCGTCGATCATCACGCGAAGCTGCTCGCCAACTGCTTTGCGCAGAGCGAAGCGCTGATGCTCGGCCGCACGCTGGAAGAAGCGAAGAAGGTGGCCGGTCCGGGCAAGGAAGAACTCGCGACGCATCTGAGCTTCCCCGGCAATCGCCCGACCACGACCATCATGCTCGATGCGCTCACGCCGCAGTCGCTCGGCGCGCTCATCGCGCTGTACGAACACAAGGTGCTCGTGCAAGGCACGGTGTGGGACGTCAACTCGTTCGATCAGTGGGGCGTGGAACTCGGCAAGATTCTCGGCAAGGTCGTCGAGGCCGATATCACCGCCGCGAGTGTCGATGCGGCCAAGCATGATTCGTCGACCTCGGCGTTGATCGCGCGTGCGCGCAGTGCGTTGAAGCGCTGACGCCCGGCTTTGTCGTCGATGGCCCGCGACGCTTCGGCGTTGCGGGCCTTTTTACACGCCGAGACCGTTGACGAGGCGCCCCGCTTCGATCGTCACCGTGGCATCGCAACGTTCGGCGAGTTCCTGATCATGCGTGACGAGCACGAGCGTCGCGCCGTTGCGGCGATTCATCTCGAACATCAGATCGATGATCGCGTAGCCCGTGGCGGCATCGAGGCTGCCGGTGGGTTCGTCGGCGAAGAGCACGGCGGGATGCGTGACGAACGCGCGCGCGAGCGCGACGCGCTGCTGCTCTCCGCCGGACAGCACCTTGGGATAATGTCCTGTGCGCTGCGCCAGTCCGACCTGATCGAGCAGCGAACGCGCGCGCGCGGCGATCTCGCTGTGCGGCGTCTGGGCGCGCAACTCGAGCGGCAGCATCACGTTCTCGAGCGCGGTCAGATGCGGCATCAACTGGAACGACTGGAACACGAAACCGACGGCGCCGCTTCTGAGCGCGGCGCGCTCGTCTTCGTTCAAGGTGGACAACTCCTTGCCGAGCAGACGAACCGAGCCCTCGCTCGCGCTGTCCAAACCCGCGAGCAGGCCGAGCAATGTCGACTTGCCCGAGCCCGATGCGCCGACGATCGCGACGCTGCTGCCCTTCGCGATCGACAGATCGATGTGATCGAGAATCGTGAGCTCGCCCGTTGCGTCCTTCACTCGCTTGCTTAATCCCCGTACTTCGATGACCGGCTCGATATTGTTTTGCATGGACACCTTGAAAATAAACTTGCGCGGCCTCGTTACCGCGTTCGCGATGATGACGGCATGTTGTGCGACCGCGCACGCCGCGGATGCGCAGGCGGCATCGCAACCGAAGCCCGCGATCGTCGTGCTGGGCGATAGTCTGTCGGCCGAATACGGTCTGCCGCGCGACACCGGCTGGGTCAATCTGCTGCGCGACAAGCTGGCGAAGGAGCGTTTCGATTATAGCGTCGCCAATTCGAGCATCAGCGGCGACACCACGAGCGGCGGGCGCGCGCGCCTGACCGCGGTGCTTTCGCGCATCAAGCCTGCGGTCGTGATCGTCGAGCTCGGCGCGAACGACGCGCTGCGTGGCGTTCCGCTCGCGACGACGGAGACGAATCTGCGCGGCATCGTCGATGCATCGCAGGCCGCGCACGCGAAGGTTTTACTCATCGGCATGTACGTTCCGCCCAACTACGGCCCCGACTACACGCAAAAGTTCCACGCGGTCTATGAGCGTATCGCGAAGGACAAGAACGTGCCGCTCGTGCCGTTTCTGCTCGCGGGCATCGCTGACAAGCCCGCCATGTTCCAGGCCGACCAGATTCATCCAACGGTGCAGGCCCAGCCTTTGCTATTGGATAACGTCTGGCCAACCTTGAAACCCTTGCTGGGCGCCAGTGCGTCGCACTAACGAAGACGCCGGACGCGCGACAGCTTTAGCAATCCAACGCGGAGCACGGCCAAGATTCAGATCTCTGAGACTTTCGCGTAACTCTTATAACCCCGCTCGTTTCGTGAGCGACTCTACAAGGAGGTCACGTGAAATTTATCCCTCTCCTCGCCCTGACCGTTGCGATCTCGGCCTGCGCCGCTCAGCCGCCTGCCGGCGTGCAGCAGGTCGGCACGAGCCAGAAGGCGCCGAAGGTCGTCGCGCAATGCGTCGCCCAGAAGTGGGCCGACGCGTCGCAGCAGCAAGTCGTGTCGCAGGACACGCTGGCGAACGATCAGGCCGTCGACGTGTACGTTCCCGGCCAGCAACCGCCGAGCGGCGCTGCGGCTGTCGTCCGTCCGGCATGGTCGGGTTCGGGCACGTGGGTCGGTTTCCGCGCCTCGGGCGCTGCCGGCAGCCAGGCCACCGGCGATATCCAGGCTTGCCTGTAAGCGACTTTCTGACGCCTGCCTGCCTTACGGCGGCGTAGCCCAAGCAAAAGCCCCGCATCCTTTCGGAAGCGGGGCTTTTTTAACGACGTCAGCGTCGATCAGTTCGACGACGACGGCGGCGGCGCCTGGCTGAGCTTGACCTTCGAGCGCGCCTTCAATGCGTTGATATAAGCCTCCATGTCGGCTTGCGCATAGACCTGCGCGACCTGCTGCTGCGCACCTGCGAGACGATCGGCGGCAACCGGCGTGGCCTTCTCGATGCCGTTCACGCGATAGATCGCATAACCGTCCGCGCCGAGATCCACACCGACATAAGCCGGCAGCTTCGATGCATCCACCTTGAAGATCGCGCTCAGCGCAGCGGGCGGCAAGCCTTGCGCGTCGTTACGCGAAACCGTGACGGGCGACGTGAAGCCATCGGCCGACTTCGACTTCTGCAGATTCGCAAGCTTCGCTTCGCCTTCCTTCTTCGCCGTCGCAGCGGCCATTTCCGCGATCACCTTCTTGCGCACGTCGTCTTTCACGGCGTCGAACGCCGGAACCGACGAAGCCTTGTAGTCGGTCACGCGCGCGGCGATCAGCGTGTTGTTGCCGACGTCGATGGCCTGCGTGTTGTTGCGGTCCTTCACCGCGTCCGGCGCGAAGACGGCCGCGAGGAACTTCGGATTGTTGAGCGGATTGTCCTGCGGCAACTGCGGATTCGGCTTCGGGCCGACCGTCGCGGTCTGGATCGTCAGCTTGTACTTGTCCGCGGCGGGTTGCAGCGTCTTCGCCTTCTCGTAGACGAGATCGGTGAAGCCTTGCGCGTTTTCGGCGAAGCCCTTCGTGCCTTGCTGGGCGGCATAGTCCTTGGCGAGCGAATCTTTCACTTCGTCGAAAGGCTTCGTGATGGACGGCTTCACATCGGTTGCCTGGATGATGTGATATCCGAAGTCCGACTCGACGATATTGCTCACCTCGCCCTTCTTCAGGCCGAACGCGGCGTCGTCGAAAGCCTTGCCGCCCGCAATCTGGCCGCGCGCGAAGTAGCCGAGATCGCCGCCCTTGCTCGCCGAACCGGGATCGTCCGAGTTCTTCTGCGCGATCTGCGCGAACTGGTCGGGATGCGCCTTGACTTGCGCGAGCAGTTCTTCGGCTTTCTGCTTCGCCTTCGCTTTGTCCGCCGCGCTCGCGTCCTTCGGCGCGTTCACGAGAATGTGGCTCGCGCGCACTTCCGCTTCCGTGCGATAGCGCTGGATGTTGTCGTCGTAATACTTCTTGAGCTCGGCGTCGCTTGGCTTCGATGCCGCCGCAACCGTCGATGGCGACAGCAGCAGATACTGGATCGTGGCCGTCTCGGGCGTCGCGAAGTCGTTGCGATGCGCGTCGTAGTAAGCGTTGAGCTGCGCGTCGGTGGGCTGGATCTTCGCGGTGTAGTCGGCCGCGCGCAGCGACAGACCCTGCACCGAGCGCTTCTGCTCGGCGAGCTCCGTCAGACTCTGCGCAAGCGCTTTCGATGTGAACGATGTCGTCTGGATGCTGCCCGGAATCTGCTCGGTCGCGATCGTGTAGCGCATGCGCTCGTCGTACTGCGCGGGCGTCATGCCCTGCATCGCGAGCAGTTGCTTGTAGCGATCGAGGTCGATGCTGCCATCGGGTTTCTTCAGCGACGAGATCACCGGATCGGAAAGCAGCGCGCGGCGCACGGCGTCATCCGACGCGGTCAGATGCAGGCGCTGCGTTTCGTCGGCCATCGCCCGTTGCTGCACGAGGCTGTCGACCATCGCGGCGCGTGCCTCGGGCGTATCGAACATCTTGGCGTCGAACTGCGCGCCGAGCATCGAGCGGGCGCGGTCCACTTGCTGACGGAAGGCGCTGTCGAACTCCGCGCGCGTGATCTTGTGGCCATTCACGCTGGCGACGTAGGAGCTTTCGTCGAAATAGTTGCTGAAGCCCTGGATCCCGACCATGCCCAGACCGGGCACGATGATCAGGATCAGCAGAGCCATCATCAGGCGCTGGTGATTACGGAAAAAGTCGAGCATGCGTAGCGCTGCGTGGTTATAACAAAACGCTCGATATTACAACAGTGGACGGGGAAAAGGCGAAAGGCAGGTGGGATTTGCGTTCCCAAGAGCGAAATAGTCGCGCCGACTTTCCGTAGTGAAAGGTCTCACGCTCCGGAAATACCTTGCGTGCAGCGAATCAGCGGCACACAGACGCATGCTTCTTCGCGCAATCGTTAGCATTCTTAACGACGCGGAATCACGCGCAAAAAACAAAAAAGTCCCGCAAGCGATGCAGCTTGCGGGACTTTCATGTTCGATTCTGGCGGAGCGGACGGGACTCGAACCCGCGACCCCCGGCGTGACAGGCCGGTATTCTAACCAACTGAACTACCGCTCCTGGGTAGCGCGCAATGAACTGAGACCTGGTGGGTGCTGAGAGGCTCGAACTCCCGACCTACGCCTTGTAAGGGCGCCGCTCTACCAACTGAGCTAAGCACCCGGTCCGCAAATTCATTCGGTTTGCGCTGCGCTGAATTCATGCGCTTCGTTTGAGAAGCGCCGTATCCAGCGAGTCCGCTAGTTTAGCGCATCCTTCAGCGCTTTGCCAGGGCGAAATTTCGGGACCTTCGCGGCTTCGATCTTGATCGCATCGCCCGTGCGCGGATTGCGGCCCGTGCGCGCGGTGCGCTTGCCCACGGCGAACGTCCCGAAGCCGACGAGCGTCACGGTGCCGCCCTTCTTCAGCGTCGCGCTCACGCCGCCGATCACCGCTTCGAGCGCGCGGCCGGCTGCGGCCTTGGAGATATCGGCTTGCTGCGCGATATGGTCGATCAATTCCGTCTTGTTCATGGTGATCCCCGAATCAGTATTGGCACGTTGTAATCGATCTGGTCCAGCATCGATGCGAATGGCATCTCGATATGATGGATGCGGCGCTCATTTAACTTAGCCGAAAGAAGCGTGTCAACGGGGGTTGAGCCTTATTCGGCGAGGGTTTGAAGCGTTTTAGAAGACCTCTTCGGAAAAGCGTTTCGATCGGCATAGGGGACGGCCATGAGGCCGTACCCCTGCCACACCACCCGGCATGCGGGTCCGCACCGGGCGGTTCGGGAAGTTGAGGTCAGGAGAGCCGGGGGACGCCAAGCCGGTCGAAATAGGAGATGGTCATCACCCGCTTGAGCAGCCGGTCGCTGTTGCGCCACCAGCGACGACTGTTAGCCGCCACCTGTCGCGCCACATCGGCCGGTGCAGCCAGCGCGCGCAGTTCCCGGTAGATGGTTGAGCCACGGCGCCAGTGCTTGAGCTGGATGGCGCGCAACCGATGGCGCAGCCACTCGTCCAATAAACGCCAGACCTTCGGTGTCTGCGCCAGCCGGAAGTAAGCCTGCCACCCCAGCACATAAGCCCGCAGCCTTTCCAGCACGTCCTTCATGCTGCGCCCGCCATTACGACGGGTCAGTTCACGAATGCGGTGCCTGAACGTCAGCAGCGCTTTGAGCGCCACCTTGCGTTTCACGACCCCGCCGGACGCTACCCACAGGCTGTAGCCCAGAAACTTGCGACCAAATACACTCGCCACCGCGCTTTTGGTCTCGTTGACCTTCAGGCGCAGTCGACCATACAGGCGTCGCAACAGCGTCATCACCCGCTCGCCTGCGCGACGACTGCGAACATAGACGTTCGCATCGTCGGCGTAACGTGCAAAGCAATGACCCCGCCGCTCCAGTTCCTTATCCACCTCGTCAAGCAGCACGTTGGCCAGCAACGGCGATAGCGGCCCGCCCTGCGGCGTGCCCTGATCCCGCTGCTGGAACATCCCGTCATCCATGATGCCGCTGTTCAGATACGCACGGATCAGCCGGATCACGCCCGCATCATCGATTCGTTTCTGCACGCGGTCGATCAGAATGTCGTGGTTGACCCGGTCGAAGAACTTCTCCAGATCGACATCCACCACGACTCGCCGACCCGACTGCACGTACGATTGCGCGGCTAACACCGCGTCGTGCGCACGCCGTCCAGGACGAAAGCCGTAGCTGTGCTCGCTGAAGGTGGGATCCAGAATCGGTTGCAGCACTTGCAGCAGCGCCTGCTGGATCAGCCGGTCCGTCACCGTCGGGATGCCGAGCTCGCGCTCGCCTCCGTCCGGTTTCGGTATCGTCACCCGTCGTACCGGACTGGGCCGGTACGTCCCCTTGAGCAATCGTTCGCGGATCGCAGGCCACGCGCTCACCAGATGACGCGACGTCTGGTCAATGTCCAGACCGTCCACGCCAGCGGCGCCCTTGTTGGCCCGTACCCGTTTGAACGCCCGCTTCAGGTTCTCTCTCGTCAGCGCCGCTTCCAGCAGCGATGACCCTGCGTCCCCGGTTTCATGGCGCGGGCAGCAGGCTTCGTCGCTCACGGGCATAGGCGCAGCTTCACCGCGCGTGGCTCCCGTTCGCCCCGCTTGCGCGGGCATCTGACGCAATACCTGTCGCATCGACATGACGCTGGACACTCCTTCCCGTTTGGCCCTTCGTCGCTAGCTTTGGCTTCATCAGCCTGTCCTGAGACTACTATGGCCGCTGCTGACTTCTCGCTCCGGCTCGACACCGTCGCCCTTTCAGGCATGAGGCGAGATCTCCCCAGGTAAGAACGCACTCCTTCATCGCACAACCGCCGCATCTACGCCGCTTCGCCTTGGTCACGAGAGCTTTGCGGTTCTTGGCCCGCTCGCCCTGCTCGGCAGCGCCTTCTATGCGGTTCTTGTTCATCGGCTCGCGATTTATGCTCCACGCTTCCTCCCCACACTCGGTCGCCCTCATGCAGTTGCGTTTCGCTTCGTTCGCTGTGACCAGCTTACGGCGGGACTTACACCCACAGGAGTGCGCCCATGCTGGGCGCACCAAAAAGAAAAACCCGCAGGCAAACGCCTGCGGGTTTTAGCTTCGATCACGCAACACGGCGATGAAACCGTGTCGCGAGAAGCGCTCAGTGCTTCACAAACTCGCCCGATGCAGGCGCGTCCTTTTGCTCGGCCGTCGTGACCGGCGTTGCCTTCGCTTCTTCCTCGGGCAACGACTCCGGCGCGCGTTCGAGTGCCAGTTCCAGCACGCGATCGATCCAGCGAACCGGCACGATCTCGATGGCGTTCTTCACGTTGTCGGGAATCTCGGCCAGATCCTTGGTGTTCTCCTCGGGGATCAGCACGAGCTTGATGCCACCGCGATGCGCCGCCAGCAGCTTCTCCTTCAATCCGCCGATCGGCAGCACTTCGCCGCGCAGCGTGATTTCGCCCGTCATCGCAACATCCGCGCGAACCGGAATGCCCGTCAGCACCGACACCAGCGCCGTGGTCATCGCGATACCGGCGGACGGACCGTCCTTCGGCGTCGCGCCTTCCGGCACGTGGATGTGAATGTCCTTCTTCTCGAAGGACTCATCCGTGATACCGAGACGACGCGAACGCGAACGCACCACCGAGCGCGCCGCTTCGACGGATTCCTTCATCACGTCGCCGAGCGAACCCGTGCGGATCACACCGCCCTTGCCGGGCATCACCGCCGCTTCGATCGTCAGCAGATCGCCGCCGACTTCCGTCCACGCAAGACCCGTGACCTGACCGATCTGGTTGTCCTTCGCGGCCAGACCGAAGTCGTACTTGCGCACGCCGAGGAAGGTGTCGAGGTTGGAGCCATCGACCTTCACGGCGCCTTCGGCCTTCTTCAGCAGCAACATCTTCACGACCTTGCGGCAGATCTTCGACACTTCGCGCTCGAGCGAACGCACACCCGCTTCACGCGTGTAGTAACGAATGATGTCGCGGATGGCTTGCTCGGTGACATCGATCTCGCCGTCCTTCAAGCCGTTGTTGCGCTTCTGCTTCGGCAACAGGTAACGCGTCGCGATGCTGACCTTCTCGTCTTCCGTGTAACCCGACAGGCGGATGACTTCCATCCGGTCGAGCAGCGGCGGCGGAATGTTCAGCGAGTTCGACGTCGCCACGAACATCACGTCCGACAGGTCGAAGTCCACTTCGATGTAGTGGTCAGCGAACGTGTGGTTCTGTTCCGGGTCGAGCACTTCGAGCAGCGCGGAAGCCGGATCGCCGCGGAAATCCATGCCCATCTTGTCGACTTCGTCGAGCAGGAAGAGCGGATTGCGCACGCCGACCTTCGTCAGGCTTTGCAGGATCTTGCCGGGCATCGAACCGATATACGTGCGACGGTGACCGCGAATCTCGGACTCGTCATGCACGCCGCCGAGCGCCATGCGCACGAACTTGCGGTTCGTCGCGCGGGCGATGGATTGCCCAAGCGAGGTCTTGCCGACGCCCGGAGGCCCGACGAGGCACAGGATCGGCGCCTTCACCTTCTCGACGCGTTGCTGAACCGCGAGGTACTCGAGAATGCGTTCCTTCACCTTCTCGAGACCGAAGTGGTCTTCGTCCAGCACACGCTCGGCGTTCGTGAGGTCATTGTTGACCTTGCTCTTCTTGCGCCACGGCAAACCGATCAGCGTGTCGATGTAGTTGCGCACGACGGTCGCTTCCGCAGACATCGGCGACATGAGCTTGAGCTTCTTGAGCTCGGCATCGGCCTTTTTCTTGGCTTCCTTCGGCATGCGCGCGGCGGTGATGCGTTTCTCGAGTTCTTCGAGATCCGCGCCCTCTTCGCCTTCGCCCAGTTCCTTCTGGATTGCCTTGACCTGTTCGTTCAGGTAGTACTCGCGCTGGCTCTTCTCCATCTGGCGCTTCACGCGCCCACGAATGCGCTTCTCGACCTGAAGGATGTCGATTTCGGCTTCGAGCTGCGCGAGCAAATGCTCCAGACGCTCGATCACAGGGAACATCTCGAGGATGTGCTGCTTTTGATCGAGCTTGAGCGGCAAATGCGCGGCGATGGTGTCGGCAAGACGACCCGCTTCGTCGATACCCGACAGCGACGTCAGGATCTCCGGCGGAATCTTCTTGTTGAGCTTCACGTACTGATCGAACTGGGAAACGATCGCGCGGCGCAGCGCTTCGGTTTCAGCGCTGTCGGCGTGATCGGGCTCGAGCGGCATCACGTCGCACGAGAATTGCGTTTCCTGCTCTTCGATCGAGAGCGTCTTGGCGCGTTGCAAACCTTCGACGAGCACTTTCACGGTGCCGTCGGGCAGCTTCAGCATTTGCAGGATGTTGGCGACACATCCCACTTCGTACATGTCCTTTTCGGTCGGTTCATCTTTCGCCGCCGTCTTCTGGGCGACGAGCATGATGTGCTTGCCGCCTTCCATCGCGGCTTCGAGGGCCTTGATCGACTTGGGCCGCCCGACGAAGAGCGGAATCACCATATGCGGGAAAACGACTACGTCGCGCAGCGGGAGCAGCGGCAGCGTAATGCGTTCCTGCGGGAGGAGTTGGGTTCCTGACATTTCATTTCCCCATTAATGGAATCAGTTCAGTCGTAAGTAAGGCCGTTCAGAGCTATTGCAAGCCTTTATCGGAAGGGAAAAGTCGTTAGTCAAAGATCGCGTCAGTAACGTCCACAAGATAAACCGAAAAAAATAAAAGGCCGTTCACGTCGCCATGAACGGCCTTTCGCCGACACACAGCCTGCTTCAGTTCGATCCTGCTACTTTCGGTGCGTCTTCGTAGATGAGCAGCGGCTTGCCGTCGCCGTCGATCGTGTTGTCGTCGACGATCACCTTCGAAACGCCCTTCATGGTCGGCAGTTCGTACATCACGTCGAGCAACGCCTGTTCCAGAATCGAACGAAGGCCGCGCGCGCCGGTCTTGCGGCGAATCGCCTTCTGCGCGATGGCCTGCAGCGCCGCCGGGCGGATTTCCAGTTCCACGCGTTCCATCGCGAAGAGCTTGTGATACTGCTTCACGAGCGCGTTCTTCGGTTCGATGAGAATCTTCACGAGCGCGGCTTCATCGAGCTTGCCGAGCGTCGCCACGACGGGCAGACGGCCGATCAGTTCAGGAATCAGACCGAACTTGATCAGATCTTCCGGCTCGACTTCGCGCAGCACTTCGCCTGCGTCGCGATCCTGCTTGCTCTTCACGCTCGCGCCGAAACCGATACCAGTCTTCTCGGTGCGGTCCGTGATGACCTTTTCCAGACCATCGAACGCGCCGCCGCAGATGAACAGGATGTTGGTCGTATCGACCTGGATGAAATCCTGATTCGGGTGCTTGCGTCCGCCTTGCGGCGGCACCGACGCCATCGTGCCTTCGACCAGCTTGAGCAATGCCTGCTGCACGCCCTCGCCCGACACGTCGCGCGTGATGGACGGGTTGTCCGACTTGCGGCTGATCTTGTCGATTTCGTCGATGTAAACGATTCCGCGCTGCGCCTTGTCGACTTCGTAGTTGCAGTTCTGCAGCAGCTTCTGAATGATGTTCTCGACGTCCTCGCCGACATAGCCGGCTTCGGTCAGCGTCGTTGCATCCGCGATCACGAACGGCACGTTCAGCATGCGGGCGAGCGTCTGCGCGAGCAGCGTCTTGCCCGAGCCGGTCGGCCCGATCAGGAGAATGTTGCTCTTCGACAGCTCGATCTCGTCTTTCTTGTCGAGATGCTTGAGCCGCTTGTAATGGTTGTACACGGCCACCGCGAGAATTTTCTTCGCGCGTTCCTGGCCGATGACGTACTGGTTGAGGATATCGCTGATTTCCTGCGGGCTCGGCAGGTCGGACCTCGTCAGCCCGGCCTCCTCCGCCGCGCCGGCTGCCTCGTCGCGAATGATCTCGTTGCACAGATCGATACATTCGTCGCAGATGAACACCGACGGCCCAGCGATGAGCTTCTTCACCTCATGCTGGCTTTTTCCGCAGAACGAGCAATACAGCAGCTTTTCGCTGCTGGAACCTTTTTTGTCCGCCATAAATGTGTAAGCCTCCGGACACTCTTGTTACATGATACGCGCTTCGATTCGACGACGCAGATTCGCACCCGCGAGGTCGAAAGAAGCACGTTTTTGGCGTTGCGCCGCATGCGCGACTTCGCACTTCTCGCCGGCTTTTCGTCTCCGAGGGCCGGCGCAGCGCCGCTCCGGACGCCTTCAGGGACGCTTGTGAAGCACCTGGTCGACGAGGCCGTAAGCTTGCGCATCGTCGCCCGACATGAAGTTGTCGCGATCCGTGTCGCGCGCGATGCGCTCGACCGGCTGACCCGTGTGATGCGACAGCAACTGATTCAAACGTTCCTTCAGGTACAGGATTTCCCGCGCCTGGATCTCGATGTCCGATGCCTGACCGCGCGCGCCGCCGAGCGGCTGGTGAATCATCACGCGCGCGTTCGGCAGCGCGACGCGCTTGCCCTTCGCGCCCGCAGCCAGCAGGAACGCGCCCATGCTCGCGGCGAGACCCATGCACAGCGTGGAGACATCGGGCTTCACGAACTGCATGGTGTCGTAGATCGCCATGCCGGCCGAAACCGAGCCGCCAGGGCTGTTGATGTACAGGCTGATGTCCTTGTCCGGGTTCTCGCTTTCGAGGAACAGCAACTGGGCGACGACGAGGTTCGCCGACTGGTCGTTCACCTCGCCGACGAGAAACACCACGCGCTCCTTCAGGAGGCGCGAATAAATGTCATAGGCCCGCTCGCCGCGGCCGCTCGTTTCCACGACCATCGGAACGAGGCCGAGCGCCTGGGCTTCGAAGTCCCGCGATGCGTGGGACGCCAACGTGTCGAGCAATTCAGCGCGAAAGGTCATGCAATTTCCTTGTTCGGAATAGGGATACTGAACGACAAAGGAACATCCAATAGAACGGCATGCAAACGCCCAAACTTTAATGCAAAAAAGGCGTGCGAGCCGTCAGTCCGACGACTCCGCACGCCCCTTGCCTAACGCGTCAGGCTTGCGCCGTTGCGCTGGCCAGTTCCTCGAAGCTGACTTCCTTGTCGGTCACCTTGGCCTTGCCCAGGACGAAATCGACGACGTTGCTTTCCACGACGTACGCTTCCATCTCGGCGAGGCGCTGCTGGTTCGAATAATACCAGCGGACGACTTCCTTCGGGTCTTCGTAGCTCTTGGCGAATTCGTCCACTTCAGCGCGGATCTGTTCCGGCTTCGCCTGCAGTTCGTTGGCCTTCACCAGTTCGGCCAGCACGAGGCCCAGCTTCACGCGGCGCTCGGCCTGCTCGGCGAACATTTCGGCCGGGATCGGCGCGTCGGCGGCGTTCGGCACGCCGCGCTGCTGCAGGTCCTGGCGCGCCATTTCGACGAGACGCTGCTGATCCTGCTCGATCAGCGCCTTCGGCGCGTCCAGCTCGGAGATTTTCAGGAGCGCGTCCATGACCTGGTTCTTCACGATCTGCTGCGTGCGGCGCTTCGCTTCGCGCTCCAGGTTGTCCTTGATCTCGGTGCGCATCTTCGTGAGATCGCCGTCTTCGATGCCGAGCGACTTCGCAAAGTCCGCGTTGATTTCCGGCAGATGCGGCCACTCGATCTTCTTGACCGTGATCGTGAACTGCGCCGTTTTGCCCGCGACGTCCTTGCCGTGGTAGTCCTCGGGGAACTTGAGGTCGAAATCGCGCGATTCGCCGACCTTCAGGCCCGTCGCGGCTTGCTCGAATTCCGGCAGCATGCGGCCTTCGCCCAGCACGAACGCGAAGTCTTCCGCGCTGCCGCCTTCGAACGCGACACCGTCGATCTTGCCGACGAAGTCGAGCGTCACGCGGTCGCCGTCGGCCGCTGCCGTGCTCGCGCCGCCGTCGCCATGCTCGCCGGCTTCACCGCGGGCGTGGAAGTGCACGCGCTGCTTGCGCAGGATGTCCAGCGTGCGATCGACTTCAGCTTCGGAGATGGTCGTGACCGTGCGTTCGATTTCAGCGTTCGCCACATCGCCGAGTTGCACTTCCGGATAGACCTCGAAGGTCGCGTCGAATGCGTAGGCGTCGGCTGCGACTTCCGACTTCGGCGCGAAGCTCGGCTGGCCCGCGACGCGCAGGTTTTCGGCGCGCGTGACGTCGAAGAATTCCTTGCCGACCTTGTCGCTCAGCACTTCCGCCTCGACCTGGCCGCCGTACTGCTGCGTCACCATCTTGAGCGGCACCTTGCCCGGGCGGAAGCCCGGCATGCGCACGTTCTTGGCCAGCTGGCGGATGCGCGAATCCACTTCCTTCTGCACGGTGTCTTTCGGCAGGGAAATCGTCACGCGGCGTTCGAGCTTGCCGAGGTTCTCAACTACGTTAGCCATGGCTGAAATCGTCCTAGAGTAAATCGTAAATTCGGTGTTCGGTTCTTCCGCGGTTCTTAAGGCGCGGGTCCGGATGCGGGCTCTGCGGGAGCCGGCCGAAATCGACGCCTGGCGCCGAAAGACGCGCAAAAAACGCATCTCGCGGCGTGCCGGAACGTCGCCCGACACGGTGTCAGTCAACAGAGCCAAGTATTTTAGCAAACAATTCCGCGCGGTCCGTCCGACGAATTCGTGAACGCGCCGTTTCAGCCGGATTTCCCCGGCAAAGCGCCCTTTTAACGAGGAAATTTCGGCGTAAATCCGCGTTTTTCCGACGCGCTCCCACGCGCACAATTCCCGTTATCGGCGCGCCGCTATTTTGCGGCGCGCGCCGCGCTGATAAGCTTGCCGGCGCATGATTCACGCGACGAAGCCGCCCTGCGCGCAATCCATTGCCGCATGGCATGAAGCGCATGCAACAAGTGCATAGATAAGGCATCGCCGCGGCTTTTCAATCGTTCCTTCACACCAGAACATTCGAGACACCATGCCTAACGCCACGTCTGCTGCTCCCGTAGTTGTCATCGCTCCCGATTCCTTCAAGGGCTCGCTCGCCGCGGAAGGCGTCGCGAACGCCATCGCGGAAGGCATCAGGCGCGCACGGCCGGACGCCGACATCCGCATCCGCCCGATGGCCGACGGCGGCGAAGGCACGCTCGACGCGATGCTCTCGGCGGGCGGCGAGCGCCGCATGCTCAACGTGCGCGGCGCGGCCGCCGCGCGGCGCGATGCCGCGACCGGCCTGCTCGACGACGGCGGCGCGATCATCGAGACGGCGGAAGTCGTCGGCATCACCGATCCGGATGGCATGGCCGTGCCCGTCACCGAGCGCAGCACGCTCGGCATGGGCGAGGCGATCCGCGCGCTACTCGATTCGGGCGCGCGCACGTTCTACGTCGCGCTCGGCGGCAGCAGCACCAACGACGGCGGCGCAGGCCTGCTCGTCGGCCTCGGGCTCAAACTTTTCGATGCGGCCGGCAAGGAACTCGCTCCGGTGCCGTCGGCGCTCGCGCAGATCGCGCGGATCGACGCGTCGGGACTCGATGCGCGTGTGAAGGATGCGAAATTCGTCGGCATGTCCGATGTCGATAACCCGCTCACCGGCGATCACGGCGCGACCGCGATCTTCGGTCCGCAAAAAGGCGTGACGCCCGAACAAGTGGCGACGATCGACGCCGCCCTCACCCATTTCGCCGATCTTCTCGAACCCGCGATGGGGGTCGCGAAGCGCAACGAACCCGGCGCGGGCGCGGCGGGCGGACTCGGCTTCGCGCTGCACATGCTCGGCGCGCGCTTCGAGACGGGCGCGGAAGTGGTCGCGCGCGAGATCGGCCTCGATGCCGCGCTCGAAGGCGCGAACTGGCTGATCACGGGCGAAGGCCGTTCGGATGTCCAGACGCTGCACGGCAAGGCGCCCTTCATCGCCTGCAAGCACGCGCGCGATTCGGGCGTGCCGGCATCGCTGCTGTCGGGCGCGGTCGATTCGGCTGCTCTGCCGCGACTCTCCGAATTCTTCAGCGGCTGCTTCTCGCCCGCGCCGGGCCCGATCACGCTCGATACGGCGATCCGCGACGCCGCGCGCCTGCTCGCTAACGAAGCCGAGCAACTCACGCGGCTCCGGTTCGGTTCGATCTGAGCGTCGGGAACCGCTAGACGACCGCGCGCCTCGCGCTAAACGCGAGCCGGTCGAGGCACCAGACCGCGAGCATCGTCGCACCCATCAGCGGGAAAACCACGCCCAGTAAGGTGAGGCCGCCGCGCCACGCGCGCATCGGCGGCCGCTTGACCGGACGCGCCGGCGCGCCGAGTTCACGCGCGGGCCGGCGCTTCCACCACATGATGAAGCCCGTCACGGCCAGCGTCGCGAGCCCGAGCGAGATCGCGGAGCAGACGATCTGGTTCGCGAGCCCGAAGTAGCGCCCCATGTGCAGCGACGTGCCATACGAAATCCATTGCGCGACGCGTCCGTAGCTCGCGTAATCGATGTCGGACAGCACGCGGCCGCTGTACTGATCGATGTGAAGCGTGCGTTCGGCGCGCGGATCGGCCGGGAAATACGAAACCGTGTAGACGCCCGTCGGCTTGTCGGGCAGCGCGATGCCGTAGTCGTCGGCGATTCCGTTTTTCGTGGCGAGCGCGACCACGTCGTCGATCGACACGCGCGCGGCCGGCGAAGAAGCGTCGGCGCTATCGGGCACGGTCGTCGCGCCGACGGCCCACGGCGTCTGATGCAGCGGGAGGTCGTCCATCTTCATGTGCATGCCGTGCATCGCGTGCTCATCCGTGTTCTTCGATGCGGCGCCGGGCGCGGCCGAATGCACATGCGCTTCGCCCCAAGCGCCCTTCGGATAGCCGAGCGACGCCGATGTCGCGAGCGCCTTGAACTCCTTGCCCCATGATCCCGACCACGGCAGCCCCGAGAGCACGAAGAACAGCGCGCCGATGGCGAGCCAGATGCCGCCCACCGCATGCAGATCGCGCCACCACGCGCGTCCTCGCAACGACAGACGCGGCAACCACACGCCACCCTCTCGCGCGTTCGACCGGCTCGGCCACCACAGCGCGATGCCCGTGCCGATCATCACGAGGGTCCAGCAACCGGCCAGTTCCATCACGAGTTCGCCGGTCTTGCCGAGCATCAGCCCGCGATGCAGATTGCGCACCTGCTTCATCAATCGATGTTCGACGGAAAGCGTGCCGAGCACCGCGCCGTCATAGGGATTCACATACACGCTTTCGCTCTCGCCCGAAGGCAGGCGAAAGACGAACTCGGCGCTGCGCGTGCGATCGGTTTCGATTTGCGCGAGCGTCGGCACGGCGCCGGGCGGCTCGTTCGCGGCGGCCTTCGCAAGCAGGACATCGCGGGGAAGCTGCGGTCCGTGCGTATCCGCGACGACCATCCGGTCGCGATACAGAAGCGGCTCGATCTGCGGCTGGAAGCAATAGATCGTGCCGGTGATCGCGAGCACGATGAGTAGCGGCATCACGAAGAGCGCCGCATAGAAATGCCAGCGCCAGAGCGTGCGACGGTGCGCCGCGACCTCCGCGTTCAGGTTGGGTGCAAGCATGGCGATTCTCGTTGAATGTTCATGTTTTCAGACTGGGCGTGCGCGCTACATGC
This sequence comes from Caballeronia sp. EK, assembly GCF_014384845.1. Taxonomy (NCBI): domain Bacteria; kingdom Pseudomonadati; phylum Pseudomonadota; class Betaproteobacteria; order Burkholderiales; family Burkholderiaceae; genus Caballeronia; species Caballeronia sp. EK. Next base: position 392,888 of record NZ_JACSUE010000003.1, read on the forward strand.
GGACTGGATACGCAATCCCGGCGCGAACGCCGACGCCCTCGCGGGATAAGCGAGACGGTCGGACAAAGGACGATGTCAGGAAAGAACGGGAGGCGCGCGCGGGCTCGCGGCGTTGAAGGATTTCGAAGCGACAGGGTCGGCGCTTGCGAATGTCGGGGCGCGCACGACGCGCTCGATCGATGCCACGTCATGCGCGGCGCTCGTCGCGACGGGCAGATCGTGTGCGAGCAATCCGCAGTACGAACAGGCGTCGAAATGATTCGCGGCGTCGTGATGACCCGCGTGCGCATCCGGTGCTGACACATCGACCGTGCACAGGATCGCTTGCGGATCGGTCGTGGCGTCGCGTGCTGCGAGCGTCTGGCTGATGACCGGCGCGACGATCGCGAGCCACATGGCGGCGATGCCGAGCCATGCGACGAAGCGATTGCGCGCGTTGCGAGTCATGAAAGGAAGCCCGGGTGTCGAGACGGATGAATGAACGGGATTGTAGGCAGCCGCTCACGAAGCGGCAATCCTGGAGCGTGTATGTCCGGGATCGGCGCTCATGCGCGCGCCTTGCGAGCGGATTGACCGAGCGAAAAGCATCGACGCATTTTCGCAGACATCGCCGGACGGATCGGTTAGAATTTCGGGCTTGGCACAGTGGACCGGTGCCGGACACGGCGGCATCGCCGGGCGCGAATCGTCACCGAATCAGCCCAGAGCCTGCCGTGCTGCGAGGATGGCGAAATTGGTAGACGCACCAGGTTTAGGTCCTGACGCCCGCAAGGGTGTGGGGGTTCGAGTCCCCCTCCTCGCACCACAACGAAACCCCTTTCATTGGCAAAGGGGTTTTTCGTTTTCGGGCTCTGCTTTCGCCGGTCAGATGCCGATGTTGCCCAGCCCGACCATCATCACCTCGCCTTTCGCCTGCGAGCGATCCGCGAAGTCGATGCCCGCGCTCCATCACCCGCCTGATCTCGCGTCGGCGAAGCCGCGCCCCGCCGGATAAAATGAGCGCCCATGCGTCGGTCCGCCGCGTGGCGAAACCGCAAGACGACACCCCACGACGCCTCCCCTTCGAACTCCCATAAGCCCCGTTCGTGAATTTCGACGACTATTGCCAGCAAAAGGCCGCCCCCGAAGGCTCCGGCACGTACTACGCGCTGCGCCGCGCGCCGGCCGCGAGCCAGCCGCTTCTGACCGCGCTCTTCGCGCTCTATCGCGAACTCGAAGAGACCGTGAAGGAAACCAGCGATCCGACCATCGGCCGCACGAAGCACGCGTGGTGGCAGAGCGAACTCGGCCGACTCGATGGCGGCGAGCCGACGCACCCGGTCACCAAGGCATTGCAGGCGCATGAAGGCGATGCAGCATGGCGCACGTCGCTCGCCACGGTCGTCGATGGTTTCGGCATGGATCTGGATCAGGCGCGCTATCTCGACTGGCCCGGTCTCAAACGGTATCTCGATCAGACAGGCGGCGCGTTCGCGACGGCGCTTGCGCGGGCCAGCGCGCGCGATCCGGTTCAGGCCGCCGCGTGGGCCGCTCCGCTGGGATCGGCGTTGCTGCTCGCGGAGCGTGTTCAGGAGATCGGCGGCGATGCGCGCAATGGCCGCATCTATATTCCCATCGACGAGTTGCAGCGCTTCAACGTGACCGCCGCGGACGTCATCAATCGAAAGTACAGCGATGCCTTCACGGATCTCATGCGCTTTCAGACCGGACGCGCCCGGCAAGCGCTCGACGATGCGCTGGCTGCCATCCCCGCCTCGGAACGCGCGACGCAGCGCATGCTGCGCGCGCAGGCCGCGCTATCGCTTGCGCTCTTCGACGAGATCGAACGCGAAAACTTTCAGGTGCTGCATCAACGCATCGCGCTCACGCCGATCCGCAAGCTGTGGATCACATGGCGCACGCGTTAGACGCGAAGAATCGGTAGCGGCTCGAAATGCGCGCCGAGGATCGCTGCGGAATCGCTCTGCCAGCATGCGTCGAGGACCGTCGCATACAGCCGTCTGAAGTCGATGCCGACGGGCAAGCCGCCGTCCGCGTCGAGCCGATCGAGTCGCGGCGGCGCGCCGAATAGTCCGCCGCGCACACGTCCACCCATCATGAAATGCGCCGAAGCCGCGCCGTGCTCCGTGCCGCCCGCAGCGTTTTCACGCGCGGCGCGCCCGAATTCCGAACGCGTCATCACGAGCGTACGGCTCCACGCGCCGGACGCGATCGACGACGCGCGCAGCGACGCGAGTCCTTCAGCCAGTTGTGCAAGACATGCCGCATGTCGGCGCGCCTGATTCTCGTGCGTATCGAAGCCATGCAGCGCGATGCGGATCACGCTTGTTTCATGCGACGCGGCGCGCGCGATGGCATCGCTTGCGGCATTGAACGTCTTCACCTCGGTGACGACGTTCACGCGATCGAGCCAGCCATCGGCGCGATATTCATCGACATGCGATGCGGTATCCCAGATCTGGCGCGAGCGGTAATGCGACCGGTTGGGCGCGTCGTAACCGACGCCCTGCACGATCGCGAGATCGTTCGCGTGCCACGCGCTCATCAACGGCGACAGCGACGGATGCAGTGCCGTGCGTTCATCGAGCGACAATGCCCGGTCTTTCGATATGGCGAGATTCGGCCTCAACTCGCGATAGCGAGGATCCGCGACTGGAATGACGGTGTTCAGCCCATCGTTGCCGCCGTCGAGATCGACGAGCACGAGCGAGCAAATACAAGACGAAGCATCGAAATGTGCGATAGCGCACGCTTCTTCCAAGCTGCCCGCACATCCTGCGAACGCGCCGGCAATCGAGAGGAATTGACGTCGGTTCATCGCGGGTCGCGCTGCTTACCGCTTATAGAGATCGCGCACCGCTTCTTCGATGTGCTGCCGCAGGAGACGGCGCTCGTCGGCGGTCATCACTGTGTGGCGCGGCGGGCGCGCGGGCGGTGTCTGATCGACCTGCTGGATGGGTTGCATCGCCAGCCCTTTCGGGTCGCGATCCTGGCTCGAAGGAGTCGAGCCTTTACCCGCGCTATTCACGCTACTCACGCGCTGCTGCGCGCGAATCATGCGGCCGTCGAAGCGATTTGGCGAAGTGGAGATGCCGCGATCGAAGCCCGTGGACTGTGCATAGGCGTGGGGTGTGCTCAGTACTGCGTAGAGCGCACTGGCAAGAAGTGTCTTTCTGAAGATGCGCTCGGAGCGCACAGGTCCGCGCTGCCGCGCTCCCTTCATGTTGTTCCCTTCGTTGCTCGACAACCGGACAGCCTCATTCTTTTCGCGCACGTCTTACAAGGGCTTGGTCGGGCCGCATGACGCGCTGGTCTAATGGAGTATCTACCGAATGGCGGGCTTAGGTAAAGGAGTGTACGCAGCAAACCCTTAGGCCGTGCCACAGCCTCCGTAAATTTTGTAACGAACTGTTACACTCGCTTTTGTTACAAACTCGGCGTTTGATCAAACGCGCTAAGATGCCTCCATGGAAACCAAGAACCCTTCAAAAATTCTCGTCGTCGACGACGATCCGCGCCTGCGCGATCTGCTGCGGCGCTATCTCGGTGAACAGGGCTTCAACGTGTACGTCGCCGAAAACGCGCCGTCGATGAACAAGCTCTGGGTGCGCGAGCGTTTCGATCTGCTCGTGCTCGATCTGATGCTTCCCGGCGAAGACGGGCTTTCCATCTGCCGGCGTCTGCGCGGCAGCAACGATCGCACGCCGATCATCATGCTCACCGCGAAGGGCGAAGACGTCGATCGCATCGTCGGGTTGGAAATGGGCGCGGACGACTATCTGCCGAAACCGTTCAATCCGCGCGAGCTCGTCGCACGCATTCACGCGGTGCTGCGCCGTCAGACGCCGTCCGAATTGCCGGGCGCGCCGTCCGAGACCACCGAAGTGTTCGAGTTCGGCGAGTTCGCGCTGAACCTCGCGACGCGCACGCTCACGAAGAACGGCCAGGAAATTCCGCTGACGACCGGCGAGTTTTCGGTGCTGAAGGTGTTCGCGCGTCATCCGCGTCAGCCGCTCTCGCGCGAGAAGCTGATGGAACTCGCGCGCGGACGTGAATACGAAGTGTTCGATCGAAGCCTCGACGTGCAGATCTCGCGTTTGCGCAAGCTGATCGAGCCCGACCCCAGCAGCCCGCGTTTCATTCAGACCGTGTGGGGCCTCGGCTACGTCTTCATTCCCGACGGCGCAGCCTGATCGATATTTGAGCGAGTTTCGTCACGCTTTCTCCCCTTTACCGAGCTGAACCCGACAGACCCATGCGCATCGACAGGCGGCTACTGGCGCTCGCGTTCGGCGGCCTGTTCTGGCGAACCTTCGCGCTGATCGCGCTGCTCATCGCCGTCAGTCTGACGGCGTGGTTCCAGAGCTTTCGCGTGATCGAACGCGAACCGCGCGCGCAGCGCGTGGCGCTTCAGCTCGTCGCCGTCGTCAAGCTCACGCGCACCGCCCTGCTCTATTCCGATCCCGATCTGCGCCGCGCGCTGCTTCAGGATCTGGAGAGCAACGAGGGCGTGCGCGTGTATCCGCGCGAGACCACCGACAAATACAAGCTGCAGCCGGACGAATCGCTCAACCGGCTGATCGAACGCGACGTGCGCGGCCGGCTCGGCAACGAGACGATCATCGCGCAATCGGTCAATGACATTCCCGGTGTCTGGATCAGCTTCAAGATCGATGACGACGATTACTGGGTCGCGCTCGACCGCGATCAGCTCGACACCGTCACCGGCCTGCAATGGGCCGGCTGGGGTGTGTTCGCACTCGCGCTGTCGCTGTTCGGCGCGGCCTTCATCACGAGTCTCGTGAACCGGCCGTTCGCGCGTCTCGCGCTCGCGGCGCGCAAGGTCGGCTCGGGGCAGTCGCCTGAGCCTTTGCCCGAGCGCGGCATGGGCGTGGCGGCGGAAACCAACCGAAGCTTTAACCAGATGGTGCAGGATCTCGAACAGCTCGAGGCGGATCGCGCGCTGATGCTCGCGGGCATCTCGCACGATCTGCGCACGCCGCTCGCGCGCCTGCGTCTGGAAACGGAAATGAGCCCGTCGGACGAAGCGACCAAGCTCGCGATGATCGACGACATCGAGCAGATGGACATGATCATCGGCCGCTTCCTCGATTACGCGCGGCCGATGCAGCGGATGCCCGAAGCGGTGGATCTCTCGATGATCGCAAGCGAGCTCGCCGCGCGCTTCCAGGCCGACGACGGCGTCGTGATGCACACCGATCTCGCGCAAGGCGCGGTCATCGAAGGCGATCCGACCGATGCGCGCCGCGTGGTCGGCAATCTGCTGGAAAACGCGCGCAAGTACGGACGCAGCGAACAGGACGACATCGCGCGCATCACGCTGCAGACGCGCGTCGCGCACGGCAAGGTCGAACTCTCCGTGATGGACGAAGGCCGCGGCATTCCCGACGATCAGGTCGCGCTCATCACGCGCCCGTTCTATCGCGTCGATACGGCGCGCACGCAGGCGAACGGCACGGGTCTCGGCATGGCCATCGTTCAGCGCCTCGTCACGCGTCAACGCGGCACGCTGAGGCTGCGCAACCGCACGCCGCTTCCCGGCTTCGAAGTGACGATCGATTTCCCGCCCGTGAAAGGCGGCGCGCGCTTCGAAGGCTAGACGCCGCTTATCGGCCGAATCGGTAGCCAGAAACCACCGAGCCGATCATTTAATTAGAGTTAAGATGAACCGGGTTAACGCGTAGCACGCATTGGCATGAAAGTGTCACGCGTGCGTTATGGCGATCCAGTAATTTGGTCGAGCTTGTCCTTTCAACGATTTCACAGGAGTTACTGCATGAAGACCGTTGGCGATAAAGTCGAAGCATTTACCGTTACCGCTGCGAAACCGGGTTTCAACCATCACGAAGAAAACGGCCAGTCCGCTTTCGAGGAAATCACCGAGCAGTCGTTTCCGGGCAAGTGGAAGATCATTTACTTTTATCCGAAGGACTTCACGTTCGTGTGCCCGACGGAAATCGTCGAGTTCGCGAAGCTGGCCAAGGATTTCGAGGATCGCGACGCGGTTCTGCTCGGCGGCAGCGTCGATAACGAGTTCGTCAAGCTCGCGTGGCGCCGCGAGCACAAGGACCTGAACAAGCTGAACCACTACGCGTTCGGCGACGTGAAGGGCGAACTGATCGACCAGCTCGGCGTGCGCGACAAGGAAGCCGGCGTGGCGCTGCGCGCGACCTTCATCGTCGATCCGGACAACGTCATCCAGCATGTGTCCGTCAACAACCTGAACGTGGGACGCAGCCCGGAAGAAGTCCTGCGTATTCTCGACGGCTTGCAAACGGACGAACTGTGCCCGTGCAACCGCGCTGTCGGCGGCTCGACGCTGTAAGCGTTTCCTGATGCCGCGAAGCCCGCCTTCGGCCGAGCGTATCCGGCCGCGGCGGGCTTTTTAACGCCATCGAACTGGAGAGAACAATGGAATTCCTGTCTGCGATCAAGGAACTCGTGCCCGACTACGCGAAGGACATTCGCCTGAACGTCGATGGCACGATCGCCCGCTCGTCGCTCGAAGGCAACGATGCGGTTGGCGTCGCGCTTGCCGCCGCTTATGCCGCGAAGGCGACGAAGCTCACCGGCATCATCCGCAATGCAGGCGTGCTGTCGCCGGAAGAAACCAACGCCGCCCTGACCGCCGCCGCGCTGATGGGCATGAACAACGTCTGGTATCCGTATCTCGAGATGGCCGACAACGCCGATCTCAAGACGCAGCCCGCCGGCCTGCGCATGAATGCCTATGCGTCGCACGGCGGCGTCGACAAGCGGCGCTTCGAGATGTACGCGCTCGCGGCGTCGATCATCGGCAAGTGCCACTTCTGCGTGAAATCGCACTACGCGAATCTCGTGACCGAAGGCATGTCGACGACCCAATTGCGCGACGTCGGACGCATCGCGGCGGTGATCAATGCCGTCGCGCTGACGATCGAAGCGGAAGGGAAGTAAGTCTTCGAAGACGCCACGCTCTGGCAGCGTGGCGTCGTCTCATCCGTCGATCGATGTGCGGCGCAGCAGCACCGCCGCCTGCGCTTCGATGCCTTCCTTGCGGCCGAGATAGCCCAGCTTTTCGTTCGTCTTGGCCTTCACGTTCACGCGGTCGATGGCGAGATCGAGATCGGCGGCGATATTCGCGCGCATCGCATCGATATGGGGCGCGAGTTTCGGCGCTTGCGCGATGATCGTGCTGTCGACGTTCGCGATGGCGAATCCCGCTTCCGACACGCGCTTGAACGCCTCGCGCAGCAGCACGCGGCTGTCGGCGCCGGCGAATTCCGTCGCCGTGTCCGGAAAATGCCGGCCGATATCGCCGAGCGACGCCGCGCCGAAGAGCGCATCGGTGATCGCGTGCAGGAGCACGTCGGCGTCGGAGTGGCCGAGCAGGCCGCGTTCGTAGGGAATCGTCACGCCGCCAATGATGAGCGGGCGGCCCTCGACGAGCTGGTGGACGTCGTACCCTTGTCCGATTCTGAAATCCATCGATTCAAACCTTCGTTGAGTGTGAGTCAGGCGTTCGCGGAGAGGACCGCGCCCGCGAGCGCGAAATCTTCCGGATAGGTCACCTTGAAGTTGCGCAAGCTGCCCTGAACTAGTTTCGGCGAGTGCCCGAGCCATTCGACGGCGCTCGCTTCGTCCGTCAGATCGTGGCCGTCGTGACGCGCACGCTCGATCGCTTCGCGCAGCATGCCGAGCCGGAACATCTGCGGCGTCTGCGCCTGCCAGAGCCCGTCGCGCGATTCCGTGCGCGCGATGCGCGTCTCGCTTTCGCCGGCAACGGCAGGCACGTCGGGCATGTTCGGTGCGACGCGCTTGAGCGTATCCGCGAGCGGCAGTGCGAGAATGCCGCCGACCGTATCATCGCGCAGTTCCGCGACAAGTTTGCGAATCAGCTCCGGCGTGATGCCGGGCCGCGCGGCGTCGTGCACGAGCACCCAGTCGTCCTCGCGCGCGCCGAATTTCGCGAGCGCGAGCAGCCCGTTGTACACCGACGCCTGCCGCGAGGCGCCGCCGCAGCGCTCGACCGCGAAGCGCAGTCCGGCGAAGCGGCGGGCGTCGAAGTGGTGGTCGTCCGGTGCGAGCACGACGAGTGTCTGCGAGAATTCGGAGCACGCGTCGAACGCCGCAAGCGAGTACGCGAGCATCGGACGGCCCGCGACAGTCTGGTATTGCTTCGGCATCGGCGCACCGGAACGGCTGCCGGTTCCGGCGCAGGGAATCAGTGAAAACAGGCGCGAAGTCACGGGCGAATAATGTGGGCAAGTCAAAGTTGAAGCCCGGATTTTATAATAGGTCTTTCGCGATCACGTCCCGCGCGCGGTAGTCGACTCTCCGAACCCGCGTTTGCCGGACGGCTCCATGCACACTCTATGCCTTCCAAAGCCGTCAACGCGCAGTCCAGTTCTCCCATCGCGCTCGTGAAGCCGGGCCAGCGCTTCGTCTTCGACGGGGCCTCCGGCTCCGCCGACGCGCTCGCCATCGCGCGCTATCACACCGCGTATCGCGAGAGCGTGCCGCTCCTGACGGTCCTGACCGCGGGCGCCGTCGATGCACAGCGTCTCGCCGCCGAAATCCCCTTCTTCGCGCCGGACGCGCGCGTGCGGCTTCTGCCGGACTGGGAAACGCTGCCGTACGACACTTTCTCGCCGCACCAGGATCTCGTGTCCGAGCGTCTCGCCACGCTGCACGACCTCGGCGAAGGCCGTTGCGACATTCTGATCGTGCCCGCGACGACGGCGCTTTACCGCATGCCGCCCGCCTCGTTTCTCGCGGCCTACACGTTCTCGTTCACGCAGGGCGAGCGCCTGAACGAGGCCAAGCTCAAGGCGCAATTGACGCTCGCGGGCTACGAGCACGTGAGCCAGGTCGTGCGGCCGGGCGAATACTGCGTGCGCGGCTCGCTCATCGACCTGTATCCGATGGGCTCGGCGCTGCCCTATCGCATCGACCTGTTCGACGATCAGGTGGACTCCATCCGCGCATTCGATCCCGACACGCAGCGCAGCCTCTACCCCGTGCGCGACGTGCGTCTGCTGCCGGGCCGTGAGTTTCCGTTCGACGAAACCGCGCGCACCGCTTTTCGCAGCCGCTGGCGCGAAGTTTTCGAGGGTGATCCGAGCCGCTCGCAGATTTACAAGGACATCGGCATCGGCGTGCCGTCGGCGGGCATCGAATATTATCTGCCGCTCTTTTTCGACGAAACCGCCACGCTCTTCCACTATCTGCCGGAAGGCTCGCAGCTCGCGTTCGTCGGCGACATGGATGCGGCGATCAAGCGCTTCACGAACGATACGAAGCAGCGCTTCGACTTTCTCTCGCACGACCGCGAGCGGCCCTTGCTCGAACCGCGCCGGCTCTTTCTGAGCGACGACGATTTCTTCACGTTCGCGAAGCCCTTCGCCCAACTGAAATTCCCGAGTACGCCGGAAGGCGGCTGGGCAGTGCCGCTGCCGGGACTCGCCCTCGACCGTCACGCCGACGAACCTTTGCTCGCGCTGCGCCATTATCTGGAGCAGACGGAGAACCGCGTGATGCTCGTCGCGGAATCGGCGGGACGGCGTGAGACGATGCAGCAACTGCTCGCGGACAACGGCCTGCGCGGCGAGTTGCGCGACACATTCCAGGAATGGCTCACGAGCGACGCCCGATTCACGCTCGGCATCGCGCCGCTGGCGAACGGCTTCGCGCTGCCCGCGGAGAAGCTGTCGATCATCACCGAGACGGAGCTTTACGGGCCGCTCGCGCGCCGCGCCGGGCGACGTCGCCAGGAGCAGGCGAGCAACGTCGATTCGATGGTCCGCGATCTCGCCGAGCTGAAGATCGGCGATCCCGTCGTTCATGCGCAGCACGGCATCGGCCGCTACATGGGCCTCGTATCGATGGATCTGGGCGAAGGCGAAACCGAATTCCTGCATCTCGAGTACCAGAACGAATCGAAGCTGTATGTGCCGGTCGCGCAGTTGCATGTGATCTCGCGCTACAGCGGCGCGGACCCGGAAAGCGCGCCTCTGCATACGCTCGGTTCCGGCCAGTGGGAAAAGGCCAAGCGCAAGGCTGCGCAGCAAATCCGCGATACGGCGGCGGAACTCCTCAATCTCTACGCACGCCGCGCCGCGCGCGAGGGCTACGCGTTCAAGCTCGAACCGCGCGATTACGTGAAGTTCGCGGAAAGCTTCGGCTTCGAGGAAACGCCCGATCAGGCGGCGGCGATCGCGGCGGTGATCGGCGACATGACGAGCGGCAAGCCGATGGACCGCCTCGTGTGCGGCGACGTCGGCTTCGGCAAGACTGAAGTCGCGCTGCGCGCCGCGTTCATCGCGGTGATGGCGGGCAAGCAGGTCGCGATTCTTTCGCCCACTACGCTGCTCGCCGAACAGCACACGCAGACCTTCACCGACCGCTTCGCCGACTGGCCCGTGCGGATCGCGGAGCTCTCGCGCTTCAAGACCGGCAAGGAAGTATCGACGGCCGTGCAGCAGATCAATGACGGCTCGGTCGATATCGTCATCGGCACGCACAAGCTCTTGTCGGGCGATGTGAAGTTCAAGCGGCTCGGGCTTGTGATCATCGACGAGGAACACCGCTTCGGCGTGCGGCAGAAGGAAGCGTTGAAGGCGTTGCGCGCCGAAGTCGACGTGCTCACGCTCACCGCGACGCCGATTCCGCGCACGCTCGGCATGGCGCTCGAAGGCCTGCGCGATTTCTCCGTGATCGCGACCGCGCCGCAGAAGCGACTCGCGATCAAGACCTTCGTGCGGCGCGAGGAAGACGGCGTGATCCGCGAGGCGATGCTGCGCGAACTCAAGCGCGGCGGCCAGGTGTACTTCCTGCACAACGAGGTCGAGACGATCGAGAATCGCCGCACGATGCTCGAGGCGTTGGTGCCGGAAGCGCGTATCGCGGTGGCGCACGGACAGATGCACGAACGCGAGCTCGAGCGCGTGATGCGCGATTTCGTCGGGCAGCGCGCGAACGTGCTGTTGTGCACGACGATCATCGAAACGGGCATCGACGTGCCGAGCGCGAACACGATCCTCATGCATCGCTCGGACAAGTTCGGTCTCGCGCAGCTGCATCAGTTGCGCGGACGCGTGGGGCGTTCGCATCACCAGGCGTATGCGTATCTGCTCGTGCATGACCCGCAGTCGCTGACCAAGCAGGCGCAGCGCCGGCTCGAAGCGATCCAGCAGATGGAGGAGCTCGGCTCGGGCTTCTATCTCGCGATGCACGACCTCGAAATCCGCGGCACGGGCGAAGTGCTCGGCGACAAGCAATCGGGCGAGATTCACGAGATCGGCTTCCAGCTTTACACGGACATGCTGAACGACGCGGTGCGCGCTTTGAAGGAAGGTCGCGAGCCGGATCTGAACGCACCGCTTGCCGCGACGACCGAGATCAACCTGCACGCGCCCGCGATTCTGCCCGCCGATTATTGCGGCGATGTGCAGGAGCGTTTATCGCTGTACAAGCGGCTTGCGAACTGCGAATCGAGCGATGCCATCGACGGCATTCTCGAAGAACTCGTCGACCGTTTCGGCAAGCTGCCGCCGCAGGCGCATGCGCTCGTCGAGACCCATCGGTTGAGGCTGGCTGCGAAGCCGCTGGGCATCTCGAAGATCGATGCGGCCGAGCAGTCGATCTCGTTGCAGTTCATTCCGAATCCGCCGGTCGATGGGATGAAGATCATCGAGATGGTTCAGAAGCATAAGCACATCAAGCTCGCGGGGCAGGACAAGTTGCGCATCGAGGCGCGGAGTCCTGATCTTGCTGTGAGGATTTCTACGGTTAAGGAGACGCTGCGGGCGTTGGGTGGGCCGGTGAGGCAGGCGGTTGCTGTGCGGTGAAGGTTTGCTGGTTTTGTGGATGGCCTGATTTCGTGTCGGTCTATTAGCACCGCCCCTCCCCGGGGCGGGGGTCACTTTCTTTGCTGCTGCAAAGAAAGTAACCAAAGAAAGCAGCTTCTCACCGCCCGCGGTCACACGCACGTTGGCCATGCTTGCCAGCCGCCGATGGCCCTCGCCTAAGTGTCGCCCCCAAAGGCCCAATCGGGCTTGGCTCGCGCACGGTCTGCCGCACCAAATGGTTTGGCGCGCTGGTTCAGCACGAAAGAGCTTCGGCACAGCGCTACGCGCTGCCGTGGGGTATGCGAGGGAACCCATCGAAGAAGAAGCACGCGCACACCCGATTGACCCATCGGCCGCGTAGCGGGCTGGAGCTATTTGGTGCTGAACCAGTTTGTTCCGTGGTGCGATGTGTCAGACCGTGCGCGGTCCAAGCCCTTGTCTGCTTGTGGGGGCCTCGCTACTGCCGGGCCATTCAGCCAATCGCCTGTGCCGCGGCCGGCATGAAGTGCTTAGGCTGGGGATAGCTGTTTCTTTGGTTACTTTCTTTGCAGCAGCAAAGAAAGTGACCCCCGCCCCGGGGAGGGGCAGTGCCAATAGACCGACACGAATACGGGATCCGGCGACAAACCAAGAACCCAAAACCCAAACCCCAAAAGCCCCCCGCTGCGGGCCAGCACCCCACATTTGGGCTATGATCAAACCCTACCCGCCGGAGCCAAAAAAATGTCCCAAACCGCTAATGCGGCGCATCCCGAAGCTCAATCCAGGACCGAAACGCCCATTTCCCTGCCGTGGATCGAACGGCTAGTCTCCATCGATACAGTCAGCCGCAATCCGAACCTCGGCCTGATCGAAACCGTTCGCGACGAGCTGCGCCACGCTGGCATCGAAGCGACCATCACCAACGATCCGCGCGGCCAGTGGGCGAACCTCTTCGCCACGGTCCCGGCGCACGACGGCGAGACCAACGGCGGCATCGTGCTGTCGGGTCATACCGATGTCGTGCCGGTCGACGGTCAGGACTGGCAGAGCGACCCGTTCAAGCCCGAAGTCCGCGATGGCCTGCTCTACGGTCGCGGCTCGTGCGACATGAAAGGCTTCATCGGCGCGGCGCTCGCGATGCTGCCGAAAATGCAGGCGACGAAGCTCGCCAAACCCATCCACTTCGCGCTGTCCTACGACGAAGAAGTCGGCTGCGCCGGCGCGCCGCTGATGATCGCGGACCTGCAAAAGCGTGGCGTGAAACCGGACGGCTGCATCGTCGGCGAGCCGACATCGATGCGCCCGATCATCGCGCATAAAGGCATCAACACGTATCACTGCTGCGTGCGCGGGTTCGCCGCGCACTCGTCGCTGACGCCGAAGGGCCTGAATGCCATCGAGTACGCGGCGCGGCTCATCTGTCACATCCGCGATCTCGTCGACGAGTTCCGCGCGAAGGGTCCGTTCGACGAGCTCTACGACGTGCCCTTCACCACCGGTCAGACGAGCACGATCAAAGGCGGCAACGCGATCAACACCGTGCCCGCCGAATGCAACTTCGAGTTCGAGTTCCGCAATCTGCCGACGATAGATCCCGACCAGATCTTCAGACGCATCGAGGCGTATGCGCACGACACGCTGCTGCCGAAGATGCTGAAGGAGCACGGCAAGGCAGCTATCGAATTCACGAAGCTCGCGTTCGCGCCGGGCCTCGACGCCACCGAGCAGGCCGCGATCACGCAACTCGTGCGCGCGCTCACGCAAGATCAGGACAAGCACAAGGTCGCCTACGGCACCGAAGCGGGCCTGTTCGCCAATGCCGGCGTGCCGAGCATCGTGTGCGGTCCGGGCAATATCGAGCAGGCGCACAAGGCGAACGAGTACGTGTCGCTCGAACAGCTCGTCCAGTGCGAGGCGTTCCTCGGCAAGTTCATTCACAGCATGTCCGTCGAAGCACAGGCTCGCTGACTCTTCAGAACAAAAAGCCATGTCCACTGCCACGCAGCATTCCGACAATACGATCGACGGCACGCCGATTCCGACGCTCGACGAAATCGCCGAGCAGCACATGGCGCTCACGCCCTGGGTCGCGCGCACGCCCACTTTCGAGCGTCACGATTTTCCGACGCTCGAAGGCACGCCGATCACGTTCAAGTTCGAACTGCTGCAGGCGAGCGGCACGTTCAAGGCGCGCGGCGCGTTCTCGAACATCCTCGCGCTTTCGGAAAGCGAACGCTCGGCGGGCGTCACCTGCGTGTCGGCGGGCAATCACGCGGTGGCCGTGGCCTACGCGGCGCAGCGCATGGGCGTGGGTGCGAAAGTCGTGATCATCAAGAGCGCGAGCCCGGCGCGCGTTGCGCTGTGCCGGCGCTTCGGCGCGGAAGTGGTGTTCGCGGAGAACGTCGCGGAGGCATTCGATGTCGTGCGACGCGTCGAAGCGGAAGAAGGACGCGTCTTCATCCATCCGTTCAACGGCTATCGCACGGTGCTCGGCACGGCGACGCTCGGCTACGAGTGGACCTCGCAAGCGCCCGATCTCGACGCCGTGATCCTGCCGATCGGCGGCGGCGGCCTCGCCGCGGGCGTATCGACGGCGATGCGTCTCGCGAATCCGTCGCTGCACGTCTTCGGCGTGGAGCCGGAAGGATCGGACGCGATGAAGCGCAGTTTCGAAGCGAATCACACGATCAAGATGGGCGCGATGCACGGCATCGCCGATTCGCTGATGGCCCCGCACACCGAGCAGTACAGCTACGAGTTGTGCCGGCGGCATATCGATGACATCGTGACCGTGTCGGACGATGCATTGCGGCATGGCATGCTGCAACTCTTCAGCGAACTCAAGCTCGCGGTCGAACCGGCGTGCGCGGCGGCCACCGCCGCCCTGCTCGGCCCGCTGCGCGAGCGTTTGCAGGGCAAGCGCGTCGGCGTGCTGTTGTGCGGCACCAATACCGATCCGGCGACCTTCGCGAAACACCTGGCGAACGCCTGAAATGCACGCGGCCCCGTACAGGGGCCGCGTTTCCATTCGTGTACTTTCTCGGCGTTACATCACGCCCGCGAGCCTTCTGCGCTCGCTGCGCTGCATGAACGCATTCGCCGCGACCACACCGATCGTCACGAGCGCGATGAACAAGGTCGCGAGCGCGTTCATCTCGGGGTTCAGACCCAACCGCACCCGCGAGAACACGACGAGCGGCAGCGTAGTCGAGCCTGGGCCGGACAGGAACGCCGACAGCACGAGATCATCGATCGACAGCGTGAACGACAGGAGCCAGCCGGCGACGAGCGCCTGCGAAATCAACGGCAGCGTGATCGAGAAGAACACGCGCAGCGGCGTCGCGCCGAGATCGAGCGCGGCTTCTTCCAGCGACGGATTCAACTCCCGCACGCGCGATTCCACGATGATCGCGACATACGAAATGCACAGCATCACGTGCCCGATCCAGATCGTGAAGAAGCCGCGATCCGGCCAGCCGATGAGCTTCGCCATTTCCACGAACAGCAGCAGCAGCGAAATGCCCTGAATGACTTCGGGAATCACGAGCGGGGCGTTGATCATGCCCGCGTAGAGCGTGAACCCCTTGAAGCGTCCCATGCGCGCCAGCACGAAACCCGCCCACGTGCCGATCACGACCGACGCGCACGCCGTAAAGAACGCGATGCGCAACGACAGCCACGCGGCGTTGATCAGCTCGTCATCCGTGAAGAGCGCGCGATACCACTTGAGCGACGGCTCCGTCCACACGGTGACGAGCGGCGAGTCGTTGAACGAATAGACGATGAGACTCAGGATCGGGATATACAGGAATGCAAACCCGAGGCCGAGCGCGGTGATCTGCAATGGACGGCTGGGCTTGATCATCGCTTCTCCTCCAGTTGCTTCGCCTGGAAGTGCTGGAAGAGCGCCATCGGCACGAGCAGCAGCAGGACCATTGCGCAGGTGACGGCGGACGCCATCGGCCAGTCGGCGTTGTTGAAGAACTCGTTCCACATGACGCGGCCGATCATCAGCGTGTCCGCGCCGCCGAGCAGCTCGGGAATCACGTACTCGCCCACCGCCGGAATGAACACGAGCAGACAGCCCGCGATGATGCCGTTCTTCGACAGCGGCAACGTGATCTGCACGAACGCCTTCCACGGCTTCGCGCCGAGATCGTAGGCGGCTTCGAGCAAGGTCAGATCCATCTTCACGAGATGCGCGTAGAGCGGCATCACGAGAAACGGCAGATAGGAATACACCATGCCGATATACACCGCGATATTCGTGTGATACAGCTCGATCGGCGAATGCAGCAGGCCGATCGACATCAGGAAATTGTTCAGCAGGCCGTTGTTCTTGAGAATGCCGATCCACGCATACACGCGAATCAGAAACGACGTCCAGAACGGCAGCATCACCGCCATCATCAGAATGTTGCGCGACGACGGATTCGAGCGCGCGATGTAATACGCCATCGGATAGCCGATCAGAAGGCACAGCAGCGTCGACACGGCCGCGACCAGCAGCGAGTTCATGTAGGTCGCGAAGTACAGGCTGTCCTGCACGAGGAACGCGTAGTGCGCGAAGTCGAGCGCGATATGCATCACGCCTTGTTCCATCGACACGAGATCCGTGTACGGCGGAATACCGAGCTGGCTGTCCGCGAAGCTGATCTTCACGACGAGCAGGAACGGCACGAAGAACAGCAGCAGGAGCCACAGATACGGGCCGCCGATGACGAGCGTGCGCCCCGACACGCCCATGCGCTTGAGCAGCTTCATCATGAGGTCAGCACCACGCCCGCTGACGCGCTCCAGCGCACGTAGACTTCGTCGTCGAAGGTGGGCGAATCGATCTCGCCGATCGCGAGGCTCGACAAATTCGCGACCACGACCTTGCCCGAATCGAGCGTCACGTGATAAAGCGTGTAGCCGCCCATGTACGCGATGTTCGTCACCCTGCCGCGACCCCAGTTGTACGTGCCCTCGGGCGGCTTGCGCGTGAGCGCGATGCGTTCGGGGCGCACGGAGATCGTCACCGGCATGCCGAGCGGCCCGGTGATGCCGTGGCTTACATAAAGACGCACGGGCAAATCTTGCGATTCGACGAAGACGTGATCCGGCTCGTCTTCCACGACATTGCCATCGAACAGATTGGTCGAGCCGATGAACTGCGCCGAGAAGCGCGTGTTCGGATATTCGTAGACCTCGTGCGGCGTGCCGAGCTGCACGATCTGGCCTTCGCTCATCACGGCGAGGCGATTGGCCATCGTCATCGCCTCTTCCTGATCGTGCGTCACCATGATGCAGGTGACACCGACCTGATCGAGAATGTTGACGAGCTCGATCTGCGTGCGCTGGCGGATCTGCTTGTCGAGCGCGGACATCGGCTCGTCGAGCAGGAGGAGCTTCGGGCGCTTCACGAGACTGCGCGCGAGCGCGACACGCTGTTGCTGGCCGCCCGACAACTGATGCGGCTTGCGCTTCGCGAACTTCCCCATCTGCACGAGTTCGAGCGCGTTGTTCACGCGGTCCTTCAGCTCGCCGCCCTTCACGCCTTCCTGCTTCAGCCCGAACGCAACATTCGATTCCACGCTCATGTGCGGAAAGAGCGCGTAGGACTGGAACATCATGTTCACCGGCCGGTTATACGGCGGCATCTTCGCGAGGTCTTCGCCGTCGATCAGGATCTGCCCTTCGGTCACCGACTCGAGCCCCGCGAGCATGCGCAAAAGCGTCGACTTGCCGCAGCCCGAGCTGCCGAGCAGCGCGAACAGCTCGCCCTTCTTCACCGACAGGTTGACGCCCCGCACGGCCGTCGTCTCGCCGAATTTCTTCACGACGTCGACGATCTGCACGAAGTTGTCGTCCGTGCCCTGGGCCGATGGAGAAATGCCCGGCTCGCGCCGGCCGGAATTAGGCGCTGCCTTCAACGCGCTCGACTGCTCACTCATGATTGCCTGTTCGACTCCCTGCTTCCATGCGATGCGATCACGAACAAAGCCCCCGGAGGTCCAGGGGCTTCGTCGATTCAAAAGAATAACCGGCTTTTGCGATTCATCGGCCGGACTTGAATTCCGTCCAGAGCCGCGTCTGCAGGCGCTGGATTTCAGGCGGCAGCGGCTTCAGCAGGAACAGCGTCTTGATGACGTCCTGCGGCGGATACACGGCCGGATCGTTCGCGACGTCCTTGTCCACATACTTGCGCGCTTCCAGATTCGCGCTCGGGTAGTAGACCGCGTTCGTGATCGCGGCGTGAACCTGCGGCGTCTCGATGTAGTTGATCCACTCGTGCGCGGCGTCCTTGTTCTTCGCGTCCTTCGGGATCGCCATCACGTCGAACCATACGGGCGCGCCGCCCTTCGGAATGTAGTACTCGATCTTGAACGGCTTCTTCGCCTCGACCGCGCGATGCTTCGCGATCACGACATCGCCCGACCAGCCGTAGGTGAAGCAGATGTCGCCGCCGACCATGTCGTTGATGTAGCCCGACGAGTTGAACTGCGTGATGTACGGGCGGATCTTCTTCATCATCGCGAGGGCTTCGCGATAATCGGCCGGATTCGTGCTCATCGGATCCTTGCCGATGTAATGCAGCGCCGCCGCGAACATCTGGTCCGGCGCGTCGAGCACCGAGACGCCGCACGCCTTCAGCTTCGAGATGTTCTCGGGCTTGAAGAGGATGTCCCAGTTGTTCAGTTCGGCGTTCGGCCCGAGAATCTGTTTGGCCTTGTCGACGTTGTAGCCGAGGCCCGTCGTGCCGTAGGCCCAGGGCACCACGTACTTGTTGCCCGGATCGGCGCCCTCGACGAGCTTCATCAGGTCGGGATCGAGATACTTCAGGTTCGGCAGCTTCGACTTGTCGAGCGGCATGAAGATGTTCGCGGCGATCTGCTTGCCCGCGTAATTGCTCGTCGGCACCACGATGTCATAGCCCGAACGGCCGGTGAGCAGCTTGGCCTGAAGGGTGTCGTCGCTGTCGTAGTTGTCGTACTTCACCTTGATGCCGGTCTGCTTGGTGAAGTTGGGAATCGTGTCCTTCGCGATATAGTCGGACCAGTTGTACACATTCAACTGCGTGTCCTTCGCGGATGCCGCGAGCGGAGTCAGCATCGCGACGCATGCCAGTGCGCCCGCCAGCTTGGCCGTGCGGCCCGCCAGTTTCTGGTTCATTTCGATTCTCCCTTGTTCCGACTTGTCACGGTGTCGCGCTGCGCCGGTCCGGCGCTTCGTCTCATCGCCGATCTGGCCGCGACTCCCTTAAAACCCCGAAAAACTACCATTAAACGCATGCCCGACAAAAAATAAAGAGTCGCGTGTCGCGCAAAATGTACACGCCCTTGCGCGGTGCGGCGACAGTCTTGCCAGGCGGGCTTCTCGACGGCTTCGCGCGACGCGCGGCCGGCAGGAAAGAGCGCGCATTTTAGCCCTTAATCGGCCCCGGCGGCACCTGATAAAACCACACTCGTCAAAAGGGGACGCGATCGCGTAAGCCCGATGCAATGTCATCATTCGCAATCGGCCTCCGGCGCCCGCGAATGGGCGCCCGCGCCTGACGAATAGCCAGCGGAACAGTTGTTGCGAGCCAATTCGACGTGCGCCGCGAAGTGCGGCGTCTTCTGAACCGGCAACGCACGCGCATACGACTGAATCGGCGCCGCCGTTGCATCGCTATTCGAGGCCGCTTTCCGCATGAACACCACTCCGTCCGTGCTCGCCCAGCTTTCCGCCGCGCCGTCCGACGCGCAGTCGCCCGCGGCGAGCCGCGAGGACCGCCGACGGGACCCGCGCCCGCACGGACGCTGGTATTCGTTCGCGGGCGCGGGCGCGCTCGTCGCCGTGGGTTACATGGATCCCGGCAACTGGGCGACGGCGCTCGCGAGCGGCGCGCGCTACGGCTACTCGCTGCTCTTCGTCGTGCTGCTCGCGAGCCTGATGGGCATGCTGCTGCAATGGATCGCGTCGCGCGTGGGTGTCGTGACCGGGCGCGATCTCGCGCAACTCTGCCGCGAGCGCTACAGCCGGCGCACGACGCTCGTGCTGTGGATTGCGTGCGAAATCGCGATCATCGCGTGCGATGTCGCGGAGGTCGTCGGCAGTGCGGTCGCGCTGCAACTGCTATTCGGCTTCTCGCTGACCGTGGGCGTGCTGATCTCGGCGGTCGCGACCTTTGCGATGCTTGCGCTGCAAAGCCGCGGCAGGCGTCCGTTGCAGCGCGCCGTGACCGCGCTGATCTTCTTCGTGAGCTTCTGCTTTGTTGTCGAACTCGTGCTCGCGCATCCGGTCTGGGGCGACGCGATGCGCGGGCTCGCGCCCTCGGGCAAGCTGCTGCGGGATGCGGGCATGCTCTGGCTCGCGGCAGGCGTGCTCGGCGCGACGGTGATGCCGCACAACCTTTATCTGCACTCGGCGCTCGTCAAGGACCACGCGGACCCCCGCGACGACGCGGCCATCGGGCGGGCGCTGCGCGGCGTGAACATCGACACGTTCGGCGCGCTCGGGCTCGCGTTCATCGTCAACGCGTCGCTTTTGGTGGTCGCGGCGGCCGTGTTCCACGCGACCGGCCATACGGACGTCGACGATCTCGCCGATGCGCACCGGCTCATCGAGCCGCTCGTCGGCAGCCACTGGGCGGGCGTCGTGTTCGCAGCCGCCCTGCTCGCCTGCGGCCTGAACGCGACGGTGACCGGCACGCTCGCCGGCCAGGCGGTCATGGAAGGCTTCTTGCGGCTGAAGATGGCGCGCTGGGCACGGGCGCTGCTGACACGCGGTCTCGCGATCGGCCCGGCGCTCGTCGCGGTGGCGAGCTTCGGGCAGCACGGCTCGAACGCGCTGCTCGTCGCGACGCAGGTGGTGCTGAGCCTGCAATTGCCGCTCGCGGTGATTCCGCTCGTGCGCTTCGCCTCGGATGCCGGGCTGATGGGCCGCTGGCGCGTCGCGCGCGTGCCGCTCGCGCTCGCGTGGGCGTGCGCGGGCGTGATCGTCGCATTGAACGGCGCGATGCTGTGGCAGGCGGTGTTTCCGGGCTGAGCTTTCTGATTTCGTGTCGATGTCGGGATCGTGACGCGGCTCGCGTTGTCAGACCGTTCTGGCGCCCGCCTCCGCCCAAAAAACAGGACACAAACCATATGGCTCAAGGCCCACGATCGATTTTCTTTTCCGTCCGCGCACGCTCGCTTGCACTTCTTATCGCCGCCATCGGCGCAAGCGGCGCGGCCCACGCGACCGTCGCGGTGCTTCAGCCCGCACGCGAAGCAGCCGCCTCGCAGCCGCTCGAACTGACGCTCCTCTACACCGACGATGACGCGAAACCCCTCACCGTCGACGTGCCCAAACAATTGACCGTGAATCTGACGAACGGCGATCTGCCGCCCGCGCCGCTCACGCTCGAACGCGATCCCAAGGTGCCGGACCGTCTGCGGCTCGCGCCCGGCCAATATCGCCGCGTGCGCTATACCGCGCCCTGGCCGGAATCGGCGCGCGGCACGGTGAAGATCGATCCGGTCGGCTTCGATGCATCGCCGATGCTCGTCACGATCAATCGGAGCGACACGCAGACGCAAGTCGCGGCGGCCGAGCGTCGCGAGACGCAGGCGACGACACCCGCGCAACTCGCGAGCGCCAGCGCCGCCGCCAACACCGCCGCCGTGCCGACGACCACCACCGACACGATGCTCTCCGGCCGCCTTTCCACCTTCGAGCCGATGTACTTCGCGGACGGCAAGAACGGCGACAACCTCGCGAAATTTCAGTTCAGCTTCAAATATCGCCTGCATCTGCCCGACGACCCGCGCTCGCGCGGCTTGCTGGACAATCTCTACTTCGGTTACACGCAGACGGCGATATGGAATCTGTCCGCCGAGTCCGTGCCGTTCCGCGACATCAGTTTTCAGCCGCAACTGTTCTACTACGTGGAGGACACCGGCTGGAAGAGCGCGCTCTTCACGCGCATGGGCGTGTCGGCGGGTTTCGGACACGAATCGAACGGCAGGAGCGGCGACGATTCGCGCTCGATCAACATTGCGTTCGTGCGCCCGACCTGGGATTTCGGCGACCTGAACGGCAACCACCTGACGCTGTCGCCGAAGTTCTATTACTACCTGTCGAAGTCGGGCAACGAGGACATCGCAAATTATCGCGGCTATGTCGATTTTCTCGTGAAGTACGGCAGCCCGGACGGATGGCAGCTCGCCACGACACTGCGCAAGGGTACGAAACACTGGTACGGCAGCGTCGATTCGCAGCTCACGTACCCGCTCGCGAAGCTGATCGGCAGCGCATGGGGCGGCTATCTGTTCGTGAGTTACTTCAACGGCTACGGCGAGGACATCCTCGATTACAACCAGCGAAATCACTGGATCGCGCGGATAGGCTACAGTATCGCGCGTTGAGTTTCTTTTACGAATTTGAACGCCGCGTTGTCGCCCTCTTTTCCGGCGATGATGCGGTCACGAGCCAGCCCAATGTCTTCGAACCTTCACGACCTGCCCGACAGCCCATGTATCGGCGTGTGCTCCACGCTTTTCGACGAAGTCTGCAAAGGCTGCGGCCGCACCGCGGGCGAGGTGTCCAACTGGGTTTTTCTCTCCGACGAGGAGAAACGCGTGATCTGGACTCGCATCACGAGCGAGGGTACGGCGATGCGGTTTCGGAACGACAGGCTCTGAGCGCAATGAAAAACGGCCCGCTCTTTCGAGACGGGCCGCTTCGATGCCTACGTAAGCAGGGAGATTACTGAATCCCCTGACTCGACAGGAAATCCTCGTAATTCCCGCCGAAATCGCGCAGCGTGCCATCGGTTTTCACTTCGATGATCCGGTTCGCCAGCCCGCTCACGAACTCGCGGTCGTGCGACACGAAGATCAGCGTGCCTTCGAACTTGTCGAGCGCGATCTGCAGCGATTCGATGGACTCCATGTCCATGTGGTTGGTCGGCTCGTCCATCATCAGGACGTTGTGACGGCCGAGCATAAGCTTGCCCCAGATCATGCGGCCCTTCTCGCCGCCCGACAGCACCTTCACGTTTTTCTTGATGTCGTCCGCATTGAACAGCAGGCGGCCGAGCGTGCCGCGCATCATCTGCTCGTCGTCGCCTTCCTTGCGATACTGGTCGATCCACTCGGTCAGCGTCTCGTCCTTCGGAAACTCTTCGTACGTGTCCTGCGGCATGTAGCCGACGTTCGCGTTCTCCGCCCACTTCACGGTGCCGTGATCGAGATCCAGCGCGCCCTTGAGCGACTTGAGCAGCGTGGTCTTGCCCGCGCCGTTCTCGCCGATGATCGCGATGCGCTCGCCCGGCT
Organism: Caballeronia sp. EK; assembly: GCF_014384845.1. Lineage (NCBI taxonomy): Bacteria > Pseudomonadati > Pseudomonadota > Betaproteobacteria > Burkholderiales > Burkholderiaceae > Caballeronia > Caballeronia sp. EK. The sequence goes on from NZ_JACSUE010000003.1 coordinate 416,001, forward strand.
GCACGGAGAGAGAGAAGTTCTGGAAGATCGTCCGGTCGTACTTCTTCGTCAGATCCTCGGCCACGACCGCGATGTTATGCAGCTTCTTCTCGAACTCGAAGCGGATGAACGGATTCTGACGCGACGACGGCTTGAATTCCTCGATCTTGATCTTGTCGATCATCTTCAGACGGCTGGTCGCCTGACGCGCCTTCGACTTGTTCGCCGAGAAGCGGCGCACGAAATCCTGCAGATCGGCCACGCGGTCCTTCGCCTTCTGGTTCGCTGCCTGCTGACGCTCGCGCGCCTGGGTCGACGCGAGCATGTAGTCGTCGTAGTTGCCCGGCCAGACCTTCAGCGTGCCGTAATCCATGTCCGCCATGTGGGTGCAGACCTGGTTCAGGAAGTGTCGATCGTGCGAGATGATGATCATCGTCGAGTTGTACTGGTTGAGCACGTCTTCCAGCCAGCGGATCGAGTTGATGTCGAGGTTATTGGTCGGCTCGTCGAGCAGCAGCACGTCGGGTTTCGAGAACAGCGCCTGCGCGAGCAGCACGCGCAGTTTCCAGCCCGGCGCGACGTTGCTCATCGGGCCGTTGTGATCGTTGATGTTGATGCCGATGCCGAGCAGCAGTTCGCCCGCGCGCGCTTCAGCCGTGTAGCCGTCGTATTCGGCGAAACGGGCTTCGAGTTCGGCGGCGCGCATGTAGTCGTCGTCGGTGGCGTCCGGGTTCGCGTAGATCGCGTCGCGCTCGGTCATCGCGGCCCACATTTCCGTGTGGCCCATCATCACGACGTCGAGCACGCGCATGTCTTCGTACGCGAACTGATCCTGGCGCAATTTACCGAGACGGACGTTCGGCTCCAGCATGACGTTGCCCGCACTCGGCTCCAGATCGCCGCCCAGGATCTTCATGAAGGTCGACTTGCCGCAGCCGTTGGCGCCGATCAAGCCATAGCGGTTTCCTTCGCCGAACTTGACCGAGATGTTCTCGAAGAGGGGCTTGGGCCCGAATTGCATGGTGATATTGGCGGTAGACAGCACGGCGCGTCCTTTTGAATGGGGTACGACGAAAAACCTAAGATTTTAGCAGCTTTTGGCGGGATTTAACGCGGGTCGAGGCTTGAAACCCGCTTCCGCCGCGCATCGAATGAAAAAGGGCGCGGTCCAGACTGGCCGCGCCCCGTGCGTCTTCGCGATAAATCCGCACGAGGCGGATGCGCCTCCCCGATCAGGTGCGCTCGGCGATGAAAGCCTTCACCACGCCCGCATCCGCAGGAACGATATCGAACCTTTGTGGCAGTTTTTCAAGGCCCGCGAACGCCGCCGGCCGCTCCGGCTCGCGATTGAGCGCCTCGCGGATCGTCTCGCCGAACTTGATCGGCTGGGCGGTTTCCAGAACGATCATCGGCACGCCCGGCTTCAGGTTCTCGCGCGCGACCTTCACGCCATCGGCGGTGTGGGTGTCGATCATCGTCTGGTAGCGCTCGTACACGTCGCGGATGGTGTTCACGCGGTCATCGTGATCGCTCTTGCCCGACACGAAGCCGAATTCCCGCACGCGCGCGAAATCGCCGCTCGCCGCGAGATCGAAGCCGCCCTTCTCCTCGACATCGCGGAACAGTTGCAGCACTCGCGCCGGATCGCGGCCGAGCAGGTCGTACACGAAGCGCTCGAAGTTCGACGCCTTCGAAATATCCATGCTCGGCGACGTCGTGTGATACGTCTCCGCCGCGCCGCGCACGCGATACACGCCCGACTTGAAGAACTCGTCGAGCACGTCGTTCTCGTTGGTCGCGACGACGAGCTGATCGATCGGCAAGCCCATCATGCGCGCGATGTGTCCCGCGCACACATTGCCGAAGTTGCCCGACGGCACCGTGAACGACACGCGCTCGTCATTGCTCGCCGTCGCGGCGAAGTAGCCCTTGAAGTAGTACACGACCTGCGCGACGACGCGCGCCCAGTTGATCGAATTGACCGTGCCGATCTTGTGCTTCGCCTTGTACGCGTGATCGTTCGATACGGCCTTCACGATGTCCTGACAGTTATCGAAGTTGCCCTCGACAGCCAGATTGAAGATGTTCGGGTCCTGCAGCGAGAACATCTGCGCGGTCTGGAACGCGCTCATCTTCCTGTGCGGCGAGAGCATGAAGACGCGCACGCCGCTCTTGCCGCGCATCGCGTATTCGGCGGCGCTGCCGGTGTCGCCCGAGGTCGCGCCGAGGATGTTCAGCGTCTCGCCGTGCTTCGCGAGCGCGTACTCGAACAGATTGCCGAGCAGTTGCATCGCCATGTCCTTGAAGGCGAGCGTCGGGCCATTCGAGAGTTCCAGCAGCGACAAGGTCGTGCCGTTTTCCTCGCCGAGCGTCTTGAGCGGCGTGATCTGCACGGCGCTCTCTTCGTGGCGCACGTTGCTGTACACCTGCGCGGTGTAGGTCTTGCGCGTGAGCGAGCGCAGGTCTTCGGCGGGAATGTCGTCGCTGAACTTCGACAGCACTTCGAATGCGAGATCCGCATACGACAGCGTGCGCCAGCGCGCGAGTTCATCGGCCGATACGCGCGGATATTCCGCCGGCAGATACAGCCCGCCATCTTTCGCCAGGCCGCCGAGAAGAATGTCCGAGAACGTGTGGCGCTCGTTGCTGCCGGCGCCGCGCGTCGAAATGTAGTTCATCTTGCTTGCCCTTAGTTGAGCGCTTCCATGCGCAGCTTCGTCACCTTCGAAACGACCGTGGACAGCGCTTCGATCTCCGCGATCGCCGCGTTCACGTTCTTCTCCACCGTTTCGTGCGTGATGAGGATGATGTCGGTTTCGCCCTTGTTCGCGCCGTCGACTTCTTCCGATTCCTTCTGCAGCAACGCGTCGATGGAGATGGCCTTGTCCGCGAGAATGCGCGTGATGTTCGCGAGCACGCCCGTCACGTCCGCGACGCGCAGGCGCAGGTAATAGCCGCTCGTGACTTCGTCGATCGGCAGGATCGGCGTGTTCGAGAGGCTATCCGGCTGGAACGCCAGATGCGGCACGCGATGCTCCGGATCGGCCGTGTGCAGGCGCGTCACGTCGACGAGATCGGCGACCACGGCGGAAGCGGTCGGCTCCGCGCCCGCGCCCTTGCCGTAGTACAGCGTGGTGCCGACCGCATCGCCATGCGCGACGACCGCGTTCATCGCGCCTTCGACATTCGCGAGCAGGCGCTTGGCGGGAATGAGCGTCGGATGCGTGCGCAATTCGATGCCCTTCTCCGTACGCCGCGCGATGCCGAGCAGCTTGATGCGATAGCCGAGATCCTCCGCGTAGCGAATGTCGATGGCCGCCAGCTTGCTGATGCCTTCCACATACGCGCGATCGAACTGCACCGGCACGCCGAACGCGATCGCGCTCATGATCGTGACCTTGTGCGCGGCGTCGACGCCTTCGATATCGAAGGTCGGATCGGCTTCGGCGTAACCGAGCTCCTGCGCGGCTTTCAGCGCGGTCGCGAAGTCGAGGCCGCGGTCGCGCATCTCCGAGAGAATGTAGTTCGTCGTGCCGTTGATGATGCCCGCGATGTACTCGATGCGATTCGCCGTCAGCCCTTCGCGCAGCGCCTTGATGATCGGAATGCCGCCCGCCACCGCCGCTTCGAACGCGACCATCACGCCCTTCGCGCGCGCGGCTTCGAAAATCTCCGTGCCGTGGACCGCGAGCAGCGCCTTGTTGGCCGTCACGACATGCTTGCCATTGGCGATCGCGCGCAGCACCAGCTCGCGCGCGAAGCCCGTGCCGCCGATCATTTCGCACACGATATCGATGGAAGGATCGTCGACGACCGCGCCAAAGTCGTCCGTCACCGCGATGCCTGCCTGCTTCGCGGCCTCGGCCTTCGCCGGCGTGCGCACCGCGACGCGCGCGATTTCGATGCCGCGTCCGGCGCGTCGTTTGATTTCTTCCTGGTTGCGGCGCAGCACCGTGAAGGTGCCGCTGCCGACCGTGCCGAAGCCCAAGAGTCCTACTTTGATCGGTTCCATGCAGGGCGAGTCTTTAAAAGAGAGATTAAGCGGAATGTCGTTTGCGATAGCCGTCGAGGAAGCGCGCGATGCGGTTGATCGAATCCGCGAGATCGTCGACGTTCGGCAGGAAGACCACGCGGAAGTGATCCGGTGTCGGCCAGTTGAAGCCCGTGCCCTGCACCAGCAGCACACGCTCCTCGAGCAGCAGGTCCGTGATGAACTGCTGGTCGTCCTGGATCGGATACATCTTCGGGTCGAGCTTCGGGAACATGTAGAGCGCGGCCTGCGGCTTCACGCAGGTCACGCCGGGAATGGCCGTGAGCATGTCGTAGGCGAGCTCGCGCTGCTTGTAGAGGCGTCCGCCCGGCACGATCAGGTCGTTGATGCTCTGATAGCCGCCGAGCGCGGTCTGGATCGCGTACTGGCCGGGCACGTTCGGGCACAGCCGCATCGACGCGAGAATGCCCAGGCCTTCCAGATAATCCTTCGCGCGGCGGCGGTTCTCTTCGATCAACCCGGAAATCGCCATCCAGCCCGCGCGATAACCGCACGAACGGTAGCTCTTCGACAGGCTGTTGAACGTGACCGTGATCACGTCCTCGGACAGCGCGGCCATCGACGTATGCGTTTCGCCGTCGTAGACGATCTTGTCGTAGACCTCGTCCGCGAAGATGACCAGGCCGTGCTCGCGCGCGATGCCGATCAGCTCGCGCAGCAACTCGTCCGAGTACAGCGCGCCCGTCGGATTGTTCGGGTTGATGACGACGAGCGCCTTGGTGTTCGGCGTGATTTTCGCGCGGATGTCGTCGAGATCGGGCATCCAGCCGTTGCTCTCGTCGCACATATAGTGGCGCGGCGTGCCCGACGAGAGACTCACGGCGGCCGTCCACAGCGGATAGTCCGGCGCGGGCAGGAGCACTTCGTCGCCGTCGTTCAGGAGCGCCTGCATCGCCATCACGATCAGCTCGGACGCGCCGTTGCCGATGTAGATGTCGTCCAGTTCGACGCCCGTCACGCCCTTTTGCTGCGTGTAATGCATGATCGCCTTGCGCGCGGCGAACACACCCTTCGAATCCGAATAGCCTGACGATCCCGGCAAATTGCGGATCATGTCCTGAATGATCTCGTCCGGCGCCTCGAAACCGAAAGGCGCCAGATTGCCGATGTTCAGCTTGATGATGCGGTGGCCTTCCTCTTCGAGGCGCTTCGCGTGTTCGAGCACGGGCCCGCGAATGTCGTAGCAGACGTTTTGCAGCTTGTTGGATTTGAGAATCGGTTTCACGGCTGGCGCTCTGGGTCTGGGTGTTGATGCGGACTGGTTGTTCTGATGTCGCTCAGGTGCTGCTCGGCATTCGGGCGGACAGCCTCGCGCGCGGACAGCGGACGGGCGTTGCGATGAAAACCGGACTTGAAGCCTGAAGGCGGCTCGCCCGGACGACTCGCGCGTTCCCGAGCGCCGAACGATGCATTTTAGACGCCGCGCCAGGTAGGGCATGGGCGATGCGGACCGGATTGCGTGTCGGAGGCGGCTTGTGGCGGCACGCGAGCGCAACGGAATGGCGCACGAGCAAGCCCGGCGGCCGAAAAGTTATAATTTACTGATTATGGCCCAGTTCCGCAATGCACCAAAGGAACGCGTCTGACCAGTCCTTCGCTGTTGCCGCAGACCCTGGGCCGTCACCCTTTCTTTTGCCGGATCATCGTTTTGAAACTGCACCAGGAATCCAACAAGGCGCTCAATACCATCACGAGCTACGGAGACGGTTTCGTGGCGATCAATCTCGAAAGACACGAAGGCAGCGTGATCGTCATGCCCGAGGCGCCCGTCGTGGCGTGGCCGGTGTCGTCGTTCGAGGCGCTCACGTCCGAACATTTCGATGCGCTCGTCCAGGCGGCGCCGGAAGTCGTCATCTTCGGCAGCGGCTCGCGGCTGCGCTTTCCGCATCCGCGGCTCACGGCTCAACTGGCGAAACGACGCATCGGCGTCGAGACGATGGACTTCGGCGCGGCGTGCCGCACCTACAACATTCTGATGTCCGAGGGCCGGCGCGTGGCCGCCGCGCTCCTGATCGAAGCGTGAGGAAAGCCTAAGGAAATGCTAAGGAAGCGGTGGCAGACTTCCGCCGCTCATCCGACATCGGCGCGCGCCGGCGCCCGCCGCGTATCGAATTTAAAGAATGCGGGCCGGCTGTGCGCTACACTCCCGCCCGGCGTGGGTGTTCGGCGGGCATTTGGCGGAGTCGCTTCGGAAGTGGCGCGCCGCAACTCGCGAACTCACAGCGAAAATGCATGCCTGAGCAGGCGCGTACTGTAGTCTCACGCGGCCCGCGATCATCGCCCATTTCGTTTCACTAGCGCCGCGCATCGCGGCATCGGACAGGTCGACTTCATGAACGATACGCCTTCCCGGCTACCGCTCACGCGTCTTTCGCTCATTCTTCTCGTACTCGCGCTCGCGATCATCTGGTTCGCGCCGCTTGGCTATCGTCATCTCGTGCCGAGCGACGAAGGCCGCTACGCCGAAATGGCGCGCGAGATGTTCGTGACCGGCGACTGGATCACGCCGCGCTACAACGGCTACAAATATTTCGAAAAGCCGCCGCTGCAAACCTGGGCGAACGCGCTCTCCTTTGCGTGGTTCGGCATCGGCGAATGGCAGGCGCGGCTCTATACGGCGCTCACGGGCTTCGCGGGCGTGCTGCTCGTCGGCTACACCGGCACGCGCGTATTCAACGCGATGACGGGCTTCGCCGCCGCGGTCATCCTCGCGACCTGCCCGTACTGGAACCTGATGGGCCACTTCAACACGCTCGACATGGGCCTGTCGTTCTGGATGCAGCTGACGCTCTGCGCGCTGCTGCTCGCCCAGCGCCCCGGCCTGCCGACGCGTGAAGTACGTCTGTGGATGTGGCTCTGCTGGGCCGCGATGGGCGCCGCCGTGCTGTCGAAGGGACTGGTCGGACTGATCCTGCCGGGCGCGGTTCTCGTCCTGTACTCGCTCGTGTCGCGTGACTGGGCGCTCTGGAAACGGCTCTATATCGGTAGCGGTTTGATCGTGTTCCTGATCGTGACCGGCCCCTGGTTCGCGCTCGTCCAGATGAAGAACCCGGAGTTCTTCGACTTCTTTTTCATCGTTCAGCAGTTCAAGCGCTATCTGACGCCCGAGCAGAATCGTCCGGGCGCGTTCTACTACTTCGTGCCCGTGCTGATCGTCGGCTTTCTGCCGTGGCTGTCGATCACCTTTCAGAGCGTGCGTCACGGCCTGAAGACGCCGCGCCAGCCGAACGGCTTCGCGCCGGTCACACTGCTGCTCGTCTGGGCCGCGTTCATCTTCCTGTTCTTCAGCGCGTCGCACTCCAAGCTCGTTTCCTACGTGCTGCCGGTCGCGCCCGCCATCGCGCTCGTGATCGGGCTCTATCTGCCATCGCTCACGCAGGCGCGCTACCGCATGCATCTGATCGGCTACGCGGTGTTTCTCGTCGCGGCGGCATTCGGCGCCATTTTCATCGGCCGCGCGGGCAGCGCCAACACGCCGAACGTGCTGTATCGAGAGTTCCAGATCTGGGTGTACGCGGGCCTCGCCGTTGCATTCGTCGTGACGGTGTTCGCGATCTGGCTGAACCGGCGCAGCGTGCTCGCGGGCGCGGCGGGACTGGGCGCGGCGTGGCTGCTGCTCGGCACGATCGCCGGCTCCGGCCACGAAGTCTTCGGTACGCAAAGCTCGGGTGTAAAGCTCGTGCCCGCCGTCAAAGCCGCGATGGCGAAGCTGCCGCCCGACACGCCGTTCTATGGGGTCGCGAAGCTCGATCACACGATGCCCTTCTACCTCGGCCACACCATGATCATGGTCGCTGAGGCCGACGAACTGGGCTTCGGCGTGCGCACGGAACCGCAGAAATGGGTGCCGAGCATCGACGAGTGGATCAAGTTGTGGGATTCGCAACGCTACGCGCTCGCGCTGATGTCGCCGTCCCGTTACGACGAACTGAGCGCGCGCCACGTGCCGATGCAACTGATCGCGCGCGACGAACGCCGCGTGATCGTGGAAAAGCCGCAGCCGTGAGCCTCGTCATCCGTTTCAGCGGCGATGTTGCGCCGCACGATCGTTCGGCATTTGCCGCTGAACCGAGTATCCTTGTTCCGCATTTGAAAAACGCGCGATGAACCCGATTTCCTTTATTTGCATCGTCATCGGCGTATCGTTGAACGCGTGCGCCCAGCTGCTGCTCAAAGCCGGCGTGAATGCGGTGGGCCATTTCGACTTCACGCCCGCCAACATTCTGCCCGTCGGCTTAAAGATTGCGACGCAGTGGCCGATCATCGGCGGCCTCGCGTGTTATGTGCTGAGCGTCGTCGTGTGGATCGTGGGGCTGTCGCGCGTGGATGTATCGATCGCCTATCCGATGCTCTCGCTCGGCTACGTCGTCAACGCGTTCGCCGCGTGGTATCTGTTCGGCGAAGTGCTGTCGATGCAGCGGCTCATCGGCATCGGCATCATCTTGATCGGCGTGGTGGTGCTCGCGCGCGGCTAGTTCGTCGAATCGAAGCGTCGTAGATCAATTCATTTTTAAACGCATAGTCCAATGACTCAAACAACGCGGCCGTTTCTGCCTTTCGTGAAGCCCGAGATCGACGAGGAAACCATTCAGGGCGTGGTCGACGTGCTGCGCTCGGGCTGGATCACGACCGGACCGCAGAACCAGCAGTTCGAGGCCGAACTGTCGGCGTACGTCGGTGGCCGTCCGGTGCGGGCGTTCAATTCGGGCACGTGCACGATGGAAATTGGCTTGCGCATCGCCGGCGTGGGTCCGGGCGACGAAGTCATCACCACGCCGATGACCTGGGTGTCGACCGCGAACGTGATCCTCGAAGTGGGCGCGACGCCGGTGTTCGTCGATATCGATCCGCTCACGCGCAACATCGACCTGAACCTGCTTGAGCGCGCGATCACGCCGCGCACGAAGGCGATCATGCCGGTCTATCTGGCGGGCCTGCCCGTCGACATGGACAGGCTCTACGAGATCGCGCGCGCCCATAAGCTGCGCGTCATCGAGGACGCCGCGCAGGCGTTCGGTTCAAGCTGGAAGGGCAAGCGCATCGGCGCGATCGGCGACATCGTGTCGTTCAGCTTTCACGCGAACAAGAACGTGACGTCGATCGAAGGCGGCGCGCTCGTGCTCAACAACGAGGACGAAGCGGAACTGGCGCGCAAGTATCGCCTGCAAGGCATCACGCGCACGGGCTTCGACGGCATGGACTGCGACGTGCTCGGCGGCAAATACAACCTGACGGATGTGGCGGCGCGCGTCGGGCTCGGCCAGTTGCGGCAGATCGAGCGCTTCACCGAAAAGCGCCGCGAACTCGCGCGCGCGTACTTCGAAGCATTCGAAGGCGGCGCGGCGGTCAAGTTTGGCGTCGGCCTGCCGACGAAAAATTTCACCGACAGCAACTGGCACATGTTTCAGATCGCGCTGCCGCTCGAAAAGCTCAGGCTCTCGCGCGCGGAGTTCATGGCCGAGATGAAGGAACGCGGCATCGGCACGGGTCTGCACTACCCGGCGCTGCATCTCTTCACGCTGTATCGCGCGCGTGGCTTTAAAGAAGGCATGTTTCCGCATGCGGAGCGCTACGGCGCATCGACGGTCACGTTGCCGCTCTTCACGCTGATGAGCACGGACGATGTCGAACACGTCGTGAAATCAGTCGACGAAATCTGCGAACAGTTCGCGCACAACGGGTAACCAGCAAGGACACTCAGCCCAATATGAGTCATTTGGATTTTCCGGCGACGTCTCCCGAGCTTTCGGTGATCATCCCGGTGTACAACGAGGAAGACGGCCTCGCCGCCCTCTTCCAGCGCCTGTATCCCGCGCTCGACGCGCTCGGCACGTCGTACGAGGTGATCTTCATCAACGACGGCAGCCGCGACAAATCGGCCGCGCTGCTCGCACAGCAGTTTCACGTGCGGCCGGACACCACGCGCGTGATTCTGCTCAACGGCAATTACGGCCAGCACATGGCGATTCTCGCGGGCTTCGAACAGTCGCGCGGCGAGATCGTCGTCACGCTCGATGCCGACCTGCAGAATCCGCCTGAGGAGATCGCCAAGCTCGTCAACAAAATGCGCGAAGGCTACGACTACGTCGGCACCATTCGTCAGCAGCGGCAGGACAGCCTGTGGCGCAAGAAAGCGTCGCGCGCGATGAACCGCCTGCGCGAACGCATCACGAAGATTCGCATGACCGACCAGGGCTGCATGCTGCGCGCGTACAGCCGCCATATCATCGATACGATCAACCGCTGCGGCGAGATCAACACGTTCATTCCGGCGCTTGCGTACACGTTCGCGCAGAACCCCATCGAAGTCGATGTCGCGCATGAGGAGCGCTTTGCGGGCGAGTCGAAGTATTCGCTCTACAGTCTCATTCGCCTGAACTTCGATCTCGTCACCGGTTTCTCGGTGGTGCCGTTGCAATGGCTGTCGTTCATCGGCGTGATCCTGTCGGTCGGCTCGGCGGGTCTTTTCCTGCTGCTGTTGATTCGTCGCTTCATGTTCGGCGCGGAAGTTCAGGGTGTGTTCACCCTCTTCGCCATCACGTTCTTCATGCTCGGCGTGATCATCTTCGCGCTCGGGCTGCTCGGGGAATACATCGGGCGCATCTATCAGCAGGTGCGCGCGCGGCCCCGCTATCTCGTGCAGACGATCCTCGAACAGCGCGACGGCCTGCCCACCGCGATCAAGCCGCTGCAGGAATCCGTGCAGCACGTGGCCGTCGTCACGCGCGAGGAAGACGGCCGATGAAGCCGCGCGCAGTCGTCTTCGCCTATCACAACGTCGGCGTGCGCTGTCTGCAGGTGCTGCTCGCACGCGGCGTCGATGTCGCGCTCGTCGTCACGCACGAGGACAGCGCGAGCGAGAACATATGGTTCGGCAGCGTCGCGCAGGTTGCGGCGGAGCACGGCATCGACACGATCACGCCCGTCGATCCCAAATCGCCCGAACTGTACGACACGCTGGAAAAGGTCGCGCCGGATTTCATCTTCTCGTTCTACTACCGCCACATGCTGCCGGTCTCGTTGCTCTCGCTCGCGCGGCGCGGCGCGTACAACATGCACGGCTCGCTCCTGCCGAAGTATCGCGGCCGCGTGCCGACGAACTGGGCGGTGATCAACGGCGAGACCGAGACCGGCGCGACGCTGCACGAAATGGCGGAGAAGCCGGATGCGGGCGCGATCCTCGCGCAGACGCCGGTGCCGATTCTCCCCGACGACACCGCCGCGCTCGTGTTCGACAAGACCGTGGTCGCCGCCGAGCAGACGCTCTGGCGCGTGCTGCCCGCGCTGCTCGCGGGCGAAGCGCCGCATCTGCCGAACGATCTCGCGTCGGGCAGCTATTACGGCGGGCGCAAGCCGGAAGACGGCCGCATCGACTGGTCGCAGCCCGCGCAGCGCGTCTATAACCTGATCCGCGCGGTCGCGCCGCCCTATCCGGGCGCGTTCACGGATATCGGCGCGGACCGTTTCATCGTCGCGCGGGCGCGGCTCGTGCCCGAAACCGGCGCGCCCGGCCTGTCCTCCGAAAGGCTCGGTGAGTTGCGGGGTTTGCCCCCGGGCCTAAGCGTGGCGGATAATGCGCTGTTCGGCGTCTGCGGCGATGGCCGCGTCATCGCCATCCACGAATTGCGCCATCGGTCGCTCGACGCCGATTCGCAACCCGTGGACGAAGAGCGCCCCGTCGATCCCGCCGAATTCGGCCGCATCATTCAATCCTCTCGTCATTCATGAAAAAAGTTCTGATCCTGGGTGTCAATGGCTTCATCGGCCATCACCTGTCCAAGCGCATCCTCGAAAACACCGACTGGGAAGTCTTCGGGATGGACATGCAAACCGATCGCCTGGGCGACCTCGCGAATCACGAGCGGATGCATTTCTTCGAAGGCGACATCACGATCAACAAGGAGTGGGTCGAGTATCACGTGAAGAAGTGCGACGTGATCCTGCCGCTCGTCGCCATCGCGACGCCCGCGACTTACGTGAAGCAGCCGCTGCGCGTGTTCGAACTCGACTTCGAAGCGAACCTGCCGATCGTGCGTTCGGCCGTGAAGTACGGCAAGCATCTCGTGTTTCCGTCGACCTCCGAGGTCTACGGCATGTGCGCCGACGAGCAGTTCGACCCGGAGAACTCGATGCTCTCCTACGGTCCCATCAACAAGCCGCGCTGGATCTACGCGTGCTCGAAGCAGTTGATGGACCGCGTGATCTGGGGCTACGGCATGGAAGGGCTGAACTTCACCCTCTTCCGTCCGTTCAACTGGATCGGCCCGGGCCTCGACTCGATCTATACGCCGAAGGAAGGTTCGTCGCGCGTCGTGACGCAGTTCCTCGGCCATATCGTGCGCGGCGAGAACATCAGCCTCGTGGACGGCGGAGCGCAGAAGCGCGCGTTCACCGACATCGACGACGGCATCGGCGCGCTGATGAAGATCATCGAGAACAAGGACGGCGTGGCGTCGGGCAAGATCTATAACATCGGCAATCCGACGAACAACTTCTCGGTGCGCGAGCTGGCGAACAAGATGCTCGCGCTCGCGAACGAGTTCCCCGAGTACACGGACACCGCGAAGAAGGTGCAGCTCGTCGAGACCTCGTCGGGCGCGTACTACGGCAACGGTTACCAGGACGTGCAGAATCGCGTGCCGAAGATCGACAACACGATGCAGGAGCTCAGCTGGGCGCCGCAAGCGTCCATGGACGACGCGCTGCGCAAGATCTTCGAAGCGTATCGCGGCCACGTGGGCGAAGCCCGCAAGCTCGTCGAACAGTCGTAAGCGAGGGAACCGCGCGTGGCCCGCATCGTTCTCAAGATCGACGTCGATACGTTGCGCGGCACGCGCGAAGGCGTGCCCAACCTCGGGCGTCTGCTCGACAAGTACAGCGCCCGCGCGACGTTCCTCTTCAGCCTCGGCCCCGATCACACCGGCTGGGCGCTGCGGCGCGTCTTCCGGCCCGGCTTCCTGAAGAAGGTGTCGCGCACATCGGTGGTCGAGCACTATGGCGTGAAGACGCTCATGTACGGCGTACTCTTGCCGGGGCCGGACATCGGCCGCGAAGCCGTGTCGGAGATGCGCGCGATTCACGAAGCCGGCTTCGAATGCGGCATCCATACGTGGGACCACGTCTACTGGCAGGACAACGTGCGTGGGCGCGACCGCGAATGGACCGTCGCACAGATGCAGCAGAGCCATGCGCGTTTCATCGAGATCTTTGGCGGACCGCCCGTCACGCACGGCGCGGCCGGCTGGCAGATGAACGGCTACGCTTTCGAACAGATCGATGCATGGGGCATGCGCTATGCGTCCGACGGGCGCGGCCACACGCCGTACATTCCCGTTCTCGATGGCCGCACGCTGAACCACATCCAGATGCCGACGACGCTCCCGACGCTCGACGAAGTGCTGGGTGTCGACGGCGTCGACGAAAGCAACGTCGCGGCCCATGTGCTGCGCCATACGGCCGACAATCCGCACGATCAGGTGTTCACCCTGCACGCCGAACTCGAAGGCCAGAAGCTCGCGCCGGTGTTCGAGCAACTGCTCGCCGGCTGGCGCGCGCAGGGACACACCTTCGCCACGATGGGCGATTACCATGCGGCGCTGGACCGCGCGTCGCTGCCCACGTACCCTGTGACGTGGGGCGAGATTCCGGGCCGCGCGGGCGAGCTGATCGTTCAGGCGGGCTGAAGCGGCGCGTGGCCGCTTTTCGGGACTCGCCGCGAGTTTCGTCTTCTTTCTCACCTACAAATCAGAACAACCGGAGAAACCTACGTGTCAGTCGCAGTCGACCAGCCCGTTCCCGACTTCACCGCGCCCGCGACGGGTGGCGAGTTCACCCTGTCCTCCCTGCGCGGCAAAAAGGTCGTGCTCTTCTTTTATCCGAAGGACAACACGCCGGGCTGCACGACCGAAAGCCTGCAGTTTCGCGACCACTACGACCAGTTCAAGGCGGCGGGCGCGGAAGTGATCGGCATCTCGCGTGACAGCGTGAAATCGCACGACAATTTCAAGGCCAAGCTGGAACTGCCCTACACGCTGGTGTCGGACGGCGACGAGGCCATCTGTTCGGCCTTCGATGTCATCAAAATGAAGAAAATGTATGGCAAGGAAGTGCGCGGCGTCGAGCGTTCGACCTTCCTTATCGACGCGAAAGGCGTGCTTCGCCGCGAGTTCCGCGGCGTCAAGGTGCCAGGCCACGTAGAGGCTATTGTCGAGGCTGTACAAGCGATTTGAGGCACGATATATTGGTTCGCAATGAGCGCCTGTCCTCCCCATTCCCTTTGTCTTAGCGCGAGCCGCCGTGTGCCTGTCGGTACGGTCGGCATGGACCCGGGCTACGTGGAGCCGGCAAGGGAAAGGCGCTCTGAAACAGAAGTCAGCCGCTGGTTCCGATAGTCGGAACGGCGGCTTTTTTATTTGGCGTCGCACAAAAGCCACGGTTGACCGGCTCGCGAGCGGCGCGTTGCACGCGACCTCCAAGGAGCAGATCGAAACTTAGGCGAACCGGCGATTTCGACAACTAAGCGCGCCACCGGGCGCAAACTGCGGGATTCGTATCGCTTCGAGGGCGGACGAGCAGGATGCGACAGGCGGCGCACGATACACGACCCGATTCCTTTCGAGGGAACACTATGCCTTTGCCTACCGCCCCGGCCAAGCTCGGCCACCTCCTTCCGGCTGAAGAATACAAGGCCAAAGCCCGGCCTTCGAAACAGTCGAAGAAACAAGCCGCGGCGAGCGATGACGACGCCTACGGCGCGGTCGAGACCGTCGCCGCCGAGCGTCCCGCCACGAACGCCGCGCACACGCTGCGCTCGATCGCGAGCGAAGTGCTGACCCAGATTCCGGCCGAACCGCACGTGGAAGCGGTCGTGCCGCCGCCCGCGCCGGGCACCGTGCCGACGCGCGGCCGAAAATCGAAACAGACCGCGGCGCTCCTGCAGCCGGCGCCGGCCGCGCGCGCCACGCCGGAACCTGTCGATGCTCGCACCGAGCGCGCCGAGACGCCTGTGGCGCCGGAGGCATCGGCGCGGACCTCGGCGAGAGACACGCGCACGCAAAACAAGCGCCGCAAGGGCACGGCGGCGGAAGCCGAACTGCGCAAGCTGTTCGTGCTCGACACCAACGTGCTGATGCACGATCCGAGCTCGCTCTTCCGCTTCGAGGAACACGACGTCTATCTGCCGATGATGACGTTGGAAGAACTCGACAATCACAAGAAGGGCATGTCGGAAGTGGCGCGCAATGCCCGTCAGGTGAGCCGCACGCTCGATGCGCTCGTCGCGCACGCGGGCGACGCCGGCAAGATGGCGGAAGGTTTGCCGCTCGCCGCGCAAGGCAACCGCGACGCGCTCGGCCGCCTTTACTTCCAGACCACGCTCACCGACATCGAGCCGGTGGAAGGCCTGCCCGTCGGCAAGGCGGACAACCAGATTCTCGGCGTCGTTCGCGCGCTGCAGAAGGAGCGGCCGGATCGGCAAGTCGTGCTGGTGTCGAAAGACATCAACATGCGCATCAAGGCGCACGCGCTCGGGCTGCCCGCCGAGGATTATTTCAACGACCAGGTTCTCGAGGACAAGGACCTGCTCTATTCGGGCGTGCGCGCGCTGCCGCAGGACTTCTGGACTAAGCACGCCAAGGGCATGGAGAGCTGGCAGGACACCAAGACCGGCACGACGTATTACCGTGTGACCGGTCCGCTGTGCCCGTCGATGCTTGTCAACGAGTTCGTCTATCTGGAGCCGCAGAACGGCGAGCCGTCGTTCCACGCCGTCGTGCGCGAACTGAACGGCAAGACCGCGCTCCTGCAGACGCTGCGCGACTACGGCCATCACAAGAACAACGTGTGGGGCATCACAGCGCGCAACCGCGAGCAGAACTTCGCGCTCAACCTGCTGATGAACCCGGAAGTCGATTTCGTCACGCTGCTCGGCCAGGCGGGCACCGGCAAGACGCTGATGGCGCTCGCCGCGGGCCTCGCGCAGGTGCTCGACGACAAGCGCTACAACGAGATCATCGTGACGCGTGCGACGGTGCCGGTCGGCGAAGATATCGGCTTTCTGCCGGGCACAGAGGAAGAGAAGATGCAGCCGTGGATGGGCGCGTTCGACGACAACCTCGAAGTCCTGCAGAAGACCGACGATGCCGCCGGCGAATGGGGCCGCGCCGCGACGCAGGAACTCATCCGGTCGCGGCTGAAGGTGAAGAGCATGAACTTCATGCGCGGTCGCACGTTCGTCGACAAGTACGTGATCATCGACGAGGCGCAGAACCTGACGCCGAAGCAGATGAAAACGCTCGTCACGCGCGCAGGTCCGGGCACGAAGATCATCTGCCTTGGCAACATCGCGCAGATCGACACGCCGTACCTGACCGAGGGCAGCTCGGGGCTGACGTACGTCGTCGATCGCTTCAAGGGCTGGACGCATAGCGGACACGTGACGCTCGCGCGTGGCGAACGTTCGCGCCTCGCCGATTACGCGTCCGACATCCTGTAAGCACAGCGCATTGGCGTTTCCATGCGGCCCGGCGAAGCGATTCGCCGGGCCGCTTCTTTTTGTCTGAACGTTCCCCGGCTGCAACACTTACGGCACAAACTTCATGTAAATCCTGAAGACATCTTGTCGCACGCCCGTTCGGCGGGCTAGTATCGGCACAGTGTCCTTCCCGGCGAGATTGCTCGCCCAATGCAATGTGTCGAATCTGGTTGCTGCTTTCCGTCACCGTACTGCTCGCCGCGTGTGGATCCGCGCCGCAGCAGACGGCACGCAAGCCCGCCGCCAGCACGACTGCGAACCGCACCTACCAGCCGCCACCCGGCTTTCCCAATTTCGTCGATCACAGCGTCGGACGCGAGGAAATCTCCATTCAGGCAATGTCGCTCGTCGGCGTGCCGTACCGCTGGGGCGGCAACACGCCTGACGCGGGCTTCGATTGCAGCGGGCTCGTGCGTTATGTCGTCGACCGCGCGGCGTCGGTCAATCTGCCGCGCACGACCGCCGACATGAGTTCGCGAGGCGAATCGATCGAGCCGGACGGCATTGCGCCGGGCGATCTGATCTTCTTCAACACGACCGGGCGGCCGCATTCGCACGTGGGCATTTACGTCGGCAAACTGCGTTTCGTGAACGCGCCGTCGACGGGCGGCACCGTGCGGCTCGACTATCTGACGAACCCGTATTGGGCGAAACGCTTCGACGGTATCCGACGCGTCGCGCCGCCCAAGGCCACACCCGCGCCGTTCGATGCACCGACTTATCTGGCATCGCCCGCGCCCGCGCAAACGCCCGCGCCGACGCCTGCTTACGCGCGGCAAACGCCCCCCGTTCCGGCAAACACTGACGCGTTCGAACCGCCGCCCTCCACGCTCACCGCCGCGCAACGACAATCGCAAGCCGCGGGCGCGACCGCGCCGCAGACGGCCGCCGCAGTCAATGCGTCGTCCGATCCTATCCAGGCAGCCGCCGACGCCTTCGAGCCGCCGCCTCTGACCTCGCGCGCCGCACGTCAACAGGCGCGCGCCGCTCAGGCCACCGACTCCACCGATCCCGCCGAAGCGCCCGTACGCGTGATGCGCGCCTCGACCGGTTCGCTCGCCGCGCCCCGCCCCGCGCAAACCGACGATCCCATCGCAAGCTTCGCGACCGGCACGAACTGACGCGCGCCACGCGTCTCTGCTATCGTGTTTCGATCATTCTTCGACGGAGCGCAATACCATGGACCTGGGACTCGCGGGCAAGGTCGTCCTGATCACGGGCGGCAGCAAGGGAATCGGATTTGCATGCGCCAAGGCGTTCGCGAGCGAAGGAGCGAAAGTCGCGATCGTCTCGCGCGATGCCGCGAATCTCGCCCGCGCCCGCGAACAACTGGCGAGCGCCGGCTATCACGTGCATCTCGCGCGCGCGGACCTGCACGAAGCGCATAGCGCCGAAGACGTGGTCGAGGAAGCGAGCGCCGCGCTCGGACCGATCGATATCCTCGTCAATAGCGCAGGCGCCGCCCGTCGCTACGATCCCGACACGCTCGATGCCGCGGCCTATAAAGCGGCCATGGACGCCAAGTACTTCTCCTACGTCTATCCGCAGCAAGTCGTGCTGAAGCGCATGGCCGAGCGCCTGCGCAACGAGCCGGGCACGGAACCCGGCGCGATCGTCAATATCGTCGGGATGGGCGGGAAGATCGCGACGGACATCCATATCGCGGGCGGCGCGGCCAATGCGGCGCTGATGCTCAATACCGTCGGCCTCGCCCATCATTACGCGAAGCTCGGCATTCGCATCAACGCGATCAATCCGGGCGCGACGCTCACCGAGCGCGTCGAGGAAGCACTCGATCTGGAAGCGAAACGGCAAGGCGTCACGCGCGATCAGGTGCTTGCCGAAAGCCAGGCGAAAGTGCCGCTCGGACGCTATGCAAAACCTGAGGAAATCGCCGACGTGGCGCTCTTTCTGGCGAGCCGCCGCGCGAGTTACGTGTCGGGCGCGATCATTCCGATGGACGGTGTGTCGTCGCCGATCATTTGACGCGCTCGGGCTCCGAAGCGGTTCGGGGCCCGAGGCAAGATAAAACGCTTACAGGAAGCGGTGGCCGACCCACCAGCCCGCTGCGGCGAGCGCGGCGGACGCCGGAATCGTCAGAATCCACGCCCACACGATATTGCCCGCGACGCCCCAGCGCACCGCGCTGAACTTCTGCGTCGCGCCGACGCCGACGATCGCGCCGGTAATCGTATGCGTGGTCGAAACGGGAATGCCGAGGAACGACGCGACGAAGAGCGTGATCGCCCCGCCCGTCTCCGCGCAGAATCCGCCGACCGGCTTCAGCTTCGTGATTTTCTGGCCCATCGTGCGCACGATGCGCCAGCCGCCGAAGAGCGTTCCGAGACCCATCGACAGATAACACAGGCCGATCACCCAGATCGGCGGCGCATCGGCGGCGGCCGAAGCGTAGCCGGTCGCGATCAGCAGCATCCAGATGATGCCGATGGTCTTCTGCGCGTCATTGCCGCCGTGGCCGAGCGAATACAGGCCCGCCGACACGAGCTGCATGCGCCGGAAACGCCGGTCGACCTTCGAGGGCGGCGTGCGGAAATACAGCCACGACACGAGCAGCATGAAGAACGAGCCGAGCACGAAGCCGAGCAGCGGCGAGATGAAAATGAATGCGACGGTCTTCAGCAATCCGTCCCAGTTGAGCGACCCCCAGCCCGACTTCGCGAGCGCTGCGCCGACGAGACCGCCGATCAGCGCATGCGATGAGCTCGACGGAATGCCGTAATGCCACGTGACGATATTCCAGCCGATCGCGCCGACGAGCGCGCCGAAGATGACGTAGTGATCGACGATTTCGGGATCGATCGTGCCTTTGCCGACGGTCGCCGCGACCTTCAGGTGAAAGATGAAATACGCGATGACGTTGAACGCGGCGGCGAACGCGACGGCCTGCTGCGGTTTGAGCACGCCGGTCGAAACGACCGTCGCGATGGAATTGGCGGCGTCGTGAAAGCCGTTCATGAAGTCGAACGCGAGTGCGACTATGACGAGCAAGGAGACTGCCCAGATGGCGAGTTGAATCGAATGCATCGGTTGGTGTTGTTTTGACCGGTCTTGAAATGCGCTGCCGGTTAGTCGTCCCGGTTTTCTCGTGTCCCGCCGCGCGCGGGCCTGCCGCGCGCCGGGGGCTTGGACGGCGTGGTCAGGCGTTTTCCAGCACGATGCCTTCGATGATGTTCGCGACGTCTTCGCACTTGTCGGTGATCGTCTCGAGCAGTTCGTAAATCGCCTTCAGCTTGATGAGCGTCTTCACGTCGTCTTCCTCGCGGAAGAGCTTCGACATGGCCGAGCGCAGCACGCGGTCGGCGTCCGACTCCAGCCGGTCGATTTCCTCGCAGATCTTCAGGATTTCGCTCGCGCGCTTCATGTCGGCCAGCAGTCCGACGGCCTGCTGCACGCGCGTGACCGTGCCGGTGCAGATATGCGCGAGCTGGCTCGCCTCCGACGTCACCGCGCGCACGTCGTACAGCGAAATGGCCGTGGCGACGTCCTCCATCAGATCGAGGATGTCGTCCATCGTCGTGATGAGCTTGTGGATTTCGTCGCGGTCGAGCGGCGTGATGAACGTCTTGTGCAGCAGATCGATGGTCTCGTGCGTGAGCTTGTCCGCGCGCTTTTCGTTCGCCTGGACGTTCTGCTTGTGGACCTCGGCATCGTCAAGGTTATCGATCAGCAGTTCGAGCTCGCGGCTTGCATCGACCATGCACTTCGCGTGCGCGTTGAAGATCTCGAAGAATTTGCCCTCGGTGGGCATGAAACGACCGAACATGAAATTCCCGCTAAATGGGTCAATTTGAGACGTACATCAAACCGTCATATTGTACCTGCGCACATTGGCGGACGCACCGCGCGTTCATGACACGCGGTGGCCGATGTCGTCAGGGATTGACAGCGAATGCGATCGGCGGCCTATTCGCCGCCGTAGAAGTTCTGCGCGCCGGCGAAGTTGTCGAACTTCGTGTACTGACCGTGGAAGGTCAGGCGCACCGGACCGATAGGACCGTTACGCTGCTTGCCGATGATGATTTCCGCGGTGCCCTTGTCCGGGCTGTCGGGGTTGTAGACTTCGTCGCGATAGATGAAGAGGATCACGTCCGCGTCCTGCTCGATAGCGCCCGATTCGCGCAGGTCCGACATGATTGGGCGCTTGTTCGGACGTTGTTCGAGACCTCGATTCAACTGCGACAGCGCGATCACCGGCACGTCGAGTTCCTTCGCGAGACTCTTGAGCGAACGCGAGATTTCGGAGATTTCGGTCGCGCGATTTTCGCCGCCGCCCGAGCCCGACATCAGCTGCAGATAGTCGACGATGATCAGGCCGAGCTTGCCGCATTGCCGCGACAGACGCCGCGCGCGCGAGCGCAGTTCCATCGGGTTGAGACCGCCGGTTTCGTCGATGAAAAGCTGCGCCTCGCTCATTTTCTGCACCGCGTGCGTGAGCTTCGGCCAATCCTCGTCCGTGAGACGGCCCGTGCGCATACGATGCTGATCGAGCCGGCCGACCGAACCCAGCATACGCATGGTCAGCTGCGTGCCCGGCATTTCCATCGAGAACACCGCGACGGGCAAGCCGTACTCCACCGCCACGTATTCGCCGACGTTCATCGAAAAAGCCGTCTTACCCATCGACGGGCGGCCGGCCACGATGATCAGCTCGCCGCCGTGCATGCCCGAAGTCATGCGGTCGAGATCGACGAAGCCTGTCGGCGTGCCGGTCACATCGCTCGGATTCGCCGTGTGATACAGCGTGTCGATGCGCTCGACGACCTGCGTGAGCAGCGGCCCGATTTCCAAAAAGCCCTGCGTGCCGCGCGCGCCGTCTTCGGCGATCGAGAACACGCGCGCTTCGGCTTCGTCGAGAATCTGGCGAACTTCCTTGCCTTGCGGATTGAAGGCGTCGGCAGAAATTTCATCCGCGACCGACACGAGCCGGCGCAGCACGGCGCGGTCGCGCACGATCTCCGCGTAGCGTCGGATATTCGCGGCGCTCGGCGTGTTTTGCGCCAGCGCGTTCAGATACGCAAGGCCGCCCACCTCCTCGGCCTTGCCGGCCATCGTGAGCGCTTCGTAGACGGTGATGACGTCGGCCGGGCGCGTCGCCGCGATCAGCTTGCCGACGTGCTCGTAAATGATCCGATGGTCGTAGCGATAGAAATCGCTCTGGTGCATGACATCGGCGATGCGGTCCCATGCGGCGTTGTCCAGCAGCAGGCCGCCAATCACGGATTGCTCGGCTTCGATCGAATGCGGCGGGACCTTCAGCGCGTCGAGTTGCGGGTCTTTGGACGGAGCGTTCATGGGGTGGAATTATCGATTAATGTCGCGCGCTAGGCTACGTTCAGACGAAAAAAAGCGGAGCCATGAAAGGCTCCGCTTTTTCGTACCGCACGCGAGACCGAAGTCTCGCGTCAAACTTACGCGTGCTCGCCGAGCACCGACACGGTGACGTCGACCAGCACGTCCGTGTGCAGCGCCACTTGAACCGAATGGTCGCCGACCATCTTCAGCGGGCCTTGCGGCAGACGCACTTGCGCCTTTTCCACTTCGGCGAAGCCTTGCGACTTCAGTGCTTCAGCGATGTCCGCGTTCGTGACCGAACCGAACAGACGGCCGTCCACGCCAGCCTTTTGCGAAACCTGAACCGTGAAGCCGTTCAGCTTTTCGCCTTGCTTTTGCGCGTCCGCCAGCTTTTCAGCGGCGACCTTTTCGAGCTCGGCGCGGCGAACTTCGAATTCGGCGATGGCGTCCTTCGTTGCGCGGCGTGCCTTCTTGCCGGGGATCAGGAAGTTACGTGCGTAGCCGTCCTTGACCTTGACGATATCGCCGAGGTTGCCCAGGTTGACGACCTTTTCCAAAAGAATGATTTGCATTTTTGGCTTTCCTTAGTGCGTCGTCTGATTAGGCCTTGTGCAGGTCGGTGTACGGCAGGAGCGCGAGGAAACGCGCGCGCTTGATTGCCGTGTCGAGCTGGCGCTGGTAGTGCGCCTTCGTGCCAGTCAGACGAGCCGGCGTGATCTTGCCGTTTTCGCCGATGAAGTCCTTCAGCGTTTCCGTGTCCTTGTAGTCGATCTGCTCGACACCGGCTGCCGTGAAACGGCAGAACTTCTTGCGCTTGAAGAGCGGGTTTTGTTGCTGACGACGCTTGTCGAATTTCTTACCAGTCGGGCGGGGCATGATTAGTCCTTTCCAATGTCCTGCAATTCTGTGATGTGAAACACCAGGGTTCGCGCGTTACGGCTCTTTTTGGCCAGAAATCCGGTGAAGCGCGCTTCGACGCCCATCGGACAGCTTTCCAGCCTGCCGCTCGCTTCTCCGGCCGCGACCGCCTGCAGTGTCAGTTCAATCTGACGGGCGATGCCCGCTTCGACGACTTCCGCGCGGTGTTGCAACGTGCAGCTTGCGATCGGGATGCCGGCGGGCGTGTACCGCACCGGTTCGCGTTCCACGACGCTTGCTGTCAGTTGCAGCCGGTTCACGAGATAGCTTCTGTTCCCTGGTGGCTTGACAGTATTGAACTGTCCTTAAGCCTGCGCTTCGGACGGCTGGCTAGCCGCCTTCTTGGCTTCTTCGCGCTGCACTTCCTTCATCATCGGCGACGGGCCGGTTTCGGCCTTCTTCATCTTGACGATGAGGTGACGCAGAACGGCGTCGTTGAACTTGAACGCGTGTTCCAGTTCTTCGAGCGTGGCCTGGTCGCATTCGATGTTCATGCAGACGTAGTGAGCCTTCGCGAGTTTCTCGATCATGTAGGCCAGTTGGCGACGGCCCCAGTCCTCGATGCGGTGGATCTGACCACCGTGCGACGTGATCGTGCCTTTGTAGCGCTCGATCATGGCGGGCACTTGCTCGCTCTGATCGGGATGCACGATGAAGACGATTTCGTAATGACGCATATTCACTCCTTGTGGATATAAGCCACCCGGGCGTCGGACCGGTGCGGCAAGTGAGAAGCCAAAGATTATAGCTTTTTCCATCCGCCTGCGCAAATACGATTTTGAACGCGTTTTCAAGTAGTTACGACGCCTGCGCGGGCGCCGTCTGCGGCTCGCCCGGAAGCGTCAGTCGACGGCTCCAGTAACCGGGTTGCGCATAGATTTCCTTAAGATAATCAATGAAATAGCGCACACGCGCCGGTACGTAGCGCTGTTGCGGATAGACCGCGAGGATGTCGTAATCGGGCAATTCGAATTCGTCGAGGACGGTTTCGAGTTCGCCCGATTCCAGTTGCCGCTGGATTTCCCAGGTCGAGCGCCAGCCGAGCCCCAGTCCCTCCGACGCCCAGCGATGCAGCAATTCGCCATCGTTGCAATCGAGCGTCCCGGTGACGCGAACCGTCACGACCTTGCCGTTACGCCGGAAATACCAGCCGCGATTCTGTCCGCCTTGGAGATTGAACGCGAGGCAGTTGTGATTCGGCAGATCTTCGAGCGCTTTCGGCCGGCCGTGCTTCCTGAAATAGGCGGGCGTGCCGCACACCACGCGCCGGTTGCCCGCGAGCTTCACGGCGACGAAATTCGGATCGACCGCTCCGCCGATGCGAATCGACAGGTCATAGCCCTCGCGCACCAGATCGACGACGCGGTCGGTCAGATTGAACGACATCTGCAGTTCGGGTTTGTCGGCGACGAATGCGGGCGCGTGCGGCGCGACGTGCATGCGACCGAACGCCGCCGGCGCCGACACGATCAGATGCCCGCCGACCGCGCGCCGTCCCGCCGCGAGCTCGTTTTCCGCCTGATCCCATTCCAGCAGCAGATTCTTGCAGCGGTCCAGAAACGCCGCGCCCTCTTCGCTCACGACGAGCCGCCTCGTCGAACGGTACATCAGCTTCACGCCGAGGCGCTTCTCGAGCGCGTCGATGCGCCTGCCGAGAATCACCGGCGACACGCCCTCCTCCAGCGCCGCCGCCGCCAGGCTGCCGGCTTCGGCCACGCGCACGAAAGTTTCTATCTGCTTGAAGCGGTCCATCTCTCGTCTCCAGCCGCCCAACCGCGCGGAACGGGCATTCGATACTTTTTGTTTGGGAAAAAGCGACTGCGGCTGATCTTATCAAACCTTTTTCACAGACTTAAAGTGCAACGGAACCCTGCTTGAATGCAGACAGCCATTTCGGATAGAGACCCCCAGGAAGGAGACAACCATGCCCAAGATGAGAGCCGTCGACGCAGCCGTCCTCGTGCTGGAAAAAGAAGGAATCGATACCGCGTTCGGCGTGCCGGGCGCAGCGATCAACCCGTTCTACTCGGCGATGAAGAAGTCGGGCGGCATCAGCCACGTGCTCGCGCGCCACGTCGAGGGCGCATCGCACATGGCCGAAGGTTATACCCGCGCCGCGCCCGGCAACATCGGCGTTTGCATCGGCACGTCGGGCCCGGCGGGCACGGACATGATCACCGGCCTCTACTCGGCCCAGGCGGATTCGATTCCGATTCTCGCGATCACCGGCCAGGCGCCGCGCGCGCGTCTCTACAAGGAAGACTTCCAGGCCGTCGATATCGAATCGATCGCCAAGCCGGTCACGAAGTGGGCCGTCACCGTGCGCGAGCCGGCGCTCGTGCCGCGCGTGTTCCAGCAGGCATTCCATCTGATGCGCTCGGGCCGTCCGGGTCCGGTGCTGGTCGACCTGCCGATCGACGTGCAGCTCGCCGAGATCGAATTCGACATCGACACGTACGAACCGCTGCCGGTCTACAAGCCGAAAGCGACGCGCGGGCAGATCGAAAAGGCGCTGACGATGTTGAACGACGCCGAAAAGCCGTTGATCGTCTCGGGCGGCGGCGTGCTGAACGCGGCGGCGGAAGACCTGCTCGT
This sequence comes from Caballeronia sp. EK, assembly GCF_014384845.1. Taxonomy (NCBI): domain Bacteria; kingdom Pseudomonadati; phylum Pseudomonadota; class Betaproteobacteria; order Burkholderiales; family Burkholderiaceae; genus Caballeronia; species Caballeronia sp. EK. Next base: position 441,389 of record NZ_JACSUE010000003.1, read on the forward strand.
GCAGTTCGCGGAAACGCTCGGCGTGCCCGTTATTCCGACGCTCATGTCCTGGGGCGCGATCCCCGACGATCATCCGCTGATGGCAGGCATGGTCGGCCTGCAGACGTCGCACCGCTACGGCAACGCGACGATGCTCGCCTCGGACTTCGTGCTCGGCATCGGCAACCGCTGGGCGAATCGCCATACCGGCAGCGTCGAGGTGTACACCAAGGGCCGTAAGTTCGTGCACGTGGATATCGAGCCGACGCAGATCGGCCGCGTGTTCGGACCGGACCTCGGCATCGTGTCGGATGCGAAGGCCGCGCTCGAACTGTTCGTGGAAGTGGCGAAGGAATGGAAGGCCGCCGGCAAGCTGAAGGATCGCGGCGCGTGGGTGGCGGACTGCCAGCAGCGCAAGCGCACGATGCTGCGCAAGACGCACTTCGACAACGTGCCGATGAAGCCGCAGCGCGTCTACGAAGAGATGAACCTCGCGTTCGACCGCGACACCTGTTTCGTCACGACGATCGGTCTGTCGCAGATCGCGGGCGCGCAGTTCCTGCACGTGTTCAAGGCGCGCAACTGGATCAACTGCGGCCAGGCCGGCCCGCTCGGCTGGACGATTCCCGCCGCGCTCGGCGTGCGTGCGGCTGACCCGCAACGCAAGATCGTCGCGCTTTCGGGCGACTACGACTTCCAGTTCATGATCGAAGAGCTCGCCGTGGGCGCGCAATTCAAGCTGCCGTACGTGCATGTGGTCGTGAACAACTCGTATCTCGGCCTGATCCGTCAGGCGCAGCGCGGCTTCGACATGGACTACTGCGTGCAGCTCGCGTTCGACAACATCAACGCGCCTGAACTCGAAGGCTATGGCGTGGACCACGTGGCGGTCGCCGAAGGCCTCGGCTGCAAGGCGCTGCGCGTGCACAAGCCGGAAGACATTGCACCGGCGCTCAAGCGTGCGCAGGCGCTGGCCGCCGAACATCAGGTGCCGGTCGTGGTCGAGATGATTCTCGAGCGCGTGACCAACATCGCGATGGGCACCGAGATCGACGCGATCAACGAGTTCGAAGAGCTCGCCGAAACCAAGGCCGATGCACCAACCGCCGTCACGCCGCTCGACTGAAGCTTCGCCGCCGCGCGTTCGATCGAGCGAATGCGCGGCGAACATTCACTGACCGACCATCCGGAAAGAACAATGCCGAAATTTGCCGCGAATTTGACCATGCTGTTCAACGAAGTCCCGTTCCTCGACCGCTTTGCCGCGGCCGCGAACGCGGGCTTCAAGGCGGTCGAGTTCCTGTTCCCTTACGCGTTCTCGATCAGCGATATCCAGAAGCGCCTGAAGGACAACGACCTGCGGATCGTGCTGCACAACCTGCCCGCGGGCAACTGGGAAGCGGGCGAGCGCGGCATCGCCTGCCTGCCGGATCGCGTCGCTGAGTTCCGCGAACGCGTGCCGCGCGCGATCGAATATGCGAAGGCGCTGAACGTGCCGCAACTGAACTGCCTCGTCGGCATTCCGACGGCGGGCGTATCGGCGGAACAGGCGCGCACGACGATCATCGAGAATCTGCGTTTTGCTGCGGAAGCGCTGAAGAAGGAAGGCATCAGGCTGCTGGTCGAGCCGTGCAATTCGTACGACATTCCGGGCTTCGCGCTGAACCGTTCGAAAGAAGGACTGGATGTGATCCGCGCGGTCGGCTCGGACAATCTGTTCCTTCAGTACGACATCTATCACATGCAGCGCATGGAAGGCGAACTCGCCGCGACGATCCGGAAGAACCTGCCGCAGATCGCGCATATCCAGCTCGCCGACAACCCTGGCCGCAACGAGCCGGGCACGGGCGAAATCAACTACGCGTATCTGTTCGGTCTGCTCGACGAGATCGGCTATCAAGGCTGGATCGGCTGCGAGTACAAGCCGCTCGACGGCACCGAAGCGGGCCTCGGCTGGCTTCAATCGATCGGCGGCGTGAAGCAAGGCGCAACCGCTTAAACCAGACACACAGGAGGAGCTCGAAGTATGGCAACGATCGGTTTCATCGGCCTCGGCATCATGGGCGCGCACATGGCGCGCAATCTCATCAAGGGCGGCCACAAGCTCGTCGTGAACGGCAAGTTTCCGGTGCCGGACGATATCCGCGCGCAAACGCAAGTCGTCGCGGATTCCTCGGCGGTCGCGCAGGAAAGCGAGATCGTCATCACGATGGTGCCCGACACGCCCGATGTCGCCAATGTGCTGTTCGCCGATGACGGCGTCGCGAAGGGTCTCACGAAGGGCAAGCTCGTGATCGACATGAGCTCGATTGCCCCGCTGGAGACGCAGGAGTTCGCGAAGAAGATCAACGCGCTCGGCTGCGACTATCTCGACGCGCCGGTGTCCGGCGGCGAAGTCGGCGCACGTGAAGCGACGCTAACGATCATGGTCGGCGGCCCGGAGAAGTCGTTCGAGATCGCGAAGCCCCTGTTCGAACTGATGGGCAAGAACATCTCGCTCATCGGCGACAACGGCGCGGGTCAGACCTGCAAGGTTGCGAACCAGATCATCGTTGCGCTGAACATCGAGGCGGTCGCGGAAGCGCTGCTGTTCGCGTCGCGTTCGGGCGCCGATCCGGAGCGCGTGCGTCGTGCGTTGATGGGCGGCTTCGCATCGTCGCGCATTCTCGAAGTGCATGGCGAGCGCATGACGAAGCGCACGTTCAATCCGGGCTTCCGGATCGAACTGCATCAGAAGGATCTGAACCTCGCGCTCGACGGCGCGCGCAAGATGGGCCTCGCCCTGCCCCACACGGCCAGCGCGCAGCAACTGTTCAGCGTGTGCGCCGCGAACGGCGGCAAGGCGTGGGATCACTCGGCGCTCGTGCGTGCGCTCGAAATCATGTCGAACTTCCAGGTGGCTGACGAGCCGGCGCAAGCCAAGGCTGCGTAAGCGGCACCTGAACCGTGGGGCGTCCCGCGTATGGGCACGCGGGACAAACGTCGCTCTGGGCTGAGGGCGACAAAGTGGGGTCCGAGAAGCGGCACCCGGTGATGCGCCGGGTAAGCCTTGGTCGGTCAGACGGTTTATCGTCGGGTGTCCGCGTCGGATTCGTTTGTTTTGGTTTCTATGGATGGCCTGAGTTCGTGTCGGTTTATTAGCACTGCCCCTGTGCGGGGCGGCAGTCACTTTCTTTGCTGCTGCAAAGAAAGTAACCAAAGAAACAGCTTCTCACCGCTCGAGGTCACACGCACGTTGGCCATGCTTGCCAGCCGTCGATGGCACTCGCCTAAGTGTCACCCTCGAAGGCCCAATCGAGCTTGGCTCGCGCACGGTCTGTCACATCGCACCACACCACAAACTGGTTCAGCACCAAATGGCTCCAGCCCGCTTCGCGGCCGACGGGTCAATCGGGTTTGCGCGTGCTTCTTCGAAGGTTTCCCTTGCATCCCCAACGGCAGCGCGTAGCGCTGTGCCGAAACCATTTCGTGCTGAACCAGCGCGCCAAACCATTTGGTGCGGCAGACCGTGCGCGATCCAAGCCCGGTAAGTCCTTCGAGGGCGACACTTAGGCGAGGGCCACTAGCGGCTGGCAAGCATGGCCAAACTTCGTGTGACCGCGGGCTTAAACGAGCTGCTTTCTTTGGTTACTTTCTTTGCAGCAGCAAAGAAAGTGACCCCCGCCCCGGGGAGGGGCAGTGCTAATAGACCGACAAGAACTCAGGCCATCCATAGCAGCCGAAGCAAACAAAAAAAACCCTAATAAACATCAAAAACGCGCTGCAAGTCATCAACTCCCGAAGCAAGAGCAAGCATCAACAAAACCCGCGCTTTATAAGGGTTAAGCGTCCCCGCACTGACGCTCCCGATGGCGTCATCATTCGCGGCGCCGTTGCGCATCACATGCCCCGCCCCCACGCGCGACGCGCGCACGACCGCGACGCCGTGCGAAACGGCATCGGCGAGCGCCTGCGTAAGCGTCGCATGCATCGAGCCATTGCCCGTCCCCGCAACAACAATCCCCCGCACTCCCGCCGCAACAAGCGCATCGACCATCACCCGCGATGCATCCGCGTAACTCGCGACGATCTCGACCGTCGGCCATTGATCGGTCACGGAGAACTCGCTCGCCACGGTATGCGGCCGCACGACCATACGCTGAAACTCGACGCGCCCGTCCTGCACAAAACCGAGCACGCCGGTCTCGGGCGAGCGAAACGCATCGACGGCATAAGTGCTCGTCTTGGTGACATCGCGCGCGCTATGAATCTGGTTATTGACCGCCACGAGCACGCCCTTGCCCGCCGCGTCCCTCGATGCCGCGACAGTCACCGCATTCAGCAGATTGAGCGGGCCATCGGCGGACAGCGCCGTCGACGGGCGCATCGCCGCCGTCAGCACGACAGGCTTCGCGCTCTTCACCGTGAGATGCAGCAGATACGCGGTTTCTTCGAGCGTATCGGTGCCATGCGTGACGACCACGCCATCGATATCGTCCTGCGCGAGCAGTTCGTCGATGCGCGATGAGAGTGTGGTCCACAGCGCGGCGCTCATGTCCTTGCTGTCGATGCTCGCGATCTGCTCCGCGTGAATGCGCGCCACGGTACCGAGCGCCGGCACGGCATCGAGCAATTTGTCGACGCCGACGACGCCCGCCTTGTAGCCCGCCGTCTTCGATGCGTCACCGGCGGACCCGGCGATGGTGCCGCCCGTCGCCAGCACGGCGATGCGAGGGAGAGAGGAAGTATTCATGCCGGCGATTGTAAATCAGCCGGCATGCGGATCACGCCGTTTCGCGAAGCTGGGCCGCGATCTGCGCTTCTTCGAGCTGCGGCGCGAACATCTCGATCAATCGATACGCATACGCGCGCAGGAACGCGCCCTTTCTCAGGCCGACGCGCGTCGTGCTGGCCTCGAACAGATGCTGCGTATCGAGCGCGACGAGCTCGGTGTCCCGCTTCGCGTCGTAGGCCATCGCCGCGACGATGCCGATGCCCATGCCGAGCTCGACATACGTCTTGATGACGTCGGCATCGATCGCGGTGAGCACGATATCGGGAATCGCGCCCGCGCTCGCGAACGCCTGGTCGACGTGCGAGCGGCCGGTGAAGTCCTGGTCGTAAGTGACGATCGGATATTCGGCGATCTGCTCGAGCGTGATGTTCTCGCGGCCGACGAGCGGATGATCCTTCGGCACGACGACCGTGTGATGCCACGAATAGCACGGAAACGTGACGATATCCGGATAGCGGTCGAGCGCTTCGGTCGAGATGCCGATATCCGCCTCGCCATTGATGATCATCTGCGCGATCTGTTGCGGACTGCCCTGGCGCAGCGCGAGATGCACCTTCGGGAACACCTCGGTGAACTGGCGGATGACCTTCGGCAACGCGTAACGCGCCTGCGTGTGCGTCGTCGCGACGACGAGATGGCCGTTGTCCTGATCCGCGAACTGGCGCGCCACGCGTCGCAGGTTCTCGGCGTCGAGCAGCATGCGCTCGATCAGCTGATGCACCTCCTTGCCCGGCTCCGTGAGACCCGTGAGACGTTTGCCGCGGCGAATGAAGATATCGACGCCGAGCTCGTCCTCCAGATCCTTGATCTGTTTCGACACGCCCGACTGCGACGTGTAGAGCACGTTGGCGACCTCCGTCAGATTCATGTTCTGACGCACGGCCTCGCGCACGAAGCGCAATTGCTGGAAATTCATGTGAAACCTCTCCGCGATCCTTTTATGTTGTTATCTCATTGCGCCGGCGACGGCGCTGGAAAGACGCGCAGCGCGCGCGGCACGGCCGTCACGCCGTCCCCGACATCGAGCTTGAGCGCGCGCCATGCCTCGCGATCCAGTTCCGCCTCGATCACCCCGCCCGCGCTGCCTTCGAGCTCGACACGCACCGAGCCGCCAAGCGTCACGACGCGCCGCACGCCGACCACGATGCCGTCGCGATGCGTGCCGTCGGCGGGATATAGCGCGAGATCGTGGGGACGCACATACGCGAGCGCCCGGCCCCTGAAATGCGCCTCCGCGGCGATCGGGCTCGCGGCGCCATCGACGACAAAGCCGCCGGCATCGACATTGCCGTGCAGCCGGTTCGCCGCGCCGAGAAACTCGTACACGAACGACGTCTGCGGATGATCGTACACGTCTTGCGGACTGCCCACCTGCTCCACCCGCCCATGATTCATCACGACGATACGGTCCGCCACTTCGAGCGCCTCTTCCTGGTCATGCGTGACGAAGAGCGTCGAGATATGCAGATCGTCGTGCAGGCGGCGCAGCCAGCTGCGCAGTTCCTTGCGCACCTTGGCATCGAGCGCGCCGAACGGCTCGTCGAGCAGCAGCACTTTCGGCTCGACGGCGAGCGCGCGAGCGAGCGCGATGCGCTGCCGCTGCCCGCCCGACAGTTCGGACGGGAAACGCTCGGCGAGCCAGTCGAGCTGCACGAGTTTCAGCAGTTCATGCACCTTCTCGCGGATCACGGCTTCGCTCGGGCGCTCGCGGCGCGGCTTCACACGCAGGCCGAACGCGACGTTCTCGAACACTGTCATGTGTCTGAAGAGCGCGTAATGCTGGAACACAAAGCCGACTTGGCGCTCACGCGCGCCGACCGCCGCGACGTCCTCGCCATGCAGCACGACCTGGCCCGCATCGGCGAATTCGAGGCCCGCGATGACCCGCAGGAGCGTGGTCTTGCCGCAGCCCGAAGGCCCGAGCAGCGCGACGAGTTCGCCCGCAGGAAAATCGAGCGTGACGTTGTCGAGCGCGGTGAAATCGCCGAAGCGTTTTTGCAGATTGCGAACGATGATGCTCATGATGTTGTCGGCCTCTTCAATTCTGTGCGGGTGTCCGGGTTTCGCCGATGGCTTGCGACATGCGCCGCTCCGCGAGGAGCTTGAGCGCGAGCGTCACGAGCGCGAGCAGCGCAAGCAGCGACGCCACCGCGAACGCGGCCGAGAAGTTGTATTCGTTGTAGAGAATTTCGACGTGCAGCGGCATCGTGTCGGTCTGGCCGCGGATATGGCCCGACACCACCGATACCGCGCCGAACTCGCCCATCGCGCGCGCGTTGCAGAGAATCACGCCGTAGAGCAGGCCCCACTTCACGTTGGGCAGCGTCACGCGCCTGAAGATCTGCCAGCCGGAGGCGCCGAGCACGTGCGCCGCTTCCTCTTCGTCGTTGCCCTGCGCCTGCATCAGCGGAATCAGCTCGCGCGCGACGAACGGGAAGGTCACGAAGATCGTCGCGAGCACGATGCCCGGCACCGCGAAGATGATCTGCACGTCATGCGCGGCGAGCCACGGACCGAACCAGCCTTGCGCGCCGAAAATCAGCACGTAGATGAGACCGGAGATCACGGGTGAAACCGAGAACGGCAAATCGATGAGCGTGGTCAGGAGCGCCTTGCCGCGAAAGTCAAACTTCGCGATCGCCCACGAAGCGGCCAGCCCGAACACGACGTTCAGCGGCACGGCGATCGCCGCGGTGATCAGCGTGAGCTTGATCGCGGACCACGCATCGGGATCCTTCAGCGACTCGAAGTAATAATCGATGCCCTTCGCGAACGCCTGCACGAACACCGCGACGAGCGGCACGACGAGAAAGAGCGCAAGAAACACGAGCGCGATGCCCGTCAGCAGCCAGCGCACGGCGCGCGGTTCGGTGACGGGATTGAGCCTGCTTGCGCGCACGCGTGCGGCGGCGTGCACCGGAAGCGCTTTGCTGTCGGGCGTACTCATGCGTGACCTCCGCCCGGATGTCCGACATGCAGCGAAGGCCCGGCCGCGACGGCAGGCGCCGCGCCCGTCTTGCTCGTGCGCCGCTGCAGGAACCATTGCAGCGTGTTGATGAGGAGCAGCATCAGGAACGACACGCACAGCATCACGACGGCGAGCGCGGTCGCGCCGGCGTAGTCGTACTGTTCGAGCTTCGTGATGATGAGCAGCGACGTGATCTCGGATTTCATCGGCACATTGCCCGCGATGAAAATCACCGAGCCGTACTCGCCGAGCGCACGCGCGAACGCGAGCGCGAAACCGGTCAGGAGCGCGGGAAACACCGAAGGCAGCACGACGCGGCGAAACGTCAGCCAGCGCGTCGCGCCGAGGCACGCGGCGGCCTCTTCCTGTTCGCGCTCGAACTCCTCCAGCACCGGCTGCACCGTGCGCACGACGAACGGCAAGCCGATGAACGTCAGCGCGACGAGCACGCCGAGCGGCGTGAACGCGACCTTGATGCCGAACGGCGCGAGATATTGCCCGATCCAGCCGTTGCCCGCATAGACCGCGGCGAGCGAGATGCCCGCGACGGACGTCGGCAGCGCGAACGGCAAATCGACGATCGCATCGACGATGCGCTTGAACGGAAACGTGTAGCGCACGAGCACCCACGCGACGAGAAAGCCGAACACCGCGTTGATGAGCGCGCCGCCGAGCGCGGCACTGAACGTGAGCCGATAGGACGCGAGCACGCGCGGCGACGTGACCGCGCGCACGAACTGCGCCCAGTCGAGCGTCGCGGTCTTCGCGAAGGTGGCGGCAAGCGGAATCAGCACCACGAGGCTTAAGTACGCCACCGTGATGCCGAGCGTCAGGCCGAACCCGGGAAGCGCGCTCGGCTTCTTGAATGTGAGGGTCGTCATCCTTGATTGATCCTTTTCTTGCGCCGGGGTTAGGCGCGTCGCTGCTTCGGGGCGCGCGGCGTCATTGACGCGCCGCGTCGCCCGCTCTTTCGCTTACTGCGGTTGATAGATCGAATCGAACACGCCGCCGTCCGCGAAGTGCGTCTTCTGCGCCTTCGTCCAACCGCCGAACGTGTCGTCGATGGTGTAGAGCTTCAGCTTCGGAAACTGCTTCGTGAGTTCAGCGGGCACCTTGTCCGAGCGCGGCCGATAAAAATTGCGCGCGGCGATCTGTTGTCCTTCGTCGCTGTACAGATACTTGAGATAGGCATCGGCGAGCTTGCGCGTACCGTGCTTGTCGACGACCTTGTCCACCACCGCGACCGGCGGCTCCGCGAGAATGCTCACCGACGGCACCACGATCTCGAACTTGTCCGTGCCGAATTCCTTCACCGAGAGGAACGCCTCGTTCTCCCATGCGATCAGCACGTCGCCCTGGCCGCGCTGCACGAAGCTCGTCGTGGCGCCGCGCGCGCCGGAATCGAGCACGCCGGCGTTCTTGTAGAGCTTCGTGACGAAATCCTTGGCGGTCTGGTCGTTGCCGCCCGGCTTGTGCTGCGCATACGCCCACGCCGCGAGATAGTTCCAGCGCGCGCCACCCGAGGTCTTCGGATTCGGCGTGACGATCGACACGCCCGGCTTGGCCAGATCGTCCCAGTCCTTGATGTGCTTCGGATTGCCCTTGCGCACGAGAAACACGATCGTCGATGTGTACGGCGACGCGTTGTCCGGCAGACGCTTCTGCCAGTCCGCGTTGACGAGTCCCTTGGACGCGAGCGCATCGATGTCGTAGGCGAGCGCGAGCGTCACGACATCGGCCTGCAGACCGTCGAGCACCGCGCGCGCCTGTCCGCCCGAGCCGCCGTGCGACTGCTTGAAAGTGACCGTTTCGCCCGTGTCGGCCTTCCACTTTTTCGCGAACGCCTGATTGAAGTCCTGATACAGCTCGCGGGTCGGGTCGTAGGAGACGTTCAGAAACGACGTCTGCGCGAACGCCGACGCAGCCAGCCCGACGCCCGCCGCCGTCAGCGCCGCCGCCGCGAGCACGCGCCGCGCGCCTTTGCCCAATCCCAACTTGATGCTTTGCATTCCCCGTTCTCCGTCTTATCGAATTGACGGAATCAGTCTATCGAGGCGTCTATATGATTAGAAATAATCGTTATTCACTTTTTTATACGTAAAACTGCTAAGAAGCATATTCCTGGGTGGAAGAAGCGACGGTGGCGGCGAAACGCGCCCTCCGCTGCTGCGGGCGGACGAACTTAAAGTAAAGCTTGAAAAGCGCGAAATACTGTATAAAAATACAGTCAACTGTCCATCCATACAGTGCACCCAGGGGCCAGAGCCTGTGACCAAGACATCAAAACTTACCGCGCGGCAGCAGCAGGTCTTCGAACTGATCCAGCGCGCGATCGACCGCACGGGCTTTCCGCCGACGCGCGCCGAGATCGCGGCGGAACTCGGCTTCAGCTCGGCGAATTCGGCCGAGGAGCACTTGCGGGCGCTGGCGCGCAAGGGCGTGATCGAACTCGCGGCGGGCTCGTCGCGCGGCATCCGGCTGCTCGGCGACGCCTCGCGCATCGATCGCTCGGAAGAACTGCCGCATCAGTTCACGCTGCCGCATCAGAGCATCATGCAACTGTCGCTGCCGCTCGTCGGACGCGTCGCGGCAGGTAGCCCGATCCTCGCGCAGGAACACATCTCGCAGCATTACGCATGCGATCCCGCGCTCTTCTCCAGCAAGCCGGACTATCTGCTGAAAGTGCGGGGCCTGTCGATGCGCGACGCCGGCATTCTCGACGGCGACCTGCTCGCCGTGCAGAAGCGCACCGAGGCGAAGGACGGGCAGATCGTCGTCGCGCGTCTGGGCGACGACGTCACGGTCAAACGCTGGAAACGTCGTCCGGACGGGGTCGAACTGATCGCCGAGAACCCGGACTACGAGAACATTTTCGTGCGCTCCGGCAGCGGCGATTTCGCGCTGGAAGGCATCGCGGTTGGCCTGATTCGTTCTGGCGAGTTCTGAAATCTCCACCCGGCAAGGGCGGGGAGCGAAAAGCGCGGGCATATCGTTCGCTCACGTTCAGAAAGAGATAAGAATGGGACAAGAAATGTCCCATTGACATCGCAAGATAGCCTCACCAACCGCTTTAACGCTCAGTCGAGGCGGCTCAAACACAACAAGCATGACGGCCGCCGTGCGCGGTGCGCCGCGGTGCGTCCTATCGTCTGGAGAGTCATCATGGAACGTTTTGCCCGTCTGCTGCCCTTCCGTCAGTTTGGCCGCCTGCGCCATCTGCGCACGCTGATCGCATGCGGCACGCCGCACGCCGAAACCGCCCCCGACCTCTTCGACGACATGCCCGCGCTGCCCTCCCGGCAGCCGGCTTTCGCGCGCGTGTCGCTGAGCAGCACGGTGCACGCGGAGCCGGAACAGCGCGCGCCGGTGCGCGTCTATCGCGGGCAATCGCGCGTGATTCTGGTGGGCAAGATCGACGAAGTGTCGCGCATGATCGACCGTTGCATCGCGGAGGAAGACGCGGGGCTCGCCGGCGGCATCCTCGCCTGAATCGGGGTGGAACGTGAATTCGCGGGATTTATCGCGCACCGGCGTGGTCAATCCCGGATTCACGTTTTGCAAAGAGGCTTCGTCGTCGCATGTCCCGCACTACCCGTTCTGTCGCTACCGCGTTCGTCGTCCTGATTCTCGTCGCGGCGCTCGCTTTTATTTACGCGTCACCTTATATCGCGCTGAATCGCGTGAAACGCGCAGCCGATGCCCGCGACGCGCAGACCGTCAATCAGTACGTGGATTTTCCCGCGTTGCGCGCGAGCCTCAAGGAACAGGTCGGCGCGCTGCTCACGCGCCGCGTCGATATTCAAAAGAGCGGCAATCCGCTCGCAATCATCGGGGCGATGATCGGTGCGGCGCTCGTCGGTCCTCTCGTCGATTCATATGCGACACCGGACGGCGTCGCGGCGATTCTGAACGGCATTCCGCCGCGCGGCGATCCGGGCGAGCAACCGCCGCAAGCCGGAAACGGTGCATCGGCAACGCCGTCGAACGCGCCGGCCTCGGGCGTCACGGCCGCGCAGCAGGCGCCCAGGGAACCGCCACAGACCACCGCCGGTTATCGAAGCCTGAACACGTTCGTCGTCACGTATCAGCACGGCGCCGGAGATGCGCGTTACTCGGCGATCTTTCACCGCTACGGCCTCGTGTCATGGAAGCTCGTCGCGGTCGATCTCAATGGCTGACGATCAGGCGCCGGCTTCGGCCTTGACGGGCTTGGCCGCGTAAGCCGCTTCGTCTTCCGCTTCCGCCGATTCACCCGCCTGACAGACGGCCACGAGAATGCTGCACTTCACGCGGTCGAGCAAGGGCGTGTTGCCCGCGCCCATCCACCAGCGCGCGAGACCGTTGCGGCAACGATGCCCGACCACGACGAGATCGACCTGAAGGCTTTCGGCGAGCGCGGCGATCTCGTCGATCGGATGCCCGAACGCAAAATGTCCCTGCGCCTGAAGACCGCGTTCGCGGAGCCACTCGACGCCTTCCTGCAGAATGTCGCGCGCGGCCTCTTCGAAGCGTCCGCAGGCCATATCGGTTAGCAGTCCGGCGCTCTGCGCGATGCTCGAGCGCATGTCCACCACTGCGAGGACGTGCGTCTCGGCATTCAGATCCAGCGCGAGATTCGCGCCTTGGCGCAATGCCTTGCGACCTTCTCTGGAGCCGTCATAGCAGAGCAGGATTTTTCGGTAGCTTTCCATCATGACCTCCCTGGCCAACTTGCCCTTCGCGCCCGCCCGACGCGACCCGAAGCGCGATTTACCCGCGGCGTTGCTTCATCATCGTGCGTCGCCCCTTGGGTGACAACGCTGGAAAACGCTTACCGACGCGAACATGCTAGCTCGCACCGTGCCAGAACTCCGAACACGCCGACGGACAAGCCTCTGGCACTTTCGGCCGGAACCGGTTCGACGCCCGTCGCACAGGTTTGACACGCGCTCGCCGCACGCGGTTGCACGCCAGGCATCGCCTTGGTGCAATGGATTACACTAGCCCGCTGGATTTCCCCTACGCGATTTTCCTGCGGCACGAATGCATGACTGATCAAACATCACGCGAGTCCGATGAAAGCGGCGCGCCCGCCATCGAGTTCAGCGAAGTAAGGAAGCACTACGGTGAGCGCACCGTGGTCGATGGTCTGTCGTTCGATGTGCGGCCCGGCGAATGCTTCGGACTGCTCGGCCCGAACGGCGCGGGCAAGACGACGACGCTCAAGATGCTGCTCGGCATCACCTCGCCCGATAGCGGCGCGATCCGTCTCGTCGGCGAGCCGGTGCCCGCGCGCGCCCGTTTCGCGCGCGAACGCGTGGGCGTCGTGCCGCAATTCGACAATCTCGATCCCGATTTCACGGTGCGCGAAAACCTGACTGTGTTCGGCCGCTACTTCGGTCTCACCGGCGCGCGCATGGATGCGCTCGTGCCATCGCTCTTGGAGTTCGCGCGCCTGGAGAGCAAGGCCGATGCGCGCGTCGGCGAACTGTCGGGCGGCATGAAGCGGCGTCTCACGCTCGCGCGCGCGCTCGTCAACGATCCAGATGTTCTCGTGATGGACGAACCCACCACGGGACTCGATCCGCAAGCGCGGCATATGATCTGGGAGCGCCTGCGCTCGCTCCTCGCGCGCGGCAAGACCATCCTTCTGACGACGCATTTCATGGAAGAAGCCGAACGTCTTTGCGATCGCCTTTGTGTGATCGAGGAAGGCCGCAAGATTGCCGAGGGACGGCCGCGCGATCTCATCGAATCGGTGATCGGCTCGGATGTGATCGAGATCTATGGGCCCGATCCGCAGGCGCTCGCGGCGGAGCTCGAACCGTTCGTCGAGCGCATGGAAGTGAGCGGCGAAACGCTCTTTTGCTATGTCGACGATCCGCAGCCCGTGCATGCGCGCGTGAAAGGCCGCGCGGACGTGCGCTATCTGCATCGTCCGGCGAATCTCGAAGATGTTTTCCTGCGTCTCACGGGACGTGAGATGGTGGACTGAATCAATGGATACGCTCGAACCATCCCGCATCGGACGAAAACGCGAATCGAAGCGCGCGGAAAATTTCACTCCGCTATCCAGTGCGCTGCCCGCCAATGCGACGCACTGGATGTCGGTGTGGCGGCGCAACTATCTCGTCTGGAAGAAGCTCGCGATCGCCTCGATGATCGGCAATCTCGCCGACCCGATGATCTATCTCTTCGGTCTCGGACTGGGTCTCGGGCTGATGGTCGGGCATGTCGACGGCGTGTCGTATATCGCGTTTCTCGCGGCGGGAACGGCGGCATCGAGCGTGATGATGTCCGCGAGCTTCGAGGCGATGTACTCGGGCTTCTCGCGCATGCACGTGCAGCGCACGTGGGAAGCGATCATGCATACGCCGCTCACGCTCGGCGACATCGTGCTTGGCGAGATCGTATGGTCCGCGAGCAAGTCGGTGCTGTCGGGCGTGGCGATCATGATCGTCGCGGGCGCGCTAGGCTATGCGAGCTTTCCGTCGATGCTGATCGCGCTGCCCGTCATCGTGCTGACGGGACTCGCGTTCGCCAGCACGGCGATGGTCATCACCGCGCTCGCGCCGAGCTACGACTTCTTCATGTTCTATCAGACGCTCGCGCTCACTCCGATGCTGCTGCTATCCGGCGTGTTCTTTCCGATCGCGCAACTGCCCGCGATCGCCCGGCACGTCACGCAGGTTCTGCCGCTCTTCCATGCGGTCGAGCTGATCCGCCCGGCGATGCTCGGCCGCCCGTTCGACGGCGCCGCGCTCCATGTGCTGGTGCTTACCGCCTATGCGGTCGTGCCGTTTTTCCTGTGCGCGTGGCTCTTCCGGCGACGCATGATGAAATGAAAAACGGCGATGGACCGCTGAAGTCCATCGCCGTGTCCGCATCGTCGAAGAAAAAACGCTACTTCACGGGAAACTCGTGATGGCCGCCGAAGCCGAAGCGCATCGCGGAAAGCATGCGCTCGGGGAACGACTCGGCATCGCGCGAGCGGAAGCGCGTGTAAAGCGCCGCCGACAGAACCTGCGCAGGCACCGCTTCCTCGATCGCCGCCTCGATGGTCCAGCGCCCTTCGCCGCTGTCCGCGACTTCCGTCGAGAAGCGTTCGAGCGTGCCGTCGCTGGCGAGCGCGCCCGCGGTCAGATCGAGCAGCCACGACGACACCACGCTGCCGCGCCGCCATACTTCGGCGATATCCGCGAGATCGAGCGTGTAGCGTTCGCCTTCCGCGAGATCCTTCGACTCCTTGTGCCTGAGGATATGGAAGCCCTCGGCATACGCCTGCATCAGGCCGTACTCGATGCCGTTGTGCACCATCTTCACGAAGTGCCCGGAGCCGACCGGCCCGCAGTGCATATAGCCATTCTCGACGCGCGCATCGCGTCCTTCGCGGCCGGGCGTCTGCGGGATGTCGCCGCGTCCGGGCGCGAGTGTCGCGAGAATCGGATCGATCCGCCGCACGATCGCCTCGTCGCCGCCGATCATCATGCAGTAGCCTCGCTCCAGTCCCCAGATGCCGCCCGACGTGCCGACATCGACGTAATGGATGCCCTTCTCGCGCAGCTGCGCCGCGCGGCGGATATCGTCCTTGTAGAAGCTGTTGCCGCCGTCGATGATCACGTCATCTGCGCCGAGGATCTTGTGCAGATCGTCGAGCGTGTCCTCCGTGATCTTTCCGGCGGGCAGCATGAGCCAGACGACGCGCGGCGCACTCAGCTTCGCGACGAGATCGCCGAGATCCTTCGCGCCCGTCGCACCTTCGCTCGCGAGCGCTTCGGTCGCTTGCGGATTGTGATCGTACGCGACGCACGTATGCCCGGCGCGCATCAGCCGCCGCCCGATGTTGCCGCCCATGCGCCCCAGTCCCACGATGCCGATCTGCATGATGATTCACTCCTTGCCGTTGGATTTCACGCGTTCGATCTGCTTCTTCGCGGCGTCGTAGACCGCTTCCGGCGTGAAGCCGAATTTCGTCTTCAGCGCTTTCAATGGCGCCGATGCGCCGAAGGTGTGCATCACGATCTGCGATCCCAGGCGGCCGACATAGCGGTCCCAGCCGAGCGTCGCGGCCTGCTCGACGCAAACGCGCGCATTCACGTCCGGCGGCAGCACCGAGTCCTTGTACGCCTGATCCTGCTTCTCGAAGATGTCCCACGACGGCATCGACACGACGCGCGCCGCGATGCCTTCGCCCTTCAGCTTCTCGTAGGCCTCGACGCACAGCGACACTTCGCTGCCGGTCGCGAGCAGAAGCACTTCGGGCTTCTTGCCGCCATCGGCATCGGCGAGCACGTAGGCGCCGCGCTTCACTCCATCGGCCGATGCGTACTTCTTGCGATCGAAAGTCGGCAGCGCCTGACGCGTGAGCACGATGCACGATGGCTCCTTCGAATGCGTCAGCGCGACGCGCCACACTTCGGCCACCTCGTTCGCATCGGCGGGGCGCAGCGTGCACAGGCCCGGCACGCCGCGCAGCGAAGCCAGTTGCTCGATCGGCTGATGCGTCGGACCATCTTCGCCCACACCGATCGAATCGTGCGTGAACACGTAGATCACCGGCACTTCCATGATCGCGGAAAGGCGGATCGGCGGCTTCATGTAGTCGCTGAAAATCAGGAACGTCGATCCATACGGGCGCAACCCGGATAGCGCAAGGCCGTTGCAGACCGCGCCCATGCCGTGCTCGCGAATGCCGAAGTGCAGATTGCGTCCGCCGTAGCTGTCGTGCTCGAAGCTGCCCGCGCCTTCGAACTTGAGATTCGTCTTGGTCGATGGCGAGAGATCCGCCGCGCCGCCGATCAGCCAGGGAAGGCGCGGCGCAATGGCGTTCAGCACCTTGCCCGATGAATCGCGCGTAGCGATGCCTTTTGCGTCGGCTTCGAAGGTCGGAATGTCGGCGTCCCAGTTGTCGGGAAGCTTCGATTCGAGCATCTGCCACGCTTCTTTCGCGAGTTCCGGATTGGCCTTCTCGTAGGCGTCGAAGCGCTGCTTCCATTCGGCATGCAGCTTCTTGCCGCGCGCGCCCATGCCGTCGGCGAAATGCTGCATCACGCCGTCGGGCACGTAGAACTGCTTGTCCTCGGGCCAGCCGTAGAACTTCTTCGCGAGCTTGACCTCTTCCTCGCCGAGCGCTTCGCCGTGCGCGCTCGACGTGTCCTGCTTGTTCGGCGCGCCCCAGCCGATGATGCTCTTCACGACGATCAGCGTCGGCTTGTCCGTGTGCGACTTCGCCTTGTTGATGGCGTCTTCGAGCGCCTGCGCGTCGTTGGCGTCGTCGACATGCAGCGTGTGCCAGTTGTAGCCGTGAAAACGCGCCTCGACGTCGTCGCTATAGGCGAGATCCGTATGACCTTCGATGGTGACGCGGTTGCTGTCGTAGATCCAGATGAGGTTCGATAGCTTCAGATGCCCCGCGAGCGACGCGGCTTCGTGCGATACGCCTTCCATCATGTCGCCGTCGCCGCAGAGCGCGTAGACGCGGTAATCGAAGATCGCATCCTTGCCCTTGTTGAAGTGGGCTTCCTTCCAGCGCGCGGCCATCGCCATGCCGACGCTGTTGCCGAGACCCTGACCGAGCGGGCCGGTCGTCGTCTCGACGCCGGTCGTCATGCGGAATTCCGGGTGGCCGGGCGTCTTGCTGTCGAGCTGGCGGAAATGCTCGATGTCGTCGAGCGACACCGCGGGCTTGCCGGTCGGCTTGCCGTCCTGGTCGAACTCCTTCACACCCGCCAGATGCAGCAGCGAGTAAAGCAGCATCGACGCATGCCCGACCGACAGCACGAAGCGGTCGCGATTGGGCCAGAGCGGCGCGTCGGGATCGTAACGAAGATGGTTCTGCCAGAGATGGAACGCGACGGGCGCGAGCGCCATCGGCGTGCCGGGGTGGCCGGAATTGGCCTTCTGCACGGCGTCCATCGAGAGGGTGCGGATGGTGTCGATCGTGAGGCGATCGAGATCTTTGGCCTGCGGTGTTCCTTGAGACATGAGCGACGACTCCTTTGCGAAGAGCGCGCTGTGGCGAAAGGCGCCGCAGCGGGCAACCAGGACCATCGAGCAAGTGTAGTGCCTTGCAGCCGGCACCGCACCGCGAACGTTGCGAGGGGTGCGCCGGGGGTAAAAGCGTCAGGCGCTTCGGCCCACGGCGGTATTACGAAAAGGATGCAGGCACTACGCGACTGCTATGCGAACGTCAATGCTGACACATTCGCGGCCAGCGCATCCGATTCTTCGACAAATGCATGACCGGACAGGGAATTTCAGGGCGCCGGATTCGGCTGTCGTTCGTGCAGTGCTTCGATTTCGGCCAGAATTTCCTCCGACAGTTCGATGTTCACGCTCTCGATGTTCTCCTTCAGTTGCGGCATCGACGTCGCGCCGATCAGCGTGCTCGTCGTAAATGGCCGCGTGTTGACGAACGCGAGCGCGAGTTGCGTCGGCGTGAGTCCGTGGCGCTTCGCCAGCTCGACATAGGACGTGATCGCGGCGATCGCCTGCGGCTTGCTGTAGCGCTGAAAGCGTTCGAACAGCGTGATGCGCGCGCCCGCCGGACGCGCCCCGCCTTCGTACTTGCCCGACAGCCAGCCGAACGCGAGCGGCGAATACGCGAGCAGCCCGACGCCTTCCTTGTGCGTGAACTCGGACAGGCCGAGCTCGTACGTGCGGTTCACGAGGCTGTACGGATTCTGAATGCTGACGATCTTCGGCAATCCGGCCTTTTCGGCGGCGCGCAGGAATTGCGCGACGCCCCACGGCGTTTCGTTCGACACGCCCACATGGCGGATCTTGCCCGCCTTCACGAGCTCGGCCAGCGCGGCGAGCGTTTCCTCGATGGGCACCGTGTATTCGTCGTCGAGATACGGGTATGACGGGCGGCCGAAGGTCATCGTGCTGCGATCGGGCCAGTGCAACTGGTAAAGATCGACGTAATCCGTTTGCAGACGCTTCAGACTGCCGTCGATGGCTTCGTTCAGGTTCTTGCGGTCGAACTGGTTGCCTGCGCCGCGAATATGACGCGGATTGTGCGGCTGGCGCGCGGGCCCGGCGATTTTCGTCGCGAGCACGATGTCGCCGCGCTTCGCGGCGTTCTTCGCGAGCCACGTGCCGATGTATTCCTCGGTGCGGCCCTGCGTCTCGGGGCGCGGCGGCACCGGGTACATTTCGGCGGCATCGATCAGGTTCACGCCCTGGGCCAGCGCGTAGTCGATCTGCTCGTGCGCTTCGCTTTCGGTGTTCTGCTCGCCCCAGGTCATGGTGCCGAGCCCGATCAGGCTGACGTCGAGACCCGAATCACCCAGTTTCCGAAACTTCATTGCTCATTCCTCTTGTTGGCGTTGTGTTTGCGCGTTGTCGGCGCATTGTCGGAAATGCTGCTTGGCTGGTTTTCCGGCAATCGCAAAAACTACCATAGCCGCGAAAGCTCTGCTCTCGCGGCTAGAATGGCAAGCTTCCAACACGTCATGCAGGAGCGTTCGACCGATGCCGTCCGCAAGCGATCGCGACAACAAAGGCTCGTCGCTCATCGTCACGCTCGTCGCGGCGACCTTCTTCATGGAGAACCTCGACGGCACGATCATCGCGACCGCATTGCCGCAGATGGCGCGCTCGTTCAACGTGCATCCCGCCGACATGAGTCTCGGCATCACGGCGTATCTGCTGACGCTCGCCGTCTTCATCCCGATTTCCGGCTGGGCCGCCGACCGCTTCGGCCTGCGCACCGTGTTCGCGAGCGCGATCGCGGTGTTCACGGCGGCGTCCGTTTTGTGCGCCACGACCTCGACCCTGCCCGCCTTCGCCGCCGCGCGCGTGCTGCAGGGCATCGGCGGCGCGATGATGGTGCCGGTCGGCCGGCTCGCCGTGCTGCGCGCGACACCCAAGGAAGGCCTGATGCGCGCCATCGCGATCATCACGTGGCCGGGACTCGTCGCGCCGGTGATCGGCCCGCCGCTCGGCGGCTTCATCACGACGTATTCGTCTTGGCGCTGGATCTTCTATCTGAACGTGCCGCTCGGTCTGATCGGCTTGCTGCTGACGCTGCGCTTCATCGGCAACGAGCGCGGCGACGCGACACGGCGCTTCGACCTGCCGGGCTTCGCGCTCTGCGGCATTGCGTGCACGACGCTGCTCTACGCGATGGAACTGGTCGGCCGCAGCGACGCCGACTGGACGCTCGTCGGCGTGCTCGTCGCGGTGGGCGTGGCGGCGGGCATCGCTTCGTGGTGGCATCTGCGGCGCGCGGCGCATCCGGTCGTGGATCTGTCGGCGCTGAAGGTGAAAACCTTTGCCGTGGCGATGGGCGGCGGATCGCTCTTTCGCATCGCGATCAGCGCGGCGCCGTTTCTGTTGCCGCTGATGTTCCAGGTCGGCTTCGGCATGAACGCGTTCGAATCGGGCCTGCTCACGCTTGCCGTGTTCGCGGGCAATCTGTCGATGAAGCTCGTCACCACGCCCGTGATGCGCCAGTTCGGCTTTCGGCCGGTGCTGATCGTCAATGGCGTGCTCGCGGCGCTGTCGCTTGCCGCGATGAGCCTGCTCGCGCCGACGACGCCGAAGCTCGTGATCGTCGTCGTGCTGTTCGCGAGCGGCCTGTCGCGCTCGCTGCAGTTCACGGCGCTCAACACGCTGAGCTTCGCCGATGTGCCCAAAGCGCAGATGAGCGGCGCGTCGGCGCTGTCCAGCACGCTCTTTCAGATGACGATGGGCATCGGCGTCGCGGTCGGCGCGATCGCGTTGCGCATCGGCGAGTGGCTGCACGGGCACGATGCGCATTCGATCGGGCCGGAGGATTTCGGCGTCGCGTTTCTGATCGTCGCGTTTGTGGGGCTTGTGGGCGTGCTCGATCTGTTCGGGCTCGCGAGGGATGCAGGCGCGCTCGTTTCGGGGCATCGGAAGCCGAAGGCGTGACGGTTTTATGACGTGAGGGCTAAAGCCTTCGTCGTCTGTGCCGTAATCCGCGGTATGAACTCCCACACGCTCGACTCGCTCGCTGCCCTGACCGAAACGGTCGCCGCCATCCGCCACGCGCGCGGCCTGAAGAATCCCCACGATCTGCCCGAAGGCTCGCCCGAGCGAGAAATCGCCGCCGACGCCTTCGCCAACGATTTCCTCCGCGCGCTCGACGCCGAGCCGAGCATCGGCGCGTGGTGGCCCATCTGATCGATACCCGCGTCATTTCACCGTCACATCGGCAACGTCGCGGCATCGTTTGCCGCGATCCGTGCGGGGCGATTTCCCGAATCGCCGTCTTCTGAGTCAAGTTTTGCTATTTGGCGAAACGTTTGCGCGCGGCTATCAAGTCGCGCGCGTGCGAGCCGTCAACTCGCATATCACCATGACTGAATCAGGAGATGCCAGTGAAGGGGGCAGCGTCACTTTTTTTTGCCATCGCCGTCGCATTCGCCGTGACCGGCTGCGCGCCGATGCCGGCGGCCAGCACGGCCCAGACCGACAAGCCGGCGGTGTCCGCCGAAATCATCCGCTTCGAGATTCCCGCTGACGCGCTCGGCGCGCGCGACCCGCAACTCACCGCGATGCTCGCGAAAGCCGGTGCGCTCGCGGCCGCGCAGAAGCAGCCGACGACCATCCTCGTCACCGCGCTCGCACAGGACTTTCCGTATCTCAACCAGGCGATCTGGAAAGGCGTTCCCGCCCGGCACACGGTCAGGCTCAGCCTCGAAAACCTGACCGCCGGCGCGCGACAGCCCTACAGCGTGTCCATCAAGCCGACGCAGGGAGGCTGACGCGATGCGCCGATTCCTGATCCTCGCCTCCGGCATGTTGCTTTCGGCGAGCGCCTTCGCGAGTCCGCTCGACGTGAGCGCGCCCGCCTCCGTGCAAACGCTCGCGGCGCTGGGCCCCGTCGTCCAGAAGGTCTATCCGCCCTTGCCCACGCTCGCGATGCTGCCGCCCGCCGCCATCGACGACGACGATCCGCCCGTCAAGTCCGCGAGCAAGAAAGGCAAGAAAACGCGCCGCGTCGCCGATTGCAAATGCAACGGCCCGGAACCGCGTCTCGTCGTGTCCGACGAATCGCGCGCGTACATGAAGGACGTCGAGCATCGCATCGATATCGCGCTTGCGCCGTAAGCGACGCGCGCCCATTCCAAGGAGCCACGCCTCATGTTCCGTTCGACTCATGCCGCCCTCGCCGCCTGCGTGCTGTTCGGCGCATCGCTCGCGCCGGGCGCCGCTCGCGCCGACGATTGCTTCGAGCAGGCCGCCGCCTATCAGGGCGTCAATCCGCTCGTGCTGCGCGCGGTCGCCTGGCGCGAATCGAAGGGCGATGCCGCCGCGATCAACCGCAACGCCAACGGCTCGATCGATGTCGGCCAGTTGCAGATCAACTCGATCCATTTCACCGATCTGGCGCGTCAGGGCATCCCGCATCGCGCGCTCGCCGATCCGTGCGTCAATGTGTTCGTCGCCGCGTGGCTCCTGAAGCAGAAGATGGTGAAGTACGGCAATACGTGGCGCGCGATCGGCGCCTATCACTCGGAATCGCCGAAACATCGCGATGCCTACGCGCGCAGCATCCAGCAAATTCTCGTCAGCTGGGGCGAACTGCAGCCGGCGATGCGCTGAGCGCGCCGCGTTCGTAGGTTCGCACCGGCGTGAGGAATTCGATCGTCCGGTCGCGCGCGAGCAATTGCGGCAGCACGGCCTCGTACGCTTGCCGATAAGGCCGTCCCAGATGATGCGCGCGAAAATGCTCGGCCGAGCAAGCCCACGTTTCGTACAGCACGAGCGTATCGGGATCGTCCGCCGCGCGATGCAGATACGTGTTGATGAAATCCGGCTCTTCGGACATGCGTTCCAGCACATCGAGAAGACGCGTTTCGAGTTCATCGCGATGCTCCGGCTTGCCCGGCAGATGCACGACGAACGAAGTGATGTCACTCATGATGAATCCCTCGCAGAGCACGGGCCGCGCGTGCGGCCCGCGCGGTTGGCTTAGAGCTGGCTCATGCCGCCGTCGATGATGATCTCCGTGCCGACGATGAAGCCCGATTCCGCCGATGCCAGATGCAGCACCGTCGCCGCCACTTCGCTCGACTTGCCGAAGCGTCCGAGCGGAATCTGGCTCTGGAGTTGCGCGGCGGCTTCGTCGACGAGGCCGAGCTTTTCATGCAGCGGCGTCGAGACCGGGCCGGGGCTCACGACATTCACGCGCGCGCCGCGCGGCAGCAATTCCGCCGAAAGCGTCTTCGCAAGCGACACGAGCGCCGCCTTGCTGGCCGCGTACACCGACGACATCGGCATGCCGATATGCGCGTTGATTGAACCGTTCAGCACGATCGACGCACCTTCGTTCAGAAGCGGCAGCAGCGACTGAATCTGGAAATAAGGCCCTTTCACGTTGATCGCGAAGGTTTCGTCCCACGCCTTTTCGTCGATGTCGGTGAACGGCGCGAACGTGCCGACGCCCGCGTTGACGAAGATCGCATCGAGGCGGATGTTCGCATCGACGAGCGCTTGCGCCAGTTCACGCGCCGCGCCGACCGTGCCGGCGACGTTGCGAATGGCGATCGCATTCGCGCCCAGCGATTCACGCGCCGTGGCGAGCGAGCTTTCGTCGCGTCCCGTGATGACGACCCGCGCGCCTTCCGCCGCAAATGCCTGCGCCGCCGCGAGACCGATGCCGCTGTTGCCGCCGGTTACCAGAACTGTCTTGCCTTCGAAGCGATTCATGACGTTCTCCTTTGAACGTTGATCAGTGTGAAGTCATTATGGGCGGGACTTCGCGCGCTGCCGTACGACGTTACCGGCGCACTCGTTCGATATCATCGAACATGTTTTCGTCTGCGTGATGCGGCCCACATAACTCCTTGAACCGGACGCGAACCGATCGTAGAGTACGCAGACCTTTCCAGTCTGCTTTCAGCTTCAGGGAGCCGCATCATGCAAGACGCGCAAGGCAGTATGAACGCACAGCCGAATCCGGAGCGCTTGCTGCAAATGGGCATGGCGTTCTGGGCGTCGAAAGCGCTGCTGTCGGCGGTCGAGCTCGGCGTGTTCACGCAACTGGCGAACGGACCGCGACAGGCGGAAGACTTGGCGCAGGCGCTCGAACTGCATCCGCGCGGGGCGCTGGATTTTCTCGATACGCTCGTCGCGCTTAATCTGCTTACGCGCGAGGATGGCCGCTACGCGAACGCGAGCGACGCCGACTTCTTCCTCGATCGCGAGAAGCCTTCGTATGTCGGCGGATTGCTGGAGATGGCGAACGCGCGCCTGTACCCGTTCTGGGGATCGTTGACCGAGGCGCTGCGCACCGGCTTGCCGCAGAACGAATCGAAGCACGGCGGCAACGTCTTCGAGACGCTTTATAGCGACCCGGCGCGCCTGCGCGGTTTCCTGCAGGCGATGAGCGGCGTGAGCATGGGTGCGGCGCAGGCGATCGCCCGCCAGTTTCCGTGGAGCGAGTACCGGACCTTCATCGATATCGGCGCGGCGCAAGGCGCGCTGCCGGTGCAGGTCGCGCGGGCGCATCCGCATCTGACGGGAGGCGGTTTCGACCTGCCGGTGGTCGGGCCCATTTTCGACGACTACGTCGCGGCGCACGGGCTGCAGGAGCGTTTGCGCTTTTATCCCGGCGATTTTTTCAAGGACCCGTGCCCGTCGGCGGATGTGCTCGTGATGGGTCACATCCTGCATGACTGGAACCTGCCGCAGAAGCTCGAACTGCTCGCGAAGTGCCATGCGGCGCTGCCGCCGGGCGGCGTGCTCATCGTGTACGACGCGATCATCGACGACGAACGCCGTCAGAATGCGTTCGGCCTTCTGATGAGCCTCAACATGTTGATCGAAACGCCGGGCGGCTTCGATTACACCGGCGCGCAATGTTGCGCCTGGATGAAGGAAGCGGGGTTCGCAACGGCGCGCGTCGAGCCTCTGGCGGGACCGGAGTCGATGGTGATCGCGACGAAGTGAATCCGTCGCGGGCCGCGCGCGCGAGGCTTCGTCAGCGGTCGTTCGACATCCCTTTCAGGCGATCATTGCCTGCGTCGCGGGCGGCGTCGGCGGTGGCGAAATTTTCTTCGGAGACCAGCACGCGCTTCACCTCGCGCGCCGAAAAATCGACGAGCGCAAGGACCCACACAAAACCGCCCGCCTGTTCCGCGGTCTGCACGAATGCGCGCAGATCGCCTTCATTCGACGATGCCATACCGACCTCCACGTTCATGTTGATGCGCCCTGCCGACGCCACGCAATGCGTGAGCCCCGGCGATGCGATGCGTCGGCTGAACGGGCGCTAACGGGCGGCAGCCGGCCGCCGTGATCAGGCTTCGAAATCGAGACCGCCAAAGAGCACCGACGGCTCCGCCTGGGAACGCGTTGCGAGATCGACGTCGCGTGCGCCCTGCCAGGCGTCGAGCTTGGCGGCCATCGCGTCGAGATATCGCAGGAATCGGGCCTCGCCGCCGTCGCCCAACAGACGTTCGATTTCTTCGTCGTCCCAGGTCAGAAATACATTCAGCGGATACGGATAGACGTGCCGATGTTCATCGCCCGCTCGATGCGCATCGGCGTTGACATGCAAACGCGTCGGCACGGCTGCGCGCTCGTAGGGAAGTATCTCGACGCGCACGCCGCGCCCGAGGACACGCATCACACGTTCGACGATGCGCGGCATGAACTCGGTTTCGAACTGCAGCGCGTGTTCCCGATTCAACGCTCGTCTCCGAGAGTGCGCCTTTGCGATGTCTTCAGACGGGCGGCAGATCTTCGAGCGATTTCTCGATCTGCCCGTCCTGCACGCGCGCCTCGATGCCGATATGACCGTTCGTATACGGCAGCGCGCTGACTTTCGGACCTAGAAAGACACGCCCGCCGAGCGTGAAGAGCGTGCGGACTTCCTTGCCGTTTTTGAGGGCGTCCACGACCTGCTGGACGTCCACGATGGTGGTGGGCGCGGTCCAGTCGTTCGTGGCCGGATCGAAACTGCCCCAGCGCACGTTGGTCACGCGATCGTTGACCCAGCGCACACCGTCGATCGCCAAAGTCGTCATGTCTGTCTCCGATGTCGTCGTTGGGGGTGGTTTGGAAATCCTAGCATGGTGAGGCGAAGCGGGTGAACGTTTGCGCCACCCGGCACGATCGGACCGGACGACCGATCCGCCGCGCTGCGGTAAAATCGCGGATTCCCCTTGAGATTCAGGCGGTTCGCACGAAAGCGCGGCCGTCGTCGCCCATGTCAGCCGTATCGAAGATCAGCCCCCGCCGCGTTTCCGTTGCACCGATGATGGACTGGACCGACCGACATTGCCGGTCCCTGCACCGGCTCGTGTCGCGTCATGCGTGGCTTTACACGGAGATGGTGACCACGG
Organism: Caballeronia sp. EK; assembly: GCF_014384845.1. Classification (NCBI taxonomy): domain Bacteria; kingdom Pseudomonadati; phylum Pseudomonadota; class Betaproteobacteria; order Burkholderiales; family Burkholderiaceae; genus Caballeronia; species Caballeronia sp. EK. The sequence goes on from NZ_JACSUE010000003.1 coordinate 467,412, forward strand.
GCGCGCTGCTCTACGGCGACGTCGCGCGGCATCTCGCGTTCACGCCCGCCGAGGCGCCCGTCGCGTTGCAACTCGGCGGCAGCGAGCCGGCCGATCTCGCGAAGAGCGCGAAGCTCGGCGAACAATGGGGCTACGACGAGATCAACCTGAATTGCGGATGCCCGTCCGAGCGCGTGCAGCGCGGCGCATTCGGCGCGTGCCTCATGAACGAGCCGCAGCTCGTCGCGGATTGCGTGAAGGCGATGCGCGATGCCGTGTCGGTTCCGGTGACGGTCAAGCATCGCATCGGCGTTGATACGGTCGAGGAGTACGAGTTCGTGCGCGATTTCGTCGGCACGATCGCCGACGCGGGCTGCGAGGTGTTCATCGTGCACGCGCGGAACGCGATCTTGAAAGGCCTGAGTCCCAAGGAAAACCGCGAGATTCCGCCGCTCAAGTACGAGTACGCGTACCGGTTGAAGCGCGACTTCCCGCATCTGGAGATTTCGATCAACGGCGGCATCAAGACGCTGGACGAAGTCGAGGAACATCTGAAGCATGTCGATGGCGTGATGCTCGGCCGCGAGGCTTATCACAATCCGTACGTGCTCGCGGGCGTCGACACGCGCTTCTATGGCGCCGCTACGCCGGGTCCGTCGCGCGAGGACATCGAAGCGGGATTCATCGACTACGCGCGCCACGAACTTGCGCGCGGCACGTATCTCGGCGCCATGACACGGCATGCGCTGGGCCTGTATCGCGGCGTCGCGGGCGCGCGCGGATGGCGTCGCGTGCTCTCCGACAATCGGCGGCTCGCGAAAGGCGATCTGACGATTTTCGACGAGGCGCGTGCGCATCTTCGCGAGGCCGTGGAAGCTATCGAGTCCTGACGGCGCACTTCGGAAAAAGATGCTCGAAGGGACTAGGCAAGTGCAATCAATGTTCGTATAATCTCGCTTCTTGATTGCTACGGCAGTTCTGAAGCAGTCGGGATCGCGGTAACAGTGGTGGCTGTAGCTCAGTTGGTAGAGTCCAGGATTGTGATTCCTGTCGTCGTGGGTTCGAGTCCCATCAGCCACCCCAGTAAAATCAAGCACTTAGCCCAGTCAATCGAACTGGGCTTTTTGCTTTCTGAAATCCGTGTAAGCACTGGTGTAAGCATTTTCGCACTGCGGGGTCCGCGCGGTGCATAGGCCATCTGGCGCGCATTCGCGCCTGACGTACCAAGGTCTCCCAGCTTATTCAAAGGGAACCCAGGAGATTCCATCGTTTCCACTCTGGAGTTGCCAAGTCGCGCCCGAATTCACATTTAGCAAAAGCATGTTCCGCGCGACCATGCCAGAAAGAAAAATCTGATAGTTGACTCTGTTTGGTGTCGCAGGGTCCGGTGTTCGGCCCCTCAATCTCGGCACTTCCTCCCAAGCCACTCCTCCGTCTTTTGTCGCGACTAATTGAAAAACGACCCCGGCAAACTTATCGAGCTTGAACGTCCATCTAACTGCCAACTCGGATTGAACAATCTCAAAGCGGGCGTCGGCCGGAACGCCAGTCATGACGCTTTGTTGGTTGGTCGCTTGGGCTGCGACGCCAATTGGAATCAACGCCAAGCTCAACAGTAGCGCGTAAAAGAGAGAGCGATTCATTTTTCGTTTTGAGTACCGTGCGTCGCAGACGGCTTTTGAGTATGTACGAAGCGTGGTTACTAAGCAAATGGGCTTACCGTCGCTAAAGGCATTTTGCGCAGACTGGAGCCATCGAACTACCGGCAGTTCGGCGATGTACGCAAGTGCAACACTCTTAACGTCGGTTTCTAAAATTCAAACAGTCTTCCCGACGAATGCAAGGTACACAGGTCAAAGCATAGATCAATTCGCGTGCGGCTCTAGGCAGGCCGTGGGTTTTCGCCGATGTTCAGATTTCTAGCCCGGTACGTGTTCGGTCCACGTCTCACCAAGAGAACTGCTGAAACCATTCGTGTAGACCAATCGCGTAAATCCATAGTCAGCAGCCTTGTCGGCAAGCTTCCACTCATTGGCAAACTTGTAAACGAGTGGCTTCGACATGAGTGCGTAGGTTAATCGAAGTTCTGTCCCTGTCGCCTTCACCTTAATATCGAAGCCGTTTTTAATAAATATCTCTTCGAGCGAAGACGCATACAGCGCTCGCACCTGTTGCGCCATCTGTGGCTCCAGCCCCTTTGCTCTCCGCGCGACGTCCTGTTCCTGCTTGTCGCCGTCCGTGTGCCGCAATATCACTGCGCGCACGTCGGTCAATTCGGAGTTCATGCGGTTAAGGTCGTCCACGCTGCCGTAATATTTCTTCAACTTCTCTTTGCTCTCAGTGAGATGCTTGGCGGCGCGTTCAAGCAGTCCGGAATCCTCCGCCAGAATGTATTCCCTCGATGGTGGGGGAACCGCCGCTGGCTCTGTGGCGCTCGCGTCTACCACAGCGGCGATTTCGGGCGCGGAGGGGGCCGCTTCTTTTGGACCAGACGCAGGCCTGTGTTGGGCTATCAAACCGAGAGCGAGCAGTCCTGCTATGCCTGCCATGAGAATTTTGGAAACTTTCGCGTTCATAACGCCTCCTTGGTCGAACTGTCATAACACTGAAATCAGTGTAGAAAGAAACGACCGTTTTACGTGCGGTGGCTTGTCGCGGGTTGAGGACCTACTCGAATCCGCGAGACGTGGCACATTTTCAGCACAGAGCATGGAAAAGGCGCACGGATACGTTTCCCGAACAGATGGCGGACTTTCTTCGCTTCATCCACGGACAAATGAGTGCGCCGGCGGGAACGCGGGATGCCCCGCACTCGCGGTCAACAATTCGAACGGAGGCGCCGGTGTCGCCCAATTTGACAATGCAACTTCGCGGTCTGCCGGTCGGAGCCGCGCTTTTCGCAACTCCCGACGTTGCAGTGGAGGACGCCGAGCGCTCCGTGGTACTGGCGGTCGAGCGTCACCCAGACCGCCGTTTTGCCATCGGCGAGCATCTTTCGCAGTCGCCAAAAGGGGCGCGGATTCGCAACATACGCATCGAGCGCTTGCCGGACCAGACTTAATCGCACTCTGTTTTGCCGCAATACGTTCTCACGCGCGTGCGCGAGTCACGCAGCTAGACTACAGTCGTTTCGCTGCGCTGCGCCGACCTTGCGGGCGCGAGCTACCGTCGCGTCATTCTAGGGTTAAATCGCGGAACATGCGTTGTACCTCCCGTTCAATATCGGGCGGGAACGGCTCTGCCTGTTCGCGCTCCTCGCAGGCGCGCACATTCGCCCAGATAGTCGGCGCGTCGCGTTCGTCTGGTTCGAATTGGTCGAACGGTTGGGCCGCGACGAATTCGCGAGCAGCGTTGGCGAAGGGCGAAGACAATCCCAGTCTTGTTAGGTAATCGACAATCGCTAGTTTCTGCGGCAGATTCAGGCACTGTTCCACATACCATCCATTAATGAGTGGATACGGGTCCTGCAATGCGCCTTTGTCGCGCGTGACCAGCGACCCGTCCCCTCGCGGCTTTCGGGTATACCGCGCAAGCGCGTTAAAGAAGTCATCGTGATTACCTGCTGCAATGATGTTGAGGACACGCGCGAGGCGGGCAGTCTGGGAATTACAGCACTTTTCCCCATCCCGAAATCCGTATTTACCATCCGGCGGGGCGGTCTTCACCCATTTGCGCAGCAGCGCGAGGTACAACAGTTCCACAGGCGCAGTCACGCGCGTAGCAGGTTTCATAATACGTCCTTATCGGAATTAAAGATGACACTTTTGCGGGCTTACCGGTCGAAATGCATCGCGATACCATCGGCGTTGACCCGTCCCGCGTGCGTCATTATTGTTTTTGCGTCGCGCGATAGTACAGCCCCGGCAACAGTGCCCCGCAGCCAAGCATGCCGACCCAAAGAGGCCATGCCTTGTTGATGTCGGGAGCTATCAACACTTGAGCAAACATGCCAAGCCAGAAGCCGCAGAAAACGCCTACTGCGACAAGCACAACCAGCGCCGTCGCGCGTGGTTTTTCCCTGTAGAACAGCCAGAGCACGCCGATGGCCACGGCCAATATAACAAAATGCATGGAGCACTCCCGCGTTGAAAAAGTAACTCAGTTGCAAGTTTCTGTGTTGCCAAACCGCGTACATATCACACCGTTCGAATAATGCGTTTGATTGCCATAGGTCTGCGCCGTGACGCCATTTGAATAGTACGTTTGATTGCCATATGTCTGCGCATTTATCCCATTGCTATAGGAGGTCTGGTTACCGTAGGTTTGAGCAGTCACGCCATTGCTGTAATAGGTCTGGTTTCCATACTGTTGCGCCGTAACACCATTGTTGTAATGCCTTTGGTTTCCGTAGGCCGTACTTCCCACCTGTGCGAATGCGACGTTACATGACAAGAGCAGGAAGGCGCATGCAGCCAAACGCTTAAAAGTACGTTGTTTCATCAAAAATCACCCAATCTCGGATTGCGTCATTGCGCTTTTAAACATAGAACGCAACGAAATGTCGGAGGCGTGGCATGACGCCGCATATTGAGCGCCTACTCTAGGCGCTCCGCCAGATACGTGTGCACTCGCGCGCGCGACCCAAGCTGTTCAGCTTTGCGCTGGCCCGCATGCCTTTTCGAAGCGAACCGCGTCATGCGCCGTGATGAGCACGCCGCTGCCGTCCGATTCACGAATTTCGACCGAGAGAAGTCGCGGCCCGGCATTACTAGGCCGCGAGCTATGCCGAATCTGGTTTTGCGTGCGGCGAATCATTTTCGCGTCCGTTACGTTATCGGCAGTCGAAAAGCGCGGTCGCATAGCGGTCTCGGACAGCAGCAGCCGGTCAAGTAGCGCACCGACGCTCTCCCCGCGCCGCCGATGACGCGCAATCAGTTTCTGCAACTGCGGGGAAAGGAAAGCGCTACAGCGCCGGTAGCCCTGCGCCAGCAGACGCGCGCGATGCGCGGCCAATTTCGTTACGTCGAACGACTTACTTGTCCCCATCGGTCTTCCTCCTGCGCGGCGCGGTCTCTTCAAGCAAGCGGATGAGGGTTTGACCGCGCGTTTCGTTGCAACGCCGGCAAGCGTCGAGCCAGCAACGCAGTTCCCGGTCGCATCCGGCGACACGTTCGAATAGAGCAGCGCGCCTCAGTTCGCGACGCTCGGCGGCCTTGTCGGTCTCAGAACGCAAGGTCGTCGTCCTCAAACGCTTCACGCGCGCTCGCGCTCGGGCGCTCGGTGGGTTCAGTCCTGCGGGCGGCGCGGGTCGCTTTGCGCCGGCGCTGCACGTCGTAGGGCGATAGGACCGCCTGTATCGTTACGCTGATACTCGGACGCGGCGGCGCGCCGTCGTCGGGCTGATAGACGCCGATTGCCAGCGCCCCCGCCAGCGCGACCGAATCGCCCTTGTGGAGCGCGAGCAGGGCATGTCGCACCGGTCCGTCGAACGCGCAGCCCGACACGTAAAGTGTCGCACCATCGGCCAGCTCCACCAGCACCGCGACACTAACGAACGCATTGCCGTTGCGGCTGGTGCGCGCGACCGGCTTCGCGTGCAGCCTGCCTAGGACCAGTCCGTCAATCATAGCGTCGCCTCCAACGTTGCGGATTCGCGTTCGCGAGCGACGGCGGCCCATGCGGATACGCTGCCCTCGCAGGTCATGTCGTAATCGAGCCAGCCGGCAGAGACAGGCGTGTCCGCCAGCACTGCGACCGGCCAGAGCGCGCGCCAGCAGTCCCGGTCGAGTCGATAAAACAGCACAGGCCGCAGTCCGCAGGACGCCGCCTGCCGCGCGGTCTGATTCCACCAGCAGCGCAGGTCCGCGCGCGTCGCCCGCGCATGGCGCTTTACTTCGACGCACCAGCCAGGAATGCCTTCAATGTCGCTGTCACCTTCGTACTGACGCACGCGCCGCCGCACGTCCCAGCCGGTCAGGTCGCGCACCAGCGCGGCAATCTCGCGCTCGCCGTCGCCGCCTTTTCGCCGCTGCATCGCGCCCATATGCACCCGCTTCCTTGTTGAGTGTGTCGCTTGTGTCGCTGTGCTGCTTAGTTCCGGTTAACTCTCTTGCGCGCGCGTGTAGGCCGATAAATGGAAACTAGCGACACAAGCGACACGAATTCATGTCTCGCCAGATAAATCGCCGGACGTGTCGAGCATCGCGCCGCGATACAGGCGGCCTCGCCTATCGCGGTCGTGTATCGCGCCCATCTCTTCCATGCGCGTCTTGAATTCGCGGCGCGATACCGGACGCCCCTCGTAGCCGCCCCCTTCAAACCAGCGCGTGTAATTCGCGTAAGCGACGTCAGAAGGCACCGAATAGTCCTTGTGCAGCAGCAGCTGTTCGCTCGCCCACAGGGCGAACGTGTCGTTCTCCGCGAAATAGTCGTCGGTCGCTTTCGTGACGGCGGCGGGCATTGGACCAAAACCTCCGGCAATGACAGCCTTCGCACCGTCGAGCATCCAAGCGAGAATGGCGGGAGATTCGTCGCGCAATGCGTCTTCAAGCATTGAATCGCGCCTGTTCTCAGGGACCTTGTGGACGAAGGGAACGATACGAAAGCGCCGCCTTTCGGCCTCGTCAACCTGCCGCAGACGCGGGCGATGGTTGCCGACGAACAGCAGCTTGCATATCGGCACGAAGTCATACCAGTCCTGTCTCATGTGTCGTGCTGCAATCTTTTCGCCCGACGAAATATTCTTGACGCGCTCCGAGTTCCACGCGCGGTTGTCCGGCAGTTCGCCGCAGGCCGCGAGCCGCGCACCTTCGATATGGGCCATGCCGGTTGGATGCTGGTCATGCGCCGATTGCAGGAAGGTTTCGACCGGGACGGAGACGAAGTAGTCGCCAAGGATTTCGCGCAGCACGCGCAGGAAGGTCGTCTTCCCATTCGCGCCGCCGCCAAAGAGAAGGAACACGAATTCGTGGCGCGTCGAGCCGGTCAGGAAGTAGCCGCACATGCGCTGCAAAAACCGCATCATGTCGTCATCGGGCGGCGCGCTGCGCGGCTCGCCGTGCTGATCGAAGCCGTTGATACATGCCGCGAGAAATTCGAGCCAGCGCGGACAGTCGCCGCCAAATTCCGGCGCGTATCCGGTCAGGCGCGTCATCATGTCTTCGGGGCGGGCGGCGCGCAGCGACCCGTCGCGCAGGTCAATGACGCCCGAACGCGTGCCGAGCAGCAGCGGGTTTGCGTCGAACGTTCCGCGCGGGCAGAGGCGCTCGTCGGTGCGCGCGAGCTTTTCAACGGCGTCCATTACGCGCGACGTCAACCAGCGCGGCTCGCCCCGGCACATACGGCGTACCATGCGGCGAATCATTTGGCGCGTCACGCGCGCGCCGTCGTCACGCTGCCAGTGCGTGCCTTCCCAACAAAACCACCTGCCGCGCAACGTGTCGAAGAGCAACTTTCCCTGATATTCGTTCGCGAAGACTACGGCAAGTGCGTCTTCGCTCAGTTCGGCAGTAGCGGGGACTTCGAACGTCAGATGCGCCGGAATCGCACTGAGTGGTGCGAACATGCGTCCGCCGCTGGTGCGCGGGCGCTTCTCATGATCTCTCGCGTGAAACTTCTGGCGCACTTCATCGAGCGTCTGGGCATCGGCTTCGAGCGCAGAAGGGGTCGTCCGCTCCGGAGGCTTGTCCTCATGGCGGTCATCGGCGTCGCTATTCATGCTGTCCCCGACTTCGGACGACGCGCCGCCCAACGCGCCAGCTTGCGGCGGTCTGCGTTCGTTAAGTGATAGACGCCGCGCGACACTTCGCAGCCGTCGCGGTCGATACAGGCGACACGCGTACAGGGTAGGTCTAGATTGCGGCGGCGCAGTTCGGCAATCAGGTCTGGGCCGTTGTCACAGCCCGCCGCGCGGTCGATGGATTCGCGCGGCTGCGAGCGGACGCGCAGAGCGGCAATCGCGCGAAGATGGCGGGGATTGTCGGTCCCTGCAAACTCCGCGCTGGGACTCGGAAGGACTACTGTATGATTGGCTGCGAGTGGAAGCAGTGCGCCTGATTCGCCGTCGAGGGGGTCGGACGTTTTTTTCACTTCGCGCCCCCAGCTGCCGTCAATTGCTGGAGCGCGTCCGCCGGCCAAAGCAAGCGCCCGGACGGTAGTTTCGTCGGCGTCAGTCCGAAATAGCTGCCGGTATCGCAGAGGCGGCGGCGGATTGTACTTTGCTCGCGGCCCAGCGTGGCGGCCAGTTCAGCAGTGCTGAGCGGCTTAGGTTTGATGGGTAGAACATTCGCTTCAGGCGGCGCGGCGCGACTGGTACGCGCTTCCGCGTCGGCCAGCACGGCCAGAGCCAGTTGCACCAGCGCACGCGGCACGCCGTCCGGCATGGCGGGCAACGTGGAACGCAGCGTCGCGGCAAGCGCGATAACTTCGGGGGCGGGAGTATCGCAGGTCTGCATCGTTCGTCGCTCCTGCACCATCGCAAGTGATGGCGCAGGAACGATTAAGCACCCGCAACTATGCTCCGCCGCAAGCTTCCGCCATCCGCCAATTTGGCGGAATACTATTCCCGGTCTATCGTGGGCGCATCTTTGATTTGTCTGTCTTTGCGTAACCGCTGCCACGCTTTTTCGAACGATTCCGACGTGAACAGCGCCGTATCTTTTTTGCAATCTTCCCACACCGCTTGTTTTGCGCCGCTCTTGCCTCGCGCTACCGGCAGCGCCATCGGGTCATAGCCATGGCCCCGTAGCACTCCAAGTATGCGGGCTTGCTGCCGTTCGGCCTTCGAAATGTGAGGGGTCGCCGCAGGCAGTGTGTCTGCCGTCACGTCCTCAGCCTGCATCATTGGCAATGAACCCTGCGCAGATTCCACCTCGAACGGTACGTCATATCCCGCAGCGAGGCGTGCCCATTCATCGACCGTTATCCTGTAGGTCAGATTCTGTCGCTCCGTGCCCTCATAGTCATCCACGACCGGGTTATGGGGGTCGCGAGGACTGATACCCAGCTTTTGGCAGATGACTGTCAAATTGGACTTTGCGCGAAGCAGCGCTAAACCGCCCCCGTCGCTCAGGTCCATGTGGATTTCGCCTATCGGTTCACCATTGTCCGTTACGTCCTTCGCATAGAAATCGTAGGTCGGCGGAAAGACGCCCCTCGCGGCGGAAACGGCAATTACCGATTCGATGGCGACAGTCAAGCGCACGTACTTACAGCCATGCGGGACCGTGATTCTCGTTGACTTCCCGCGCGCTGCTGCCGCTGCGCCGTCTAACGTGTCGTCCTGCGCGCTATCATCATCGTTAGCCATTACCGCGTCTCCTAGCAAGACAGGGTGTTGGTCAGGCGGCGCGCTGCGCCCATCGCAACGCGTCGCCGCCCCCGGCATTATTTCATGGCATGTATGACCGGCAACGCTTGCTCGACTGCTGGCTGAAATTCAATTTTCGCCTCCGTCAGAATCCACGCTTCCAGCTTGTCCGCCCAAGCGCGCAGCAGGTCGAGCGGACGGACCTTGTAGTGCCGCTCAGCGGTCGCGCTCGGCTTGTGTCCCATGATTTGCGCGACTACGCCGGTTGGCGTCTCCGTCCACTCGGCAAGACTGGAAAACGAGCGGCGCAGGCCATGCAACGTTACGGGCGGAATGCCAGCGGTCGTACACACGCGATATAGGGCGTTATTCGGGGCTACCAGACGTCCATCAGCGGCGGTTTTACTGGAAAACACCCAGTCGGACGGCTTCCACGTTTCGCCTCTCGCGGTAAGGCGGCGCATCTGCCGCACGTTGGGGGGCGTCTCGTTTATGCGTTTAAGTTCTCGCAGCAGCGAACCAAAATAAGGCGTCAGGGGAATCCTGCGTCCGGTTTCGGTCTCCACCTTGTCTGCCAGATGCAGGCTGCGCCAACGAAAGTCCACGTCGTCCCAGCGCAGCCCGGCCAGTTCTTCCCGGCGCGCCCCCGTTACCAGCAGACCAATCAGGTACGCTTCCATCATCGGGTTTTCAAGCTGGCGGAGCGCCGCGAACCATCCAGCCAATTGTTCCCGTTGCAGGGCGTCGGTTTTGATCCCTCGTTTCGGCAGCGCGTCTTTGGATAACCGCGTGGAAACGGCCTGCGGGTCAACTAGGCCGCGATAATCGGCTTTCGATTCGCACCACCCCGCGAAGATGCGCAGCAGGTTAAAGGCAAGGCGCGCACGCGCCGGACGCTTTTCGGCTTCCACGGCCAGCCATTCCGCCATGCGGTCGGCGCTCAAGTCCGCCAGCCGCAGGCTCAGCAGCGCGGCGAGCGGCCCGGGTTCCGTGATGCCTTTGCCACGTTTTTTCGGTTCGCCGCCAGCGCTGGCAAGCGTGACATGGTCTCGGTAATGCAGTTCGCTCCACTTCGGGCAGCGCTCAGCAACGTACACGTCCCATGCGTCACGCAGGGTTACAGCCTCGCGCTGCGCTGCATGGCGGCGCGCCTCGGCGGCGGCGCGGTCGGCTTCCATCGTCGCCCGCTTTTCCTCGCGCGGGTCCTTGCCTGCGTCAATCAGGCGCTGGAGGCGGCGCGCTTCCTCGCGGACGTGCGTAATGTCCCAGTCTCGCGGGCTGCCAATGGTCACGCGCATTTCGCGCTCGCCTAGCCGCGACTGAAACACGTATGCGCGCGCGCCCTTCGCCGTCGCACGCAGCGCTAGCCCGACCGCTTCCGAATCCCATAAGAAAGACTGCTGCTTGCCGGCCTCGCACGCGAAGTCTCGGACCCGCGCCGCCGTGAATTTCACCCTAGCCATGTTTGCTCCAGAGTGCTTACATAGCCGCCCATCGGTCCGTGTAAGCATTCATGTAAGCAAATTATAGCAATATCACGCCATCGAACGCCATTGGGTATAAGTAGGATAGACGCATTAAGCTATTGTTTTTTATGATTTCATTGGTGTTTTACCCTTTGCCCGCCATGCAGCGCTATGGCCAGTTTAGAGGATTGTGATTCCTGTCGTCGTGGGTTCGAGTCCCATCAGCCACCCCACCGAGAATTCATGCAAAAAGCCCAGTCATCCGACTGGGCTTTTTGCATTCTCGACCACGACTCAGGCACGCGTCATGCACATCAAAAATCTCCCCTTCGCGGAGAGCGATCATGACCCGACATCACCTCGCGACAGCCGCCCTTCTGTTCATCACGACCTTCGCGGCCCACGCCCAGACCGCGCGCCCCGACGACAACGCATCGATGGTCAAGCCGCCGGGCGCACGCGGCGCGCCATCCGCGAGCGCCACGCGCCCCGACAACCCCGACAACATGCCGGTGAAGCGTCCGAGTCCGCCGCAGAACAGCGATCGCATGCTGCATCACAGCCCGGCGAGCGACGCGATCGCAAAATAACCCGCGAAGCCCCCGTACCCCGCCTGGAAGCACGCGCGACGCAACTATAATGGCGCTCGTCACGACAATCGGAGAGAACCGCGCCCTCCGGCTCCAAGCGGTCCAATCAATGCAAAAAGTCATACTGCCGTTAGTTTCCGGTTTTCTCGCCGCGCTCTTTTTCCGCGAATCGACCCTGGCGCTGCTGCACGCAGCGGGTCTCGTCGATCCAGCCGGCTTTTCCACCGCACCGTTTGTTCCGCTCGGCATCCCCGAATTCATCGCGCATGCGCTGTGGAGCTCCATTTTCGCCGTGCTGATGGTGTGGCTTCTGCGTGTCGCGCCCGAGCGCAACGCGCCCTGGATCGGCGCGCTCGTCTTCGGCGGCATCGTGCTGACCGCGGTCGGCGTGTTCGTGATCGATCCGGCGCGCGGCATCTGGCCGAGCGGCAACATGCTGCCGCGCCTCGCGCCGAACTTCATCGCCAACGCGATCTGGGGCTGGGGCGCACTCGTCTTCATGCGCGCATTCATGGCGGGCAGCGAACCGGACTGATCCGGCGTCGAAATCACCCGCGCGGTATCAGTCCTTCAAGAGCCGCAGCGGATGCAACGCGGGCGTCCACGCGCTTTCGAACATGCGGTCGATATCGGCGGCGTTCACATCCTCGGCGCGCGCGATCTTCCAGCGCGGCTCGTTGTCCTTGTCAACGATGCGCGCCCGAATACCCTCCAGCACATCGCCACGCTCGAACATCGTGCGCGTGAGATCCAGGTCGCGGCGCAGCGTTTCGGCCATGGTCGAGAACTTCGCGCGATCGACCTGCTGCAGCGCTACATCGACGGAAAGCGGCGAGCGCTCGCGCAAGTCGGCTGCGGTGCGCTTCGCCCAGTCGTTGCCGGCGTCCGCCTCGCGCTCGAGCGACGCGAGAATCGACGCGCCGTTGCCCGCCGCGAAGTGCTTGTCGATCATCGTGCGCGCCAAAGCGAGCTCGCTTCTCTCGGGGATCGGCGCGACCTTGTACTTCGTCGTTTCGTTCTGCACGAAGCGCACGATTTCCACGCCATCGAGAAAGCGCTGATGCCTGAGCGATTCGACGAGTCCCGGCAGCGCGCCATCGTCGAGATAGGCGTCGGCCATGCGGGCGTAGAGCGCATCGGCGGCGGCGAGGCTCGCGCCCGTCGCCGCGAGATAACGGCCGATCGCGCCCGGCGCGCGCGCGAGGAACCAGCTCACGCCGACATCGGGAAACAGGCCGATACGCGTCTCGGGCATCGCCATCTTCGTCGATTGCGTAACGATGCGCAGTCCGCCCGTGTGATGCGCGCCCTGCGAGATGCCCATGCCGCCGCCCATCACGACGCCGTTCACGACCGCGATATACGGCTTCGGAAACGTGAAGATCGCGTGATTGAGCTTGTATTCGTCGGTGAAGAACGCGTCGATCGCGTCGCGCGCGCCCGCCTGCGCGGACTCGTACAGAAAGCGGATATCGCCGCCCGCGCAGAACGCCCGCACGTGCGGGCTATAGACGACGACCGCGCGGATCGCCTGATCGTGGCGCCACGCGCGCAATGCCTCGCTGATCGCGCGCAGCATCGGCGGCGTCAGCGCGTTGAGTGCCTTCGGACGATCGAGTGCAATGAAGCCGATGCCGTTGGCGGTGTCGATACGGATGTCTTCGGTGGTCATCGTGTTGAAGTGTCGGATCGATCCGGTGAGTTGAATCGAGTTTCGGTTCCCCGAGGTTCAGTTCCGTTGACCGGCGCGTACCACACGTCGAGCGACAACTCGACGAGCGTCGCGGCCGGTGTCTCGGGCAACGCCGCGCCATTCAGCTTCAGCGCGACGATGCCATGCAGATTCGCCCACAGCCCTTCCGCGCACGCAATCGGCGCGGCGCGCGGCGGCAGCCGGTCGGCCGCGCGCAACTCGACGAACGCATCCGCGATCAGCGAAAGCGTCGCCGCACCGGATTCCGCCGCGTGGCCGTTGCCATTGTCATCGGCATCGGCGGGGGCATCGGCGGAACCCGCGGGCTCCATGAACATCAGCCGATACGTCTCGGGCTCGGCCAGCCCGAATTCGACATACGCGCGGCCCATCGCGTTCAAACGCGCGGCCGGGTCCGCGATCGATGTGTGCGCGACGAACGCATCGCGCAGGTTCGCGTGCCCTTCGCGGCGCAACGCCCGCGCGATATCGCCACGGCTCTTGAAATGAAGGTACAGCGCGGCGGGCGAATAATCGATCGCTTCGGCGAGCTTTCTCATCGAGAGCGATGCGAAGCCCTCGCGCTTCACGATCTCGCGCGAGACCTCGAGTATGCGCTCGCGCAGCGCCTGGCGCTGTTCGCGTCTTTGCTCGGTGCGCCGCTCTTGCGGTCCCATGCGAGGCATTGTCGGCACCGCCTCTGTCGAAGTCAAATCGCGGCGCGCCCGCGCGCGCTCAGATAGTGATCTTGGCGTCGTCGTCGCGGCGCGGCGCCGCCCGATAGAGCGGCTCGTCCGAGTCGCTCAGCAGAACCGATGCGAACACGATGCACAGCGCAAGAATCAGCACACCAACGGCTGCCCAGATGAGCCATAGCGCATTGGACTCGACAAGTGAGTGAAGAAAGGATTGAAGCATGACGACCCCGCGCGATTTTTATATTTGATTGCTCAAGAAGCGCATGCCTTCGAGCAAATAATGTGCCGAGCGAATCGCATCGCGTGCGGCGAATAGAGGGATGGTACTCCGATGCGCGATCACGCGGAAGGAGGCGCAACGCATCCGCCGTCGATAAAGGACGCGGTGCGATGGAGGTCTTACATCGCGCCGTGTAAGAGAAGAAGGTGCGTGTGCGTCAGCGCATCAGACCGTGACGCGTCCCGGTGGGAAGTGTCCGCTTTTCAGGAGCACCGGCATACCGTTGGTCACGCGCAGATGCTCGCGCGCCACGGCTTCGATACGCGTGCGGCCCGAATCGAACGCATCGATCCAGCCGGCGCTGTCATAGGTTTGCGCGCCGAAATGATCTTCCAGCGCTTCCACCGAAATCGCGCACGGCACGCGTCGTCCGTCGACGATCGCGGCGAACTCGATGGTCAGGTTGGCATCGCGGTAATCCGGCGCGTCGGGGAGGAATCGAATATCCATGATTGTCTCGTTGCTGATGCGTGGCGCCCGGCCGGGAAAGCATCGGGTCGGCGCCAACGCGAAGACGTTCAAGCGCTTCATTGCTCCGCTTCGTTGCTCCATTCGATGCAAATGTGTTTGCAGCGCCGCAAACGATCGCACGAATCGATTCGGCGACTATGGTACTCGCGCTCGCGCCACGCGGTCCAGCGCCCGCGCCGTTCACGCGGCAAGAACGGTTTCGTCGACATCCACGACGAGCAGCGAACTCGCCAGAGGGTCCGCGTAGTTGAAGTCGAGCAACCGGCTCATTTCGCGCACGCGCTCGCATACGCGCTGCCGCGCCTCCTCCGACAGATGCGGATAGTCACGCAGCACCTGCGCATCGAAGCGATAGTGCACGCCCCACGCGATGTTGCCGGGGTGATTCGCGACGCCGCCGGTACGCCAGCTCACGAAGAGCGCGGGCGTCGCCTCGAAACCTATTTCCGCGACATCCGCGCCGCTCGGAAAAAGATCGATCAGGCCATTCGCGACGTCGTACAGCACGGCGTGTCGAAGATGGATGGGACGCATCACGTCGCTTGCAGCAAGCGGTCGATGTATTCGCGCGCGGCCTGCTCCACATGCACGAGCGCCTCGCCTTCGGTTGCGAAGCGCCGCTCGGGTCCGAGATCGACGAGCGCCTCGAAGCGATGCGCATCGTCGGGCCCGCCGCGCGCGAGACTGACCGAGCCGACATAGATCGGCGCTTCGCCGTCATGCTCGCCGTGCGACTGCACGAGCCGCGCCGAAGCACTGATGTAATACCCTCGATATGGCCCCGTGACTCTTTCCGCCATGGCTTTCTCTCCCTTTTTTCGCTCGCGGCACTTTTGGTCCTGCCGTCCGATAAGCAATTCCAACCGAAACTGCAGAGGTTAAGGTGCGCGATCCGGAAAATAGTTCATCGGATTTGCGCGTTCAATCGTGGCTCCGCAAGCAACGCGCCCGCGCGACCATCGCGCTTCGGGCGTGCGCCGCGCGGATAACATCCGCTTACGTGTCGCGTAAGCGGCGTATGGGACAATGCACATCTCAAAAAATGCGCTCTCCCCGCGAACTCGAGGCCGGCGGGCGCATATCGTCATTTCGCTCTCACGAGGTAAAGATGAAGGAACCTGGTCGGCGCATGCGCCGTATCTCCGCACGCGCCGCACGTGGCGGCGCTGTCTCGCGTGTCTCCTGGCTGCGTGCCGCGGCATTCGGCGCGGCTGTCGTCGCGATCTCGACTCTCGGCGCGTGCGCATCGTCGAACGACGCATCGCTCATCAATCTGCCCGATGGACAGACCGGCTATGCCGTCAACTGCAGCGGCGCGGACGCCGGATCGAGCTGGGCGAGCTGCTATGTGCTCGCCGGCAAGAAATGCGGCGCGACGGGTTACGACATCGTCTCGAAAGATAACGAGGAAGGCGGCCCGACCGGCGGCGGCATCACCAACGTGATCTCGGCGAACGTCAAGAATCGCTCGATGATCGTGCGCTGCAAATAAGCCTGCGCGCGATCGGGTGTTTCAGTGCGCGCTCATCTTCGAGAACGCATTGAGCACCACGACGCCCGCCACGATGAGGCCCATGCCGAGCATGGCGGGCAGATCGGGCGTCTGCTTGAAGAGCAGCGCCGCGACGATCGTGATGAGCACGATGCCCGCGCCCGACCACACGGCATACACGACGCCGACGGGCAACGCGCGCAGCGTCAGCGACAGCAGATAGAACGACAGCCCGTATCCGACCACGACGATGGCCGCGGGCAGCGCACGCGTGAAGCCGTTGGAGGCGCGCAGCGCGGAGGTCGCGACGACTTCGGCGACGATCGCGATGGCGAGAAGCACATAAGCGGTTGAGCGCATCTTGGTTGTCGTGTCGATTCGAGGATGCCGATGACGTCAGTCGCGTCCGAGCGAAAGATTGCCGAAGTTCTCGCCGAGCACCGCGCATAGCGCTTCGACGACCATCTGATGATCGTCGCGCTGCGGAAGACCCGACACCGCGACCGAACCGATCACGCCCGCGCCCGACACGCGCAACGGAAATGCGCCGCCGTGCGTCGCGAACTCGGCGGGATCGAGGGCGTGTTTGTCGGCGAGCGTCGTGCCGGCCTGCTGCAGCGCGAGCCCGATTGCATACGAGCTGCGTCGAAAATGCTCGACGGTGCGCGACTTGCGTTCGATCCAGCGCGCGTTGTCGGGCGTCGTGTTGTCCATCGCGGCATAGAAGAGCTTGCGCCCGAACGTACGCACGTCGATGACGACGGCTGCGTCGCGCGCGAGCGCCATCTCGCGCAACTGCGAGCCGATCTGCCACGCATGCTCGGCGTGAAACTGCGAAAACACGAGCGTGTGTTCCTGATGCGCGATAGCCTGCAGAACGTGTGGAATGTCCATGAGCGAGGACTCCTTTTATCGTGCGTGGAATGGGATTGGATTGGCGCATGTGCATGCGCCGGTCTTTGCGATTTTGACATGCGCATGTGAAGCCGCCACATGCGCTTCGGCCATGAACTGGTTCGATTGCGACTTCGTGCGGTTCGTGGGTTTGCACGATGGACGCATCGCGATGCGTGCGCTGAAAAGCAAAAAGCCCGGCTTGACCGGGCTTTTCTGCGTGATGCTGGACGGTTTTGGTTGCGGGGGTAGGATTTGAACCTACGACCTTCGGGTTATGAGCCCGACGAGCTGCCAGACTGCTCCACCCCGCGTCCGTCGAAGAAAAGATTATAAGTCCTCGCTTACTTTGTCGCAAGACCCCATCTGCTTCGATCAAAGAAAAAGAAGAAGCGAAGCATCGATGCTGCGTCGATGCGACTCTCCCCGATGCAAAGCGTGTGAAAACACGCATGGCATAATCGTCCGCTCAGCATGGTCTATGTATCGATAACGGATCAAACGCGACATGCATCACTTGCGTCGGGGCATCATCGGGAAGATAAGCGGGTTCGCGGCGATATGCGCGATCCTGCTGCTCTCGCTCGCGCCCGTCGCATCGCAGGCGTTCGAACATGTGCGCATCGAATCGATGCTCGCTTCCGTGTGCGCCGCCGATGCACGCACATCGCACGATTCGCATCCGGTCGATCACGACGCCGTCGGTCATCTTCAGGCGTGCGCTTATTGCGACCTCATCGCGCACGCACCGACGCCGCCGGTATCGCTCGATCGAACCTTCTCCGCGTTCCCGTCAAACGAAACATTCGCCGACGCCATCTTCGACGATGCGCCGCGCCGCGCATTGCTCAACGCCGCGCAACCGCGCGCCCCGCCCGCCTTCGCCTGATTCACGCTCCTACGCATGGACTTCGTTCATCGCACCGCGCGAGATGAAGTCTGCCATTCGCACGCAGCAAACATTGCTCGACAAGCCAGCGGCTTCGAGCACGCAAGGAACCATCATGCTTTCATCATCGATCATGCGCGGCGCGCTCGCGCTGGCGTTCTTCGGATCGGCGCAGCTCGCGCTCGCGCATGCATTGCCGAAGGTGCAACAGCCCGGACCCGGCGCAACCGTCAGCGCACCGCACGAAGTCGCGATCGACTTCGGCGAAGCGCTCGAACCGACCTTCAGCAAGCTCATCGTCACCAATGCTCAGGGCACGCAGATCAACACCGCGAAATCCGCCGTCGATGCCAGCGACAAGAAGCACATGAGCGTCGCGCTTCCCGATCTCGCGCCGGGCGTCTACAAGGTGCAATGGACCGCGGTTGCGGCAGACGGGCATCGCACGCAAGGTCACTACAACTTCACCGTCAAGTGAGAACGCAATGAAAAAAATCGCTGTACTCGTGGGCACTCTCGCCTGCGCATCGCTCGCACAGGCCGCGACGCTCGAAGCCCGCGATTGCTGGATTCGCGCGATGCCGCCGAACCTGCCGTCATCGGGCTACTTCACCGTCGCGAATAACGGCGACAAGCCCGCGACGCTCACGGCCGCGGCGACGCCCGCATTCGGCATGGCGATGATGCACAAGTCCGAGAGCAAAAGCGGCACGGCCACGATGTCGCCGGTCGATTCCGTCGATGTCCCCGCGCACGGCACGCTGAGCTTCGCGCCGAAGGGCTATCACTTGATGCTCGAAGAGCCGCCCAAGCCGCTCAAAGTCGGCTCGACGATTCCCCTCACCCTTTCGTTCGCGGACAAGTCCACGCTCGACGTGAAATGTGAAGTAAAGTCACCCGCGACCGTCGGTCACTGAACGCACGCCTCCGAAATGCAAAGCGCGCCGGGTGTTTAGCCCGGCGCGCTTTTTTATCGACTGTGCCGCATCACTTCACGGCCTGCTGAACATGTCCATGATCTGCTTGCGTTCGTCGGTCGTGACTTGCGGTGTCGGGGGCGCCTGCATGCCCGCCGGTCCGACGCCGCCCATCGTGGTCGCATCGCCCGCCATCGGATTGGTGTTGTCGAGCCCGATGCTCGCGACGAAGCCCGCGCCCAGCGTGCGGTCGGCGTAGAACAATTCGCCGTCCACGGTCGTGATGCCATCGGGCTTCGCCATCTGCTCCTGCGGAATGCCGCGCAACGCACGTCCCATGTACTCGACCCAGATCGGCAACGCGAGCTGCGCGCCGAACTCGCGGCTGCCGAGCGTCTTGGGCTGGTCATAGCCCATCCACGCAACCGCGACGAGCTGCTTCTGATAGCCGGCGAACCAGCCATCCTTCGCGTCGTTGGTCGTGCCGGTCTTGCCTTGCAGGTCGTTGCGCTTGAGCACATTGGTGCCCGAGCCGGTACCCTGCGTCGCGACCGTATGCAGCAGGCTGTTCATGATGTACGCGTTGCGCGGCTCGAGCGTCTGCGGTGCGTTACTGCCGGCCATGAGCGGATTGGCGCGCGAGATCACGGTGCCGCGCGCATCGGCGACGTCGGCGATGAGATACGGATTGATGCGATAGCCGCCGTTCGCGAACACCGAATACGCGCCGCTCAGTTGCAAGGGCGTGACAAGGCCGGCGCCGAGCGCGAGCGGGAGATAAGGCGGCGTCTTGTCCTTGTCGAAGCCGAACTTCTGCGTGACGAAGTCCTGCGCGTAGCCCGTGCCGATATACGACAGAATGCGGATCGACACCAGGTTCTTCGACTTCTGCAGGCCGGTGCGCATCGACATCGGGCCGTCGGGCTGGTCGTCGTCCTTCGGTTCCCAGGCATCGCCGCCGCCCGCCGCGGGGAAGTACAGCGGCGCATCGTTGATGATGGTCGCCGGTCCGAGACCCTTGTCGAGCGCCGCCGAATAGATGAACGGCTTGAAGCTCGAACCCGGCTGACGCCATGCCTGCGTGATGTGATTGAACTTGTTCTTGTTGAAGTCGAAGCCGCCGACGAGCGCGCGGATCGCGCCATCCTGCGGCGTCATCGAAACCAGCGCGCCCTCGACCTGCGGCAGTTGCGTGATCTGCCAGTTGCCCTTGTCGTCCTTCGTGAGGCGCACGATCGAACCCGGCTTGATCGCAAGCGCCTTCGATGCATTGTTGCGCAGCCCCGCCGCCACGAAGCGCAATCCTTCGCCCGCGATGGTCGCGGTATCGCCGCCGACGAACTGCGCCGTCACCTGTTTCGGGCTCGCGGCCGTCACGACCGCCGCGACGAGTTCGCCGTTGTCCGGATGATCGACGAGCGCGTCTTCGATCGCCTCGGCGCGATCGTCCGCGTTCGACGGCAGATTGATGTTGCCTTCCGGCCCGCGATAGCCGTGCCGGCGCTCGTAATCCATCACGCCCTTGCGCACGGCCTTGTACGCGGCATCCTGATCGGCGGAATCGATGGTCGTTGTCACCGTGAGGCCGCGCGTGTACGTTTCTTCCTTGTACTGCGCGTACATCATCTGCCGCACCATTTCCGCGACGTATTCCGCATGCACGCCGTACTCGGTGCCCGCGGACTTCGTGTGGATATCCTCGGCGATCGCCTTATCGTACTGTTCGCGCGTGATGAAGTTCAGGTCCAGCATGCGCTTGAGAATGTATTGCTGACGCACCTTCGCGCGCTTCGGATTGACGACCGGGTTATACGCCGACGGCGCTTTCGGCAGGCCCGCGAGCATCGCCGCTTCGGCGAGCGAGATGTCCTTCAGATCCTTGCCGAAGTACACGCGTGCCGCAGCCGAAAAGCCGTAGGCGCGCTCGCCGAGATAGATCTGATTCATATAGACCTCGAGAATCTGATCCTTCGTCAGCGCGCGCTCGATCTTGTACGCGAGCAGCATTTCATAGATCTTGCGCGTGTACGTCTTCTCGCTCGACAGAAAGAAGTTGCGCGCGACCTGCATCGTGATCGTGCTCGCGCCCTGCGATGCGCCGCCGTGCGTCAGATCGGTCACGCCCGCGCGCAGGATGCCCACGAAGTCGACGCCGCCGTGATCGTAAAAGCGGTAATCCTCGATCGCGAGGACGGCCTTCTTCATCTGGTCGGGGATGTCCTGAAAGCGCACGAGGCTGCGCCGCTCCTCGCCGAACTCGCCGATCAGCACGTGATCGGCGGTATAGACGCGCAGCGGCACCTTCGGCCGGTAGTCGATCAGCGCATTGAGCGACGGCAGATTCGGCCCCATGACGACGAGCGCATAGCCGACGATGAGCGCGCCGATCACCACGCCGATCGCGGCGAGCCCCGCGAACCAGAGCGCGATGCGCGCGAAGGGCGAACGGCCTCGCCCGCCGCCGTTGCGATCGTTACGGCCATTGCCGCCATTGCGGCCGTTTCCGCCGTTGCGCCCGCCGCCGTCGCGGCCGCCCGAGTCATTGCGTGAGTCGTTGCGAGAGTCGTTCCAGCGGGGTTCGCGATCGTATCGCGAGGAATTGGATGAGTCGGGTCGTTTGATGATAGGCATGACTGGGTTCGTTCGGCGCGCCGTGAAGCGCGCGCTGCCGAGCTGCGATGCGATGCGCCGAAGCTTTGGCGCTACTGCAAAGGCGGGACGAGTGAATGTGCGGGCCGGTATCGACCGAAGATAACAGCGCATTTTAAAGAATTCGCGCGCGCCACTACAAAACCAGCGGGAATTTTTTGTAAGTAAATGCCCGCGCGCCGCCGGAACGCGCGTGAATGTTGGGTTACCCACAGAAAGTGTTGAGAGCCTTGTGGACAACCGTATGAGAAAATATCCAAGTCGTTGATCGCGCGCCGTTTTTGCGCAATGCTCAAACGCATGGGATGCGCGGTGGTTCACACGCACGGCCGCCCGCAAACCGATATGATGGTTGAGTGGATCGCAGGTTCCCCGGAACAGGTCGGGTGGGCCTGCAGTAACGATGTCGTGCCGTTTGATGAACCGAAGTCGCGATCGTCCCATACGATTGCCTTACTGTTTGCGAGCCGCTCATGACGACCAAACCCAGCGAACGCATCGTTGTTTTCGTGACCCCCGCGCAGAAGCTGGCCATCAGCAAGACAGCGGACAACCTCGGCATCAGCGTGAGCGAGCTCATGCGGCGCGCGGTGCTGAACTTCAACGCGACGAGCGAGCAGATCAAGGTCGCGGGCATCGTCGATCGTCTGCGTGCGCCGAAGGCCCCCGATGCGCTCAACGCCGCGCTGAAGAGCGTCGCCGCGAAAGCCGCCGCGCGCGAGGCCCGCGAAGCGGCGGCAAGCGCAACCAAGCGCGCGGCGCAGGCGCGCACCGTTTCTCAAGCTCAGCAAGCCCAATCTGAAGAGGATGCCGAGCACGACACGGATCAGGGCGACGATGCCTCGCTGACGGACGACACGCGTTCCGAACGCTAGCTGCACCGCTACCGTGGTCCGCTTCTCCGGCACGGCGCATCGTTACACTCCTTAACCTTCCGTTAAGTCCCGATTAAGTCACGGCATGATCTAATGAGCGGGTAAACCCGGCGTGAGCGTGAGGCTCACGACGCTTGCAATCCCGCGCATTGCGCCTCACATTCGAGCCGCGTGGCACGCAGGTGGGCGCGCACGCCGCCGTCTTCATCCAGGAGAAATACATGTCGCTTTTCGATTCCATCACGCGCACGGTCAGAGGCCTCTTGAACGACGCCGCCGACACCATGCAGGACCCTTCGCGCGACGCACGCCAGATCGTGCGCGAGCTCGACGACAGCATCGCGAAGGCGGAGAACTCGCTCATCGAGATCGAAGCGCAGGTCGCGACGCAGCAAAGCAAGCGCGACGCAGCAGCAGATAAAGCCAGGAAATACGAAGACGGCGCGAAGCGCGCGCTTCAGTCGGGCGATGAAAGTCTCGCGCGCGAAGCACTCGCGGCGCAGTCCAACGCCGAAACCGAACGCGACGCGCTCGCGGCGGAACTGCAAACGCTCGTGCCCTCGGTCGAGCATCTGAAAAAGCAGATCGCGGACATGCGCCAGCGCCGCAACGATCTCAACGCGCGCTCGAATATCCTTCAGGCCAAGCAGCAGATCGCGCAGGCGAAGGACACGGCGGCAACCGCGCTGGGCGGCATCGGCGGAAAGAATCTTTCCGAAGACTTTCAGAAGCTCGAAGACAAGGTTCAGCTCGCCAACGCCCGCTCGGACGCGCGTCTGAATTCGGCGGACCAGAACTCCGGCAAGGCGCTCGAGGACAAGCTCGCCGCGCTCAATCGCGGGCCATCGGTGGAAGATCGTCTCGAAGCGCTGAAGAAGCAGTTGAACACGCCGGCCCAGTAAGTGCTGCATCTGAAAGGCGGCGGCGCGCGGCGAACTTCCGGGTCCGCCGCGCGTCGCACGAATATGCGTTACCTTGAGCATCACGACTTGCATCATCCGTTTGCAGCATCGACAGGAGACGGACGTTCATCGCGTCCGGCCCGCATCATGAAAAAGACTTTGACGGCTCTGGCGTTGTCGCTGTCGCTCGCTTCTCCGCTCGCGTTCGCCGTGCCGACCGCGCAGCAGGTCGAGCAGTCGATGACGCAGGGCAACTGGCAACAGGCCGACTCCCAGTTGAGCGAAGTGCTCAGCGCGCATCCGAAGAACGCGCATGCGCACTACCTGTATGCGCAGGTGCTCGACCGCGAGGGCCGCTACAGCGACGCGCTTTCGCAGCTTCAGCAGGCCAAATCGCTCGATCCCTCGCTGAGCTTCACCGATCCGTCGCGCTTCGCCGCCACGCAAGCCCGCATCCAGGCCGATGCGACGCGCGCGAGCATCTCG
This sequence comes from Caballeronia sp. EK, assembly GCF_014384845.1. Lineage (NCBI taxonomy): Bacteria > Pseudomonadati > Pseudomonadota > Betaproteobacteria > Burkholderiales > Burkholderiaceae > Caballeronia > Caballeronia sp. EK. The sequence continues at coordinate 490,940 of NZ_JACSUE010000003.1, forward strand.
CCGCGCTCGAACAACGGCGCAACTACTTCGAGCGCGCAGAATCCGTTCAATCAGGAACAGGCGTCCGCCGCGCCGCAAAAGCACGGCATCGGCATGGGCGCGTGGATCGGTTTCGCGCTGCTGATCGCGGCGATCGCACTCGTGCTGCGCTGGGGCTTGCGACGCGCCCGCGCACGCGACGACGGTCAGGCCGAGAACGACCGCCGCTCGCAGATCAAGCGCGCGACCGAGCTGCTCAACGACGTGCGCACGCTCAAGCTCGACGTCCGGCTCTCCACCGCGCCGGGTCACGAGGCGCTCCTTAAAGATGTCGAAGGCGCGGAGACGCAGTTGCGCGAGATGGTCGAATCGCTGTCGAACTCGAAGAATCCGGTGCCGCCGTATGCGATCGACGATCTGGCGAACCAGGTCGCGAGTTTGAAGGCACGCGCCGAGGGCCGTCCCGATCCGAACGCCGCGAACAACGCTCAAGCGGGTGCGGCGGCCGGCTCGCCGTATGCGCAGGAAGCCGAGCGTTTCGGACGTGGCCAGCAACAGTATCCGCAGCAAGGGCCCTATCCGCCTTATCCACCGCAGCAGGGGCAGCAACCGCCCGTCATCATTCAGCAAGGCGGCGGCGGATTCGGCGGCGGCATGGGCGGACTGCTCACCGGCGTGTTGCTGGGCGAAGCGTTGTCGCATGGGCGCGATCGCGTGATCGAGCGCGAAGTGCCTGTCGATCGCCCGGCGCAAAACGACAACGGCGGTCTCGACTTCGGCAACAACAACAACGGCGGCGGCCTCGATTTCGGCAATGGCTCGAACGACTGGAACGATGGCAGCGGCGGCGGCGGCGGCCTAGACCTCGGCAGCAGCGACGACAGCTGGCGCGATTCCTGACCCTGCCGCTTGTCGCGCACGCATGATCGAGGGCCCCGTTTGCGCGGGGCCCTTTTCGTTACGGCGTGGAGAATCGGCGCATCATCCGCCGCCGAGAAAACGCAACAGGCCCCACAGAAACTTGAAGAAGCCGACGATGAATTCCCAGATGCGTTCGAGCTGATCCCAGCTCGCGACGTGCAGAATGGCGTGCAGGATCATGCCGTTTGCGCAGCGCGGCCTTCGATGAGCGCGCGTTCATGCGTGAATGAAACAGGCATCGTGGAAAAAAGAAGGCGGCTCGCGCCGCCTCCTGTCTCTAGTGCAAAGAATCGCATGATACCCGGTCGCGCATGGCGTCCCGGCGATGCGAGCTTCAGCCTTCCGCTTTCTTCTCTTCGCTTTCGGGCGGCGCTTCGTCCGTCAGCGCTTCCTCCAGACGCTTGAAAATCCGCCTCGTCGCGCCGCGCGGCTGAAGCGCGAACAGCAGCAGCGAGCGGCCCGTCACCTGATACACGTCGTCCGAACCGAACTCCGGCAATTCCTCGCGGATCGGCGCATTCGTGTCGATCAGACAGATCCATTCGTCCGGGCCCGGAATATCCGGCAGCGTGAAATCGACCACGTCGTGATAGGCGTTCACGATCAGCAAAAGCGTCGCGTCCGATGCCGGCTTGCGGATGCCGGTCGCCTGCGCGCGGCCGTCGAAGACGATCGCGAAGCAGCGCATGTTCGGATCGTCCCATTGCTCCTGCGTAAGCTCGTCGCCGGTCGTGCCGAGCCATCTGACATCGGCCACCTGCAAGGCCTCGTTGTATTCGCCCGTGAGGAAGCGCTGGCGCCGCAGCACGGGCAGCGTGTGACGCAGCGTCGTCAGTTTGCGCACGAACTCGGCGAGCGCGCGGCCATCGTCGTCGAGGTCCCAGTTCACCCAGCTGATGTCGTCGTCCTGGCAGTACGCGTTGTTGTTGCCCTTCTGCGTGCGGCCGAATTCGTCGCCCGCGAGCAGCATCGGCGTGCCTTGCGAGAACAGGAGCGTCGCGAGCATGTTGCGCTTCTGGCGTTCACGCAGCGTGCGGATTTCCGCGTCGTCGGTCGGGCCTTCGGCGCCGCAGTTCCACGACTTGTTGTCCGAATGGCCGTCGTTGTTGTCCTCGCCGTTCGCATCGTTGTGCTTTTCGTTGTACGACACGAGATCGTTCAGCGTGAAGCCGTCGTGCGCGGTGATGAAGTTGACGCTCGCCCACGGCCTGCGTCCGCGCTTGTTGAACTTGTCGCCCGATGCGGTGATGCGCGTCGCCAGTTCCGGCGCGACGCCTTCGTCGCCTTTCCAGAACTCGCGCACCGTGTCGCGATAGCGGTCGTTCCATTCGGCCCAGCCCGGCGGAAAGCCGCCGACCTGATAACCGCCCGGCCCGCAATCCCACGGCTCCGCGATGAGCTTGACACTCGACAGAATCGGGTCCTGCCGGCAACTGTCGAGAAATCCGCCGCCTTCGTCGAAGCCGTACGGTTCGCGGCCGAGGATCGTCGCGAGGTCGAAACGGAAGCCGTCGACATTCATCTCCGTCACCCAGTAGCGCAGGCTGTCGGTAACCATCTGCAGCACGCGCGGATGCGAGAGATTGAGCGTGTTGCCCGTGCCAGTATCGTTGATGTAGTAGCGCGATTCTTCCGGCATCAGCCGGTAGTACGACGCATTGTCGATGCCGCGGAACGACAGCGTCGGCCCGCGCTCGTTGCCTTCGGCGGTGTGGTTGTACACGACGTCGAGAATCACTTCGAGGCCGGCTTCGTGCAGCCGGTCGACCATCTCCTTGAACTCGGCGACGACGCCCGGCCCGCGCGCGAAATAGCGCGGATCGGCAGCGAAAAAGCCGATCGTGTTGTAGCCCCAGTAATTCGTGAGGCCCTTGTCGAGCAGATAACTGTCGTTGACGAACGTATGGATCGGCAACAGTTCCACCGACGTCACGCCGAGGCTCTTGATGTACTCGACCACTTCCTTCTGCCCGAGCCCTTCGAAGGTGCCGCGCATGTGCTCGGGAATCGCCGGATGCAGCTTCGTGTAGCCGCGCACGTGCGTTTCGTAGAAGATCGTGTGTTCCCACGGCACGCGCACGCGCGTCGCGTGGGTCCAGCTGAATGTCTGATCGATGACCTGACACTTCTGCATGAAGGGCGCGCTGTCGCGTTCGTCGAAGGTGAGATCGTCGCCTTCGGCGTCGAGCGTGTAGCCGAACAAGGCCGGATCCCATTTCAGCGTGCCGACGTGCGCCTTCGCGTAAGGATCGAGCAGCAGCTTGTTCGGATTGAAGCGATGTCCCGCTTCCGGTTCGTAAGGACCGTGCACGCGATAACCGTAGACCGCGCCGGGTTCGAGCCCGTGCACGTAGACGTGCCAGACTTCGTCGGTGTATTCGGGCAGCTCGATGCGCTGCGTTTCCTTCTCGCCCTTCTCGTCGAAGAGACACAGCTCGACCTTGGTCGCGTTCGCGGAAAAGAGCGCGAAATTGACGCCCTTTCCGTCCCAGTTCGCGCCGAGCGGAAACGGGGAGCCTTCGGCAATGCGGATTTCGTTCGGCATGAGATGATGTGTTCGAATGGTTGACGCGCGCTGCGTCGGAATCGTGCGTTGGCATTGAGGGGCTTCAAGCGGATCGTAAGGAGCATTTAGCGTGCCCGTTTGCGCTGTGTCGGCGCGCCGCTTGCTTCATACCTTCCGCGACGTCCGACGCCTCATGCTCGCCACGCGCCGCGTGTAAAACGTTCCGTGCCCGACGCTCCCCGGCACGTTCGACGCACGCGCCCATCGCCGAAGGAGAATACGCCTTGTCCACACGCCCCGGTTCCGCGACGTCGAATTCACCGCTCAACGGCACGGCCGAAGAAAGCCGTGCGACCGGCCGCGCGTTGCGCGACGCGGTTCCGTTCGACGCCCACGGCGCGTGGTCGCCCGAGCACGACAGGCCCGATCCCGTCGAGCGCGTGCTCGCGGGCAACGCAGGCCGGCAGGAGCGGCTTATTCCGCTGCGCATGCAGCGCATGGCCGAGTCGCCGTTCGCGTTCCTGCGCGGCTCCGCGACCGTGATGGCGTGGGATCTGGCGAAGTCGCCGTCGATCGGGCACAACGTCATCATCGACGGCGATGCGCACGTCAATAATTTCGGCCTTTTTCGCACGCCGCGCCAGGACGTCGTGTTCGATCTGAACGACTTCGACGAAACGCTTGTCGGTCCCTGGGAATGGGATCTGAAGCGCCTGACCGCGAGCATCAACGTGGCTGCGCGCGAGAACGGCGTCGACGCCGCCGGGCGCGAGCGCGCGGTGCGCTCGGCATGCGCCGCGTATCGCACGACGATGGCCGATCTCTGGCAAGTGAGCCCCTACGATCTCTGGCAGATGCGCTCCTACGCGAGCGCGCTGCACATGGACGCCCCGACGAAGCTCGACGCCGACGAAAAAGCGACCATCGAAAAGACCGTCGAGCGCGCGATGAAGCGCTCGCACGCGACGATGCTCGCGAAAGTCGCGGAACCGGCCGGCAACAGCTATCGCTTCAAGGTCGATCCGCCGATCCTCACGAGTCTCGACGCCGCCGAAAAAAATCATGTGATCGATGGCCTGAAGGCGTATTTGCAGACCATCGCGGGCGAATGGCGCATGATGCTCGAGCGTTACGACGTCGTGGATGTGGCGCATCGCGTCGTCGGCGTGGGCAGTGTCGGCACGCGCGCGTATCTCGTGCTGATGCTCGGGCGCGCGCTCGGCGATCCGCTTTTCATTCAGGTGAAGGAAGGCATCGTGCCCGCCGCCGCGCCCTTCGTGCCGCCGCTCGACGAACCGTATCGGCATCAGGGACGGCGCGTCGTGCATGGCCAGCGGCTCTTGCAGAGTTCGTCGGACGCGCTGCTCGGCTGGACGACCATATCCGGCCGCGATTTCTACGTACGACAGATGAAACAGATTCGCGGCTCGATTCCCATGGACTGGCTGCACGGCGCCACCTTCGATTTTTACGCGTGGTGTCTCGGCCTCCTGCTCGGCCGGGCCCACGCGCGCACGGGCGACGCCGCGCTCATCGCGGGGTATTGCGGCAACTCGGATCGCCTCGACGCGGCCTACGCGAGTTGGGCCGAGCGCTACGGCGCGCAGACAGTCGCCGATCACGCCGCCTTTTGCGCGGCGATCAGCGTGGGCCGCGTGCCTGCCGCATGATGATCGCAGGCGTGCGCGATTTTCGGCGCGCGGGCGGTCCGCAGTCGAATTGACTATCATTGACGCTGTCTGCGCTGAAACGCGCTTCGCTGCGCGTTTCGCGGATGTCTCAATGGCATAGCCCTTGCTGCCGCTTAAGCCCGCACAACCGTCTAACTCAAACTGGAGGAAGCCGCGCATGAGCATGATCGAAGAATTCAAGAACTTCGCCCTGAAGGGCAACGTCATGGACCTCGCGGTCGGTGTCATCATCGGCGGCGCATTCTCGACGATCGTGAACTCCGTCGTGAAGGATCTGATCATGCCGGTCGTCGGTCTTGCCACCGGCGGCCTGGACTTTTCAAACCTATTCGTAAAACTCGGACAGATACCGCCAACCTTCAAGGGCAATCCGGATTCGTACAAGGACTTGCAGACGGCGGGCGTCGCCGTGTTCGGCTACGGCTCGTTCATCACGACGCTGATCAACTTCATCATCCTCGCGTTCATCATCTTTCTGATGGTCAAGTTCATCAACAATCTGCGCAAGCCTTCCGAAACCACGCCGCCGCCCGCGACGCCGGAAGACGTGCTGCTGCTGCGCGAAATCCGCGACGAACTCAAGAACGCGCCGCGCGTCTAGCCGGGCAAACCCGCTCGAAACGGGCGGAACCCGTGCGACGCGCATGGGTCTGCCCAAAGAGTCACCCCGCACGCTTGGTGCGCCCACCCGCTTTTTTCTTTACGAAAGCTGTTCGCGCGGGTAGCAGCGGGACTATTATTGGGATAGATGCTCAGAGGGATGCCAAGCGGGCCGCCAAACGGTCATCGGCACGAATCATGCGCCAGGAACGTGCACCGGCGTTTTGCCGGTCACAATGACGAATGGCCCGATTCACCGTGACCTAATCACATCGATGCGCTATAAAAGATCGACGTGCGGCGCGCAAGACGGGAGTGGCCGCATGAGGACGCTGCGTTTCTTGCAATTCTTTTTCAGGCGAGTTTTTATGTCCTTCCCGAAAAAGCGTAAGCGCGTGAAGGCCGATGGCGACGAGTCTTTTCTCGCCGTGCTGCGGCATTTCAAGCCATTTGGTCAGCTCGACACGAAGATTGCCCGAGCTCGCGCCCAGGATGAACCGGTGCTGTACGCGCATGTCCTGCCGGGGCTCGATGTTCTTCTGTGCAGCGTGCGCGGCGCACAGCCGCCGTACCCGGCCATCGACGAGCTGCACAGGCGTTGTGTCGAATCGATCACCAATGCGCTCGAGCAGCCGCTCGACGGACTGGAGAACGGCGGTTATTGGTACGAGGCCAACGGCTTTGGTTTCCTCGTGTTCGCGAGCCGCGCCCGAACGCAGATCCTGAGCGAATTCGGCGCGACGGTTTCGGCGCGCAGGCGTCGCGGCACGCGCCGTCAGGACGCGGGCGATGCTGCTTCGCGGCCTCTGCGTTGATCCTTCTCTGAGCTTTCCTGTTTGTCCCCGATGCATGCGGGCCTCGTGAACGAGGCCTCGCGTGTCATTGTCTGCGCGGCGGCGTGCTTCGCGCAAACCCCGACTACTCCCGTAAGCGTTCCTGTCCTTTAATGGAAGCCACGCGCGAAAGCGTGATGGCGCGTGCTTTGCTGCATCGGAAGACATCCCCTTGAGGGACTACAAGGAGAACACCATGTCGGAACACGTCTACAAGCAGATCGAACTGACCGGCTCATCGCCGCAATCGAGCGATGACGCCGTGCGCGTCGCGCTCGAGAAGGCGTCGAAAACGCTGCGCAACATGCACTGGTTCGAGGTGGTGGAAACACGAGGACACATCGATGATGGCAAGGTCCTGCACTGGCAGGTGACGATCAAGGTGGGACTGCGGATCGATTGATGGCGGCGCCCCCGCGAGCCGGGGGTGGGCTTTTGGCCGATCCCGTTTGCGTTCGATGATGGCTGCGTGCATGCCGGGGCCGGCTTTTTGCCGGATCCCGTTTTCGCGTCGGTCTATTAGCGTTGCCCCTGTGCGGGGCGGCAGTCACTTTCTTTGCTGCTGCAAAGAAAGTAACCAAAGAAACAGCTCTCCCCAGCCTAAGCACTTCACACCGGCCGCGGCACAGGCGATTGGCCTAATGGCCCAGCTGTAGCGAGTGCCCTCGTAGGTCTCGCGGGGCTTGGACCGCGCACGGTCTGACTCATCGCACCACACAACAAACTGGTTCAGCACCAAATAGCTCCGGCCCGCTACGCGGCCGACGGGTCAATCGGGTTCGCGTACGCTTCTTCTCCGATGGTTTCCCTCGCATACCCAACGGCAGCGCGTAGCGCTGTGCCGAAGCTATTTGGTGCTGAACCAGCGCGCTTAAACATTTGGTGCGGCAGACCGTGCGCGAGCCAAGCCCGATTGGGCCTTCGGGGGCGACACTTAGGCGAGGGCCACCGCGGGCTGGCAAGCATGGCCAACGTGCGTGTGACCGCGGGCGGTGAGAAGCTGCTTTCTTTGCCTACTTTCTTTGCAGCAGCAAAGAAAGTAGGTGCCGCCCCGCACAGGGGCAGTGCTAATAAACCGACACGATCACGGGATCAATCGCAAAAAAAACCTTACTTCGGCAACGACCCGTCGACCCCCTCGACATACCAGTTGATCCGCTGCAGCTCCGGATCGGAAAGCGTCTTGCCCGCCGGCACCTTCTCCGCCCCCGACTGATCCTTGATCGGACCACTGAACACATCCCACTTGCCCGTATGCAGTTCGTCACGCTTCGCGGCAACCGCCTGCACCGCCTTCGCGGGAATCGCGCCAGTGTTCAAATCTTCGAGATCGACAGCCTTCTGCGGAATGCCAAGCCACACCGGATCGTTCTTCCACTTGCCGTCGAGCACTTGCTGGATCACCGTGTTGTAGTACACGCCCCAGTGCGCGACCACCGAGCCCAGATGCGCGCTCGGGCCGAACTTCTTCATGTTCGAATCCCAGCCGAACGCGAAGACTTTCTTCTCGGCGGCGGTATTGAGCGTCGCATTCGAATCCGTGTTCTGCAGCAGCACATCGGCACCCTGCCCGATCAGCGTTTCGGCAGCCTGCTTTTCCTTGCCTGGATCGAACCAGCTATTGATCCAGATGACCTTCGTATGGACCTTCGGGTTCACGGAGCGCGCGCCCATCGTGTAAGCGTTGATGTTGCGCACGACTTCCGGAATCGGCACCGACGCGACGAAGCCGAGCGTGTTGGTCTTCGTCACGTAGCCCGCGGCGACGCCCGCCAGATACGCGCCCTGATACATGCGCACGTCATACGTGCCGAAGTTCTTCGCCTTCTTGAAGCCCGTTGCTGTCAGGAAGATGGTGTCCGGAAAATCCTTCGCGACCTTCAGCGCAAAATCCTGATAGCCGAAGCTCGTCGCGAAGATGACCTTGTTGCCCTTGTTCGCGAGATCGCGGAACACGCGTTCCGAATCCGCCGACTCAGGCACGTTCTCCACGCGCGTGATCTTGATCTTGCTGCCGAACTTCGCTTCGGCTTCCTTGCTGCCCGCATCGTGCGCGAAGGTCCAGCCCGCATCGCCCGGATTGCCGAGATAGACGAACGCGACGCCCGGCGCATCCGCTGCCCGCGCGCTCAGGGCCGCGACGGTGGCGGACAATGCGACCGTCGCAGTGATCGCCTTCAGCCATGGTTTATTCATTGTGATTCTCCTGGTCGATGTTGTGTGAAGCGGTCATGCAGCCCCGCGTCAGTTTGGTCGGTCAAAAATGAGAGCGAAACCGCGATGCTGCGCGAGAACAACAGCATCAGCTCGCCGCGAAAAACGGCTTGCCGAGCGATGCCGGCGCGTTGAGCTTGATCGTGTTCGGGTTGCGCGAGATGAGCACGAGCACGACGATCGTTGCGATATAAGGCAGCATCGCGAGGAATTGCGTCGGCACGGGCACGCCGATCGCCTGCGCGTAGAACTGCAGCGCCATCACCGAGCCGAAGAGCAGCGCGCCGATCAGCAGGCGGCCCGGCCTCCAGGTCGCGAACACGACGAGCGCAAGCGCGATCCAGCCGCGCCCCGATGTGAGTTGCTCCTGCCAGACGTGCAGATAGACGATCGAGTAGTAGCCGCCCGCGATACCGGCCATCGCACCGCCGAAGAGCGTCGCGCCATAACGCACGCCGACGACCGGAAAGCCCACCGCATGCGCGACCGCGGGCGATTCGCCGACCGAGCGCAGCACGAGCCCCGCGCGCGTCTTGTAGAGGAACCAGCCGATCACGCCGAACATGATGAACGCGAGATAGCCGAGCGGCGTGAGCGAGAAGATCGCGGGGCCGAGCACGGGAATGTTCGCGAGGCCGGGAAGCGGCATCACGTCGATGCTCGCGCGCACCGCCGCCGACGTATACGGCTTGCCGACATACGCCGAAAAGCCGATGCCGAAGATCGTCAGCGACAGGCCCGTCGCGACCTGATTGGCGAGCATCGTGATGGTGAGAAAGCCGAACAGCAGCGCCATCGCGAGCCCCGCGAACACGGACGCGACGATGCCCAGCCACGGACTGCCGGTGATCGCGGTGACGGCATAGCCGGTGACGGCGCCCATCAGCATCATCCCTTCGACGCCGAGATTCAGGACGCCCGATTTTTCCGCGACGAGTTCGCCCGCGCCCGCGTACATCAGCGGGATGGCGGCGATCACGGCGCTCGACGCGAGGTTGCTGGCCTGATTGATGTCCATTTTTATTGCCTCGTCATGCGGCGTGATGCGCAGGCGTCCTGCGCTTGATGCGGTAATTCACGAACAGGTCGCAGCCGAGCAGGCAAAAGAGCAGCAAGCCCTGGAACACGCCCGCGAGCGCTTGCGGCAATTGCAGCGAGGTCTGCACGGCTTCGCCGCCGAGATACAGGAGCGCCATCAGCAGGCTCGCGAGCACGATGCCCACCGGATGCAGTCGTCCCACGAACACGACGATGATCGCCGTGAAGCCGTAGCCCGGCGACCAGCCCGCCTGAAGCTGGCCGATCGGACCGGCGACTTCGCCCATCCCGGCGAGGCCCGCGAGGCCGCCGGACAGGAGCAGCGATGTCCAGATCGTTTTCTTGTCGGAGAAACCGGCGTAGCGCGCGGCGAGCGGTGCGAGACCGCCGACGTTCATCCGGAAGCCCGCGAAGCTCTTGCGCATGAAGAGCCACACGCACGGAATCGTGATCGCCGTCAGAAACACCGACGCGTTGATGCGCGTGCCCTTGAGCCACGCCCAGTGCCAGTCGCCGTAGAGACGCGGGAACAGCGCATCGTCGCCGAACATCGCCGAGATCGGGAAGTTCATGCCTTCCGGGTCGCGCCACGGGCCGCTCACCAGATAGATCAGCAATTGCGCCGCGACGTAGGTGAGCATCAGGCTCGTCAGGATTTCATTGGTGTTGAAGCGGCTCTTCAGCAGCGCGGGAATCCCCGCCCACACCATCCCGCCGATGACGCCGCCCGCCATCATCAGGGGCAGCGTCCACCAGCCGGACGCATCGCCGACATGGATCGCGATGCCGCCCGCGACGATGCCGCCGAGCAGCATCTGCCCTTCCGCGCCGATGTTCCACACGTTCGCGCGATAGCCGACCGCGAGCCCGAGTCCGATCAGGCACAGCGGCGACGCTTTCAGCACGAGCTCGGACCAGCCGTTGACGCTCGAAAGCGGCTCGATGAAGAACGCGTGCATCGCGCGCAACGGGTCCTGGCCGACGAGACTGAAAATCAGAAAGCCGATGACGAGCGTCGCGACGGCGGCGACCACCGGCACCGCGAGCTGCATGGCGCGCGAGGGCGTCGGGCGCGCTTCGAGTCGATAGGGGAAGATCATCGTGCTTAATGCTTCAAGAGAGAGTCGGGTTCGGCGGCGGGCGCGGACTTGCCTTCGAAAAGACCGGCCATGAAGAGGCCGACTTCCTCCGCGTTGGTTTCGCTTGTCTTGCGCACCGGCGAGAGCTTGCCGCGCGCGATCACGGCGAGCCGGTCGCAGATGTCGAAGAGTTCTTCGAGCTCTTCGGAAATGACGAGGATGGCCACGCCCCGCGCCGACAGATCGAGCAGTTGCTGGCGGATGAAGCCCGCCGCGCCGACATCGACGCCCCAGGTCGGCTGCGCGACCACGAGCACCTTCGGCTCCTGAAGAATCTCGCGCCCGACGATGAACTTCTGCAGGTTGCCGCCCGACAGGCTCTGCGCAAGCGCATCGCTGCCGCCGCAGCGCACATCGAACGACTTGATGCAGCGCTCGGCGAACGACCTCACCGTGCCCGATCTGATCCAGCCGCCGCGCACCATGTTGTCGCGATGCGCGGTGAGCAGACCGTTATCGGCGAGGGACATCGCCGGTACCGCGCCGCGCCCGAGGCGTTCCTCGGGCACGAACGCGAAGCCGAGCCGGCGCCGTCCGCCCGCGGTCAGACGCGCGGCGGGCTTGCCGCAGATCGAGACGGCATCGGGCGCGACGTGCCGGTCGCGGATTTCGCCCGAAAGCGCCGCGAGCAGTTCCGCCTGTCCGTTGCCCGACACGCCCGCGATGCCGAAGATCTCGCCCGCGTGCACGGAAAACGAGACGTTCTCAAGCGATGTGCCGAACGGATCGGGACTCGCCACCGACAGGTTTTTCACCGCGAGCCGCACGTCGCCCGGATTGTGCTCGCGGCGCGTGTAGTCGGGCAGCGAATGACCGACCATCAGTTGCGCGAGCGATGCCTGCGTTTCCTTGCGCGGATCGACGTTGCCGGTCACGCGCCCGCCTCGCATCACGGTGGCGTTTTCGCAGAGCGACTGGATTTCGTCGAGCTTGTGGCTGATGTATAGAATGCTGCAACCCTCGGAGGCGAGGCGTCGCAGCACCTTGAAGAGCTTCTGCACGGCCTGCGGCGTGAGCACCGAGGTCGGCTCGTCCATGATGAGCAGACGCGGATTCTGCAGCAGGCAGCGCACGATTTCCACGCGTTGCCGCTCGCCGACGGTGAGGCTGTGCACGTGCCGCTGCGGATCGACATCGAGGCCGTAGTCCTTCGACACTTCGCGGATGCGTTTGCCGAGCGCCTTCATGTCGAACTTCTCGTCGAGCGCGAGCGCGATGTTCTCGCCGACCGTCAACGTCTCGAACAGCGAGAAGTGCTGGAACACCATGCCGATGCCGAGCTTGCGCGCGGCGGCCGGACTGCCGATCTCGACCGTTTCGCCTTGCCAGCGGATTTCGCCTTCATCCGGGCGCACCGCGCCGTAGATGATCTTCATCAGCGTGGATTTGCCCGCGCCGTTCTCGCCGAGCACGGCGTGAATTTCCCCCGGCATGACGACGAGATTCACGCCGTCGTTCGCCTTGACGGACGGATACTGTTTGCTGATACCCGACAACGCCAGGCGCGGTGGCGTCATCGACGTGGAAATGGCGTCGCCCATTGAAATCCAGAAATGCGCCTGGCCACCGAGCAGACCGGGCTGGAAAAGTTACCGCTCACGAGCGCGTGACACGGCGGTGTCGCACAAACTCATATCGCGGGCAGAATTTACAGAATTCGGGACGCTAAGTCGATAACTCAAAATTATGTGTTGCGTACCGCTAAAGCCAGTGTTTGCGGGTAAGCCACACCTTGACGAAATTTTTACGTCATATTAAAAATGATATGTTGCACCCCCGCATCGATCAGCCAGAACATATAGTGGAGATAACATGAGTCAGCAACGCGAGGCGATCGATACGTATCTGTTACGCGTCTTGCATACCCTCTTGATGGAACGCAGCGTGACGCGTGCGGCCGTCAAGCTCAATCAGTCGCAACCCGCCATCAGCGCCGCCTTGCGCCGGTTGCGCGATATCACCGGCGACCCGTTGCTCGTGCGCGGCAAGTCCGGCATGGTGCCGACCGAATATGGTCTGCGCCTGCTCGAACCTACGCAAAACGCGCTGCGCGAAATCGAGCGCATCAAGGTCCAGCAGCACAACTTCGATCCTTCGACGTCGGTGCGGTGCTATCGCATCGGCTGTCCCGACTATCTGAACGTGCTGTTCGTGCCGACCGTCGTCGAACGATTCCGGCAGGCTGCGCCCGACGCGACGCTCGAGTTCCATTCGCTCGGCCCCGCGTTCGATTACGAGCTGGCGCTCGAAGACGGCAAGCTCGACATCGTCGTGGGCAACTGGCCCGAGCCGCCCGAACAGTTGCACCTCTCCAATCTGTTCGTCGACAAGATCGTGTGTCTCGTCAGCAATCAACATCCGTTCGCCAAGCGCGGCGGGCTCACGCTCGATCAGTACCTGAACGCGCCGCATCTCGCACCGACGCCCTATTCCGTCGGGCAGCGCGGTGCGATCGACGTGCATCTTGCGCGGGAGCGTTTGAAGCGTCATGTCGTCGTTACGTTGCCGTACTTCAATCTCGCGCCTTACGTGTTGATCAAGTCGGATCTCGTCTTCACGACGACGCGGCTTTTCGCGGACCATTACGCGCGGTTTCTGCCGCTCGCGGTCGTGCCCGCGCCGCTCGATTTCCCGCCGATGCAGTATTACCAGTTGTGGCATGAGCGGTGTCATTATTCCGATGAGGTTCGCTGGCTGCGGGGGCTCGTCGCCGAGGCGACGCGGTCGTTGATCGATCAGCCTTGAGGTTGCTTTTGGTTTTTCGCTCGCTTGTCTTTGCGTTCGTTCGTGAAACCTGTTTTCGCGTCGGTCTATTTGCTCTGCCCCTCCCCGGGGCGGGGGTCACTTTCTTTGCTGCTGCAAAGAAAGTAACCAAAGAAACAGCTCTCCCCAGCCTAAGCACTTCACACCGGCCGCGGCACAGACGATTGGCCTAATGGCCCGGCAGTAGCGAGTGCCCCCACAAGCAGATAAGGGCTTGGATCGCGCACGGTCCGACACATCGCACCACACAACGAACTGGCTCAGCACCAAATAGCTCCGGCCCGCTTCGCGGCCGATGGGTCAATCGGGTGTGCACGTGCTTCTTCGATGGTTTCGCTTGCAGACCCGACGGCAGCGCGTAGCGCTGTGCCGAAGCTATTTGGTGCTGAACCAGCGCGCCAAAACATGTGGTGCGGCAGACCGTGCGCGATCCAAGCCCGGTTGGTCCTTCGAGGGCGACACTTAGGCGAGTGCCGCCTGCGGCTGGCAAGCATGGCCAACGTGCGTGTGACCGCGGGCGGTGAGAAGCTGCTTTCTTTGGTTACTTTCTTTGCAGCAGCAAAGAAAGTGACCCCCGCCCCGGGGAGGGGCAGTGCTAATAGACCGACACGAATTCAGGCCATCCACAAAAGCCGAAGCAAAGCCTCCCGCCCAAACCGAATCCTCACAAACCCGAAGCCTCAACCAGCCCCCGCGCCAGGCGATTGTGTCGCTCCACCACCACGCCCAAATCGACCGTCGTCAACCGCCCATCCTTCACCACGATCTTCCCATCGATAACACTCGTCGACACCTGCGACGGCGCGCAGAACACCAGCGCCGCCACCGGATCATGCAACGCGCCCGCAAACGCAGTCTGCGAAAGATCGAACGACACGAAATCCGCCGCCATCCCAGGCGCGAGCGCGCCGATATCATCGCGATTGAGCACTTTCGCGCCACCGAGCGTCGCGATTTCAAGCGCCTCACGCGCCGTCATCGCATCCGGACCGAACCCGACACGCTGCAAAAGCAGCGCCTGCCGCACTTCCGCGACCATCTGCGCGCCATCGTTCGACGCCGAGCCGTCCACGCCGATACCAACCGGCACGCCCGCATCACGCATCGCACGGATCGGCGCGATGCCCGACGCCAGCCGCATGTTCGAGCAGGGACAATGCGCGACGCCCGTTCCCGTGCGCGCGAACAGTTCGATGCCCGGCTTGTCCAGTTGCACACAGTGCGCATGCCACACGTCATGCCCGACCCAGCCGAGATCCTCCGCATATTCGGCGGGCGTCATGCCGAATTTCTCGCGGCTGTACGCGACATCGTTCACGTTCTCGGCCAGATGCGTGTGCAGCGACACGCCGTATTCGCGCGCAAGCAGCGCCGCGTCGCGCATCAATTCGCGGCTCACCGAAAATGGCGAACAAGGCGCGACGACCACGCGCAGCATCGCGTAGCGGCCTTCGTCGTGATACGTCTCGATCAGGCGCTGCGAGTCCTTCAGAATCGCGTCCTCCTTTTCGACGACCGAATCGGGCGGCAAGCCGCCATCCCTCTGTCCCACGCTCATGCTGCCGCGCGCCGCATGAAAACGCATGCCGATTTCGCGCGCCGCCGCGATGCTGTCATCGAGCCGGCTGCCGTTCGGATAGATATACAAATGGTCGCTCGACGTCGTGCAGCCGGAGAGCAGCAGCTCGGCCATCGCGGTCTTGGTCGAGATGTCGATCATGTCGGGCGTGAGATGCGCCCAGATCTTGTAGAGATTCGTGAGCCAGCCGAACAACTCGGCGTTCTGAGCTGCGGGAATCGCCCGCGTCAGGCTCTGATACATGTGATGGTGCGTGTTGACGAGCCCCGGAATCACGAGATGGCCGCGCATGTCGAGCACCTCGTCGGCGGTTTGCAGCAGTTCGCTCGTCGGTCCCGCCTGCACGATCCGGTTGTCTTCGATATACATGCCGCCGTCGCGAATTTCACGGCGCTGCTCGTCCATCGTGACGAGCATGTGGGCGTTTTTGACCAAAAGACTGCGTGGCATCTGCGTTATCTCCAGAGACGGTAAGGGAACCAGTAAAAGCCCCGGTTACCCAGCGTCGGCCGCCGTCTTCGGGACGCGGCAAATATCCATCGATACTGCGCGCACCGCCACTGTCCGCAATCAAAAAATCGGACGCAATCAGACTGCCGTCATAGTCGTCTTCACGGCGGCGATATATTCCCGATTTTTGGCGCGGGTAGCATCGCCGGAAGAGTCGTCGGGAAGCCGCCGGGAACGTCGGCGAACCCTTTGCGGCAAGGCTTACGCGCCGCTGTCATGCGTTGGGCATTATCTTTCCTATCGCGGGCGCACAGCGCGTCTCAAATTCCTACAATGCTGTACACGGCGCGCATCTGAAACGCCGACGGGTATGTAGCCACTGACGTGGAGCCTCGATCCGCCGCAGACGCACTGACGTTTCAAGGTGCCGAAATTCGGATCGATGCGCAAAGCCGGATCTCGCACAACTCAAGGAAACTGCGAATGGGCAAGCTCACCACCCACGTCCTCGACACCGCGCACGGCCGCCCGGGCGCAAACATCAAAGTCGAGCTGTTCGCGCTCAACGGCGACGCCCGCCGCGCGATCAAGACCATCCACACCAACGACGACGGCCGCGCCGATGCGCCGCTGCTCGAAGGCGCCGATCTCGAAACCGGCGAATACGAACTGGTGTTCCACGCGGGCGACTACTTCGCCACGATCGGCGTGAAGGTGCCCGAGCCGCGCTTCGTCGATCGCGTCGTGTTGCGCTTCGGCATCGCGGATTCCGGCGCGCACTATCACGTGCCGCTGCTCGTATCGCCGTGGGCGTACAGCACGTATCGCGGCAGCTAAAAACATATATATATCGCGCCCGTCCCCATCAATCTGACGATGTGCGCATAACGAATCGGTAGTGGAGGAGTACATGGAAGGCTTTGTCACCGACTGGCTCAATCTCGTATTGCGCTGTCTGCACGTCATCGTCGCGATCGCATGGATCGGCGAATCGTTCTACTTCGTTGCGCTCGATAACAGTCTCAAACCGCCCACCGACCCGAACGCGCGCCGTCGCGGCGTGTTCGGCGATTTCTGGCACGTCCACGGCGGCGGCTTCTATCACATGCAGAAGTATTCCGTCGCGCCGCAGGACATGCCGGAGAACCTGCACTGGTCGTTCTGGCCGTCGTACACCACGTGGATGTCGGGCTTCGGCCTCTTCTTCGTGCTGTATCTGCTGTCGCCGAGCACCTATCTCATCGACAAGAGCGTGCTCGACATGGGCCCGGTCGTCGCAGTATCCGCCGCGCTCGGCTTCCTGATGGCCGGCTGGATCGTGTACGACACGCTGTGCCGCGTGCTCGGCACCAACGACAAGCTGCTCGGCATCTGCGTCGGCATCTACGTGCTGGTCGCGGCGTTCATCGCGTGCCATGTGTTCGCGGGCCGCGCCGCCTATCTGATCACTGGCGCGATGATCGCGACGATCATGTCGGCGAACGTGTTCTTCGTCATCATTCCGGGTCAGCGCAAGATGGTCGCCGCGATGCTCAAGGGCGAAACGCCGAACGCGATCTACGGCAAGCGCGGCAAGCAGCGCTCCGTGCACAACACGTATTTCACGCTGCCGGTCGTGTTCGCGATGCTGTCGAACCACTACGCGATGACCTACACGCACAAGTTCAACTGGCTGATTCTCGTGCTGATCATGCTGGCGGGCGCGCTCATTCGCCAGTTCTTCGTGATGCGCCATCGCGGCCAGGTGCTGTGGTACATGCCGGTCGCGGGTCTGGTGCTGGTGCTCGGCGCCTTCGCATGGACGATGCCCGCGCCGACCGTGGCTGTCGCACAGGCCGCCGGCGCGCCGACGATCAAGGTCTCCGACATTCAGCCGATCATCCAGCAACGTTGCGCGACCTGCCACTCCGCGCATCCGACGATGATGGGCAGCGCGCCCGCCGGCGTGTTGCTCGATACGCCCGCCGAGATCAAGCAGAACGCCCAGCGCGTGCATCAGCAAGCCGTGACCCTGAAGGCGATGCCGCTCGGCAATGTCACGCAGATGACCGATGCCGAACGTCAGAAGGTGGCGGCCTGGTTTGCAGGCGGCGCCGTCGAATAAGTCTGCCGTTCCGAGTCGAGAAATGCCCCGCCGATGTTCGAGCGGGGCATTTTTCATTCAACGCGCGAAGTAGTCTTTCACCGCGCGAATCACGGTATCGATATCCGCGCGCGACACATCGCGATGCGTGACGAAGCGCGACGCATAGAGCATCTGCATGAGAATGCCGCGCTCCTTCAGAAAGGCTTCGAGCGGTGCGCAATGCGCTTCGGGAATCTGCGCGAAGACCATGTTCGTTGCGTGCGATTGCACCTCGATTCCATCGGTTTGCGCGAGGCCGGCGGCGAGATAAGCAGCGTTGTCGTGATCCTGCGCGAGCGCGTCGACGTGATGATCGAGCGCATACAGACACGCGGCAGCGAGCAGGCCCGACTGACGCATGCCCCCGCCAAGCACTTTGCGCCAGCGGCTCGCGACATCGATCAACGCCTTCGATCCGACCAGCACCGAACCGACCGGCGCGCCCAGACCCTTCGAGAAGCAGACCGACACGCTGTCGAACGGCGCGCACAAATCCCTGACCGGCTTGTCCGACGCCACCGCGGCATTGAACACGCGCGCGCCGTCGAGATGCGTGGACAAACCGCGATCGCGCGCGAGCTGTGTCGCCTTCGCCACGTAATCGGCAGGCAGCACCTTTCCGCCGATGGTGTTCTCGAGCGCCAGCAAACGCGTGCGCGCGAAGTGGTTGTCGATCGGCTTGATCGCCGCCGCGATCTTGTCGAGCGGCAACGAGCCGTCGGGCGCGTTTTCGATCGGCTGCGGCTGAATGCTGCCGAGCACCGCCGCGCCGCCGCCTTCGTATTTGTACGTGTGCGCGGACTGCCCGACGATGTACTCGTCGCCGCGCGCGCAATGCGCCATCAACGCGGCGAGATTGCTTTGCGTGCCGCTCGGGAAGAACAGGCCCGCTTCCTTGCCCGTGCGCTCGGCAAGCGCGGCCTGAAGGCGGATGACGGTGGGATCGTCGCCCCAGACATCGTCGCCGACTTCGGCGGCCGACATGGCGGCGAGCATGGACTGGCTGGGACGGGTGACGGTATCGCTGCGAAGATCGATCATCGTTGAGTGGGGGTCGTCGGAAATGAACTGCTTATCTTAACGCCCCAAAAGCAAAAGGACCGGTCTTACCGCACCGGTCCTTCCCTTGCCCGAAAAAAGCGGTCTAGCGCATCGCCTCGTCCGTCAGCCACAGCGATTCCTTCAGATCCAGCTCGTTGAGGTTGTGCCCTTCGCCACCGCCGCGATCGACGACGATGTAATCGCTCACCTTCCCCAACGCGAGCAGCGGATGGTGCCACACGCCTTTCGCATAGTTCACGCCCTGCCAGCCGCTCGTGACGAACGCGCGAATCTTCGACTCGTCGAGATCGCCGGCGGGCGCGACGACGACGAGATACGGCCGGTCATCGAGCGGAATGAACGCCTGGCTGCCGAGCGGATGCCGTTCCATCATCTTGCATTCGAACGGCAGCGTGCGCGGCTGGCCGCGAAAGAGATTGACGATCGCATGGCCGCCCTGATCCGTCACGTCCACGTTGCACAGATCGTGAAAGCGGATCGTGGTGCCGAGGTTGATCGGGATCTGCTTCGCGCCATCGAGTTCGATGACATCGCCATAAGGCTTGAACGCAGCGCGCGTCAACGGTTCGATAGCGAGCTTTTTCATCATGCGAGGGTTCCGAAGAGACGAAGACGCGACACGCCGCCGTCGGGATAAATATTGAAGCGCACGTGCGTCACCGGGCCGAGAGCCGCCACTTCCGACTCGAAGAAATGCTGCTTGTCCATTTGCAATTTCTGCTCGCCGAGCAGCACGGGCCAGAACATGGCCTGCGTGACGAGGGAACTGTCCGTGCCGCCCTTCACGTAAGCCGCCTGAAGCGAGCAGCGATCCGGGAAATTGCCCTTGAAGTGCGCGGTATCCACTTCGACCTTCTTGATGACGCCCGGCTGCGCCAGCGCGACGATACACCAGTCGTTGCCCGGCTCGCGACGACGACGCGTCTCCCAGCCGTCGCCCATATTCACGCCGCGACCCGGCATCAGCAGCGTCGATGCGAGGCCGAAGTGCTGGTTGTTCGTGCCCACCATGTACGCGCCGTTTTCCATCGCGCCGAGATCGACGAGCTGGTTGCGGTCCGCGTTGCTCCAGTCGAGCTGCGGCTGGCCGTACACGCGCAGACGCGCGATGCCGCCGTCCGGATAGATGTTCACACGCAGATGCGTGAACGGCTGTTCGGCCTTGACTTCGAGATAGTGGTGATGGTTGCCCTGAAGCGTCGTCGACGGGACGATTTCCGTCCATTGCGTCGACTGATTCGGCGAACCGTCGATGACATGCGCGCCTTCGATCGACGCCGCCGGCGGGAAGTTGCCGGTGAAGTGGCTCGTGTCGACGTCGATGCCCTTGATCACGCCCGGACGCGCCAGCTTGACGATGCACCAGTCGTAGCCCGTCGTGCGCTTGCGGCGCGTTTCCCAGCCGTCCATCCACTTGCCGTGATCGTCGTACTTGCCGGGAATGAACACCGCCGGCTCCGGGTTCAGCATGCGGTCCTTCGGCGCGAAGAAATCGTCGCTCGCCTCGAGTGCCTGCGCGCCCAGACGCGGATCCGCGAGGTTCACATAGCGGCGCGTGAATTCGGGCGCGTTGGGATCGAGTGTCGGAATTGCCATTTGTCTGCTTCCTTGCTTTTCGTTCGGTTGTGACGGTTGATGCGGATTACGCGGCCTGGATCAGGTCGTTCAGCCTGAAACGCGCGATCCGGTAGATCTGGTCGAGACTCGTGCGCAGCTCTTCGGCGCGGTCATGATTCACGCGCTTTTCGAAGTTCGCGATGATGCCGTGACGGTCATACCCACGCACCGCGAGAATGAAGGGAAAACCGAATTTTTCGCGATATTGCGTGTTGAGCGATTGCAGCCTGTCGAACTCTTCCTGCGTGCAGAGATCGAGGCCCGCGCCGCTTTGCTCGCGCGTCGATTCGGCCGTCAGTTCGCCGCGCACCGCCGCCTTGCCCGCGAGTTCCGGGTGCGCGTTGATGAGCGCAAGCTGCTTCTCTTCGCCCGCGGTTTCGACGATATGCGACATCGCCGTGTGCAGCGTGTCGATGTCCTTGAACGGACGCTGTCGCGCCGCCGCTTCCGGCACCCACGGCGAATGTTCAAAGATGCCCGCGAGCACCGTCACGAACGTGTCGGCGGGCATGGTATTGAGTTGGTCGAGTGTGTATTGCATCGCCTTCATGCCGCCGTCCCGTTGTTGGTTTTCTCGAAAGGATGTTGCTCGCGCCAGTGACGCGCGATGTCGACACGCCGCGTGACCCACACGCGATCGTGCTTCTCGATGTGATCGAGGAATTTCTGCAGGCCGCGGAAACGCCCGGGACGTCCGAGCAGGCGGCAGTGCATGCCGATGGACAGCATCTTCGGCGCTTCGTCGCCTTCTTCGTAGAGCACGTCGAACGCGTCTTTCAGATACGTGAAGAAGTGTTCGCCCGTGTTGAAACCCTGGGGCGTCGCGAAGCGCATGTCGTTCGTGTCGAGCGTGTACGGCACGATCAGATGCGGCTTCTTCCCGCCGCCCGTCACCTCCACTTCGGTCCAGAACGGCAGGTCGTCGCCGTAGTTGTCCGAGTCGTAAAGAAAGCCGCCGTATTCCGCGACCAGCCGATGCGTGTTGGGACTGTCGCGTCCGGTGTACCAGCCGAGCGGCCGCACGCCCGTGACGCGCTCGATCGCTTCCATGCCGAGCCGCATGTGCTCCGCCTCGCGCTCCGGCGACATGTCCTGATAGTGAATCCAGCGATACCCGTGACACGCGATTTCATGCCCCAGTTCGACGAACGCCTTCGCCAGTTCCGGATGCCGCTCGATCGCCATGCCGACGCCGAAAATCGTCAGCGGCATGCCGCGCTTTTCGAATTCGCGCAGGATGCGCCACACGCCTGCACGCGAGCCGTACTCGTAAATCGACTCCATGCTCATGTGCCGCGAGGGATACGCCGCCGCGCCCACGATTTCCGACAGAAACTGCTCCGAGCCCGGATCGCCGTGCAGCACGCAATTCTCGCCGCCCTCTTCGTAATTGAGCACGAACTGCACGGCGACGCGCGCGCGTCCCGGCCAGTTCGCCTGCACCGGGTGGCGGCCGTAGCCGATCAGGTCGCGTGGGTATTTCGGATCGAGTGACATGGCAGGCGTTGAACTCAAGCGTTGAAAAAAGCGGGATTGTCGACGATTCAGTGTAGCTAAAAGACCCGGGCCCGCCCATACATCAGGTCAGATATTCCGGGTCACGTCGTCCGTATGTGTCGGTCCGAAACGCCATCAGCGCGGGCTGAAATCCGACAGCACGCCGTCATAGCGTTTCGCGAGCGGACGCGCATAATCGCCGCGTTTCGCGGTGTGGAGCTTCAGCGCGATCAGCGCTTCCGCCCATTTCACCGCGGCCGTCACCCCCTCCACCACCGGCGCGCCGATCGCGTCTTCCACCTCGCGGCAGAACTCAGCCATGCCCGCGCAGCCGAGGACGATCGCGTCGGAACCGTCCTCGTCGAGCGCGCGCCGGCATTCGTCGATGATCGTCTGACGCGCGGGCGAGCCCGGCACGTCGAGTTCGAGCACGGGGACGTCGGTTGCGCGCACGTTTTTGCAGAAGCGCGTCATGCCGTAGCGCTCCGCCAGATGCCAGGCCATGCCGACCGTGCGCTGCAACGTGGTCACGACGGAAAAGCCCGGCGCGATCACGCTCGCCGCGTGCATCGCCGCTTCCGCGATGCCGATCACCGGACCGCGCGCCAACTCACGCGCGGCGTAAAGGGCCGGATCGCCGAAGCAGGCGATCACGTAGCCGTCGAAACCCTGCTTTTCTCCGGCCTCCACTTCGGCCAGAAGCCCGAGCGACGCGATCGCCTCGTCGTAGTAGCCTTCGATGGACGCCGGGCCCATCGTCGGGCTGACGGCGACGATCTCCGTGCCGGGCGCGGCGACCTCGCGGGCGCAGCGGCCCATCGAGTCGGTCATGCGTTGCGTCGTGTTCGGGTTGATCAGTTTGATGCGCATTGCTGTTCTCCACACTGCTTTGGAAGGTTCTCTCAGGTTCTATCGTTCGTTATAGGTCAAGCTTCACACCGGGCGCTTGCGATCGGCGAGGAAGAAGTAAAACACCGCAGCCAGTCCCGCACCGATGAACCATGAGAAATTCGCGGCGCCTTCGAGCGACGGCAGCATCACGCAGAGAATCGCGATCACGGCGGCCGGCAGGAGCGCCATCACCGCACGGCGGTTCACGCCCTTCGTGTACCAGTACTTGCCTTCCTCGGACACCGAGTAGAGATCGTCCACGACCAGCTTGCCGCGCTTCACGAGATAGAAGTCGAGGATCAGCACGCCGTACAACGGTCCGATGAAGCTGCCGAGAATATCCAGCGTGTAGTGGATCACGGCCGGGTTGTTGAACAGGTTCCACGGCGTGATGAAGATCGACGCGGTCGCGGCCATCATGCCGCCCATACGCCAGCTGATGAGCTTCGGCGCGACGTTGGAGAAATCGAAGGCCGGCGACACGAAGTTGGCCACGATGTTGATGCCGATGGTCGCGATCGTGAAGGTCAGCGCGCCGAGAATCACGGCGGTCGGATGATCGATGCGGCCGACGGTTTCAACCGGATCGGTGATCAGCTGACCGAACACGGGCAGCGTCGCCGCGGTCGTGATGACGGTCACCAGCGAGAACGCCAGGAAGTTGACCGGCAGACCCCAGAAGTTGCCGCGCTTCACGCTGCGGAAGCTCTTGCAGTAGCGCGAGAAGTCGCCGAAGTTGAGCATCGGGCCGGAGAAGTACGACACGACGAGCGAGATCGCGGTAATCATCACGGGAATCACTTCCATGCCGTGATACTTCACGCCGCCCAGATTCAGGCCGATGTTCTTGATGCCCGCGCGCCACACCATATAGCCGGCGAGCATGAACATCACGACATAGACGGCGGGACCGGCGAAGTCGATGAACTTCTTGATCATCTCCATGCCGCGCCAGAACACGATGGCCTGCAGCACCCAGAGCAGCATGAAGCCCGCCCAGCCGAGCGCCGAGAGCCCGACGAAGCCGTACTTGTGCACATCGGCGTAAGGCATCAGCGACGGCACGAACTTCAGCACGACGATGACGAGCGCGCTCGAAGCCAGGTACGTCTGAATCCCGTACCACGCGACCGCGATGAGCCCGCGAATCACGGCCGGAATGTTCGCGCCGAGCACGCCGAAGGTGGCGCGGCACGCGACCGGATACGGCACGCCGGCCACCTGGCTCGGCTTCGCGATCATGTTGCACAGCGCGTTCACCAGCCCGATGCCGATCAGCAATGACACCAGCACTTGCCAGCTCGTCAGGCCGAGTGCGAAAAGACTCCCGGCGAACACATAACCGCCGACGCTATGCACGTCCGACATCCAGAACGCGAAGATGTTGTACGCGCCCCAGGTCTGGTTCTTGAGCGGCGCGAGGTCCTCGTTGTAAAGGCGATCGCTGTAACCTGCGGGCAGATTCGGATCGTGTCCTGCTGTCTGCTCTTCGTATTGCGGCAGGGCTGAGCTGCCGGGTGCACTGAACTGGGCCATGACGTCTCCTTCATTGGCTGCTTGCGTAGTGAAAAGATGCAAATGCTGATGTGACGAGCTTCGATCTGATGCCTTCGCTGATATCGAACCAGCGCGGCATTCTTCGGATTTGCGTTTTCGCCCTGCGGCGACTTTCATTTCACGCTCACACGAGCGTCCTGTTCGATGCGGCCCACGCTGCGGATTTTTTGCGCGTGCGACTCTCCGCGTGCCCGGCGCGGCGCGCGGGGCACGGTCTCCAATTATTTAGTCCTGCTATATTCAGTCGATGGCAGATTCTCCGATCTGCCTCGTCACTGCCGCCTACGTATCGAGCGCCCTTTCGCG
The DNA here is from genome assembly GCF_014384845.1 of Caballeronia sp. EK. Lineage (NCBI taxonomy): Bacteria > Pseudomonadati > Pseudomonadota > Betaproteobacteria > Burkholderiales > Burkholderiaceae > Caballeronia > Caballeronia sp. EK. The sequence goes on from NZ_JACSUE010000003.1 coordinate 515,708, forward strand.
CTCGGCGGGCCTCGTGAATACTTCCTTCAGATCGACCGCGCCGCGTGCCGGCCGCTCCAGCATCTTCAACTCGACATCGCGCAGATGCTGCGCCATCAGGACGGCCGCTTTCGTGGCGTCGCCGGCATCGAGCGCGGCGAGAATCTCTTCGTGATCCTCGAACGAGCACGAGCTCTTTCCGAGCGATTCGTACAACGCCGAGATCAGCGTCGAGCGCGCGACGAGCCCCGACAGACATTCGCACAACACTGTATTGCCGGTCAGCGCCGCGAGCTCAGTGTGGAACTCGCCGGAAAGCCGGATCCACGAGGAGAAGTCGTGACTCTCGAATGCGCGGCGCTCTTTGCCGATGGTGGCGCTGATCGACTTCAGCCGGCGCATGCCGTGGCCCTGCGCGATCCGCTCCACCACCGCCAGCTCGATGATGCGGCGCATCTCGAACACTTCATGCACTTCCTGCAGCGACGGGCTAGCGACAAACGCGCCGCGATTCGGCTCCAGATCGACGAGCCGCTCGTTCGACAGTTGCGCAAGCGCCTGACGGACCGTGCCGCGCTTCACCGCGAACACCTCGCACAACTGCGCTTCGGTCAGCTTCGCGCCAGGCGCAAGGCGATGCTCGAGGATCGCGGCGCGGATATTTTCGGCGATCGACTCGGCATTCGCCCCGTTCGGCGCGGCCGGTGAAGCATTCGATTCAGCACTACGGTTGGTGTCGGACATGATGTGCTCGCTTGCATGTTAAGCATCTTAGAATCGACATAAAGATTGTCAACAATTCATTTTGAGATTTGGTGCCTCAAGGTGTTTTCTCCCGTATCGAATCCGGCTCTACTTCAATACGGACGGGGATCTTAGCGAATTCACCAAGTTTTTGTCAGCATTGCTAGCACTTTTTTGTCGACAATCTATCGGTCGTCTTTTGTGCACGCCTGAACCCTGGATGGCGCAAAACAAGACCGTTAGTTGCTTATTAAGGTCAAAAATAAGGCGCTCGGTGGAGCGCCCTGTTCTACCCGCGTCAACCCAGATGCGGATAGTCGGACAGCTTCAACGTGAACCCGCGCTCGGTCGCCACGAGGTGAGCCGTTGCACCGAAAGGAAGCGTCAGAAGATTCTCCACATGTCCGAACTGCAATCCCGTCACCACCGGAATGCCGATCACGGATCTGACCTGCTCGATCATCGCGTCGAGCGAATAGCCGTTGTCGTAATCCGAAAGCCGGCCGCCCGAGAATTCGCCCATCACGATCGCCTGCTGACGGCCGAGCATGCCCGACTGATGCAACTGATAAATCATCCGCTCGATCCGGAACGGATGCTCGTTCACATCTTCGATGTAGAGAATCCCGCCTTCGATCGGCGGCATATACGGCGTGCCGACGAGCGACGCCAGAATCGCGAGATTGCCGCCCCACAGCATGCCGGTCGCATCCACGGTCTGACGCTGCGGCGTTTTGCTCGTTACGGTGAAGCTCGAATGGGAGATCGCGTTCCAGAAGTGCTGCATCGTGAACGAACTCGTCTGTTCGGCGCCGAAATCGCCCGCGAACATGGGTCCGCCGAAGCTTTTCACGCCAGCGTGCGCGAAGAGCGCGCACTGGATCGCCGTGAAATCGCTGTGGCCGACGATCGCGACCGGCTGATCGGCGAGTCTGCGCAAGCCGAGATAGTCGAGTCCGTGCAGGATGCGCGATGCGCCATAGCCGCCGCGCACCGCAAGTACGATGTCTGGCAACGGTCGCGATGCGTCCGCGAGGCGGTTGAGATCGGCCGCGCGCTCGGCGTCGGTGCCGCCGAAGCGCTGGAAACGCCGCCGCGTCGCATCGACGTTTTCGAGGCGATGCCCTTCCCTGCGCAATCGCCCGAGCGCGCGCTCAACAGCCGCCGGATCGTGCGGATAGCCAGACGGCGCGACGAGGTCGATGGTGCGTGATTTCACGATATTGTCGTTGGATTCGTTATTGAGCCGGCTTCACGCGCCCGACGCGCATCGCGCTCTTCACGCGCCAGGCGACGCCGCTCGGCGAAGAAATTCTTGAGCGCGTGCCCGCATTCGTCGGCGAGAACGCCGCCCGTCACCGTGGTGTGGTGATTGAGCTGCGCATTCGCGAACATGTCGACGACACTGCCGCACGCGCCCGTTTTCGGGTCCGTCGCGCCATAGACGACGCGCGCGATCCGCGCGTGCATGATCGCGCCCGCGCACATCAGGCACGGCTCGAGCGTCACATAGAGTTCACAGCCCGGCAAACGGTAGTTCTGGAGTTTCTGGGCGGCGGCGCGCAGCGCGGCCATTTCGGCATGCGCGGACGGATCGTGGCCGCGAATCGGATGATTGAAGCCGGTGGCGATGACTTCGTCGCCGAGCACGATCACCGCGCCTACAGGGACTTCGCCCGCGGCACGGGCTTCGTCGGCGGCGCGTTGCGCGAGCGCCATGAAGCGGCGATCGCGTTCGCTGGATGGATCTGCGATGGAAGCGTTCGGCGCGGGATCGGGCGCGTCCGGCATCCCGGTCACTTGGCTTCCACCGCCACGCGCGACTGTGCGCGCTCGGAGAGCCGCTCGGCGATGCGCCGACGGTACTCGTGCGGCACGCAACCGCCGCCACGCAGCGATTCGAGCGCCATGTCGAGCGCGAGCATCCGCGCTTGCAACTGGCAACGGGCCGCGGGGTCCGTTACCTTGTCGAACTCTTCCTGTAGCCCACGCAGCGCGCGAAGCTGTTCGACGGCGGGCGGGACGAAGCCCGCATTCTTGAGGATTCGATTGGCGACGCGCACTTCCTCGGGAACGAGGACGTCGTCGTCGAAGTGGAGCGGAGCGCCCGCGCCCGGCAAGTTGTTGAACTCGCCACGCGTAGCGGCTTCGTTGATCCGCTGTTCGACCAAAGCATCTAGCAATTTCATCGGGGATTACGACCGGCTTTCACCCGCGAACGGGCGCGGTCTGTCACGATTTCCGTTGGTTAGCTCGAAGTCGGAAGGCAGCCGGAAAACCACGCTCGCGCGTTGTTCGGCACGTCTCGACAATCCAAGTCCTATTCTATCAGCGCCCGCCGAGAGGTTTTCGCGCATCACGCGCCTGTTCGCGGCGCGTCGCCGTATACCGGGCTTATTGCGGTTCGTATGCGTCGTTTGCGCAACATGCATTGACTGCCTCACGGCAACTGTGCTTGTACGATGACTAACCGCCTGACCCGCGCTCCAGACGCGTCGCGCTTTCGCGCGTGTAGCCTTGCGTCGCGAGCAGCAGCCGTCGCGTGTATTCGTGCTCGACGTTGCGCGAGCGCACCGCTTCCACGCCCAGTTGCTCGACGATCTCGCCATTGCGCATCACCGCGACGCGCTGACAGAGAAAGCCGATCACCGCGAGGTTATGGCTCACGAGGATCATCGTCAGCTTGCGCTCGCGATGCAGACGTCGCAGCAAATTCAGAATCTCGGCCTGCACGGAGACGTCGAGCGCGGAAGTCGGCTCGTCGAGCAGCAGGACGCGTGGCTCGACGATCAGCGCCCGCGCGATCGACACGCGCTGGCGCTGCCCGCCCGACAACTGATGCGGATAGCGAAAGCGGAACGCCGGGCCGAGGCCGACTTCAGCGAGCGCATCGAGAATGCGCCTATCTTCGTCGCCGATGCCGTTGATCGCGAGCGGCTCGCGCAAGGTCTTATCGACGGTGAAGCGCGGATGCAGCGCGCCATACGGATCCTGGAACACCATCTGCACATCGCGCCTCACGGGACGCGAACCAATGCGTATGCTGCCGTCCGCGAGCGGCGTCAGTCCGGCGAGCGCGCGCAGCAAGGTGGACTTGCCGCTGCCCGATTCGCCGACCAGCCCGAAGACTTCGCCCTCCTCCACGCGCAAGGAAACGTCGCGCACGGCATCGACGTGGCCGGTCTTCGTCTTGAAGCGGATGTGCGCGCGCTCGATGTCGATCATCGCGTCGTCCCTTCGTCGAGCCACGCCGGGTCGCGGCGCAAGGTCGACAATTCGTCGGGCGGATTGTCGAGCGGCGGATTCGCTTCGAGCAGCCCGCGCGTGTACGGATGCGTCGCGTGCACGAGATCGCGCGCCGCGCATGTCTCGACGACGCGTCCGCCATACATCACCGCGACGCGATCGCAAAACGACATCACGAGCGGCAGATCGTGGCTGATAAACACGAGCCCGGTGTCGTGGCGCTCGATCATCTCGTCGAGCACGGCGAGCACCTGCATCGACACGAGCACGTCGAGCGCGCTCGTGGGTTCGTCGGCGATCAGGAGGCGCGGACCGGCGGAGACCATCATCGCGATCATCACGCGCTGGCCCATGCCGCCTGAGAGTTCATGCGGATAAGCATCGGCGACGCGCTGCGGATCGCGGATATGCACCGCCTCCAGCGCCGCGACGATGCGTTCGCGCAGCGCACGCCGGCTCTCTCGCACGCCTTGCCGCACGAAGGTTTCGCGCATCTGCTGCGCGACGGTCATCACCGGATTGAGCGAAAACTTCGGGTCTTGGAGGATCATGCTCATGCGTGTGCCGCACAGGCGCCGGCGCTCTTGCGGGCGCATCGCGAGCAGGTCCCGGTCTTCGAAGCGCAGCCCCTTCGCCGACCATCTCGCCTCGGGCGGCAGCAGCCCGAGCAGCGCGCGCCCCGTCAGCGATTTGCCCGAACCCGATTCCCCGACGATCCCCAGCCGCTCGCCCCGCCGCACCGTCAGCGACACGCCGCGCACCGCGGGCACGAGCGCGCCGTCGTGGCCCGCGAAGGCCACTTCGAGGCCGTCGATCTGCGCCAGCACGTCGGACACGTTAGCCTCCGTGACGCGGATCGAAGACGTCGCGCAGGCCGTCGCCGAGCAGGTTGAACGCGAGGCTCACCGCGAGAATCGCGAGACCGGGGATCGTCGCGACCCACCATGCATCAAGCAGCACATTGCGGCCCGACGCCACCATGTAGCCCCATTCCGGGCTCGGCGGCTGCGCGCCCAGTCCGAGAAACCCGAGACCCGCGACGGCGAGAATGATGCCGGCCATGTCGAGCGTCGCGCGCACGATCACTGACGACGAACACAGCGGCACGATATAGCGCAGCAGAATGCGCGGATGCGATGCGCCTTGCAGACGCGCCGCGTGGATGTAATCGGCCCGCGCGAGCCGCAGCGATTCCGCGCGCGCGAGACGCGCGTACGGCGGCCATGCGGTGATCGATAGCGCGATCACCGCGTTGAGCACGCCCGGCCCGAGCGCCGCGGCGAACGCGAGAGCGAGCACGATCTTCGGGAACGCGAGCGCGACATCGGTCACGCGCATCAGCGCCGTATCGACGATGCCGCCGCAGTAGCCCGCCACCGTGCCGATCGCAAGGCCGACCGGCACGACGAGCACGACGACGAGCATGGCAATCGCCAGCGTGAGACGCGAGCCGTACACGAGCCGCGAGAGGATGTCGCGGCCGAGCTGATCCGTGCCGAACCAGTGCGCCGCGCCGGGCGGCGTGAGACGCTCGGCGAGCACTTGCTGCAACGGGTCCTGCGCGACGAGCATCGGTCCGATTGCCGCGACCACGATGAGCAGCAGCAGAATCGCGAGTCCGAGCATGCTCAGCGGATTCGACGAGAATCGCCGCCAGCGCCGGTAAGCCCGGCCGAGCGCAGCCTGGCGCGGGGACGCGGGCGTGTCGGTGAGAAGCCACGTGCGCAAGCTCGTTCGCGCCGGTTTCATCTGGGCAAAATCCTCCATGTCAGCGCGTGCGTGGGTCGAACACGCGATAGAGCGCGTCGGTCAGGAGATTGAGCGCGATGAACGTCGCGCCGATCACGAGCGTGCTGCCGAGCACGGCGTTCATGTCGGCGTTGAGCAGCGCGCCCGTCAGATACGAGCCGATGCCCGGCCACGCGAACACGATTTCGGTCAGCACGGAGCCTTCGAGCAGATAGCTGTATGCGAGCGCGATCACCGTCAGGAGCGGCACCGCGATATTGCCGAACGCATGCCGCCAGATCACGCGGCGCTCGGGCAGACCTTTGGCGCGCGCGGTCGTCACGTATTCCTGGCTCAGTTGTTCGAGCATGAACGAGCGCGTCATGCGCGACAGATACGCGATCGAATAAAAAGCCAGCACGCTCGCCGGAAGCGCGATATGCGAGAACGCGTTCCTGAAAACGTCCCATTCGCCGGCCATGATCGAATCGATGAGAAGGCTGCCCGTGCGCGTATCGACCATGCCGTCATACACGGGATCGATGCGCCCCGGCCCCGACACCCAGTGCAGCCGCGCATAGAACAGCAGGAGGCCCATCAGCGCGAGCCAGAACACGGGCACCGAACTGCCCGCGAGCCCGATCACGCGCGCGATGTGATCGACGATGCGATTGTGCTTCACCGCCGCCGCGACGCCGAGCGGCACGCCGATCGCGATGCCGATGAACGTCGAGAGCGTCGCGAGTTCGAGCGTCGCGGGAAAGACGCGCTTGATGTCGTCGATCACCGGATTGGCCGTCAGCAGCGAGACGCCGAGATTGCCGTGCAGCACGTCGCGCGCGTAGATCACGAACTGATCGATGAGCGGCTTGTCGAGTCCGAGTCTCAAGCGAGCGGCGGCATACGCGCTCGCGGACGCGCGATCGCCGAGAATCGCGAGCACAGGATCGATCGGAATCTTGCGGCCGATGAAGAATGTAATCGCGAGCAGGCCCGTGAACGTGATGACGAGCATCGCGATCCAGTGCGCGAGCGCAAGCCCGATGCGCACACCGCCCCGATGCGCGCTCATCGCACGCACGCGCTCGATGAACGTGACCGCGCTCACTGCTTCTTGATGTTGCGGTAGGACACGAGATCGTTGATCGGCCCGACTTCGAGACCGGTCACGCCGGGACGCGCCGCGACCTGCGACACCTTCTGGAACATGATCACGAACGGCGATTTCGCGAGCACTTCACGCTGCATTTTCTCGTAGAGCTGCGCGCGTTTTTTCGTATCGCTTTCGGCCAGCGCCGCGTTGGTTTCCTTGGTCAGTTGCGGAATGTCCCATGCGTTGCGCCACGCGAGCATCTTGTAGCTCGATGCATCCGAGTTGTCCGGGTTCCAGACGAAACCCTGCGCGTTGCTGTGCGGATCGATGTAATCCGCCGACCACTCGCCGATATAGATGTCATGCGCGCGCGCCCGATAGCGTCCGAGCGTCTGCTTGTTGTCGCTCGGCATGAGCTGAACCTTGATGTTGGCGAGCGCGAGATTCGCCTGCACGGCCTGCGCGATCTCGCTGTACGGATAGTCGTTGCGCACGTCCATCTTCACGGTGAAGCCGTTGGCGAGACCGGCCTTGGCGAGCAGCGCCTTCGCCTTCGCGACGTCCTGGTGATACGGGTTCTCGTTCAGCGCGCCGAGAAAGCCTTCGGGCAGAAACGTCTCGTGGACCTTGTAGGTCGTGCGGATCACGTTCTTCTGGATGCCCTGATAGTCGATCAGCCACTTCATCGCTTCCCAGACCTCGGGCTTCGCGAGATTCGGGTTCTTGTTGTTGAGGCCGAGATACATGAGCGTCGCCTGCGGCACGGCCGTCGCCTTGATGACGCCGCTCTTCGAGAGCGTGTCGAGATCGTCGGGGCTCAGATCGCGCGCGACGTCGATGTCGCCGTTCTGGATCATGAGGCGCTGGCTCGCCGCCTCGGTCACGTGACGCAGCACGATGCGCTTCATCGCGAGCGGGATGCGATAGCCCTCGAAGCGCTGCAGCACGATGCTGTCGTTCGCGGTCCACTTCACGAGCTTGTACGCGCCCGAGCCTGCTTCATTGGTCTTGAGCCACTCGTTGCCGTAGTCGCTGCCCTTCGCGTGCGATTCGACGAGCTTGCGATCCACCACCGACGCCGGCCACGAGCCGAGCACGTTGAGCACGAACGTCGGCGCGTAACGTTGATCGGTCGTGATGGAGACGGTCGTATCGTCCACTTTCTTCACGTTCTGCAGCGCGTTCGCCTTGTTCAGGCCGATGCCCGCGAGCACGGCCGCCGCGCCCTTGTCGAGCAGCGCGGTGCGCTGGATCGACCAGGCGACGTCGTCGGCTGTCAGCGGATTGCCGGAGTGGAACTTGAGGCCCGGGCGAATCTTGAACGTGAACGTGAGGCCGTCCTGGCTCACGGTCCAGGACTCGGCGACATCGCCATTGAATTTCGACGGATCCTTCAGATCGACACGCACCAGCCGGTCATACGTGTTCGCGACATATTCTTCCGGCACCAGCTCGTAGATTTCGCCGGGATCGAGCGAGGTGAATTCATCGAGCAGCGTCGCCATGACGAACATGTCCTTCGGCGTGGCCGCCTGCACGTTCTGCAAGCCGGTGAATGCCGTCAGCGCCGAGGCGAGCATGACCGCTGCCAATGCCTTTTTCATGTGATGTCGTCCTGTTGGTTTCGGGTTCACATCAGCCGCAGCGGGCCGCTTTCTTCGTTGTCGATCAGAGCAAGTTCGCGCGAGCCTGGCAATTCGTAATGCCACCACTCGCTTTTGATGTGCGTGAAGCCCGCGCCGTGCATCACGCCGAGCAACAGCGTTCGGTTCCGCTGGATGTGCTCCGGCAGGCCGAAGTGGAAATGCTCGGATTCGACGACCATCGCGTCGAATCCGGTACCCATGTCGAGCTCGTTGCCGTCGCGATCGACGAGCGTCAGGTCCACTGCCGTGCCGCGGCTATGGTTCGAGCCGCGGCCGAGTTCGGCGATGAAGGTCGGATCGGGCAGAAAGTCCCACAGCACTTTTTGCGCTTGCGGCGGACGATAGGCGTCGAAGATTCGCAGCGTCATGCCGATGCTCCGCGCGATATCGACGGCTTTGCGTAACGCGGCTTCCGCGGGTTCCAGCAGCAGGCAGTGCTGCGCCTTGTAGATCGGCTTGCCGGTGAAATTGCGATCGGTGGCGTAGACGAGATCGATCTGGACGTTGTGCGTTTCGGGCGTGATGTGCAGGAGACGGGACCGGGTCATGTAAGCGCTTCGTATCGATTTATTCCGATACACGAACCTTAACGCGTTAGAAAAATCCGCGAAACCCTTTATTTTGGGTGGTTCCGACGGCTCACGATACGAGCGGCCAGCGCGCGAGGACTTCGTATTGCGATCGGCCGAGCAGGCTGCGCACGAGCACCAACTCGCGCGCGGTCCATGCGATGGGCTCGACGGGCCGGCGCGCGATGCGGTGCTCGTCGTAGAGCAAGGTTACGTGGGGCGTGAAGCGGGGATGGCGTTTTACAGCGATGCCGGCGGTTGCGAGCGCTGCGCCGAGGGTTTGTTCGAGGGCGTCGAGTGGCGCGGTGACGTCGCCTGAGAGAACGAGCGGGCGTTTCGCGCGGCGGCCGGAGAAGCTTTCGATGCGGTCGAGTGTCAGTTCGACGGGCGGCGATGTGATTTGCGAAGCCGCGGTGTGTGCTTGCTTGAGGACATCGGCGGGGACGCCAGGGAAGGCGCCGAGATAATGCAGCGTGACGTGAAGGCGATCGGAGGGAATCGGCCTCGCCTTCAGCTTGTGGTCGATGCGCAGACGAGCCGCCAGTTCGGTGATTCGGGTGGCGGCGGCTGCGTCGGGATAGAGCGCGAAGAAGAGCGAGTCGGTGAGTGGCTCGCTCGGCGTGCGGTCGGGTGCGTGGTCATCCATGCGCCCGGCTCGCGATCAATGTGAAGCGACGACGCTCACTCCCACTCAATCGTCGCAGGCGGCTTCCCCGAGATGTCATACACCACCCGATTGATCCCGCGAACCTCATTAATGATGCGATTGCTCACATGCCCCAGCAACTCATGCGGCAGATGCGCCCAATGCGCCGTCATGAAGTCAAGCGTCTGCACGGCGCGCAGCGCGACGACATACTCATAAGTGCGGCCATCGCCCATCACGCCGACGCTCTTCACCGGCAGAAACACCGCAAACGCCTGGCTCGTGAGGTCATACCACGACTTGCCCGTTTCCTTGTCGATGGTGTTGCGCAGCGTCTCGATGAAAATCGCATCCGCGCGACGCAGCAGATCCGCAAATTCGCGCTTCACTTCGCCGAGAATCCGCACGCCGAGACCCGGCCCCGGGAACGGATGTCGATACACCATCGCGTGGGGCAAACCGAGCTTCACGCCGAGCTCGCGCACTTCGTCCTTGAAGAGTTCGCGCAACGGTTCGAGCAGCTTGAGATTCAGCGTCTCCGGCAAGCCGCCGACATTGTGGTGGCTCTTGATGGTGTGCGCGCCCTTCTTGCCCTTGCCCGCCGATTCGATCACGTCCGGATAGATCGTGCCCTGCGCGAGCCACTTCGCATCGGTGAGCTTGTCCGATTCCTTGTGGAACACCTCGACGAACTCCGCGCCGATGATCTTGCGCTTCGCTTCCGGATCGGTCACGCCCGCGAGCTTCTGCAGAAATTCCGCACTCGCGTCGACGTGAATCACTTTCACGCCGAGATGATCCGCGAACGTCGACATCACCTGCTCCGCCTCGTTCTGACGCAGCAAGCCGTGATCGACGAACACGCACGTCAACTGGTCGCCGATCGCGCGATGCAAGAGCGCCGCCGCCACCGACGAATCGACGCCGCCCGACAAACCGAGAATCACATGCTCGTTGCCGACCTGCGCGCGGATCTTCTCCACGGCTTCGTCGATGTAATGGCCCATCTCCCAGTCCGCCTGCGCGCCGCACAGTTCCAGCACGAAACGGTCGAGCATCGCGCGGCCCTGCACCGTGTGCGTGACTTCCGGATGCCATTGCAGGCCGTAGAAGCGACGGTCGTCGTCGGCCATCGCGGCGATCGGGCACGACGGCGTCGAGGCCATCAGCTTGAAGCCCGCCGGCAAGTCGACCACTTTGTCGCCGTGGCTCATCCACACCTTGAGCATCGACTCGTCCTTGCCGCTCTTGAAGTCCTCGATGCCTTCCAGAAAACCCGTGTGATTCAGCGCCTGTACTTCCGCATAGCCGAATTCGCGCACGTTGCCCAGTTCGACCTTGCCGCCGAGCTGATCGGCCATCGTCTGCATGCCGTAACAGATGCCGAGCACCGGCACGCCGAGATCGAAGACGATCTGCGGCGCGCGCGGCGACTTCGCCTCGGTGACGGAGTTCGGGCCGCCCGACAGGATGATGCCCTTCGGCGCGAATTCGCGGATGAAGGTCTCATCGACGTCGTACGGATGGATCTCCGAGTAGACATGCGACTCGCGGATGCGCCGTGCGATCAGCTGGGTGACTTGGGAGCCGAAATCGAGAATCAGGATTTTGTCGTGCATGGCTGCGGCCAAAGGCTAAGTGAACGAATAATGTCTGTGCGGCCGGGACGCGACGTCGCGCGGCCCGCCTGCAAATAAATCGACGGCCGGCGCAATGGCCGACCGTGCTTGTCCTGCGTGTTTCCGATGCTGCGCTCGCGTGGCTTGCGGCATGCGCTTCGCGCCCTCAACGTGGTGCGTGGCTCGCGTCGGGCGCGAGCGGATCGGCTCTTCGGCCCGTCGCCGGATCGATCTCGCCGCTGATCACGGGCTCGATGCGCTTGCCGGTGACCGGATCGACCGCGCGGCCCGTCACCGGATCGAGCGTGCCGCCCGTGACGGGATCGACGGCGCCGTCCGGATGCGCGCGTACCGACGCGGATGAGATCGGCGAAGCCGGATCGAGCGGACGCCCGCTTGAATCGATCGTACGGCCCGAAACCGGATCGATGGCCGTAGCTTGCGGTGCGCGCGCCGCGGGACGCACCGCGGTATCGATCGGCTCGACGCGCGCCGAAGGCACCGTGGCGCTCGTGCGAACATCCTCGCGCTTTTGCGCCGCCTTCTTCTCCGCCCGCTGGGCGGACACAGCGCCCGCCAGCGCCGCGCGCTCGCGTCGCCGCACCGCCGACGACAGCCTCACGCTGCCCAAACCGAGTACGAGCAGCACGGCGCCGACCACCGCCGCGCTGATCTGCCCGAAGCCATCGACCTGCGGCGCGTGCAGCCCGAGCAACCAGACCAGCACCACGACGCCCGAGAGCCACTGCACGTGACCCGAGACGCGGGCGGCCCGGGCCGTCAATGCGCCATCGACGGAAGCATGAAACGCGAGCCACGACAGCCCGATGAGCGCGATGCCGAGCAGTTGCCCGGCGAACACCGGCTGCACACGGATCGAATCCAGTTGCAGCGCGCTGTACAAGCCAGCCCACGGCGTCAGCAGAAACAGCAGGCCGAACGCCAGAAAAATCAGGGCATTGATGACGAGCACGACCCGCAGCAACGGTTTCATGATCGCTCCGCGCGATTAGTCGACGTGATAGTTGGGTGCTTCCTTCGTGATCTGCACGTCGTGCACATGCGACTCGCGCATGCCGGCCGCCGTGATCTGCACGAATTCCGCCTTCTCGTGCATTTCGTTGATCGTGCGGCAACCGCAATAGCCCATGCTCGCGCGCACCCCGCCGACGATCTGGAACAGGATCGCGTTGACCGAGCCCTTGTAGGCTACACGGCCTTCGATGCCTTCGGGCACGAGCTTGTCGATGTTCGCCGAGTTGTCCTGGAAGTAGCGGTCCGCCGCGCCGTCCTTCATCGCGCCGACCGATCCCATGCCGCGGTACGACTTGTACTGACGGCCCTGATACAGGAACACGTCGCCCGGCGATTCTTCCGTGCCCGCGAGCATGCTGCCCATCATGACGACGTTCGCGCCTGCCGCGAGCGCCTTCGAGACGTCGCCCGAGAAGCGCACGCCGCCGTCGGCGACGACCGGCACGCCGGTGCCGCGCAGCGCTTCGGAGACGTTGGCGATCGCCGTGATCTGCGGCACGCCGACACCCGCGACGATACGCGTCGTGCAGATCGAGCCCGGGCCGATACCGACCTTCACCGCGTCCGCACCGTATTCGACGAGCGACTTCGCCGCCGCCGCCGTCGCGATATTGCCGCCGATGACCTGAACGTGCGGGTAATTCTGCTTGACCCAACGCACGCGTTCGAGCACGCCCTGGCTGTGACCGTGCGCGGTATCGACGACGATCACGTCGACGCCCGCCTGCGCCAGCAGGTCGACGCGCTCTTCGTTATCCGGACCGACGCCCACCGCCGCGCCCACACGCAGCTTGCCGTCTTCGTCCTTGCAGGCGTCCGGGTTTTCTGTCTGCTTGGTGATGTCTTTCACGGTCATCAGGCCGCGCAGTTCGAACGCATCGTTGACGACCAGCACGCGTTCCAGGCGATGGCCGTGCATCAACGCCTTCGCTTCGGCGAGCGACGTGCCTTCCTTGACCGTCACGAGACGCTCGCGCGGGGTCATGATGTTGCGCACCGGCTCATCGAGACGTTCTTCGAAACGCAGGTCGCGATTCGTGACGATGCCGATGAGTTGCGCGCCCTCGACCACCGGGAAGCCCGAAATGCCATGCTGCTGCGTCAGCGCAATGACGTCGCGCACGCGCATCTGCGGCGGAATTGTGATCGGATCGCGCACGACGCCCGACTCGAAGCGCTTCACTTTCGCGACTTCGCGGGCCTGCTCCTTGGCAGTGAGATTCTTGTGAACGATGCCGATGCCGCCCATCTGCGCCATCGCGATGGCGAGCCGGCCTTCGGTGACCGTGTCCATGGCGGCGGACACGAGAGGCATGTTCAGGGAAATATTGCGGGTCAGCTGTGATTTCAGGCTGGTGTCGCGCGGGAGAACGCTGGAAAACGCGGGCACGAGGAGCACGTCATCGAACGTGAGTGCTTTCTGGATCAGACGCATGGCAAATCCTATGGGCGCAAAAGCAGATTATACCGATAGTTCCCTGCATTTTCACTGCCCGAACAGCAGCTTAGGCCGTTCGGCCGCAAAATCCGGGCCGTCCGCGCCCGCGTGTCGGGTGCTCGCGCATATGCAGTTTTCGACAAGACGGCCGGCCGGGGCCAGGGCTACGCTTCGTGCCGTCAGATGAAATAACGACAGGGAGTCGGGCAATGCAGCGCGGTGTGATGTACGGAATGTCAGCGGGAGCGATCTGGGGCTTCATCTTTCTCGCGCCCCGGCTCCTGCCGGATTTTTCGCCGCTCGCGCTGAGCGTCGGACGCTATCTGATGTACGGCGCCGTGTCGCTCGCGGTCGCGCTGCCGTTCGCCCGCAGGCTCTTCGCCAAACTCACGCGCGCCGATTTCATCGCGCTCGTGAAGCTGGCGCTGGTCGGCAACCTGCTCTACTACATGCTGCTCGCGAGCGCGGTGCAACTGGTGGGCGTCGCGCCTTCGTCGCTGATCGTCGGGATTCTGCCCGTCACGGTCACGCTCGCCGGACGGCGCGACCACGGCGCAATCGATCTCAGGCGGCTCGTCGGACCTTTGCTGCTCGTGCTGGCCGGCATCGCGTGCATCAACCTGGACGTGTTCAGCGACGTGGTGTCGTCGTCGAGCGGTAGCGAGCATGCGGCGAGCGTGCTCACGCGCTTGACCGGTCTCGCGTGCGCCCTCGGCGCGCTCGCATCGTGGACGTGGTACGCGGTCGTCAACGCACGCTATCTGCAAGCAAATCGCCACTTCGACGGTAACGAGTGGTCCGTGCTCTGGGGCATCGTGACGGGCCTCCTGGGCCTCGTGCTCGGCGCCGTCGTCTGGATGCTGCCCGCGGGCACGGTTCAGGCGAGCGTGCCGGCCGCGCGCTGGCACGTGTTCTGGATCGTGTGTTTCGCGCTGGCGACCGGCGGTTCGTGGCTCGGCAACATGCTGTGGAATGCGGCGGCGAAACGCCTGCCGCTCACGCTCGCAGGTCAGATGATCGTCTTCGAAACGCTCTTCGCGTTGCTCTACGCTTTCGTCTACGACGGCCGCTGGCCGCGTACGCCGGAAGTGCTCGCGATCGTGCTGCTGCTTGTGGGCGTACTCTGGTCGGTCAGACAACACACGCTGGAGCCCGCGCCGGCGGGCGCGAAGGAAGCGCCCGCGCATTGAAACGGCTCAGCGCGAATCCTTCGAGTGCCACTTGCGCCCTTCGATCGAACCAGCCTTGCGCGCCTTGTCGACGCGACGCTGGCGCGCGGCCTTCGGATCGACTTTCAACGGCCGATAAATCTCCACGCGATCGAAGTCGGCGAGCGCCGCGTCAAGCGCCTTCGCCTTGCCGAACACGCCGACCTTTTGCGTCGACAGATCGATATCGCGATGGACGAGCAGCACGCCGCTCGCGTCGATTGCATCGCGCACCGTCGCGCCCTCGCGCAACTCGACACGCTTCAGAAACGCGCGATCGGGCAGGCCGTAGCAGACGTCGATATGCATCATCGCTTGCCGTAGCGCTGGTCCGCGCGCTTCACGAAGGAATCGACGAACGTGTTGGCGATATGGCTGAAGACCGGCCCGATGAGTTTCTCCAGAATCACATTGGAGAATTCGTAGTGCAGCGCGAATTCGATCTTGCACGCGTCCGCGCGCAGCGGCGTGAAGCGCCAGTAACCGGTGAACTTCTTGAAAGGGCCGCTCAGGAACTCCATATCGATGGTGGTCGGACGCTTCTGCGTGTTGCGCGTCGCGAAGTGCTGCTTGATGCCCTTGAAGCTGATGTCGATCTTCGCTTCCATGCCGTTTTCATCCTGGCGGCCGATTTCGACGCCACCGCACCAGGGCAGGAAATTGGGGTAGTCGGCGACATCGGTGACGAGGTCGAACATTTCTTCCGCCGAATGGCGGATCAATACGGTTTTCTGGACGTCTGCCATATAGGGCGCAGCGGTGGCTGAATTGGGCTGCAACGCGCAAGAGAACACGGCCGGAGTTCGTCTGCCGGACGGCACGCTGCTAAAATCGTGATTTTAAACGAGTTGGGCACTTTCCATTCATGAGCATCATCGACAACAGAAAAGCCTTCTTCGATTACTTCGTCGAAGAGCGCTACGAGGCCGGTCTCGTGCTCGAAGGCTGGGAAGTCAAGGCGCTGCGCGCGGGCCGAGCGCAAATCAAGGAAGGCTATGTCGTGATCAAGCACGGCGAGCTCTTTCTGATCGGCACGCATATCAGCCCGCTGCCCGAGGCATCGAAGTTCGCCAACCTGGATCCGGTGCGCACGCGCAAACTGCTGCTGCATCGCGACCAGATCGACAAGCTCATCGGCAAGGTCGAGCAACGTGGACATACGCTCGTGCCGCTCAACTTCCATTACAAGGACGGCCGCGTGAAGTGCGAGATCGGGCTCGCGAAGGGCAAGAAGCTGCACGACAAGCGCGAGACCGAAAAGAAGCGCGACTGGGAACGCGAGCGCGGGCGCCTGATGCGCACGGCTTCGCGTTAAACGAATCGGGGCGCCTTGAGCGCCCCGTTTGCTTTTGCCGCGCGTCAGCTCTTCTTGATGACGCCGCCGCCCTCGCCTCTCACGATGGTCAACGCCGACGCGATCATCGAACTCATATCGGACAGGTTGCCCGGCACGATCAGCGTGTTGCCCGTCTTCGCAATATTGCCGAACGCGCCGACATACTGCTCCGCGATCTTCAGGTTCACCGCTTCCATGCCGCCCGTCGTCTGAATCGCCGTGCCGACTTTCTGAATGGCTTGCGCGTTCGCCTCGGCCACCGCGAGAATCGCCGACGCCGCGCCCTGCGCCTGATTGATCGCCGCCTGACGCTCGCCCTCGGACTTCTGGATCGCGGCTTCACGCGCGCCGGCGGCCAGATTGATCTGCTCCTGCTTGCGGCCTTCGGATGCGGCGATCAGCGCGCGCTTTTCGCGCTCGGCGGTGATCTGCGCCTGCATCGCGTGAAGGATTTCCTTTGGCGGCGTCAGATCCTTGATCTCGTAACGGAGCACTTTCACGCCCCAGTTCGACGCGGCTTCGTCGAGCGCATTCACGATGCTCTGGTTGATGAAGTCGCGCTCCTCGAACGTCTTGTCGAGCTCCAGCTTGCCGATGACCGAACGCAAGGTCGTCTGCGACAACTGCGTGATCGCGAACACGAAGTTGCTCGAACCGTACGACGCCTTCATCGCGTCCGTCACCTGAAAGTACAGCACGCCGTCTACCTGCAACTGCGTGTTGTCCCGCGTGATGCACACCTGGCTCGGCACTTCGAGCGGAATCTCCTTCAGCATGTGCTTGTAGGCGATGCGATCGACGAACGGCAGCACGATGTTCAGACCCGGCGTGAGCGTCGCGTGATAGCGGCCGAATCGCTCCAGCACCCAGGCATGCTGTTGAGGAACGATCTTGACCGTGTTCACCACGATCACGATGGCGATGATGAGCACGATGAGCGCGAAATACATTGTGTGACTCCTTCTTATAGTGAGCGAGCGTGTCTAGCGTTTGGCCGCGACGATCAGCCGGTTCCCGTCCAGCGCCGTGATGCGGTAGTACCGCGCGCCTTCGGTTTCGCCCGGCGCGAGTTCGACGTCCCACTGCGCGCCGCGATACATTGCGCGCGCGTGGCCATCGCGCCATTGATCCACTTCCAGCGTCGCGCCGATATCGAGATTCACGGCCGCATCCCGCGATGCGTCGCGCCCCTTCCAGCTACCGAAGCGCGAGCGCCGCAAAACCACGACGGCGATCAGTGCAATGACGGCCGCCGCGCCCATCTGCACATGCGGCAGCGCGCCGGACACATAAGCGATGCCGCCCGCGATCATGCCCAGCGCGATCATGAGCAGATAGAACGTGCCGGTGAACAGCTCCGCGACGATCAGCGCGCCCGCCGCGACCCACCAAATCAGTCCACTCGTTAGCATCGCCGGTCTCCAAACGAAAACACCCCGGAGAAGTCCGGGGTGTTTTTATAGCACGCTCGCGCCTTTCCGAAAGCAACCGGAAAGGCGCTGCTGACTTATTTTGACAAGGTCTTCGCCAGTTGCTGCCATGTCTCGATGATCGTGTCCGGATTCAGCGACATCGATTCGATGCCTTCCTTCGCGAGCCACTCCGCGAGGTCCGGATGATCGGACGGCCCCTGTCCGCAGATGCCGACGTACTTGTTCAGCCGCAGACACGTTTCGATCGCGCGCTTGAGCATGAACAGCACCGCTTCGTCGCGCTCGTCGAAGTCCGCCGCGAGCAGTTCCATGCCGGAGTCGCGATCAAGGCCGAGCGTGAGCTGCGTCAGATCGTTCGAGCCGATCGAGAAGCCGTCGAAGCGCTCCAGGAACTGCTCCGCGAGAATCGCGTTGGACGGCACCTCGCACATCATCACGAGCTTCAGATCGTTCTTGCCGCGCTCGAGACCGAACTTCTTCAGCAGTTCGATCACGCGATCCGCCTGGTTCAGCGTGCGCACGAACGGCACCATGATCTGCACGTTGTCCAGACCCATTTCCTCGCGCACCTTCTTCAGCGCGATGCATTCCATGTGGAATGCTTCGGCGAAGTCTTCCGCGATATAGCGCGACGCGCCGCGGAAACCGAGCATCGGGTTTTCTTCATCCGGCTCGTAGCGCGAACCGCCGATAAGCTTCTTGTACTCGTTCGACTTGAAGTCCGACAGACGCACGATGACGGGCTTCGGATAGAACGCGGCCGCGATCGTGGCGATGCCTTCCGTCAGCTTGTCGACGTAGAACGCACGCGGCGACGCATGACCGCGCGCGACGCTCTCGACTGCCTTCTTCAGATCGGCGTCGACGTTCGGGTACTCCAGAATCGCCTTCGGATGCACGCCGATGTTGTTGTTGATGATGAACTCGAGCCGCGCCAGACCCACGCCCGCGTTCGGCAACTGCGCGAAGTCGAACGCAAGCTGCGGATTGCCGACGTTCATCATGATCTTGACCGGAATCTTCGGCAACTCGCCGCGCTGCACTTCCGTGACTTCGGTTTCGAGCAGGCCGTCGTAGATCTTGCCTTCGTCGCCTTCCGCGCACGATACCGTGACGAGCGCGCCCTCCTTCAGCACGTCGGTGGCGTCGCCGCAGCCGACCACCGCCGGCACGCCCAGCTCACGCGCGATGATCGCCGCGTGGCACGTACGTCCGCCGCGGTTCGTCACGATGGCCGATGCGCGCTTCATCACCGGCTCCCAGTTCGGGTCGGTCATGTCGGCGACGAGCACGTCGCCCGGCTGCACGCGTTCCATTTCCGACGGATCGTGAATCACGCGCACGGGGCCCGCGCCGATCTTCTGGCCGATGGCCCGGCCCGTCGCCAGCACGTTCGACTGGCCCTTCAGCTTGAAGCGCATCTCGGCCTTGCCGGACGCCTGGCTCTTCACCGTCTCAGGGCGCGCCTGGAGAATGAAGATCTTGCCGTCGCGGCCGTCCTTGCCCCACTCGATGTCCATCGGACGCTCGTAGTGTTTCTCGATGATCACCGCGTACTTCGCGAGTTCGATCACGTCTTCGTCGGTAATCGAGAAGCGGTTGCGCTGCTCGTGCGGCACGTCGACGGTCTTCACGCGGCCCGGCTCGCCCGGCTTCGTGAACTCCATCTTGATGAGCTTCGAGCCGATCGAGCGACGGATGATCGGGTACTTGCCCTGTTCCAGCGTGGTCTTGAAGACGTGGAACTCGTCCGGATTCACCGCGCCCTGCACGACCGTCTCGCCGAGGCCGTAGCTCGACGTGATGAACACGGTTTCCTTGAAGCCCGATTCGGTGTCGATGGTGAACATCACGCCCGCCGCGCCGACGTCCGAGCGGACCATGCGCTGCACGCCCGCCGACAACGCGACTTCGGCATGCGTGAAGCCCTTGTGGACGCGATAGGAGATGGCGCGGTCGTTGTAGAGCGACGCGAACACGTGCTTCATGCGATCGAGCACGTCCTCGATGCCGACCACGTTCAGATAGCTTTCCTGCTGGCCCGCGAACGATGCGTCCGGCAAGTCCTCGGCGGTCGCCGACGAGCGCACGGCGAACGAAAGCTCTTCGGGCGAGCTGTTCTGAAGCACTTCGAAACCGCGGCGGATTTCGTCTTCGAGACGCGGCTGCATCGGCGCGTCGACGATCCACTGGCGGATTTCCTTGCCCGCTTCGGCAAGGGATTTCACGTCGTCGACGTCGAGCGTTTCGAGACGCTTGGCGATGCGCTCGGTCAGGTCGTTGTGCTGGAGGAAGTCGCGGAATGCGAGCGCAGTTGTGGCAAAGCCCGTCGGCACACGAACGCCCGCTTCGGAAAGCTGGCTGATCATTTCGCCGAGCGACGCATTCTTGCCACCGACGATTTCCACGTCGGTCATTCGCAACTGCTCGAATGGAACTACATACGCCTGATCCTTTGCGACATCTTTCGCAACATTAACTGCGTTAGTCATACAAGCCCCTAAGGTGGATGGAATTCACGATCGCACGAGTGGGCTCATATGCAGCGGCGCTCATTGGAAGCGCGGCCGCATCTCGTACAACCTGTTTGATAAACCATCGGGGAGCGCGTCACCGGAGCCGGGCGCGTTGCAAAAAGAAGCGGGACGTCTGAAATCTGCTCGAAATCGTAGGTTTTTGCTGCCAAAACCGACGAACCCACCGCGATTTGACGAAAATCCGAATCAATTTGTCCGCAATTGCTTATCGAACAGGTTGCCGCTATTCTACCGTGCCGATTCTTAATTTGTTTCGGCAGAGACAGTAATTCCACGGCAAAATCGAAGTCTTTCACGCCGCTCGGTTCGCCGGCGCACACCGCTGGGCAAACAATGTAACACAGGCGCTTTCGTGAGCCGTGCAGGGCGTTCCCGCGGTCTATTTCGCGTGTTACCGTTTGAGCGCGCCCGCCCAAACTCGTTCCCCATTTGGTCTTTTGCCGATGCCGCCTTCCGTATTCATCGTTTCCGACGGGACCGGGATCACTGCCGAAACCTTCGCGCATTCGATCCTCGCCCAGTTCGATCAAAAATTCCGGCTCGTGCGCGTGCCGTTCGTCGATTCGATCGACAAGGCGTACGCGACGGTGGAAAAGATCAACGAGGTTGTGGACCTCGATGGCCGCCGTCCGATCGTCTTTACCACGCTCGTCGACAGCGCGTCGAACGAAGTCGTCAAGGGCTGCAACGCGCTCGTCCTCGACATGTTCCAGACCTTCATCGAGCCGCTCGAACACGAACTGGAAATGAAGTCGACGCACGCGATGGGCCGCGTCCACCAGAATGCCGACACCGAGGAATACAAGAATCGCATCGAGGCGATCAACTTCTCGCTCGCGCACGACGACGGCCAGTCCAACCGCAACCTCGCCGATGCCGATGTCATTCTGGTCGGCGTATCGCGCAGCGGCAAAACGCCGACGAGCCTCTATCTGGCGATGCAATATGGCGTGAAGGCCGCGAACTATCCGCTGATTCCCGAAGACTTCGAGCGCGGCAAGCTGCCTACGCCTTTGCTCGAACATCGGGCGAAGATGTTCGGCCTTTCGATCGATGCGCAGCGGCTCGCGGAAATTCGCAACGAGCGTCGCCCGGGCAGCAAGTACGCGGCGCTGGAGAACTGCCGCTACGAGATCAACGAAGCGGAAATGATGATGAAGCGCGAGGGCGTCAAGTGGCTTTCGTCGACGCACAAGTCGATCGAGGAAATCGCCACGACGATCCTGCAGGAAATCAAGCCGGAACGGCCGTCGTATTACTGATTATGCTCAGCGCTGCTGGCGGCACTGCTCGAAAAGACAGATCGCCGCCGCGGCCGCCACGTTGAGCGACTCCATCCCGCCCGGCTGCGGAATGGTCACGCGATGCGTCACGGCATCGCGCCAGACCTGCGACACGCCCGCGCCCTCATTGCCGAATACCCACGCCAGCGCGCCCGACAGATCGCAATCGTAGAGCGCGACCGCGCCGTGCGAATCGGTGATGGTCACGGGCGCATCGAGCCGCGCGATCAGCTCCGCGGAATCCACGTCTTCGAAAATATCCAGCAGGAAGTGCGCGCCCATGCCCGAGCGCAGTACTTTCGATGACCACGCGTACGCGGTGCCCGGCGCGCAAAACACACGCGTGATGCCCGCCGCCGCCGCGCTGCGCAGAATCGAGCCGACGTTGCCCGCGTCCTGGATGCCGTCGAGGATCACGCAGGTTTCGGCGACGCGCGCGGGTAGTTCGGCATCGATTTTCTCGACGAGCAACAGCATGCCGACGCCGTGCACGACGCTCGAAAGCTGTCCGAAGAGCGCGTCCGGCAACACGACGACACGCTTTTCCTCGATACGCGCGACGATGTCGCGGGCTTCCTCATGCGTGAGCGCACCTTCGGTGACCACGCACGTTTCGGGCTGGCCGGCTGCATCGAGATAGGCCGACGCCAGATGCAGGCCTTCGAGCAGCGCATGGCCGCTGCGACGCTGCTGCGCGGTCGAGCCGGCCAGCGCCTTGATGCGCTTATAGAGCGGATTGTCCCGCGAAGTGATGGATTTCACGTTGGATTGAGTGCCGCTCAGAAAGCGAGCGAATCAGGGTCGTCTTCGAGCGCCGCGGCGACCTGAAGCACTTCCGGCGCGAGCTCGGGCAGCACCGAGCCGAAGCGGATATGCGCCTCGCGCACCGGCGCGAACGAACGCCGATGATGCTCGCACGGGCCATGCTCGCGCAGCGCCCTGAGATGCTGCGGCGTGCCGTAGCCGGCATGCGCATCGAAGCCGTACACCGGAAAGGTTTCGTGAAGCTCGACCAGCATGCGATCTCGCGTGACCTTCGCGAGAATCGATGCCGCCGAAATCTGCTTGATGAGCGCATCGCCGCCGATCACGGCTTCGGCGCGAATCGACAGCGTCGGGCAGCGATTGCCGTCGACCTTGACGAGCGTCGGCGCGACCGAAAGGCCTTCCACCGCGCGCTTCATCGCGAGCATGCTCGCGTGCAGGATGTTGATCGTGTCGATTTCCTCGACGCTCGCCGACGCGATGCAAAACGCGAGCGCGCGATCGACGATCTTCTCGTAGAGCTCCTCGCGCCTTTTGGCGGTCAGCACTTTGGAATCGTCGAGACCGTTGATGCGCGGCTTCGCAGGATCGAAAATCACGGCCGCCGCCACGACCGGACCGGCCAGCGGACCGCGCCCCGCCTCATCGACACCGCAGATGATGTCGAAAGGTGAACTGAAATCGAGTCCCGCCTGAGCCGAGGGTTTCGCCGCCATTATCGCGGTCTCCGCGTTTCGAGCACTCGCGCGACCGCCTCGGCCGCCTTCTGCGACGTGTTCTGGCGCAGCGCGATGTGCATGTCGGTGAAGATTTCCGTCAGGGTACGGCGGTTGGCGTCGTCGTTCAACTGTTTCAGCGTTGCGTCGGCGAGCGCCTCGGGCGTCGCGAAGTGCTGAAGGATTTCCGGCACGACGAAACGGCCCGCCAGGATGTTCGGCAAACCGACATACGGCAGATAACCCTGCCGCTTCATGATCTGGCCCGTCAGCCAGGGCACCTTGTACGAGATGACCATCGGCTTCTTGAGCAGCGCCGCTTCCAGCGTCACCGTGCCGCTTTTCACGAGGATCGCGTCGGCGGCGGTCATCGCGGTTTGCGCGCGGCCATCGGTGATCGTCAGCGAAAGTTTCGGATGCGCGTCCACGAGCGGCTGAAGCAACTCGCGCAACGCCGGATTCGCCGCGGGCATCAAGAAGCGCACGCCGGGCTCGCGACGCTGCATCAGCTCCATTGCATCGAAGAAGGTCGGACCGATCAGCGAAATTTCCGAGCGGCGGCTGCCCGGCAGCACGGCGATCACCGGCCCGCCCTGCGCGATGCCGAGTTCGCGGCGCGCGCCCATGACGTCGGGTTCGAGCGGAATTTCGTCGGCGAGCGGATGGCCGACGTAGCTCGCCTCGACGCCCGCCTTCGCCAGCAGCGCGGTCTCGAACGGAAACACGCACAGCATCTGATCGACCGCTTTCACGATCTTCTTGATGCGGCCGCCGCGCCACGCCCAGATCGACGGACACACGAAATGCACGGTCGGAATGCCTGCTTCGCGCAGCGGCTGTTCGAGGCCGAAATTGAAATCCGGCGCGTCCACGCCGATGAACACCGACGGCGGCTCCGCGAGCAACTGACGCTTGATCTCGTTGCGGATGCCGAGAATTTCGGGGATGTGTTTCAGCGCTTCGACATAGCCGCGCACGGTCAGCTTGTCCATCGGCCAGTGCGCTTCGAAGCCTTCGGCTGTCATGCGCGGGCCGCCGATGCCGCTATAACGCGTGCCTTCCGGCAGGGTTTGCGTGAGGCCCTTGAGCAGCGAAGCCGCGAGCAGGTCGCCAGAGGGCTCGCCCGCGACCATCGCGATGCGTGGCGGGTTGGTGATCAGGGTCATCGGGCGGCGTGTCTAGCGGATGATGCCGCGCTGCGACGCCGCGATGAAATCGGAAAATGCCGTGACGGGTTCGTCGCCCTCGCCGCCTGCCGTGCTCAGTTCCTTCAACTGCACCTTCGCCTCTTCGAGCGACAGACCGCTCTTGTAGACGATGCGATACGCCGAACGCAGCGCCGAGATTGCCTCGGGCGTGAAGCCGCGGCGGCGCAGTCCTTCGACGTTGATGCCGTGCGGCTCAGCTTTGTTGCCGGCCGCGATGACGAAGGGCGGCACGTCCTGCACGAGCGCCGAGGCGCCGCCGAGCATCGAATGCGCGCCGATGCGCACGAACTGATGCACGCCCGACATCCCGCCGATGATCGCGTGATCGCCGACGAACACGTGCCCGGCCAGTTGCGCGTTGCTCGACATGATGACGTTGTCGCCGAGCCGGCAGTCGTGGCCGACGTGCACGTACGCCATGATCCAGCAATCGCTGCCGATCGACGTCAAGCCCTGATCCTGCGCCGTGCCCGTGTGCAGCGTCGTGAATTCGCGGATGGTGTTGCGGTCGCCGATTTCGAGGCGCGTCGGCTCGCCCTTGTACTTCATGTCCTGCGGACGGCCGCCGATCGATGCGTAATGGCCGATGCTATTGTCGCGGCCGATCGTCGTGTGGCCTTCGATCACGCTGTGCGAGCCGACGGTCGTGCCCGCGCCGATCACGACGTGCGAACCGACGATCGCGTACGGCCCGATCTCGACGGATTCGTCGAGCTGGGCGCCCGGCTCGATGATCGCGGTTGGGTGAATCTTGCTCATGCGCATTTCGCCTATGCTGTTCGTGCTGCTTGTTACGATGAACGCGGAGTGAACGCAGTTGCGCTCAGGCGTCCGTGCTCTTGACGGTACACATGAGCTCGGCTTCGGCCGCGGTCGCGCCATCGACCTCGGCGCGCGCCTTGAACTTCCAGATGCCTCGCATGTACCGCTCGAAGTGGACGTTGAGGATCAACTGATCCCCCGGTTCCACCACGCGCTTGAAGCGCGCACCGTCGATGCCGACGAAGTAATAGAGCGTGTTGCTCGGATCGTGCGGCTCTTCCGCGAAGGTCAGGAGCGCCGCGGTCTGCGCGAGCGCTTCGAGGATCAGCACGCCCGGCATCACCGGCCGCGTCGGGAAGTGGCCCTGGAAGTACGGCTCGTTGATCGTCACGTTCTTCAACGCTTTGATGCTCTTGTGCGGCTCGAGTTCGAGCACGCGGTCCACGAGCAGGATCGGGTAGCGATGCGGCAGCAGCGTGAGGATCTTGTGGATGTCGAGATTGATTTTTTCTGTGCTCATGGTCGTTCTGCTCACGCGCGCGTCAGGCGCGGAAATTTGGATGGCGGGCCGTATCGGACGCCCGCCCGGAATTGCTCTTGGCGCTTCGGCGGCTTGGATGAGCCCGCTCTGCGCGAGGTCTTGCCTATTCGTCGCCGCTCGTATCGCCACGCTTGGCCGTATCGGCGAGCGCCGTTTCCAGCGACTTGATGCGATCGCGCAGCTTGTCCAGATTGCGCATGATGGCCGCGCTCTTGTTCCAGTCGCCGTGCGGCACGGCCGGAAACGCGCTCGTGTACATGCCCGGCTTCAGAAGCGATTTCGAGACGCCGGATTGCGCCGTGACAATCACATAGTCCGCGAGCGTCACATGGCCCGCGATACCGACCGCCCCGCCGATCATGCAATGCTTGCCGATGTTCGTGCTGCCCGCGATGCCCGCGCAGCCGGCGATCACCGTGTACGCGCCGATGCGGCAGTTGTGACCGATCTGCACGAGGTTGTCGATCTTCACGCATTCCTCGATGATGGTGTCCGCCATCGCGCCGCGATCGATGGTCGTGTTCGCACCGATTTCCACGTCGTCTGCGATATCCACCGCGCCGACCTGCGGAATCTTGACCCAGCTGCCGGTGCGCGCATCGCCCTCGCCGACGAAATCCGGCGCGAAGCCGAAGCCGTCCGCGCCGATCACCGCGCCCGCGTGCACGATCACGCGCGCGCCGAACTTGCAGCCGTGATAGACGGTGACGTTGGGATACAGATGCACGTCGTCGCCGAGCTTCACGCCCCGGCCGACGACCACGCCCGCATCCAGCTTCACGCGCTCGCCGATGACGGCGCCCGCCTCCACCGTCACGTGCGGTCCGATCACGGCGCTCGCCGCGACCTTCGCGTTCGGATCGACATAGGCGCTGGGATGCACGCCCGGCCTGGCCTTGGGCGTCGCCAGATCGATGAACGCCTGCGCCACGCGCGCGAAATAAGCGTAGGGGTTCGGCGTGACGATGAAATTACTGCCCGCGCGATTCGTCACCTTCTCGAGATCGGCCGGGGAAATCAGCACCGCGCCGGCGCGCGTCGTCTCGACCTGCGGCAGATACTTCTGATTCGCGAGAAACGCGAGCTGTGCCGAGCCAGCCTTGTCGAGAGGTGCGAGACTCCCGACCGCGTGCGCGCCGTCACCGACCACCTCGCCGCCGAAGCGCTTCACCAGTTCGTCGAGCGTGATCGCCATGCCTGATGCCATCTCGTCTCAGTCCTCGTCAGTTCGGGCTCGTGAGCGAACCCGTGCCGGTCGCGCCCGCGGCCAGCGCCTTCAGCACCTGATCCGTGATGTCGATGCGCGGACTCACGTACACCGCCTCCTGCACGATCAGATCGTAGTGCTGCTGCTCGGCGATCTGCTTGATCACCTTGTTCGCGCGATCCAGCACCGCCGCGAGTTCCTCGTTGCGGCGCTGGTTCAGGTCCTCGCGGAACTCGCGCTGCTTGCGCTGGAAGTCCGCGTCGAGTTGCGCGAGGTCGCGCTGGCGTGCAGCGCGGTCTGTCGGCGACATCGAGGAACCGTTTTTATCGATGTTGTCCGACATCGCCTTCAGACGCTGCGCCATGTCCTGCAGCGCCTTGTCGCGTTTGGAGAATTCCTGCTCGAGCTTCGACTGAGCGGCTTTCGCCGCTGCAGATTCGCGCAGGATGCGGTCCGAATTGACCGCAGCGATGCGCGCTTCCTGAGCACTGGCGGACATCGCCGTGCCCAGGCCGAGAACCATCGACAACGCAAGCGCCAGCGCCATATGTTTCGAATGCTTACCGGTTCCCAAAGTGTTCCTCACGTTACGTCTGAATGAATGAAGTTCGTGACAGTCGGCATACCGTTCAGAAGGCCGTACCGATCTGGAACTGGAACTTCTGATACTGGTCGCCTTCGTGCTTCTGCAGCGGGAAGCCAAGGCTCAGCTTGAGCGGGCCGATCGGCGAGATCCACGCGAGACCCACACCGTAGCCGTAGCGCAAGCCGTTCGCACCGCCGCTCGTGCCGCCCTGGTTCGGGTCGCCCCAGACGTTACCGGCATCGAGGAAGGTGAAGACGCGCAGCGTGCGGTCGTAGCCCGTGCCCGGAAGCGGGAACGTCAGCTCGATGTTGCCGACCGCCATGCGCGAGCCGCCGATCGGGTCGTTCGTCTTCGCGTCGCGCGGACCCAGCGAGCTCGGCGAGTAGCCGCGCACCGAACCGATACCACCCGCATAGTAGTTCTTGAAGATCGGGTACGTCTGACCTTGCAGGCCCTTGCCGTAACCGCCCTGCAGGTTGAAGCCGAGCACGAAGCCGCGAGCGAACGAGTAGTAATACTGGAACTGCGCGTCGAATTTCGCGTAGGTCGTGTTGCCGAGCGGCGTGCCGTATTCCGCGTTCGACTGGATGTAGTAGCCGCGGCTCGGGACGAGCGCGCTGTCGCGATTGTCGCGCGACCAGCCCATCGTCAGCGGATAGTTGTTCACCACGCGGCCGAACTCGTTCACGTAGTTGATGTAGGACTGCGGCGTGTTCGAGTCCACGTCCATCGTGTTCTGTTCGGCGCCGACGCCGAAGAACACCGTGTCCTGCTCGGAGAACGGGATGCCGAACTTGGTGTCCGCACCCATCGTGATGATCTTGAAGCTCGAATCGGTCGAGTAGTACAGCGGCTGATACGTGCGGTAGTACGCGTCGGTGATCCGTTTGATGCCGTCGATCGTGAAGTACGGATCGACCTGCGTCACGGTCAGCGTGCGGTACGTCTTCGCGGTGTTCACGTTGACCGCGAGACTCGTGCCCGAGCCGAACACGTTGTCCTGCGACACGCCCGCCGACAGCACCACCTTGTCCGTCGACGAGAAACCCGCGCCCAGCGTGATCGCGCCGGTCGGCTTTTCCGCGACCTTCACGTCCACGTCGACCTGGTCGTTCGTGCCTTCCACGGGCGTCGTGGTGACGTCCACGTCGGTGAAGTAGCCGAGACGGTTGACCCGGTCCTTCGACAATGCGAGGCGGCTCGAATCGAACCACGAGCTTTCGAGCTGGCGCATTTCACGACGGACCACTTCGTCGCGCGTGCGCGTATTGCCGACGATGTTCACGCGCCGCACGTACACGCGGCGGCTCGGGTCGACTTGCAGCGTGAGCGCCACGGTGTGGTTCGACTGATCGATCTGCGGCTGCGCGTTGACCTGCGCGAACGCGTAGCCGTATTCGCCGAGCTTGTCGACGATGGCCTTGGTCGTCGCCTGCAGTTTCTCCGCGGAGAAGCGCTCGCCCGGTTTGATCTTGATGAGCTTGTTGAGCTCGGCTTCGCGGTCGAGCAGATTGCCCGAGAGCTTGATGCTGCTGATCTTGTACGGCTCGCCTTCATGCACGGCGATCGTCAGATACATGTCCTTCTTGTCCGGCGAGATCGACACCTGCGTGGAATCGATGCTGAACTCGAGGTAACCGCGGTTCAGGTAGTATGAGCGCACGTTCTCGAGGTCGCCCGTGAGCTTTTCCTTCGCGTAGAGATCGCTCTTCGTGTACCACGAGAACCAGTTCGGCGTGGAGAGCTGCATTTCGCCGAGCAGCGTGCCCGAACTCACCGCCTTGTTGCCGACGAAGTTGATCTGGCGGATCTTCGCGCTCGGACCTTCCGCGACGGAAAACAGAATGGCGACGCGGTTGCGGTCGACAGGCGTCACGGTGGTCGTGACTTCCGCCGCGTAGTAGCCGCGCGTCAGATACTGGCGCTTGAGCTCCTGCTCCGCCTTGTCGACGAGCGCCTTGTCGTAGGAGCGGCCTTGCGACAGACCGACCGAGCGCAGCGCCTTCGTGAGATTGTCCTTGTCGAACTCGTGCAGGCCCGCGAAATCGATGGCCGAGATGGCCGGGCGCTCCTGCACCTGCACGACCACCACGTTGCCTTCGGTGGCGATCTGAACGTCATTGAAGAAGCCCGTCGCGTAGAGTGCGCGAATCGCTTCGGAGGCCTTGTCGTCGGTGAAGGTGTCGCCTTGCTTGATCGGCAGATAAGCGAACACGGAGCCCGGCTCGATGCGTTGGAGACCGTCGATCCGAATATCCTGCACGACGAACGGCGTGGTGGCGTGTGCCGCCATACCCGTTGCGGCGAGTGCCGCGGCCACAGCCGTCTTAGGAACAAAGCGATGAGGTTTGAACAACGTGCTTCCCCAGTATTTAAAGCTGCATTCGTTCCGGCGGTCGCTCGAAACGCGCCGCCAGAAATTGTCAAAGTGGATCAAAAACGAATCAGACGAGCGAGGTCGTTGAACAGCGCGATCATCGACAGTGCGACGATGCAGACCAGGCCCGCCCTTTGCAGAACCAGCTGCCAGCGATCGGATACGGCTTTGCCGGTAACAGCCTCAACCAAATAATATAACAGATGCCCACCGTCCAATACCGGAATCGGTAACAAGTTCAACACTCCGAGACTGATGCTGACGAGGGCGAGAAACGAAACAAAGGCCGCCACGCCGAGCCTTGCGCTCTTGCCCGCATAGTCGGCAATGGTGACCGGTCCCGAGAGATTCTTGAGCGAAGCCTCGCCGACGATCATCCGCCCGAACATGCGCAGCGAGTAGATGCTGATGTCCCACGTCCGGTTCACGCCGAGGCGCAGGCTTTCGAGCGGCCCGTAGCGCACGTCCACGGTCGGCAGCTGATTCGCGAGCGCGGCGCCGATGCGGCCGATCTCCTTGCCCGTCGATGCATCGTGCTTGAGGTCGGGCACGATCTGCACGGACTCGCGCTTGCCGTTGCGCTCGATCACGAGCGTGACGGGCTTCGCGCCATGTGCTTTCACGTAATCGATGAAGGACGTCGCGTTGTCGACGCTGCGGCCATCGATCGCGCGCAGCATGTCGCCCGCCTTCAGCCCGCTCTTCTGCGCCGCGCTCCCCGCCTCGACGCCCGCGACCGTCAACGTGCCGCCGCCCGGCGCGAAGCCGAGCTTGTCCATGAAGTCCTGATCGGCTTGCTCGTCGGTGATTCCCGCGACCGTCACCGGGAAGTCGAAGGTGCCGTCGTGCGTCTTCGCCGTCAGCACGATGCGACGATGATCGAACGACGCGTCGAGCAGCTTCCAGCGCAAATCGGACCAGGAACGGATCGGATGCGTCTCGCCGCCCTGCGCGTCGCGCATCGAGAGAACCGTCTCGCCGCCTTCGAAACCCGCGTGCGCCGCTGCCGTGTCGGGCGCGGGCTGCGAGACGATCGCGGCGGGTTCGGTCACGCCGCCGGCGAACACGGCGGAAAAGAGCGCGATCGCGAGCAGGAAGTTGGCGATGGGGCCCGCCGCCACGATGGCAATCCGCTTGGCAACGCTCTGGCGGTTGAAAGCGCGCGGCAAGTCCTCGGCGGGAATCGTCGTGCCGCTATCGGGATCGACCTCGCGCTCGTCGAGCATCTTCACGTAGCCGCCGAGCGGCAGCGCGGCGATCGTCCATTGAACGCCCGTCTTCTTGCTGACCCACTGGACGAGCGGCTTGCCGAAGCCGACCGAGAAACGCAGCACTTTCACGCCGCACAGTCGCGCGACACTGTAGTGACCGAATTCGTGGACGACGACGAGTACGCCTATCGCAACGACGAAGGCGACGATTTCGGTCAAAAAGTTCATGACGGCCTCAATGGGCGATGGGTTCGGCGCCCGGCGCGCTCGCGGTGAGCTCAGCGACGAAACGGGATGCGAGGCGGCGCGCGGTCGCATCGGC
The DNA here is from genome assembly GCF_014384845.1 of Caballeronia sp. EK. Taxonomy (NCBI): domain Bacteria; kingdom Pseudomonadati; phylum Pseudomonadota; class Betaproteobacteria; order Burkholderiales; family Burkholderiaceae; genus Caballeronia; species Caballeronia sp. EK. Next base: position 546,943 of record NZ_JACSUE010000003.1, read on the forward strand.
GGCGAGAACGTCCGCAAGCGTCGCGGCGCTCGTGTTCGGCAGGTCGTTCAGCACGCGCTCGACCACGCCGCCGATCGCCATGAAGCCGATGCGGCGCTCCAGAAACGCTTCCACGGCGATTTCATTGGCCGCGTTCAACGCGGCGCTCGCGATGCCGCCGGCTTCGAGCGCCTGGATGGCCAGCGCGAGGCACGGGAAGCGCGCGAAATCGGGCTTTTCGAACGTGAGGGTCGCGATCTGCGCGAGATCCAGCGGCGCCACGCCCGAGTCCACACGGTCAGGATACGCCAGCGCGTGCGCGATGGGCGTGCGCATGTCGGGGTTGCCGAGTTGCGCGAGGACCGAGCCGTCGGCGTAGGACACCATCGAATGAATCACGCTCTGCGGATGGATCAGCACCTCGATGCGCGAGCCCGGCAGATTGAAGAGCCAGTGCGCCTCGATCACTTCAAGGCCCTTGTTCATCATCGTCGCGGAATCGACGGAGATCTTGCGGCCCATCGCCCAGTTCGGATGCTTGACGGCTTCCTCGGGCGTGACGTTGGTGAGCGTCGCCGGTTCGCGCGTGCGGAACGGACCGCCCGACGCCGTCAGGATGATCTTCGACACGCCGCCATGCAGTTGCGCTTCCTTGTCCGCGCAAGGCGGCAGGCACTGGAACACGGCGTTGTGCTCGCTGTCGACCGGCAGCAGAATCGCGCCGTTGTCGCGCACTGCGTCCATGAAAATCTGGCCGGACATCACGAGCGCTTCCTTGTTCGCGAGCAGGATGCGCTTGCCGGCGCGCGCGGCGGCGAGTGTGGGCGCGAGGCCCGCCGCGCCTACGATGGCCGCGACGACCGTGTCGCACTGCGTCGCGCGTGCGACCTCGACGAGCGCCTCCGTACCGTGCGTCACTTCGGTCTTGCAGCCCTGCGCGCGCAATGCCGACGCGACGCGCGCGGCCGTTTCGGCATCGCCGACGACCGCCACCTCGGGCTGGAATTTCAGGCACTGGGCGACGAGTTTGTCGCCGTTGCGGTGAGCGGTGAGCGCGTAGACCGAAAAGCGGTCCGGGTGCCTTGCCACGACGTCGAGCGTGCTGTCGCCGATCGAGCCCGTGGAGCCGAGCAATGTGAGACGTTTTTGCATAAATTCTTCTCTAGCCGATTAGCCAAGCATGAGCAATGCGATCGGCAATACAGGCAACAATGCGTCGATGCGGTCGAGGACGCCGCCGTGACCCGGCAAGAGGCCGCTCGAGTCCTTGACGCCGGCCTGGCGCTTCAACAGCGACTCGAACAGATCGCCGACCACGCTGAACGCGACCAGCACGGAAAGCGCGACGAACGAGCGATCCCAGCCGAGATGCCCGACGAAGGCCGTGAATACGGTAGGCGCATAAAAGCCGGTGGCAGCGGCGAGCGCGCCGATGACGATGACGGCGAGCCACCCACCGATGGCGCCCTCCCAGGTTTTGCCCGGGCTGATCGACGGAGCGAGTTTGTGGCGGCCGAGCGCTTTTCCGGCGAAGTATGCGCCTATGTCAGCCAGCCAGACTACTAGAAGAAGCGATAGCACGAATGCCACGCCCCGCGTGCGCGCATCGACGACGGCATGCCAGCACGCCAGAAACACGACGATTCCCGCGAAAAGCAGGAACGCGCGCCACGTGTGGGCGGCCAGCGCGGGCTTGCGCAGCAAGGCGTAAGGACCGGCCAGCACCCAGAAAATCGCGGCCATCTGGTACAACGGCGTGGACTTGATCCCGAGAAACGTGCTGAAAATGAGCGCGAGCCCCGCGACGAGCGCGTAGGCAACCGGCCCCGCCCCGTTCAGCTTGAGGAGACGTCCCCATTCCCAGGCCGCGAACACCACGACGAAACCGATGAGCGCTCCGAATGCGCCGATCGGCGCGAACAGCGTGATCGGCACCAGTACCGCGAGCAGGACGATTGCCGTGATGACACGGGTTCTTAGCATGAAAGGGTGTCGGCCTTCTGCGATTGGGAAGCGAGTTGCGCGCTCGTGCGCCCGAAGCGGCGCTCGCGGTCGCCGTAGGAAGCGATCGCGCGATCGAGCGCGTCGGCGTCGAAGTCGGGCCAGTAGATATCGGTGAAATAAAACTCGGTGTACGCGAGCTGCCACAGCAGGAAATTGCTGATGCGCTGCTCGCCGCCCGTGCGGATGAAGAGATCCGGCTCCGGCGCATAGGCCATCGCGAGATGCGCGGCGAACGACTCGTCGTCCACGCGCGCGGGCGTGCCCGTCTCCAGGGATTCGGCGATGAGTTTCTTCGTCGCCTGCATGATGTCCCAGCGACCGCCGTAGTTGGCGGCGATGGTCAGCGTGAGGCGGGTGTTGCGGGCCGTCTTGGTCTCGGCGCGTTGAATCAGCGCGCGGATGCGGTCGTCGAACATGCTGATGTCGCCGACGACGCGCAGGCGGATGCCGTTCGCGTGCAGCTTGCCGATTTCGCGCTCGAGCGCGGTGACGAACAGGCGCATCAGGAACGACACTTCGTCGGTCGGACGGCGCCAGTTTTCGGAGCTGAACGCAAAGAGCGTGACGAATTCGACGCCGCGCCGCGCGCAGCTTTCGACGGTCGCACGAACCGCATCGACGCCGCGCGTATGACCGGCGACGCGCGGCAGGCGGCGCTCGGTCGCCCATCGGCCATTGCCGTCCATGATGATCGCGACGTGGCGCGGGACAGCCGCGACATCGGGCACGGTAACGGTAGAGCTGGTATAGGTCATGGCCGCTGAATCTGGGAATCTGAAAGAGTGAAAGCCAGCCCGGATATATACACGCCCAGGGCTGGCAGGACCGTTTCTACGGCCTCACACCGTCATGATTTCGGATTCTTTGGTCTGAACGAGCTTGTCGATCTCGGCGACGAACTTGTCGGTGAGCTTCTGCACTTCGTCGCTCGCACGGCGCTCGTCGTCTTCCGAAATCTCCTTGTCCTTCACGGATTTCTTCAGGTGATCGTTCGCGTCGCGGCGCAGGTTGCGCACGGCGACCTTCGCCGTTTCGCCTTCGCTCTTCACGACCTTCGTGAGTTCGCGGCGGCGCTCTTCGGTGAGCGCGGGCATCGGCACGCGGATCAGGTCGCCCTGCGTAGCCGGGTTCAGGCCGAGATCCGATTCGCGGATCGCTTTCTCGATCACCGGAACCATCTTCTTTTCCCACGGCTGCACGCCGATCGTGCGCGCATCGACGAGCGTCATGTTCGCGACCTGGGAGATGGGCACGTTCGAGCCGTAGTAATCAACCTGGATGTGGTCGAGCAGCCCCGTGTGGGCGCGACCCGTGCGAATCTTGGCGAGATCGGCCTTGAACGCTTCGATCGACCGCTGCATCTTCTGGTCGACGCCTTTTTTGATGTCAGCCACACTCATTTTGAACCTCCAAACCTGGGTTTTACTGGCGAAAAGCGGCGCATCACGCGCGGGGCTCCCCGCCAGCCGCGCAGCGCCTGATACCGCGAGAGTTTACACGTGGACGAGGGTCCCTTCGTCGTCGCCCTGCACGATGCGCTTCAACGCGCCCGGCTTCGTGATCGAGAACACGCGAATCGGCAGCTTCTGGTCGCGGCACAGCGCGAACGCAGTGGCGTCCATCACCTGAAGGTTCTTGCCGATGGCCTCGTCGAAGCTGATCGTGCTGTAGCGCGTCGCGTGCGGGTCCTTCTTCGGGTCGGCGGAGTATACGCCATCGACTTTCGTCGCTTTCAGCACCACTTCGGCGCCGATTTCCGAGCCGCGCAGCGCGGCCGCCGTGTCCGTCGTAAAGAACGGGTTGCCCGTGCCGGCCGCGAAAATCACGACCTTGCCCTCTTCGAGCTGGCGAATCGCGCGCGGACGGATGTAGGGCTCGACCACCTGATCCATGCGCAGCGCCGACTGCACGCGCGCTTCGATGCCCGCGTGGCGCATGGCGTCCTGGAGCGCGAGCGCGTTCATCATCGTGGCGAGCATGCCCATGTAGTCGGCCGTCGCGCGGTCCATGCCGGCCGCGCCGCCCGCCACACCACGGAAGATATTGCCGCCGCCGATGACGACGGCAAGCTGCGTCCCGATCCGCACCACCTCCGCGACATCCGCCACCATCCTTTCGATCGTTGCGCGATTGATGCCGAAAGCATCGTCGCCCATGAGGGCTTCGCCGGAGAGTTTGAGGAGTACGCGTTTGTAGGCTGTGGGCATATGAGGTTCCGATCGCGCCGAGGAGGGTTGCAACAACGTAGAACTGTAGGGGTGAAACATTACTTACCGCAAGCGGGCCGGATCGGGCGGCGGGCGCGGTAGATCAGGGTTATCCCTAGCCTAACGCGCCCGCTGCTTGTGCGATCCGATCGCTGAATGCGTGCGGCGGAATGTTCCGCCGCGGGTACCGCGAACTCGGCGCGCTATCACAGCACACGCGCCTTAAGCGAGCCTTAGGACTGCTTGGCCGCTGCGACTTGCGCAGCGACTTCGGCTGCGAAGTCGTCCTGGCGCTTTTCGATGCCCTCGCCCACGACGAACAGCGCGAACTTCTGCACCGATGCGTTGCCTGCCTTGAGCATCTGTTCGATCGTCTGCTTGTCGTTCTTCACGAACGGCTGATTCAGCAGCGACACTTCCTTCAGGTACTTCTGGACCGAGCCGTCGACCATCTTCGCGACGATCTCGGCCGGCTTGCCCGATTCAGCGGCCTTCTGCTCGGCGATGCTGCGCTCCTTGGCGATCAGATCGGCCGGCACTTCGTCCGACGACAGCGAAACCGGCTTCATCGCGGCGACGTGCATCGCGACGTCCTTGCCGATCTGGTCGTCAGCGCCCGTGAATTCGACCAGCACGCCGATACGCGTGCCGTGCAGGTACGACGCGACCTTGTTGGCCGACTCGAAACGCACGAAGCGGCGGATCGACAGGTTTTCGCCGATCTTGCCGACGAGCGCGAGACGCACGGCGTCGACCGTCGAGCTTTCGAGCGGCAGCGCCGACAGCGCTGCCACGTCGGCCGGGTTGTTCTTGGCGACCAGTTCGGCGATCGTCTTGCCGAAGGCCAGGAAGTCGTCGTTCTTCGCAACGAAGTCGGTTTCGCAGTTCAGTTCGACGAGCGCGCCCACGCCGCCTTCGACGTGCGCCGTCACGATGCCTTCAGCCGTCACGCGCGATGCCGCCTTGCTCGCCTTGTTGCCGAGCTTCACGCGCAGCAGTTCTTCCGCGCGCGCCATGTCGCCGTCGGCTTCCGTCAGCGCCTTCTTGCATTCCATCATCGGCGCGTCGGTCTTTGCGCGCAGTTCTGCCACCATGCTTGCGGTAATTGCCGCCATCATTCGCTCCTTGAGTCTGTTTGATACGTGCCGCCGGCTTTACATCGCGCCCACGGCAGGAAAATAGGCATTTCTATCGCTTCGACTAAAAAAAAGGGGCCTTTCGCAAAGCCCCCTTTTTTGTCGGCCGCAGGGCTCGATTACGCCTCTGCGTTGACCTCGACGAACTCGTCGCCTTCGCCGTTACGGACGGCCTGGACAACGTCGTTCACCGCGTTCGCGCGGCCTTCGAGGATCGCGTCGGCAACGCCCTGAGCGTACAGCGCGACTGCCTTGGAGGCGTCGTCGTTGCCCGGGATCACGTAGTCGATGCCTTCCGGCGAGTGGTTCGTATCGACCACGGCGATGACCGGAATGCCGAGCTTCTTCGCTTCGGTCACGGCAATCTTGTGGTAGCCGACGTCGATCACGAACATTGCATCAGGGATGCCGCCCATGTCCTTCACGCCGCCGATGGACTTTTGCAGCTTGACCATTTCGCGTTCGAACAGAAGCGCTTCCTTCTTGCTCATGCGCTCGGTTTCACCCGATTCCAGCGCCGCTTCCATGTCCTTCAGGCGCTTGATCGAAACCTTCAGCGTCTTGAAGTTGGTCATCATGCCGCCGAGCCAGCGGGCGTTGACGAACGGCATACCGGCGCGCGCTGCTTCCTGAGCGATGGTGTCGCGCGACTGGCGCTTCGTGCCGACGAAAAGGATCGTGCCGCGGTTCGCTGCCAACTGGCGCACATACTTCAGCGCGTCGTTGTAGAGCGGCAGGGTCTTTTCGAGGTTGATGATGTGAATCTTGTTGCGATGACCGAAGATGTACGGGGCCATCTTGGGGTTCCAGAAGCGCGTTTGGTGACCGAAGTGGACACCGGCTTCCAGCATTTGACGCATCGTGACTGCCATGAAATTCTCCGCGAGGGTTAGGTCTTAAGCCGGCTGCCGCATCCCGCGCCTGGTTGTTTTCGCTTAACCGGGCGCCGGACACCCTGGGTGCGCCGGCTTGCGTATCGACTTGAAACAAGTTTCCAAGCCGCATTCCGCTATTTCACGCCCGGATTGTCATACGACATCGTGACGGCAATATGGATTACGACTTAGCCTTCGAGTATAGCATGTGAGGATTGGTCGGCTCAAGCCGCACGACCGATCCGGAACTGCGCGTCTTTGCATCAACCTTAGCGCCCTAGCCCCGTCCGGTCCAAACGATCCGGGTGCGGCGCATTTCTTAAGGTGCGATAATGCCGCTTTCGCGGCTCACTGCCGCACACACGCATTTCGGGCCAAGTCATGTCCATTACGCTGAAAAACGAACACGATATCGCGCAGATGCGCGTCGCCTGCCGGCTCGCCAGCGAAGTGCTCGATTTCATCACGCCGCATATCGCTCCCGGCGTGACGACCGAAGAGCTCGATCGCCTCTGTCACGAATATATGGTGAAGGAACAGGGCACCGTTCCCGCACCGCTCAATTATCAGCCGCCCGGCTATCCGCCGTACCCGAAGGCCACCTGCATCTCTGTGAACGATGTGATCTGCCACGGCATCCCCGGCGAAAAGGTGCTGAAGAACGGCGACGCGCTGAATATCGACGTCACCGTCATCAAGAACGGCTATTTCGGCGACACGAGCCGCATGTTCATCGTCGGCGAAGGGTCGATCCTGGCGAAGCGCCTCGTTCAGACCACGTTCGACTGCATGTGGCTCGGCATCGAACAGGTGCGCCCCGGCGCGCATCTTGGCGACATCGGCGCGGCGATCCAGAAGCACGCCGAAGCGCAAGGCTACAGCGTCGTGCGGGAATACTGCGGCCACGGCATCGGACAAGTGTTCCACGAAGAGCCGCAGGTGCTGCACTACGGCCGTGCAGGCACGGGCATCGAACTGCAGGCCGGCATGATTTTCACCGTCGAGCCGATGATCAACGCCGGCCGCCGCGAAATCCGCACGATGCCGGACCAGTGGACCGTCAAGACGCGCGACCGCAGCCTCTCGGCGCAATGGGAGCACACGGTGCTCGTCACGCCGACGGGCTATGACGTGCTGACCGTTTCGGCCGGCACGCAGGCGCCCTCGCAACTGATCGCCGCGACCGCCTGATTTCGTCTCTCCCGGCGCCCGCCGCGCATGCACGCGGGCGCATCCTTCCGCCGTCCTCGCCACTTTCCATTCATGAGCGTAATCGCCGCTGTCGCCACGCCCTGTGAAACCTTGCGCGCCGCCTACAAGGCGGCGAAGGCGGCGCTCATCGAACGCTTCGGGGCGGCGTCGAACGTCGAGCCGCTGATGCACGCGCTCGCCCGCGCCACCGACGACGCCCTCAAAGGCGCGTGGGCCGCTTGCGACATGCCCGAGAGCGCCGCGCTCGTCGCGGTCGGCGGTTACGGGCGCGGCGAGCTCGCGCCCTATTCCGACGTCGATATCCTCGTGCTTCTTCCCGATGCATCGCCGCAACACGGCGATGCGGAGCTGAACGGCCGCGTCGAGCGTTTCATCGGGATGGCGTGGGATCTGGGACTCGATATCGGCAGCAGCGTGCGCTCGGTCGAGCAATGCATCGCCGAGGCCGGCAACGACATCACCGTGCAGACGTCGCTGCTCGAAGCGCGGCGCATTTGCGGCGACATGTCCCTGTTTCAGCGCTTTTCGGCGCGCTATCGCGAAACACTCGATCCGCGTGCGTTCTTCCAGGCGAAAGTGCTGGAAATGCGCCAGCGGCACGCGAAGTTTCAGGACACGCCCTACAGCCTCGAGCCGAACATCAAGGAAAGCCCCGGCGGCCTGCGCGATCTGCAACTGATTCTGTGGATCGCGCGCGCGGCGGGCTTCGGCAGCAGCTGGCGCGAACTCGATGCGCGCGAGCTCATCACCGAACGCGAAGCGCGCGAACTGCGCCGCAACGAAGGCTTTCTGAAGGCGCTGCGCGCGCGGCTGCACGTGATCGCGAAGCGCCGTCAGGACATTCTCGTCTTCGATCTGCAGACGCCGCTCGCGGAGAGCTTCGGCTTCGAGGCGACCACCGCCAAGCGCGCGAGCGAGCAGCTGATGCGCCGCTACTACTGGGCGGCGAAGGCGGTCACGCAGCTCGCCACCATCCTGATCCAGAACGTCGAGGCACAGCTTTTCCCGTCGACGAGCGGCATCACGCGGGTCGTTTCCGGGCGCTTCGTCGAGAAGCAGGGCATGCTGGAAATCGCCCGCGACGATGTGTTCGAGCGCGAGCCGCACGCGATTCTCGAAGCGTTCCTGCTGTACGAACAGACGCGCGGCATCAAGGGATTTTCCGCGCGCACGCTGCGGGCGATCTATAACGCACGCGATCTGATGGACCGCGACTGGCGGCGCGATCCGGAGAATCGCCGGCTGTTCATGGAGATTCTCAAGCAGCCCGAAGGCATCACGCATGCGTTCCGTTTGATGAACCAGACGAGCGTGCTCGGGCGCTATCTGCTGAACTTCCGGCGCATCGTCGGGCAGATGCAGCATGATCTCTATCACGTCTACACCGTCGATCAGCACATCCTGATGGTGCTGCGCAACCTGCGGCGTTTCGCGATCGCCGAGCATGCGCACGAGTATCCGTTCTGCAGCCAGCTGATGGGCAACTTCGAGCGTCCGTGGGTGCTATATGTCGCGGCTCTATTCCACGATATCGCGAAGGGCCGCGGCGGCGATCATTCCACGCTCGGCATGGCCGACGCCCGGCGTTTCTGCCGCGAGCACGATATCGGCGCCGAAGATACCGAGCTCGTGATCTGGCTCGTGCAGCAGCATCTGACGATGAGCCAGGTCGCGCAGAAGCAGGACACGAGCGATCCGGAAGTCATCAAGCAATTCGCGTCGGTGGTGAAGACGGAGCGGCGGCTCACCGCGCTTTATCTTTTGACCGTCGCCGATATCCGCGGCACGAGTCCGAAAGTCTGGAACAACTGGAAAGGCAAGCTTCTCGAAGACCTGTTCCGTGCGACGCAGGCCGTGCTCGGCGGCGCGCAGCCGGATGCGCATTCGGAGCTCAAGTCGCGGCAGGAAGCGGCGCTCGCGCTGCTGCGGCTGGAAACCGTGCCGGAGCACGCGCAAAAGCGCCTGTGGGATCAGCTCGACGTCGGCTATTTCCTGCGCCACGATCCGGCCGATATCGCGTGGCAGACGCGCGTGCTTTACCGTCACGTGGAGAGTGACGAGCCGATCGTGCGCGCGCGGCCCTCGCCCATCGGCGCGGCGTTGCAGGTGCTCGTGTACGTGAAGGATCGGCCCGATCTCTTCGCCGGCATCTGCGCGTATTTCGACAAGAACGGTCTCTCCGTGCTCGATGCGCGCGTGACGACGACCCGCCACGGCTACGCACTCGATAACTTTCTCGTCGCGCATCCGGATCACGACGGGAGTTATCGCGACATCGCCAACCTCGTCGAGCAGCAACTGGCCGCGCTGCTCGCGGATGAGCGCATACTCCCGGAACCGTCGAAGGGCCGCGTATCGCGGCTCGTGCGCACGTTTCCGATCACACCGCGCGTGGACCTGCGTCCCGACGATCGCGGCCAGTACTACATCCTGTCCGTGTCGGCCAACGACCGGCAGGGCCTTCTTTATTCGATCGCGCGCGTTCTGGCGCAACACCGGATCGGCGTGCAGGCGGCGCGGATCAACACGCTCGGCGAACGTGTCGAGGACGTGTTCCTGCTCGACGGCAAGAGCCTGTCGAACAACCGCACCCAGATCCAGGTGGAAACCGAGCTGCTGCGCGCGATCGCAGCCTGAGACTTTATGCGCGTCAAACTGACAGCCAAACATCCGCGTCCCACTTCGGCGACGCGTTCACCGGTTCGAACCGGCACGGTCACCGGGCGCAAGCCTGTTCGCGCGCCGTCGCCGGACGAGGCACGTCCCAAGCGCGCGACCCCGCCCGCGACCGACAAGCGCGAAGCGCGCGCGTCCAAGCCGCGCGGTGACGATTCGCGTCCTGCTTTTGGCGATCGCGGTCCGCGTAAATCGTTCGAAGGCCGTCCGCCTGCGCGTGGCGAGCGTCCTGCTGGGGGTGATGAACGTCGCCCGTTCAAGCCGCGTGGTGACGATTCGCGTCCTGCTTTTGGCGATCGCGGTCCGCGCAAGTCGTTCGAAGGCCGGCCGCCCGCGCGTGGCGAGCGTCCTGCTGGTGGTGACGAGCGTCGGCCGTTCAAGCCGCGTGGTGACGATTCACGTCCCGCGTTTGGCGATCGCGGTCCGCGCAAATCGTTCGAAGGCCGGCCGCCTGCGCGCGGCGAGCGCCCTGCCGGGGGTGACGAACGTCGCACGTTCAAACCGCGTGGTGACGATTCACGTCCTGCGTTTGGCGAGCGTGGTCGCGAAGGCCGTCCGCCTGCGCGCGGCGAGCGCCCAGCCGGTGGCGACGAACGCCGCCCGTTCAAGCCGCGTGGCGACGATTCGCGTCCTGCATTCGGCGATCGCGGTCCGCGTAAATCGTTCGAAGGCCGTCCGCCTGCGCGTGGCGAGCGTCCTGCCGGTGGTGATGAACGTCGTCCGTTCAAGCCGCGTGGTGACGATTCACGTCCTGCGTTTGGCGATCGCGGTCCGCGCAAGTCGTTCGAAGGCCGTCCGCCTGCGCGCGGCGAGCGCCCAGCCGGTGGCGACGAGCGTCGCCCGTTCAAGCCGCGTGGCGATGATTCACGTCCTGCATTCGGCGATCGCGGTCGCGAAGGTCGTCCGCCGGCGCGCGGCGAGCGTCCTGCCGGTGGCGATGAACGCCGCCCGTTCAAACCGCGCGGCGATGATTCACGTCCTGCATTCGGCGATCGCGGTCCGCGCAAATCGTTCGAAGGCCGTCCGCAAGCGAGCGGCGACGAGCGTCGCACATTCAAACCACGCGGCGACGATTCACGCCCCGCGTTCGGCGATCGCGGCCCGCGCCGATCAACGGAAGATCGCCCGTTCAAATCGCGCGAGGACCGCGCGCCGGGCACGCGTCCCGCACGCCGCGACGACGATCGGCCGTTCGCCAAACGCGATGATCGTATCGAAGCGCGCAAGCCGCCCGCACCCGCCGCGGAATCCGCGCCGAAGCATCGCGACCACAACGACGGCCTCGTGCGCCTCTCCAAAGTGATGTCGGAACTCGGCCTCTGCTCGCGGCGCGAAGCCGACGAATGGATCGAGAAAGGCTGGGTGCTCGTCGACGGCGAAGTCATCGACACGCTCGGCACGCGTATCCGTCCGACGCAGAACGTCGAAATCCTGCCCGCGGCGCGTTCGGCGCAGTCGCAACTGGTCACGATCCTGCTGCACAAGCCGGTCGGCTATGTATCGGGTCAGGCGGAAGACGGCTACGAGCCCGCGGTCACGCTCATCAACCCGGGCAATCACTGGAACGAGGATCGCTCGGGCATACGTTTCGCGCCGGGACATTTGCGCACGCTCGCGCCTGCGGGCCGTCTCGACATCGATTCCACCGGGCTTCTCGTGCTGACTCAGGACGGCCGCATCGCGAAGCAATTGATCGGCGGCCATTCGGAAGTCGACAAGGAATACCTCGTGCGCGTGCGCCTCGGTGAGCACACGGTCGATGTCGACCAGCAACTGCCCGCCGAGAAACTCGCGCTGCTCCGTCACGGCCTCGAACTCGACGGCGTGCCGCTCAAGACTGCGCAGGTGAGCTGGCAGAACGGCGAGCAGCTCCGCTTCGTGCTGCGCGAAGGCAAGAAGCGGCAGATTCGCCGGATGTGCGAACTGGTCGGGCTGGATGTCGTCGGCCTGAAGCGCATTCGCATGGGCCGCGTGACGCTCGGCGACTTGCCGGCCGGCCAGTGGCGCTATCTCGGCCCGAACGAGATGTTCTAGGCGAGCCGCACGGTCCGCACGCACCTTCGTTCGAACGTGCGTGCGCGCGTCTGTTGCGTCGCAAAAAAACGACGTTCCCGCAAAAAAATAGGCACGATGCAGTCCCGATCGTGCCTTTTCGTTTTCAGCCGTTTTTTGACTAAAGAAAATGAATCATCGATCCGTTACACCTGTCATGCGGATGCGCGCCACGCGGCCCCCGCTCAGATGGACGGAAGCAGGATCAGCAGCATTGAACGGCAATGATGGAGAATCGCCATGTCAGTTGAGATCATCGTTCGTGAGACAGGAACCGGTCTGGAGATCGTGAGCGGCCGACGACGGCTCGAAGCCCTGCTCGCCCTGCGCGACGAAGTCGTCGTGATGAGCCCCGGCATCGGAGAAATGGTCATCGCCCGCCTGCCCGATGGACGCCTCCAGGCATCCGCGAATCCGGAGCACGTCGCCGTATTCCGCCAGCCGGAAATCAGCGGCAGCTCGAAAACACTGGCGTAAAAAGGCCGCTTCTGCCGAAGCGGCCCTTTGCGTGATTCCGTACGGTCCGAAGCGCGCGGCGTCAGTCGTCGCGCGCCGGGTCGAGCCCCGGAAAGAGCACTTCCGTGAAGCCGAACTTCGAGAAGTCGGTGATGCGCATCGGGTAGAGCTTACCGATCAGATGGTCGCACTCGTGCTGCACGACGCGCGCGTGAAAGCCCTCGGCCAGCCGCTCGATGGCGTTGCCGTACTGATCGAAGCCCTGGTAGCGGATCATCGAAAAGCGCTGCACCGCGCCGCGCAAGCCCGGCACGGACAGGCACCCTTCCCAGCCTTCCTCCATGTCGTGCCCGTTCGGCGTGATGATCGGATTGATGAGCACCGTCTCCGGCACCGACGGCGCGTCCGGATAACGCTCGTTATGTCCGAAGCCGAAGATCACCACCTGCAGATCGACGCCGATCTGCGGCGCGGCGAGTCCCGCGCCGTTGGCGTCGCGCATCGTGTCGAACATGTCCTGCACGAGCGCGTGCAGTTCGGGGGTGTCGAAATGCTCGACCGGTTGCGCGATACGCAAAAGCCGCGGATCGCCCATCTTCAGGATTTCGCGAATCATGGAGTGACTCCTTCCAAAAGCCTACGCATGCCGTCTTCGTCGAGAACGGGGACACCGAGTTCCTCTGCTTTCGCGAGCTTGCTGCCCGCTTCCGCACCCGCCACGACGTAGTCAGTCTTCTTCGATACCGAGCCGGCCACCTTCGCCCCGGCCGCCTCCAGCATCTCCTTCGCTTCCTCGCGCGCGAGCGTGGGCAGCGTGCCCGTCAGCACGACGGTCTTGCCGGCCAGCACGCCTTGCGGCGCCTTCGGCGCAGGCGGTCCTTCCGGCCACGACACCTTCACGCGCAACTGCTCGATCACATGCTGGTTGTGTTCTTCGCTGAAGAAGTTGTGAATCGCTTCCGCAACGATCGGGCCGACATCATTGACTTCTAGCAACTCTTCGACGGATGCCGCCATGATCGGATCCAGCGAGCCGAAGTGCTTGGCCAGATCCTTCGCCGTCGATTCGCCCACATGCCGGATGCCGAGCGCATAGATGAAGCGCGCGAGCGTGGTCTTGCTCGCTTTCTCCAGCGAATCGATCAGGTTCTGCGCCGACTTGTCCGCGAAGCGGTCGAGCGCGGCAAGCGTCGAGAAGCCGAGACTGAAAAGATCCGCCGGCGTGCGCACGAGGTTCTGCTCGACCAGTTGATCGATGATCTTCTCGCCCAGCCCATCGATGTCGAGCGCGCGGCGCTGTGCGAAGTGCCAGAGCGCCTGCTTGCGTTGCGCCGGACAGAAGAGCCCGCCCGTGCAGCGCGCGATCGCCTCGTCCGGCAGGCGCTCGATCTTCGAGCCGCAGACGGGGCATTCCGTCGGCATCACGAATTCGCGCGCATCGTCGGGACGGCGATCGAGAATCGCGCCGACCACTTCGGGAATCACGTCGCCCGCGCGCCGCACCGTGACCGTATCGCCGATACGGATGTCCTTGCGCCGGACTTCATCCTCGTTGTGCAACGTCGCGTTGGTGACCGTCGCGCCGCCGACGAACACAGGCGCGAGACGCGCGACCGGCGTGATCGCGCCGGTGCGGCCGACCTGCACGTCGATGGCGAGCAATTCCGTCAATGCTTCCTGCGCCGGGAACTTGTGCGCGAGCGCAAAGCGCGGCGCACGCGACACGAAGCCGAGCTTGTCCTGCTCGTCGCGGCGATCGACCTTGTAGACGACGCCGTCGATGTCATACGGCAGCTTGTCGCGCTTCTCGCCGATCTTGCCGAAGAAGCCGAGCAAGCCCTCGGCGCCTTCGACCACCGCGCGCTCCGCGTTCACCGGCAAGCCCAGTTCCTTGTACCAGTCGAGCAGCGCAGCGTGCGTGGCCGGCATCTCGGCGCCTTCCAGCACGCCGATGCCGTAAGCGAAGAACGACAGCGAGCGTTGCGCGGTCATCTTCGAGTCGAGCTGGCGCAAGCCGCCCGCCGCCGCGTTGCGCGGATTCGCGAATTCGCGCTGTCCCGCGTCGCGCTGACGCGCATTCAGACGCTCGAAGTCGCGCTTGAACATCAGCACCTCGCCGCGCACGTCGAGCCGCTTCGGCACATTCTTGCCTTTCAGCGTGAGCGGAATGGAGCGGATGGTGCGCACGTTCGCGGTGACGTCCTCGCCGGTCGCGCCGTCGCCGCGCGTCGCGGCCTGCACGAAATGGCCGTCATCGAAACGCAGGGAAATGGCGAGGCCGTCGAACTTCAGCTCGCATGCATATTCGACGGGCGTGTGGCCCAGTGCGTCGGACACGCGCTTGTCGAACGCGACGATGTCCTCGTCCGCGAAACCGTTGTTGAGCGAGAGCATCGGCACGTCGTGGACGACCGGCGTGAAGCCCTCGGCCACTTCGCCGCCCACGCGCTGCGTCGGCGAATCCGGCGTGACGAGATCCGGGTGATCGGCCTCGATGCCCTGAAGCTCCTTGAAGAGCGTGTCGTATTCGGCGTCGGGCAGATCCGGCTGATCCAGCACGTAGTACGCGTAGTTCGCGCGCTCCAGCTCCGAGCGCAGCCACGCCGCGCGCTCGGCCGGACGATCGGCGCTTGGAACGGCAGCTCCCGACGTGGCGGCAGCGGCGGACTCGGCTTTTGTTTTTCGGGACATGCGGCTTCGGGAAAGTGGATAAGTCAGTCAACCGACCGTTCGATTGTCTCAGAAGATCGGTAAATCGTGGCATCGGCCGAATGGCCTAAGTGCGGGCGTCGGTGCGGCGGCGCGCACGCAAAGAAAAGCGCCCCGGCCGGGGCGCGTTTCTCTTGCGGCAAGCGCGCGTTGCGAGCCGCGCGCATCGAACGCTTACTGGCTGAAAAGACGTCGCGTTGCAGGCGAGCCGGCCGGCATGCCCGCCTGCTCCAGCTTCGCATAAAGCGTCATCAACTGCTTTTCGATGGCGAGCAGCGCGGATTCGGGCAGCGGCCGCCGCTGATCGTCGACGACACGCGCGCCGATGCGCTCCGACAGCGACTTCGCGTAATCGCACATCAGGCGGAACGGCAGGATGTCCTCGTCGGCGACAGGCACGTCGAGCACCAGCGTGATCATCTGGCCGCCCTTATAGGTAAGGTCGTCGCGCAGGAAGTTGGTGTCGCCGAACTGGAGCATGAAGACGGGATTTTGCTTCGCGTCGAGCTTCACGAAACGCGTGCCGTCGCGCGACAGCAGCAGGCCGTCCTGCGACGCCACCGCCTGCACGTAGTTCGCGGACCACGGCGCGCCGTCGGAGAGGATGTTGATCGAGAGTTGCGCGTCGCACTGCGCGGCGAACGCATCGAGCTCACGCGCCATGCCGACGGTCTCCATCATGTCGGGAAATTCGGGCGCGCCGTCGATGGCATCGGCGAGGCGCTGCACGCCCGTCACGAACTCGGAGAATTCTAGTTCGTTGAGCGGGCCGCTGCGGTTCGCGAGTTGCGCGGCCGCGCGCAGCTCGTCGTAGCGCATGCCGTTGCGCGGCAATTCCCACGCTGCCTCGCCCTCGGCCTTGCCTTCGATCGTGACGGGCTTCGTGCCCGCCCGGCGCAGACGCTGCGCGAGCGGAATCACGCGATCGCCCGGGACCGGCGCGGCGAGGCGAATCGGCACCACGCAGTCGATGCGCCGATCCACGACCGCCGGCGGCGCCGACGAAATCGTGGTGGCGGCGGGCATCACCGGTTCGGTGCGTTCATCCTCATTGTCGATTTCGGTTTCCTGCGCGGCGCCATTGGCGGACGTCGCCTCGGCCTGGAGATCGACGGCGGTATCCGCAGGTGCGACCGGCGGCGGATTCGCGCCGCCGAAGCTCGGTTCCATCCGCGTATCGCGCGGCTGATCGTCGGCGCTATCGACATCGCCCGCGACCGGCTCGCGCCGCGACTGGCGCACGGGCTCGATGAACGGCTGTTCGTCGTCGGCGTCCTGGCGCGCGAGCGCATCGGCCGCATCATCGGGCATCGGACGCGGCATCTTGCGACGCACCTTCGCGCTCTGCCACGCGTTGTACACGACCACGCCGCCCACCACCACGGCTCCGGCTCCAATCAAACCGAGTGTCAACTCGTCCATGCAGGCTCCATCATCCTTTTAGGTTACGAAGCGCCGCGCGATCTGTCGCACGCATCGCGCCGCGTTCCGGCTCTTCGCCGCCGCCTGGCCGATGCGCGCCACTCCGCGCCTTGACGCACGCCGCCGGATCACCGTCCGGCCCTTCGATCAATCGAAACTTTTGCGAACCGCGATGCTTCAGCCGTTCTGCGCGAAACCCGCCGCGGCTTCCATGTCCACCGCGACGATGCGCGACACGCCCTGCTCCTGCATCGTCACACCGATCAGTTGCTGCGCCATTTCCATCGCAATCTTGTTGTGCGAAATGAACAGGAACTGCGTCTTGGCCGCCATCGCGCGCACGAGGTTCGCGAAGCGCTCCGTGTTCGCGTCGTCGAGCGGCGCGTCCACCTCGTCGAGCAGACAGAACGGCGCCGGGTTCAACTGGAACATCGCGAACACGAGCGCGGTCGCGGTGAGCGCCTTCTCGCCGCCCGAGAGCAGGTGAATCGTCGAATTCTTCTTGCCGGGCGGCTGCGCCATCACCTGCACGCCGGCGTCGAGGATTTCGTCGCCGGTCATGATGAGCTTCGCCTGCCCGCCGCCAAAGAGACGCGGGAACAGTTCGCCGAAGTGACGGTTCACCTCGTCGAACGTGCCTTGCAGCAGCGCGCGCGTTTCCTGGTCGATTCGCTGGATCGCGTCTTCCAGCGTGCCGATGGCGTTGTTGAGATCCGCCGATTGCGCATCGAGGAAGTGCTTGCGCTCGGTCGCCGTCGTGAGCTCTTCGAGCGCGGCCATGTTGACCGGGCCGAGCGCCGTGATCGCGTTGTTCAGGCGCGTGACTTCGCCTTGCAGATACGACGGCTTCATGTCCGGCGTGAGCTTCTCGGCGAGCTCGGCTTCATCGACGCCCGCCGCCTGCAGTTGCTCGACGAACTGCTCGCCGCTGATACGCGCGGCCTGCTCCTTCAATTGCAATTCGTTGATCTTGTCGCGCAGCGGCTGCAGCGAGCGTTCGGCCATGAGACGCTGCTCGTCGGCCTGACGCAGACGTGCAGTGAGATCGTCCAGTTCGACGCGCGCCGCATGCAGGGATTCCTCGCGCGCCGCGCGCACTTCGAGTGCGTCGTGCAGACCGGTTTGCGCAGTCTGCTCGTTGATGGTTTCGAGCTCGGCGCGGGCATCTTCCAGCGCGCCCGCGATGCGCTCGCTCTGATCGTGCGCCGTGTCGATGTTGCGCCTGTACTCGTCGATCTTCGCGGACAGGCCGCGCACGGCGAAGCTCGCGTCGCTCGCGGCGCGCTCCAGTTCGCGCAGCTCGTGACGCGCGTTCGTCAGTTCTTCGTCGAGCGATTCGAACGCGAGCTGGTTGTCTTCGAAACGCGCCTGCAATTGCGCGATCTCGCCATCGTGACGCTCGAACGCGGCTTCCGATTCGGCGCGCAACGCACGCTGCTCTTCGACCTGCGCGGCGATCTCTTCCAGTTCCTCACCGATCTGCGTATTGCGCTGCGTGTAGCGTTCGTGCGCCTGCGCGAGCTTCAGCACGTCGAGCTGCAATGCGTGAACACGCTGCGTCGCGCGCTCCGCGGCGGCGCGCGCCTCGGCGAGCGTTTGCGAGCCTTGCGTGTGCGCGGCATCGGCACGCACGGCGTTGGCCTTCGCTTCGTCGGACAGGAGCGCCTGCGCGCGCACCTGCTTCGTGAGATTCTCGATTTCCTGGGCCCGCGCAAGCATGCCTGCCTGTTCGGAATCCGGCGCGTAGAGCTGCACGCCCACGCGCGTCACGATGTGTCCCGCCTTCACGACGAACGCGGCGCCCTCCGGCAACTGATTGCGCGAAGCCAGCGCCTGCGCGAGATCGTCGACGATGAAAGTCGTGGCGAGCCATTCGTTGAGCACGGCGCGCAGACCCGGATCGTCGATGCGCACGAGCGACAGCAGCGGGCGCAAGCCATCGGGCGTCTGAACCGGCTTGCCCGCGGCGGGCGGCGAATAGAACGCGAGCTTGGCGGGCGGCGCATCGGTGGCGAACGCCTTGACCCAATCCAGATTCGATACTTCCAGCGCGGCGAGGCGCTCGCGCAGCACGGATTCGAGCGCCGCTTCCCAGCCGGTCTCGACGTGCAGCTTTTTCCACAGACGCGGCAGCGCGCCGAGCTCGTGCTTGTCGAGCCACGGCTGGATCTTGCCTTCGGTCTGAACGCTTTCCTGAAGCTGCTTCAACGCGGCGAGGCGTGCTTCGAGCTGATGAATCTGCGCGCTTTCCTTCTGCACGCGCTCTTGCGCTTCGCGGCGTTCGGCGTCCAGACGCGGCGCCGTTTCCTGAGCATCGGCGAGGCGCGCTTGCGCTTCGGCGAGAACCTCTTCGTTCTCGGCAAGCTGCATGCGCAACTCTTCGAGATGCGCTTCATCGGGCGCGTCCAGCCCTTTCGCTTCGCTCTTGAGCCGCTCCTGACGCTGCTGCAATTGCTGAAGCTGCTGATCCGCATTGCGCTGATGCGCCGCTTCGAGCTTGAGCGCCTGTTCCGCGCGCGCGATGCCCGCACGCTCTTCGTTCAGTTGCGCCTGCGCGTCGCGCCAGCGGGCTTCGAGCGCGGGCAGCGCGTCATGCTTCGCGGCGGCGGTATCCGCGGCGATCGCGGCTTTTTCCTCGCCTTCGGCGAGCGCTTCGGTGGCGGTGTCGATTTCGTCGTGCGCCTTCTGCGCCTGCACCTGCCATTGCTCGCGCTGCGCGGTAAGCGCGGCGATCTGCGCCTGCACGCGATTGCGCGACTCGACGATGAAGCGGATCTCCGCTTCGAGCCGACTCACTTCGGCATTCGCTTCGTAGAGCGAGCCTTGCGCGCCTTGCATCGTGTCGCTCGCGCTGTAGTGCGCGACACGCAGCGTTTCCAGTTGCGCTTCGACTTCACGCAGGCGCGCGGTCTGCGCTTCGAGCTCGACCTGCGCCTCGCGAATCGCGCGTTGCTGGCGCTCGGCTTCGTTGCCCGCTTCCTTCTTGCGCAGCAGCCACAGCAGGCGTTGCTTCTCTTCGCCCTCGGCCTGCAGCTCCTTGTACTTGGTCGCGACGACCGCCTGCGCTTCGAGCTTCTCGAGATTGTTCGAAAGCTCGCGGACGATGTCCTCGACGCGCGTCAGATTCTCGCGCGTGTCATGCAGACGGTTCTCGGTCTCGCGACGGCGCTCCTTGTATTTCGACACGCCAGCTGCTTCTTCGAGAAACACGCGCAGCTCTTCCGGCTTCGCCTCGATGATGCGCGAGATCATGCCCTGCCCGATGATCGCGTAGGCGCGCGGGCCGAGACCCGTGCCGAGGAAGATGTCCTGAATGTCGCGGCGGCGCGCGGGCAGATTGTTGATGTAGTAGCTGGAGGTGCCGTCGCGCGTCAGCACGCGCTTCACGGCGATTTCGCCGTAGCTGCTCCACTGACCGGCGGCGCGGCCGTCGGCGTTATCGAAAATGAGTTCGACGCTCGCCCGGCTACCGGGCTTGCGCGCCGTCGATCCGTTGAAGATCACGTCCTGCATCGATTCGCCGCGCAGCTCGGAGGCGCGCGATTCGCCGAGCACCCAGCGCACGGCATCGATGATGTTGGACTTGCCACAGCCATTCGGTCCGACCACGCCGACGAGCTGGCCGGGGACCTGGAAATGCGTGGGATCGACGAAGGACTTGAAGCCAGCGAGTTTTATCGAGGTCAGACGCACGGCGATATCGCTGTTTGGAATTGATGACGGAGGATAGATGGCAGACGAACCGCATTGCGGCGCGTCGATCGCATTCGGTCACGCAGCGCGACAACACATGCGTGTCCCGGCGAAGCGGACACCATCATACCATCGCGCGAGTCGATTTCTTTTTGCTTTCCGGCGCGTCTTTGGCGATCTCGGGCGCTTCGGACGCGGGAGACGAGCGCTGCCCGCCCTGCCGATGCACCCATGCCGACAGCACGCACGCCACGACGATGCACGCGCCGCCCGCCCATTCGCGCGGGCCGGGCACTTCGCCTGCGAAGAGCCACGCCGAGAGCGCGGTGACGACGAGCTCGAAGAGCATGATGATCGACGCGCGATTGGCCGGCACGCGCGCGAGCCCGATCTGCACGATCATGTTGTTGCCCGCGAGCACGACGCCCAGCCCGATCACGATCAGCGTCACGGTGGGCAACAGCGCGGCGGCGGGCGGCGCGGGCATCGGCTCGAAACACGTGACGAGCGACGCGATCAGCGCCGCGCCGCCGAAGATCACGGCCGTGCGCATCTCGGGCTTCATCGCGGGCAAGGTGCGCGTGACCTTGACGACGAGCACGTTGCTCATTGCGAAGCCCATGCCGCCCATGAGACCGGCCCATTCCGCGAGATCGGCGGGCAGCGGCATGCCGAGCTCGGGCGACCACAGCATCGTCACGGCGCCCGCCAGCGAAAGCAGCGAGAGCGCCGCATCGGCGCGGGTCAGGCGCTCCTTGAGGATGAAGTGCGCGAAGATCGCGGTCCACGCGGGCGTCAGATAGAAGAGCAGCAGCACGCGCATCACCTGGCCGTGGATCGCGCCCCACACGAAACCGATATTGGTCACGCCCGCCGCCACGCCGAGCGCGACCAGCAGCCAGTGCCAGGAGAGCGTGCTGATCGAGCGGCGTTTCGCGAGCAGCACGAAGACGCACGCGGCGGCGCTCGTCGTCGCGCTGGCGGCCGTGCCGGAGAGGCCCATCGCGGCGAGCATGCGCATCGGATACCAGACGAGACCCCACACCGACGCGCCCAGCATGATCGCGAGCGTCGGCCATGCATTGCTGAGGCCGCGGGTCATGCCAGCGCCTCATCTGTTTTTGTTACGGTCATTCGTACTGTCGTCCTTCGTGTCGCGCGCCGCTGTCCGTTTCCGGGCCAAGGCCGCGCGCTATAATCCCAGGCTTGCTTCGCGTCCGTTCGATGTCTTCCGATGCCGCGCTCGCAGGCGCTATTTGCCTCGCGCGCATCGCTCACTGCTTACCGGTCACGCCGTGAATCCACTTCTCAAGAAACTTCAGCCTTATCCGTTCGAAAAGCTTCGCGCGCTCTTCAAGGGCATCGAGCCGCGCGCGGGATTCACGCCGATCAGCTTCGGCATCGGCGAGCCGAAGCATCCGACGCCCGCGCTGATCCGCGACGCCGTGATCGATTCGCTCGACGGCCTCGCGTCGTACCCGGCGACGCTCGGCAGCGAGCCGTTGCGCGCGGCGATCGCGGCGTGGGTGATGCAGCGCTACGGCCTCGCATCGATCGATGCGGCGACGCAGGTGCTGCCCGTGTCCGGCTCGCGAGAAGCGCTCTTCGCGCTCGCGCAGACCGTGATCGACAGCCGCACGGCCAGCGCCGCCGAACCGCCCATCGTACTCTGTCCGAACCCGTTCTATCAAATCTACGAAGGCGCGGCCTTGCTCGCGGGCGCCGAGCCGTACTTCTTGAACAGCGATCCGGCGCGCAACTTCGCGTGCGACTATTCCGCGGTGCCCGATCACATCTGGGCGCGCACGCAACTGCTGTACGTATGCTCGCCGGGCAATCCGACGGGCGCGGTGCTCACGCTCGACAACTGGCGCGAGCTTTTCGCGCTGTCGGACAAACACGGCTTCGTGATCGCGTCGGACGAGTGCTATTCGGAAATCTATTTCGACGAAGGCCATCCGCCGCTCGGCGGCCTCGAAGCGGCGCGGCTGCTCGATCGCTGTTTCGATCGCCTCGTCATGTTGTCGAGCCTGTCGAAGCGCTCGAACGTGCCCGGCATGCGCTCGGGTTTCGTCGCGGGCGATGCGTCGGTCCTGAAGGATTTCCTGCTCTATCGCACGTATCACGGCGCGGCGCTGTCGACGGTATTTCAACGCGCGAGCGTCGTCGCGTGGCAGGATGAAACGCACGTGCGCGACAACCGCGCGAAGTATCTGAAAAAATTCCAGACAGTCACGCCGATGCTCGCCGACGTACTCGACGTGCGCCTGCCCGACGCCGCGTTCTACCTCTGGGCGAACGTTTCGGGCACCGGGCTCACGGATACCGAGTTCGCGGCGCGCCTGTACGCCGACTATAATGTGACGGTTCTGCCGGGCTCTTTTCTCGCTCGCTCCGCGCACGGTACGAATCCCGGTGAAGGTTTCGTGCGTATCGCGCTCGTGGCCGAAACCGCGGAATGTGTCGAAGGAGCCCGCCGCATCGTCGAATTCTGCCGCTCGCTCAAGTCCTGACTTACGTTGAGCGCAGCCGGTCCAATCCTCCATCCTTGATACCACTATGTCGCAACAACTTCAGAGCATCATCGATACCGCCTGGGAAAACCGCGCCGAGCTGTCGCCCAAGGCCGCGCCCGCCGAAGTCCGCGAAGCCGTCGCGCACGCCATCGAGCAGCTCGACAAAGGCCAGATGCGCGTTGCCGAGAAGCGCGACGGCGACTGGATCGTGAATCAGTGGCTGAAGAAAGCCGTGCTGCTGTCGTTCCGCCTGGAAGACAACGCGCCGATGCCCGCGGGCGGCTACTCCCAGTTCTACGACAAGGTGCCCTCGAAGTTCGCCAGCTACACGGCCGAAGACTTCGCGGCGGGCGGCTTTCGCGTCGTGCCGCCGGCCATCGCGCGCCGCGGCTCGTTCATCGCGAAGAACGTCGTGCTGATGCCGTCGTACACGAACATCGGCGCGTATGTCGATGAAGGCACGATGGTGGACACATGGGCCACCGTCGGCTCGTGCGCGCAGATCGGCAAGAACGTGCATCTGTCGGGCGGCGTGGGCATCGGCGGCGTGCTGGAGCCGCTGCAGGCGAACCCGGTCATCATCGAGGACAACTGCTTCATCGGCGCGCGTTCGGAAGTGGTGGAAGGCGTGATCGTCGAAGAAAATTCCGTCATTTCGATGGGCGTGTATCTCGGCCAGTCGACCAAGATCTACGACCGCGAAACCGGCGAAGTCAGCTACGGCCGCATTCCGGCGGGCTCGGTCGTCGTGGCGGGCAATCTGCCTTCGAAGGACGGCTCGCACAGCCTGTACTGCGCGGTGATCGTCAAGAAGGTCGATGCCAAGACGCGCGCGAAGGTCGGCCTGAACGAACTGCTGCGAGGCGACTGATCGTGGCGCGCGGCTCGACCCCGACCACGGTCGTCTACGGCATCCCGAATTGCGACACCGTGAAGAAAGCGCGCGTGTGGCTGGAAGAGCACGGCGTGCCGTTCGAGTTTCACGACTTCAAGAAGGCTGGCGTGTCGAACGCGCTGATCCAGGACTGGCTGAAGGACGTGCCGCTCGACCAGCTCATCAACAAGCGCGGCACGACGTGGCGCGGCTTGTCCGACGTGCACAAGGCCGAAGCCGATACGACCGGCGGCGCGATCGCGCTGATGATCCACAAGCCGTCGATCATCAAGCGGCCGGTCGTCGTCGTGAACGGGCGCGTGAAGACGCTCGGATTTTCCGCCGAGCAGTACGAAACGCTCTTCGCCTGAAGTGAACGCGATGACTGTGAACTCGACGGTCATCGCAAGATTGCTACGAGTGCCGGCCTGCGCGCCGGCATTTTTTTATCGTATCGATTCAATACGACCATGTCCGGCACCCTCTCCCTCACCGAAGCGCTGATCGAACGCGCATCCGTCACGCCCGACGATCAGGCTTGTCAGGCGCTCATGATCGAGCGGCTTGCGGCGATCGGCTTCGAATGTGAAACGATCGAATCGGGCGGCGTCACCAACCTGTGGGCCGTGAAGCGCGGGACGGACGCTTCGGCCAGATTGCTCGCGTTCGCCGGCCACACCGATGTCGTGCCGACCGGCCCGCTCGAACAATGGACCTCGCCGCCCTTCACGCCCACTCACCGCGACGGCAAGCTTTTCGGCCGTGGCGCGGCGGACATGAAGGCGTCGCTCGCGGCGTTCGTCGTGTCGAGCGAAGAGTTCGTCGCAAAGCATCCGGAGCATCGCGGCACGCTCGCGTTTCTCATCACGAGCGATGAAGAAGGCCCCGCGACCGACGGCACGATCAAGGTCGTCGAAGCGTTGCAGGCGCGCGGCATACGGCTCGACTACTGCATCGTCGGCGAGCCGACATCGAACGCCACGCTCGGCGACATGGTCAAGAACGGCCGGCGCGGCTCGATGACGGGCAAGCTCGTCGTCAAGGGCGTGCAGGGACACATTGCGTATCCGCATCTCGCTAAGAATCCGGTGCATCTGCTCGCGCCCGCGCTCGCAGAACTCGTCGCCGAGCGCTGGGACGACGGCAACGAATACTTCCCGCCGACCACCTGGCAAGTGTCGAACCTGCACTCCGGCACCGGCGCGACCAACATCATTCCCGGCCACGCCGAACTGATGTTCAACTTCCGCTTCTCGACGGCGAGCACGGTCGAAAGCCTGCAAAGCCGCGTGCACGCGATTCTCGACCGGCACGGCCTCAACTACGATCTGACATGGATCGTGAGCGGCCTGCCCTTTCTCACGCCGCGCGGCGCGCTGTCGGAGGCGCTCGAAAAAGCCATCGCCGATGAAACCGGCGTGCGCACCGAACTGTCTACCACGGGCGGCACCTCCGATGGACGCTTCATCGCGCGCATCTGCGATCAGGTCGTGGAGTTCGGCCCGCCCAACGGCACGATTCACAAGATCGACGAGCATGTCGAAGTGCGCTTCATCGAGCCGTTGAAGAACGTGTACCGGCGCGTGCTCGAAGCACTGATTGCCTGAATTCAATCTCACACAATAAAAAGGAGCCTTCGATGGCGCTGCCCTTCACCACCGTGCGCGACCTGCTGCGCTTCGGCGTCTCGCGCTTCACCGAAGCAGGCCTGTCGTTCGGCCACGGCTCGGCCAATGCCTACGACGAAGCCGCGTATCTGATCCTGCATACGCTGCATCTGCCGCTCGACACGCTCGACCCGTTCCTCGACGCGCGCCTGCTCGACGAGGAAATCGACGCCGTCATGAAAGTGATCGAGCGCCGCGCGAAGGAACGCATTCCCGCCGCGTACATCACGCAGGAAGCCTGGATGCACGGCCGCCGCTTCTATGTCGACGAGCGCGTGATCGTGCCGCGCTCGTTCATCGGCGAACTGCTGCAGGACGGCTTGCAGCCGTATGTCGCCGATCCGGATCAGGTCACGCGCGTGCTCGAACTGTGCACCGGCTCGGGGTGTCTTGCGATTCTCGCGGCGCAGGCCTTCGAGAACGCCGATGTCGATGCCGTCGACATCTCCGCCGATGCGATCGCGGTCGCGCGCCGCAACGTCGACGAATACGGACTCGGCGAGCGCGTGAGTCTCTACGAAGGCGACCTGTACGCGCCGCTGCCGTCCGCGCGCTACGAGGTGATCATCACCAACCCGCCCTACGTCAACGCACAGGCGATGCAGGCGCTGCCGGAAGAGTACCGCCACGAGCCCGAACTCGCGCTCGCGGGCGGCGCGGACGGCATGGACGTCGTGCGGCGCATCGTGCGCGACGCGCGCAACTGGCTGACCGAGGACGGCGTGCTCGTCGTCGAAATCGGCAACGAGCGGCCGAACGTCGAAGCCGCACTCGGCGGCCTCGATCTCGTCTGGCTCTCGACCAGCGCCGGCGACGACAACGTGTTCCTGATCCAGGCCGCCGATCTCCCGGCGTAAACCCTCTGCCTGACAGAACGTTGCGGCGACGCACGCGGCAACGTTCGCCAACACTTCGCGCGGAAGGGTTGGGTAAGATGGCAAATCGCCATTAGCGAAGCACTTCGCTCCCTCTCGCGCCTATGCAAGCATCCGACTGGCTACACCTCGGCACGCTCGTGATGGCCGCGCATGTCCTCGGCGTGATCGCCGCGATCCATGCCGTCATCAACACTCGCACGTCGCAAGGCGCGGTGGCGTGGGCGGTGTCGCTCGTCGCGATGCCTTACTTCACGCTGATTCCCTACCTCTTTCTCGGCCGCAGCAAGTTCGCGGGCTATATCGACGAGCGGCGGCTGGAAATCGAAATCCTGCGCAGCCGCTCGAAACCCGCTGAATGGGACTCGGGCGCACGCAGCGATGCGCCCGAAACGGCAGCGCTCGTCGATGCCAGCGGCGCGCGCGGCGAGATCGCGCCGGGACCGGCGGCCTATCTCGGCAATCCGACTATCCGCACGTTGCAGCGGCTCTCCGGCATGCCGTTCCTGCGCGGCAACTCGGCGCGCGTGCTTATCAATGGCGACGCCACCTTCAACGCGATCCTCGAAGCGATCGCCGCGGCAGAACGCTATGTCGTCGTGCAGTTCTTCATCGTGCGCGCCGACGAACTCGGCGACAAACTCAAGGACGCGCTCATCAAAAAGGCCCAGGCGGGCGTGCGCGTGTACTTCCTTTACGACAGCATCGGCAGCTTCGACCTGCCGCATCGCTACGTGAACGCGTTGCGCGCGGGCGGCGTCGAGGCGCATCCGTTCGCGGCCACGCGCAAGTTCGTGCATCGCTTTCAGATCAACTTCCGCAATCATCGGAAGATCGTCGTGGTCGACGGCAAGTGCGCGTTCGTCGGCGGGCATAACGTGGGCGTCGAATATCTCGGCGGCAATCCGCGGCTTTCGCCGTGGCGGGACACGCACGTGGAAGTGCGCGGTCCGGCGGTCGCGAGCATCCAGTTCGTGTTCACCGAAGACTGGTACTGGGCGACGCAGCGCTTGCCCGAACTCGGCCCCGCGCCGCATTCGGACGGAAACATGCACTGCATGGTGCTGTCGAGCGGCCCCGCCGACAAACAGGAAACCTGCTCGCTCTTTTTCGTCGAGGCGATCAACGCGGCCCGCGAACGTATCTGGATCACGTCGCCCTATCTGATTCCCGACGAAGCCGTGTTCTCGGCGTTGAGGCTCGCGGTGATGCGCGGCGTGGACGTGCGCATCCTGATTCCGAGCCGGCGCGATCATCGCGTGGTGTTCGCGGCGTCACGGCTTTATGCGTACGATCTCGTCCAGGCGGGCGTGCGCATCTTTCGCTACCAGCCGGGCTTTCTGCATCAGAAGGTCGTGCTCGTCGACGACATCGCCGCTTCGATCGGCAGCGCGAATCTCGACAACCGGTCGTTTCGCCTGAACTTCGAGATCACGGTGCTGACGGTCGATCGCGCGTTCGCGAGCCAGGTCGAATCGATGCTGCTCGCGGACTTCGCGGAATCCTTCGAGATCGACAGCGACGACTATCGCGGCAAGGCGTTCTGGCGGCGCATGGCGATGCACGTTGCGCGCCTTTTCTCGCCGATCCTGTGAGCGCGCCCGACGCTCAGAGCAGCTTCTCGATGTCCTCGGTGATCGACTCCGGTTTCGTTTGCGGCGCATAACGCTTGATGACACTTCCCTTGCGATCGACGAGAAACTTCGTGAAGTTCCATTTGATCGCCTCGATGCCGAGCAGGCCCGGCTCCTTGTCCTTCAGGTATTTGTAGAGCGGATGCGCGTTCGCGCCGTTCACCTCGATCTTGGCGAACATCGGAAACGTGACGCCGTAGTTCTTCTCGCAGAAAGCGCCGATCTGCCCGGCGTCGCCCGGTTCCTGCTTGCCGAACTGGTTGCACGGGAAACCGAGAACCTCGAAACCGCGCGCCGAGAATTGCTGGTAGATCTCCTGCAAACCCTTGTACTGCGGCGTGAAACCGCATTCGCTCGCCGTATTCACGATGAGCAGCACCTTGTCGCGGTAGGTGTCGAGACCGACGGTCGAGCCGTCGAGTGTTTCGGCCGTGAAGCCGTAGATGCCTTCGTTGGCTGCGCTCATGGCGTGCTCCGCGAAATGAAGTCGATGAGAGATAGGCGATGCTAACCCGGCGCGCGTTCGTCTGCCATTGGCCGAACGGCCGACCCCTGCCTCGCAGGCGGTCCGGTCTAAAATAGCGCTTTCCCTCAAAAGCCGCGCCCCTTCGCCGCCCCTCCGACGTGATCCGTTTCAATCAGTTCAGCTTGTCCCGCGGCACCAAGCCGCTCTTCGAAGACACGAGCTTCACGCTCAACCCGGGCGAGAAAGCCGGTCTCGTCGGCGCGAACGGCGCGGGCAAGTCCACGCTCTTTTCCGTGCTGCGCGGCGAGCTGCACGCGGACGGCGGCGATTTTTCGATGCCGCCGTCGTGGCGCATCGCGCATGTCGCGCAGGAAACGCCCGCGGTGGTCCGCAGCGCGCTCGATTACACGCTCGACGGCGACACGCATCTGCGCGACATCGAGGCGCGTATCGCGGCGGCCTCAGCCGCGCACGAAGGCGCCGCCGAAGCCGAAGCCCACGCCGCCTTCGCCGACGCCGACGGCTACACCGCGCCCGCGCGCGCCGAAACGCTTCTGCTCGGCCTCGGCTTCACGCTCGAGCAGACGCGAGAGCCGGTAACGAGCTTCTCGGGCGGCTGGCGCATGCGGCTGAATCTCGCGCAGGCGCTGATGTGCCCGTCCGACCTGCTGCTCCTCGACGAACCGACCAACCACCTTGACCTGGACGCCATCGTCTGGCTGGAAGACTGGCTCGGGCGCTATCCGGGCACGCTCGTCGTCATATCGCACGACCGCGAGTTTCTCGATTCGGTCTGCAATGTCACGCTGCATCTGGAGAATCGTCAGGTGAAGCGTTACGGCGGCAACTACAGCCAGTTCGAAGTGCTGCGCGCGCAGCAGATCGCGTTGCAGCAAAGCGCGTATGAAAAGCAGCAGAAGACCGTCGAGCATCTGCAAAGCTTTATCAACCGTTTCAAGGCCAAGGCAACCAAGGCGAAGCAGGCGCAAAGCCGCGTGAAGGCGCTGGAGAAGATGGAGCTCATCGCGCCCGCGCATGCGAGTTCGCCCTTCACGTTCGAATTCCGCGAGCCCGATGCCGCGCCCAATCCGATGATGGTCATGGAGAGCGTGCGCTGCGGCTATCACAACGACGCGGGCGGCGAGATTCCGATCGTCGAGGGCGTGACGCTGTCGATCCAGAACGGCCAGCGCATCGGCTTGCTCGGCGCGAACGGCCAGGGCAAGTCCACGCTCATCAAGACGCTCGCGCAGACGCTCGAACCGCTTTCCGGCGACGTGCGACAGGGCAAAGGCCTGCAAATCGGCTATTTCGCGCAGCATCAGCTCGAAACCCTGCGCCCCGACGATTCCGCGATTCAGCATCTCGCGCGCCTCGCGCCCGACACGCGCGAGCAGGAACTGCGCGATTTCCTCGGCAGCTTCAACTTTTCCGGCGAGATGGCGACGGCGAAAATCGCGCCCTTCTCGGGCGGCGAGAAGGCGCGGCTCGCGCTGGCGCTCATCATCTGGCAGAAGCCGAATCTGCTGCTGCTCGACGAGCCGACCAACCACCTCGACCTCGAAACGCGCCACGCGCTGACCATGGCGCTCGCGCAGTTCGAGGGCACGCTGATTCTCGTGTCGCACGACCGGCATCTGCTGCGCGCGACCACCGATACCTTCATGCTCGTCGCGAAGCATCGTCTGAATCCTTTCGACGGCGATCTCGACGATTACCGCGACTGGCTCCTGCAACACGCCGCCGAGACGCGCGCGGCGGCGAAGGAAGCGGGCGGCGCGGCAGCGGGCGACGCGCAGGACAGCGGGCTCAATCGCAAGGAGCAGCGCCGGCAGGAAGCTCAGGAGCGGCAAAAGTTTGCGCATCTGAGGAAGCCGCTGCAATCGCGCATCGCGAAGATCGAGAAGGAGATGGAAAAGCTCAACGCGGAGAAGACGCAGCTCGATGCGTTCGTCGCCGAGCCCGCGAGTTACGAAGCCGCGATGAAAACGAAACTCACCGAGACGATCCGCCGTCAGGGCGAAGTCAATGCGCGCCTCGAAACGCTCGAAATGGAGTGGCTCGAAACGCACGAGGAACTGGAGCAGATCGGCTCATAACCGGAGATCGACGACTTGACGCCTTCTCTTACCGGCCTGCGCGTGCTCGATCTGACGCGGCTTCTCCCGGGTCCCGTCGCCACCTTGCGGCTCGCCGAGCTCGGCGCCGACGTGCTCAAGATCGAGCCGCCCGGCGAAGGCGACTACGCGCGCACGATGCTGCAAACCGAAGCCGACCGGCAAAACGACACGCCGAGCGCGTTCTATCGCATCGTCAATCGCGGCAAGCGGCAACTCACGCTCGATCTCAAAACGGACGAAGGCCGCGCGAAGCTGATCGAGCTCGCGCGCGACGCGGATGTTCTGGTCGAAAGCTTCCGCCCTTCGGTGATGGCGCGGCTGGGCGTCGGCTATGACGTGTTGCGCGACGCGAATCCGAAGATCGTCTACTGCGCGATCACGGGCTTCGGCAGCGACGGCCCGTTTGCGCACAAGGCCGGTCACGACCTGAACTACATCGCGTATGCGGGCGTGCTCGATCAGCTCGCGACGCGTGACGGCACGCCTGTCGCGCCGAACTTTCAGTTGGCGGATCTGCTCGGCGGCGCGCTCTCGGCCGTCATGGAAATACTCGCGGCGGCGTGGCATGTCGCACGCGGCGGCGAAGGCCGCTGCCTGAATGTCTCGATGACGCACGCGACGCACGCGCACAACGTGATGGCGCATATCGCGCTCGCCAATGCCAACGAAGCGGGGACGCGGGCCGGAGCAGGCCTCCTGAACGGCGGCGTGCCCTGCTACGACGTGTATCGCACGCGCGATGACCGCTTCGTCGCGGTCGGCGCACTGGAACTGAAGTTCTGGCAGACCTTGTGCGAGGCGCTCGGCCGTCCCGACTGGGCGACGCGGCACTGGAGTCTCGGACAGGCGATCGGCGGAGCGGACGCGGCGGAATTGTCGGCGCAGCTTGCCGCGCGCTTTCGTGAGCGCACGCGCGACGAATGGATGACGCTGCTGGAACCGCTCGACTGCTGCGTTGCGCCCGTGCTCACGCCCGCCGAAGCGGCAGCGCATCCGCTCTTTCGGGAAGCCTAACGCCGGGGCAGAACCTGGCGCGGCTGGTGCTCGTCGTCGACGAGCACGTGCTTGCGGCCCGTCACATGCTGGCGAATGGTCGCGACGACCTGATCCTCGGTGATATCGGCCGCGACGACGCGGCGCGAGATCTGCCCTTGCTCGTCGATCCATTCGACGATCCGGCAACCGCTGCCCCAAGGCTGCTGAAGCGGCGCCGAGACGCGGCATCCGCGCAGATGGAACGCGGGCTTCAGCCGGGTTGATTTTGAGTGTTTCAATGCGTGGTCCTCTCGATCCTTCCAGCCCCTTCGCCTTTTGAACTGCCTCGAGCAAAGTTGGCCAGGTCCGTAGCCCCGTAAGGATAGAAAAACCGCGCCTCGCTTGGGTTACATAGAGCAACCAGATTCTTACGCCCCGTTACGAAGGGCCCGATCACTTCGTCATTCGAGATCGCGAACGCGGTCGATTGCTTCCTCGATGCGGTCCACCGCGATCACCTTCAGGCCGTCGATCGCCTGTTTCGGCGCGTTCGCCTTCGGAATCAGCGCAATCGAGAAGCCGAGCTTGGCGGCTTCCTTCAGACGATCCTGACCGCGCGGCGAGGGCCGGATTTCACCGGCCAGCCCCACTTCGCCGAACGTGATGAGGCCCTTGGGCAGCGGCTTGTTGCGCATCGACGAGTGAATGGCGAGCAGCACGGCCAGATCGGCGGCGGGCTCGGTGATCTTCACGCCGCCGACCGCGTTCAGGAACACGTCCTGATCGAAACACGCGATGCCCGCGTGCCTGTGCAACACGGCCAGCAACAGCGCGAGCCGGTTCTGCTCCAGACCGACCGCGAGCCGGCGCGGATTGGGCACGTGCGCCGTATCGACGAGCGCCTGCACCTCGACCAGAAGCGGCCGCGAGCCTTCCTGGGTCACGAGCACGCACGAACCCGGCACGCTCTGCTCGTGTTGCGACAGGAACAGCGCCGACGGATTCGCCACGCCGCGCAAGCCCTTCTCCGTCATCGCGAAGACGCCGAGCTCGTTGACCGCGCCGAAGCGATTCTTGAACGCGCGCACGAGCCTGAACGACGAATGCGTGTCGCCCTCGAAATACAGCACGGTATCGACGATATGTTCGAGCACGCGCGGCCCCGCGAGACTGCCCTCCTTCGTCACGTGCCCGACCATGATGATCGACGTGCCCGTCTGCTTGGCGATGCGCGTCAGTTGCGCCGCGCACTCGCGCACCTGCGCGACCGAGCCGGGCGCGGACGTCAGCGCTTCCGAGTAGATGGTCTGAATGGAGTCGATCACCGCGACTTCGGGCCGTTGCTCGTCGATGGTCGCCTGAATTTTTTCGAGCTGGATTTCCGCCAGCAATCCAAGATCGCCGACCGCGCTCGCTTCGCCGATCAACCCGAGCCGCTGCGCGCGCAACGCGATCTGCGCGCCGGATTCCTCGCCGCTCACGTAGAGCGCGGGGCGCTCGCGGGCGATTTCCGCGAGCGATTGCAACAGCAGCGTCGATTTGCCGATGCCCGGATCGCCGCCGATCAGCACCACGCCGCCCGGCACCAGACCGCCGCCCAGAACGCGGTCGAACTCGCCGACGCCGGTCGTGAAGCGCGGCACGTCCGACGCCTCGATTTCAGCGAGCTTGCGCACAGGCGAACTCTTCGCGAGCGCCTGAAAGCGATGCGCCGACGCCGCTTGCTCCACCGATTCCACCAGCGTGTTCCACGCCCCGCACGCGGCGCACTGGCCCGTCCATTTCGGCGACTGTCCGCCGCATTCGCTACACGTATAGAGCGTTTTTGCTTTTGCTGCTTTCGCCACACAGAGCCTTGCTTCGAATTGCGTCGTTGACGCTGAAAGAGTTATTCCGCGCGCACCGGCACGCGCTGCGCGATCGCGCACATGAGTTCATAGCCGATGGTGCCCGCCGCGCTGGCGACGTCGTCAATCGGCAGATTCGCGCCCCACAGTTCGACGCGCGAACCGATGCCCGCACCCGGGCACGGCGTGAGGTCGACGGTCAGCATGTCCATCGATACGCGGCCGACGAGTTTCGTCCTCACGCCATCGACGATCACCGGCGTGCCTTCCGGCGCCACGCGCGGATAGCCGTCCGCGTAGCCGCACGCGACCACGCCGACGCGCATCGATGTGCCCGCCGTATACGTCGAGCCATAGCCGATGCTGCTTCCCGCATCGACCGTCTGCACGGCGATCAGCTCGGACTGGAACGTCATCGCGGGCTTGAGCCCGGTGCCGGCGATATCGGCGGTCACGCCCGACGGTGACGCGCCGTACAGCATGATGCCCGGCCGCACCCAGTCGACATGCGCGCCCGGGTGCCACAGCACCGCCGCCGAATTGGCGAGGCTGCGCGCGCCCGAAATGCCTTCCGCGCCGCGCTCGAACGCCTCGAGTTGATGCGCGATGCCGCGCGGGGCGTCGGCATCGGAAAAATGGGTCATGAGCGTGATCTGACCGATGCCCTGCACGGCGCGCGCCCGCTCCCACGCGGTACGGAACTTTTCCGGCGTGTAGCCGAGGCGGTTCATGCCGCTGTTCATCTTCAGCTGGATGTTGATGGGCTTCGAGAGGCGCGCCATTTCCAGCATGCGCAACTGCTCGTCGCAGTGCACGGCCGTAGTCAGGCTGTAGCGGTCGATCACGTCGATGTCGGTCGGCCGGAAAAAGCCTTCCAGCAAAAGAATCGGTCCCGCCCAGCCCAATTCACGCAACTTCGCGGCTTCTTCGAGGTCGAGAAGGCCAAAGCCGTCTGTTGCGCGCAAGCCGGGGAACGCTCGCGCGAGTCCGTGGCCATACGCATTGGCCTTGACGACGGCCCAGATCTTGGATTTCGGCGCGTACTTGCGTGCAATGGCGAGGTTGTTGGCGAGTGCGGCGGTGTGGATCGTTGCAGAAAGGGGGCGAGGCATGAGCGTTTGGTGGAATTGCAGTGAGTGCGGTCCAAAAGGTGAGCATACGACAGCGGGACGCGTCGCGCTGCTCCGACCGGGACACCTTGCGAATCAGTATCTTATGAGGAATCTCAGGCACGAACGTGTCATTTCTCGCGCGATCGAGATTACTGCTAGTCAGAATGCGCCTATTTTCGTGTTATAAAGCCGTGCGCACAACCCATTTCGAAAGGCATAAGCCCGAGCGCATGACAGGCGCCCGGGGCGGATCACCCGCAGTGAGGAAAGCTTCGGATCAGATGAAAAAAGGTTTTTACACCATCATGGCCGCGCAGTTTTTCTCTTCGCTGGCCGACAACGCTCTACTGATCGCTGCCATTGCACTGCTGAAAGACCTTCACGCGCCGAACTGGATGACGCCGTTGCTCAAGCTGTTCTTCGTCCTGTCGTATGTGATTCTCGCGGCTTTCGTCGGTGCTTTCGCGGATTCCCGGCCCAAGGGCCACGTGATGTTCGTGACCAACACGATCAAGGTCGTCGGTTGCCTGACCATGCTCTTCGGCGCGCATCCGCTGCTCGCGTATGGCATCGTCGGCTTCGGCGCCGCCGCGTATTCGCCGGCGAAGTACGGCATTCTCACCGAACTCCTGCCAGCCGACCGACTCGTCGCCGCGAACGGCTGGATCGAAGGCACGACCGTCGGCTCGATCATTCTCGGCACCGTGATGGGCGGCGCGCTCATCAGCCCGCATATCGCGAGTCACCTGTTGTCGCTGAACATTCCGCGCATCCACACGCCCGCCGAAGCCGCGATGCTCGTGATCGTGCTGATGTACATCGTCGCCGCGATGTTCAACCTGCGCATTCCCGACACCGGCGCACGCTATCCGAAGCAGGAAACGCGGCCGCTCAAGCTCATCACCGATTTCGCCGACTGTTTTCTCGTGCTGTGGCGCGACAAGCTCGGCCAGATCTCGCTCGCCGTCACGACGCTCTTCTGGGGCGCGGGCGCGACGCTGCAATTCATCGTGCTGAAATGGGCCGAAGTGTCGCTCGGCATGACGCTTTCCCAGGCGGCGATCCTGCAGGCGGTGATCGCGGTCGGCGTCGCGGTGGGCGCGGTGCTCGCGGCCGCGCGCGTGCCGCTCAAGCGCTCGTTGAGCGTGCTGCCTGTGGGCATCATCATGGGCCTCGCCGTCATGCTGATGGCCTTCTACACGCGCCACCTCTTTCCCGCGCATTGGGGCATCTACTTCGGCAAGATGCACTTCCCCGGCTATCTGCTCGTCGCGTATCTGTTCCTGATGATCGTCGGCGGCCTGTCGGGCTTTTTCGTCGTGCCGATGAACGCGCTGCTCCAGCATCGCGGACACGTGCTGCTTTCCGCCGGACATTCCATCGCCGTGCAGAACTTCAACGAGAACCTCTCGGTGCTCGTCATGCTGTGCCTCTACGCGGTGCTCGTGTGGCTCGACATGCCGATCCAGTTCGTCATCGTGCTGTTCGGCTCGTTCGTCTGCCTGATGATGTACTTCGTGATGCGGCGGCATCAGGCCAATCAGCGCGCGTTCGATTCGGTCGCGCTGATCGGCGAAGCGCGGCACTGAGACGTCGCGCGCCTTCATTTCGATCGACTCCATCATGCTCGCCGCCGACCTCTTCTCGTTCGTCAATCGCGTGCGCGAACGCGCGCCGCTCGTGCACTGCCTGACGAATCTCGTCGTCACGAACTTCACCGCGAACGTGCTGCTCGCGATCGGCGCCGCGCCGGCAATGGTTGTCGCGCGCGAGGAAGTCGGCGAGTTCGCGCCCATCGCCAATGCGCTGTCGGTCAATCTCGGCACGCTCGACGTGCCGCAGAGCCGCGCGATCCGCGCCGCCGTCGAGGCCGCCAACGGCGCGGGCAAGCCGTGGGTGCTCGATCCGGTCGCGGTCGGTCCGCTCGCGTTCCGCACGGAGTTCGCGCTCGATCTGCTCGATTCGAAGCCCGCGGTGATTCGCGGCAACGCGTCGGAGATCATCAGCCTGTCGGGCGGCGCCGCGAGCGGGCGCGGTGTCGACAGCACCGCCGCCACCGATGCCGCGCTCGATGCCGCGCAAGTCCTCGCGCTGAAGACGCAGGCCGTGGTCGCGGTGACGGGCCAGACCGATTACGTGACCGATGGCCGCCGCGTGATCGCGCTGTCGAACGGCTCGCCGCTGATGACGCGCGTGACGGGCGTCGGCTGCGCGCTCTCCGCGACGGTCGCGGCGTTCGTCGGCACGGCATCGGATCGCGACGAGTTCTGGGCCGCGACGGTCGCCGCGATCGCGTATTCGACCATCGCGGGCGAACTCGCCGCGCGCGACGCGGCCCTGCCCGGCAGCTTTGCCGTCGCGTATCTGGACCGGCTCGCCTCGCTCGATGCCGAAGCGTTCGAGAAAACGCTCGTGCAGCGCGATATCGTTTCCGGATGATCATGCGCGCTTCGTTCGATCTCTCGCTCTATCTCGTGCTCGATCCCGTGCAGTGCGGCGGCCACGATGCCACGATCGCCGTCGCGCGCGCCGCGCTCGAAGGCGGCGCGACCATCGTGCAACTGCGCGCACCCGAATGGCACAAGCGCGCGTGGTTCGACCTCGCGCGCGCGGTGTTGCCGATCACGCGCGCGCACAACGTGCCGTTCGTCATCAACGATCATGTCGATGTCGCGCTGGCCGTCGGCGCCGATGGCGTGCATATCGGGCAACGCGATCTTCCCGCCGATGCCGCGCGTCGGTTGCTCGGGCCGGATGCGCTAATCGGTTTGTCGGTATCGAATCTCGATGAAACCGCGGACGCGCAAAAGCTCGCGGGCGTCATCGACTATCTCGGCGCGGGACCGGTGTACGCGACGCCGACGAAAACCGACGCCTCCACGCCTTGTGGCATCGACGGCCTCGCTGAAATCTGCGCCGCCGCGCGCTTGCCGACCGTGGCGATCGGCGGCATCCAGGCGCATAACGCCGCCGACGTGATGCGCGCGAAGCCCGCCGGTCTCGCCGTGGTCTCGGCCATCTGCAAGGCCGCCGACCCGCGCGAAGCCGCCGCGGCATTGCGTGCCACCGTCCTGCGCGCCCGAATCTGATCTCGATATGTCCGCCACGAAAACCATTCCCAACGTGCTCACGATCGCAGGCTCCGACTCGGGCGGCGGCGCGGGCATCCAGGCCGATCTGAAGGCCTTCTCCGCGCTCGGCGCGTACGGCGCGAGCGTCGTCACGGCGCTTACCGCGCAGAACACGCGCGGCGTCACGGCGGTCCATGCGCCGGAACCGGCGTTCATCACCGCGCAACTCGACGCTGTGTTCGACGACATTCGCATCGATGCCGTGAAGATCGGCATGCTGGCGAACGCGGGCATCGTACGCGCGGTCGCCGATGCGCTGAAGCGTCATCGGCCCAAGCATGTTGTGCTCGATACCGTGATGATCTCGAAGAGCAATCACGCGCTGCTCGCGCCGGACGCGGTCGCCGCGCTGCGCGACGAACTGCTGCCGCTCGCGACGCTCGTCACGCCGAATCTGCCGGAAGCGGCCGCGCTGCTCGGCGTCGAAAGCGCCGTCGATGAAGACGCGATGGTCCGTCAGGGCGACGCATTGCGCGCGCTCGGCGCGCAGGCCGTGCTGATGAAGGGCGGCCATCTCGCGTCATCCGACAGTCCCGACTGGCTCATCGAGGCGAGCGGTT
The DNA here is from genome assembly GCF_014384845.1 of Caballeronia sp. EK. Taxonomy (NCBI): domain Bacteria; kingdom Pseudomonadati; phylum Pseudomonadota; class Betaproteobacteria; order Burkholderiales; family Burkholderiaceae; genus Caballeronia; species Caballeronia sp. EK. The sequence goes on from NZ_JACSUE010000003.1 coordinate 585,141, forward strand.
CGCTCAGGCTCGGCGGCGCGCGCGTGCCGCTCAAGAATACGCACGGCACGGGCTGCACGTTGTCGTCGGCGATCGCCGCGCTGATCCCGCAAACCGGTGATCTCGCGAGCGCGACGGCCGAAGCAAAGCGCTATCTGACCGGCGCGATCGAGGCGAGCGTGCGGCTCGACGTCGGTCACGGCGTCGGTCCGGTGCATCACTTCTATCGCTGGTGGTAATCGGCGCGGCAATCAGGGCGCCGATGCGGCGAACTCGCGCGCACGCGCGGGCCAGTCGTCCGGCACGATGAAACCGCGCGATTCCTCGATCCATTTCCCCGCGTCGTCACGCGCATAAGCCGCGATCATCGTCGGCGCGATGGTCGTTTCCAGACGCGCGCGGATCGCATCCGATTCCGCGATCAGCGTCGCGGCGGCGGCCGCATCGAGACGCCGCGACGCGAGCCACGCCATGCGCGGCTGCACGACCCACGCGCGCGCATCGTCCGATACGTTCGCCCGCGCCTCGCGCCATTCCGACGCCGTCAGCCACCATCCGCGCAAATGACTCGCGCCGATCTCGGGCGCCGGCTCGACATGCGCGTCGCCGACGCCGTGATAGAAGAGCCGCCCCTTGATGAACAACTGCGCACGCCACGGCCCTTCGAAGCCGAGCGCGGCGAATTCCGCGCGCGAGGTCATGGCGAGCTGATGCGTGACGAGCCGCGCGTGCTTCAGATCGAAGCGGTCCTGGAGATTCGGGCCGACATAGTCGGACAGACGCACGGCACTGGCTGCATCGGCATCGCCGATATGCAGGTAGAACTTCACCGCCAGTTCCCAGTGCAGCCGGACGCCGTTCGCCGATTCGAGCAGAAAATCGCATTCGCCGATGGTGCGCCGCTGGCGTCGCAAAGGCACGTTCGCCGCGACGAGGCGCGCCGCCGGTCCGTGCGAGAGGAAGAATCGGATGAGGCTCTCGGCGTAGATGCCGAGGCGCGTGAGCTTGGGATCGCGCGCGTGATCGTGGAGCGGCTGCGGCGCGGCATCGAGCGTCGCGAGCCAGTCGAGCGTTGCGTCGCGCTCTTGTGTCGAGGCGAGCGGATGCGCGAGAGGCACGTCGCTCTCGCGCAATAGATCGGGCGCAAAAAGCAGCCAGGCGAGATCGCGGACCGTGACGTCGTCGAAACGATCGACGAGTCGCGTGAGCTCGCTCGCCTGCGTGGCCATCAGACGCCGCCCTTCTGCGCTCCTTGCTCGACGCCGAGCGCGGCGAGCGCCTCGCGATACGTGTTGCGCGCGAGGCAGAGATCGGCCCACGCCTTCGACTTGTCCTGAAGGCTGCGCAACAGATAGGCCGGGTGATACGTGACGATGACCGGCACGCCGCGGTACTCGTGCACGCGTCCGCGCATCGACGCGATGCTGGCCTCGTTCTTAAGGAGACTTTGCGCGGCGAAGCGCCCCATCGCGACGATGACCTTCGGCTTCACGAGCTCGACCTGCCGTTGCAGATACGGCTCGCAGCGCGCGACTTCATCGAGTTCGGGATTGCGGTTGCCGGGCGGGCGGCACTTGATCACGTTCGCGATATAGACGTTCGACTGACGCGACAGCGTGAGCGCGCGCAGCATGTTGTCGAGCAGCTTGCCGGCCTGGCCGACGAACGGTTCGCCCTGCTTGTCCTCGTTCTCGCCCGGCGCTTCGCCGATCAGCATCCAGTCCGCTTCGCGATCGCCGACGCCGAAGACCGTGTTCGTGCGGCGCTCGCACAGCCGGCAGCGCTCGCAGTTCGCGACGCGTTCGGCGAGCGCATCCCAGTCGAGCGTGTGGACGTCGCTCGGTGCTTCGACGGCGGCGGCTTCGGCGTGCGCGGGCGCGTCGTCGGTCCAGGGAAGATCGTCGTAGGCGTCCAGCGGCGGTACGTCGGATTCCGGCTGCACGACGACGGGCGACGACGGCTCGGCGGGCTTCGGCGCTTGCCGCATTTCGACGGGCGCGGGCGCTTCCGGCTCCGGCGCGGCGGATTCAACGGATTCAACGGATTCAACCGACTCAACCGCCTCGACAGGCGCCACGGAGACGACACCCCGCCGCACCCAGACCGGCCCGATCCCCAGTTCTTCAATCAACGATTCATCGAGCGCCATGCGCACTCTCCTTCGAAAACGACAGACGCATGACGATTGCGTCCTCGCGCGAGCGATGCCGCGCGGGGTAATAGTTCTTGCGGCGTCCGATAGCCGTGAAGCCGAAGCGCTCGTATAGCTGGATCGCGCGTGGATTGGACGGCCGCACTTCGAGCAGCACGCCTTCGAGCTTCTCCGTGCGCGTGATGCGCACCGCTTCGCGCAGCAGCGTGAGTCCCGCGCCCGCGCGCTGCGCCGCCGGCGCGACGCACAGATTGAGCAGATGCATCTCGTCGACGACAGGCATCAGCACGCAATAACCGATGAGCGTGCCGGTCACATGGCGCAAACACACGCCGTAATAGCCGTTACGCAGCGAATCCTGGAAATTGCCGCGGCTCCAGGGAAACTCGTAGGCGAGCTTTTCGACCGCGGCGACTTCGTCGAGGTCGGCTTCGGTCATCGGCGTGAGATACCGATCGGCCAGCAGCACCCCGCTCACCGAATCGCCTCCTCGCGAGCCCGCATGCGCTCCGCCGTCGTCTGGGCGACCTTGTCGCGCACGTATTCCGGCGCGGCGTGCTCGGGCGCGACCGTGCGACCCGCCCGCAACGCACGCAAGCCGATGAGCGCGAGCGGCAAAGCATGCGGTAACGCCTCACGATCGACACGCGCGGCGGCGGCCACCGCCGGCAGGCGATCGCCGAACGCCGCCGCTGCATTGCCGGCGAGCGTGAACGGCACGTCAGGCAGCGGGAGCGCGCCGGGTGCATCGAGTGCGGCGCCGTGCAGCGTGCGCCAATCGCCTGCGACGGCATCGAATTCGAAGTCGGCCCAGTACACCTCGTCCATGCGGGCATCGAGCGCCGCGAGTACGCGCGGCGGGACCGACGGATCGTTCAGCCGCACGCCTTCCGCGCAGGCGAGCAGCGTGCTCACCGGCACGACCGGCACGCTCAGGCCAAACGCCAGCCCTTGCGCGACGCCCGTCGCGGTGCGCAGGCCAGTGAACGAGCCGGGGCCCGCACCGAATGCGATCGCGGCGCAATCAGCGAGCGCGAGGCCGGCGTCATCGAATAGCTCGCGCACGGCGGGCAAAAGACGTGTGCTCGAAACGGCGCCGGTCGCCTCGTGGCGAAACCAGACGCGCGTGTCGCCGCTTGAATATTGCGGTGCGACGGCAGGTTGAACGGCGGCGGAAGCGGTGTCGGCGAGCAGGAGCGCGACGGAGCAAAACTCTGTCGACGTATCGAGGGCGAGCAAAACGGTGCGTGTCATAGCCGGTATTGTAATGCGGGACATGCGCCGCATTCGCGCCATCCGCACAGGCGGCGCGATCCGGATCGCGTCTGGTAGGCATCCTCGGTTGGAGGAAAGCCTCGACCTGTCTCGCCCGCCTCGCTTGCTAAGATCGTCCGGTCCTATCTCGATAAGAACGGAGAACGCATGACCGACATCGATCAGCAATTCGCTGCCGCCCAGACCGACGTGACCCAGTTGCCCGAGCGTCCCGGCAATCTCACGCTGTTGCGTCTCTACGCGCTGTTCAAGCAGGCGAGCGTAGGCGATGTGCAAGGCGACAAGCCGGGTTTCACGGACATCGCCGGCAAGTACAAATACGAAGCGTGGGCCGCGCTCGAAGGCACCCCTGCCGACGATGCGAAAGCGCGCTACGTGGAACTCGTCGAGTCGCTCAAGCGAGGCGAAGCGGCCTGACGCTCTTCCGGATGACACGCCGCGCCCTCGATGCCCTGCGATGGCGCGGCCACGCTTCAAAATGTGGCGCGGTGCAGCAAATTCAGATATACTTGCGGCTAGCGCTCGACTGCGGGTTGCCTGCTTCTTCGGCAAAGCCTCGCGCAGCAAGGCGCTTCGTAGCGTTTCGCCCCAATCCAGTTTAGAAACTGTCCCCTCCCTGCTAGGCCGTTGCGCGGTTTTATTGCGCGCAGTATGTTTCGCGGCCCGTCATGCATCAGGCTGACGTCAGCGCCCGTCGTTCATGTTCGAACGATAGAGCCTGCCGTATCCGATACAGCTTCTAACAAAACATGCTCGCCGCACGTTCGCGCGAGCAGCCCCCGTTTTTCGATTTGCTCGCTGTTTCTTCGCTCGCTGAATCCAACGACTTGGGTATGCCGATTGGCGCCGACGCCTTATTCCTCGTTTCAAGGATCGACATGACTTCGAGCTTCACCGCTAGCCCGTTGGACAATCTCGCAGCAAACATTGGCATCGCCCCCACCGCCGACATCCCGGCCACCGACGCACCCGCAGCGCAGGCAGAAAAGCCCGCCGGCCCCAGTTTCGAATCGCTCGGCCTTTGCGCCGATATCGTGTCCGCGCTGACCGCCGCGGGCTACCAGAACCCGACGCCCGTTCAGCAGCGCGCGATTCCCGCAGCGCTCGCCGGCCGCGACCTGCTCGTTTCCAGCCCGACCGGTTCGGGCAAGACGGCGGCGTTCATGCTGCCGGCCATCGAAAAATTCTCGCAACTGCAAAAGCAGGAAGCGCAGCAGCCGCGCGAGCCGCGTGATGCGAATGCCGCACGTGGCCGCCGTCCGCAACCGGTCGCGCGTCCGCGCCTGCTCGTGCTCACGCCGACACGCGAACTCGCGATGCAGGTTTCCACCGCCGCGACCACGTACGGCAAGCACCTGCGCCGTCTGCGCACCGTCAGCATTCTCGGCGGTGTCGCTTACGGTCAGCAATTGATGCTGCTCGCCAAGAACCCCGAGATTCTCGTCGCGACGCCCGGACGTCTTATCGATCACCTCGAACGCGGCCGTATCGATCTGTCGAACCTGGACATGCTCGTGCTCGACGAAGCCGACCGCATGCTCGACATGGGCTTCATCGAAGACATCGAGCGTATCGTCGACGCGACGCCGGCCTCGCGCCAGACGCTGCTCTTCTCCGCGACCATCGACAGCAAGATCACGTCGCTGACCGGGCGTCTGTTGAAAGATCCGGAGCGCATCGAGATCGTGCAGAAGCTCGAAGCGAACGGCAACATCGCGCAGGCCGTGCATTATGTGGATGACCGCGATCACAAGGATCGTCTGCTCGACCACCTGTTGCGCGACTCCGGTCTCGATCAGGCGATCGTCTTCACGGCGACGAAGAGCGACGCCGATCTCATCGCCAATCGTCTCGCCGACGCGGGCTTCGAATCCGCCGCGCTGCACGGCGATCTGCCGCAAGGCGCGCGCAATCGCACGATCCGTGCGTTGCGCGAGCGTCGTGTGCGCGTGCTGGTCGCGACGGATGTCGCGGCGCGCGGCATCGACATTCCCGGCATCACGCACGTCTTCAACTACGACCTGCCGAAGTTCGCGGAAGACTACGTGCACCGTATCGGCCGTACCGGTCGTGCCGGCCGTAGCGGCACGGCGGTGAGCCTCGTGCATTACGCCGAAATGGGCGCGTTGAAGCGCATCGAGCGCTTCGTGCGCACGCCGCTGCCGGTGAACGTCGTTGCGGGCTTCGAGCCGCGCAGGGCGCCGCCGAAGGGTGGTTTCGGTGGCGGCGGCGGTCGTGGCCGTCCGGGCGGCAACGGCGGCGGTGGTCGTCGTTTCGGCGGCAACGGCGGCGGTAGCAGCAGCGGCCGGGGCTTCGGTCCGGGCAACGCGGGCGGCTATGGCAACAAATCGAACGCAGGTTCGCGTGACGGCGGCGGCTATCGTGGCGGCAACAGCGAAGGCGGCTATCGCGGTGGCAACAGCGACGGCGGTTATCGCGGCGGCAACCGTGGCGAAGGCGGCTTCGGCTCGCGCGACGGCTACAGCGCACGCCGCAACGACGGCCCGCGCGCCCCGCGCCGCGGCAGCTAAGCGGCTTTCAGGGAGCGGTCTCGATCACCGTTCTCTGATTCGATAAAAAACCGATGCCTTGTGCATCGGTTTTTTTTTCGTCCCGTCGCCATATTTCACAATGTGCAATGTTCTTTTGTGTCGCAAAAGATGTGCTGCGCGGCACAAACTCGTCCGTTGCAAGATAGAAAACATCGTTCCGCAATACGGTATGTCGATCGTATCTGATTGATTTATTGCGATAAAAATAATGCGCAAATCTCCTTCCGAGGGGTGTTTCGCAGATCGTCGTTTGCCTAGACTCTTATATAAGAGTTGAGCAAACGTAGGCCGCCCACCCAGGCGCATCGCAGCTCAAGCCATTCAGGAACATCAGTCCAGTCTCGAGGAGAAACGCCATGACCTCACGCCAACAACAGGCTCAGCAACTCCAGCAGCAATGGGAATCCGATCCGCGCTGGAAGGGCATCAAGCGCGGCTACTCGGCGGATGACGTCGTGCGTCTGCGCGGCTCGGTACAGCCGGAACACACGCTCGCACGCCGCGGCGCCGAGAGGCTGTGGGCGTCGATTCACGATGAGCCGTTCGTCAACGCGCTCGGCGCGCTGACCGGCAATCAGGCGATGCAGCAGGTCAAGGCCGGCCTCAAGGCGATCTATCTGTCGGGCTGGCAGGTGGCCGGCGACGCCAACGTCGCGGGCGAAATGTATCCGGACCAGTCGCTGTATCCGGCGAACTCCGTGCCGCTCGTCGTGAAGCGCATCAACAACACACTCACGCGCGCCGATCAGATTCAATGGTCGGAAGGCAAGAATCCGGGCGACGAAGGCTATATCGACTACTTCGCGCCGATCGTGGCCGATGCCGAAGCGGGCTTCGGCGGCGTGCTCAACGCGTTCGAACTGATGAAGGCGATGATCGAAGCCGGCGCGGCGGGCGTGCACTTCGAAGATCAACTGGCATCGGTCAAGAAGTGCGGCCACATGGGCGGCAAGGTGCTCGTGCCGACGCGCGAGAACGTCGCGAAGCTGTCGGCCGCGCGCCTCGCTGCGGACGTGTGCGGCGTGCCGACGCTGCTCATCGCGCGCACCGATGCCGAAGCCGCCGATCTCGTCACGTCCGACATCGACGACAACGACAAGCCGTTCCTCACCGGCGAGCGCACCGTGGAAGGCTTCTTCCGCACGAAGCCGGGTCTCGCGCAGGCGGTTTCGCGCGGCCTCGCCTACGCGCCGTACGCGGATCTCGTGTGGTGCGAAACCGGCAAGCCGGATCTCGAATACGCGAAGAAGTTTGCTGAAGCCATCCACAAGCAGTTCCCGGACAAGATGCTGTCGTACAACTGCTCGCCGTCGTTCAACTGGAAGAAGAATCTGGACGACGCGACCATCGCCAAGTTCCAGCGCGAACTGGGCGCGATGGGCTACAAGTTCCAGTTCATCACGCTCGCGGGCTTCCACGCGCTGAACTACTCGATGTTCAACCTCGCGCACGGCTACGCCCGTTCGCAGATGAGCGCGTTCGTCGAGTTGCAGCAGGCCGAATTCGCCGCCGCCGACAAGGGCTTCACGGCGGTGAAGCATCAGCGCGAAGTGGGCACGGGCTACTTCGACGCCGTGACGCAGACGGTCGAGCGCGACGCATCGACGACTGCGCTGCACGGATCGACCGAAGATGAGCAGTTCTTCGACAAGAAGGTCGCGTAATACCGCATCAGGCAGGTTGAATCAGGGAGAGCGGTGAAAAGAAGCATCGGCCGTGGCGCATGCAGCAATGCGCCACGGCCCGACGCTCAAACGAAAGCGCATCGCGTGCGCTTTTCGTTTGAGCATCAGCGGTACACGATGACCGGAATCTTCGTATGCGTCAGCACGCGCTGCGTTTCACTGCCGATAAGCAGGCTTCCGAGTCCACGGCGGCCGTGCGATGCCATCAGAATCACGTCGCAGCCGTTTTGCTCGGCTGCCTCGATGATGCCGATATACGGCGCGGCATCGATGCTCGTCACGCTCGTGCAGGCCACGCCGGCGCTCTCGGCGGCGCGCTCGACCGCGCGCAGGTGCTCACGCGCTTCGTTTTCGGCGCGTGCGTGGAAGTCGTCGGGCGGCTCGACGGCGACATCGGCGAAAGGCGAATACGGATATTGCGGCAGGCACGCGTAAGCCGTGATGCGCGCGCCAACGGATTGCGCGAGATCGATCGCGCCGTCGATGGCCTTTTGCGATAGCTCGGAGCCGTCGGTCGGCACGAGTATGTGTTTGAACATGGCGTCCCCCGTCACGTGTAGGTGCGTGGTTGTATTGTAGTAACGGGGATGGAAGCGGAGAAAGTTTCGATGAAAGTGCGCGGCGAAGCGCCGCTTCGGGCCGTCGCTCTGCGCCCGCATAGGAATCCGAAGTTTCTCCAGGGACTCACCCCCAATACCCCGTCGCGTTATACGTATGTTTGAGCAGATCGAGAAACAATCGCACACGCAACGGCAAATGCCTTCTCTGCGGAAATACCGCATGAATGCCGATCGGCGGCGCAGCGAACGCATCGAGCACGCTCATGAGACGCCCCGCGCCGATGTCCTCGCCCACTTCCCACCACGAGCGCCACGCGAGGCCGCGGCCTTCGAGACACCATTCGTGCAGCACCGCGCCGTCCGAGCACTCCATCGTGCCGGAAACCTTGATCGTCACGACCTTGCCGTCCTGCTCGAATACCCAGCCGCGCTGCTGATTCGCCGACGCGCCGAGCGCGAGGCAGTTGTGATGGGCGAGCGCGGCGAGATCGGCGGGCTCGCCGCGCTTGGCGAGATAGTCGGGCGATGCGACGCACACGCGCCGGTTCTCTCCGAGTTTCAGCGACACGAGAGACGAATCCGGCAGTTCGCCCAGACGCACCGCGCAGTCGAAGCCTTCGTTGACGAGATCGACCATGCGGTCGGTCAGATCGAGACTGACGGACACATCCGGATGCAGCGTCGTGAACTTCGGCACGAGCGACGCGACGTGACGTCGCCCGAAGCCCGCCGGCGCCGATACGCGCAAATGCCCGCTCGCCTTCACGCCGCCCGCCGAGACGCTCGCCTCCGCGCTCTGCATGTCGTTGATGATGCGCTGGCAGTCCTCGAGAAACGCCGAGCCTTCGAAAGTGAGCGTGATTCTGCGCGTGGTACGCACGAGCAGCTTTACGCCGAGCCGCTCTTCGAGCGCATCGAGCCTGCGCCCGATGACAGCCGGCGCGATGCCCTCCGCCTGCGCCGCCGCCGAGAGGCTGCCCTTCGCGGCAACCGAGGCGAAGGTCTCAATCTGCTTGAATCGATCCATGCGTGTTCGTCGTCAATAAGGGTACGCACGCTCAGATTAGATAAGCAAAAGTAAAAGATCAAGTGATGCTGCGGTGCTTTTTCCATCACTCAGATCACGAATACAATCGATTCCGACCTCTAAACGGAGCGCACGGCTATGTCGGCCATAACGACACCCGCATCGTCCTTCGAATCCTCCATGCTTCCCCGAGCAGTCATCTTCGACGCTTACGGCACGCTCTTCGACGTCCATTCGGTCGTCGCGGCCGCCGAGCAGCTTTTTCCCGGCCAGGGCGACGCGCTCTCGAAGCTCTGGCGTCGCAAGCAGATCGAATACACGCAACTGCGCACGCTCGCCGATCCGGCGGGCGCGCATTACGAGCCTTTCTGGAAGATCACGATCGATGCGCTGCGCCACGCCGCCGCGCGTCTGAAACTCGCCGACGCGCTGACGAGCGCCGCCGAGAAGCGGCTGATGGACGAATACGCGTGCCTTTCCGCCTTTCCCGACACCGTGCCCGCGCTCAGATCGTTGCGCGACGGCCTCGCGATGCCGCTTGCGATTCTCTCGAACGGCAATCCGCCGATGCTCGACGTCGCGGTGAAAAGCGCCGGCATGAGCGGGCTTTTCGATCACGTGCTGTCGGCCGATTCGGCGCGCGCCTACAAGCCCGCCGCCGCCGCATACGAACTCGGCACGCGCGCCTTCGGCGCCGCTGCGCGCGACATCGTGTTCGCGTCGAGCAATGGCTGGAACGTCGCCGGCGCGACATGGTTCGGCTACACGACCTTCTGGATCAACCGCGCCGCGCTGCCGTTCGAGGAACTCGGCGTCACGCCGCACGGCAGCGGCCGCGGCATGGCCGAACTCATCGCTTTCGTCGAAGGCGGCGCTGCGCGCGCGGCCGCCGCATCGAAGAGCCGCAAGTCAGGCAGCGCACGCCGGCCGCCCGGCACTTAGCCGCCGGCTGCCTTTTCATTGTTTCAAGCACAACCACTAGCAAAACCGTCTGACCGACCAAGGAGAAAACCATGACGCATCCATCGAATCCGCTTTCGCTTCCGAAAGGCATGGCAATCTCAGCCGACATCAAGCCCGGCTACGAGACCATCCTGACGCCCGAGGCGCTGGCGTTCGTCGCTTCGCTGCATCGCCAGTTCGAGCCGCGCCGCCAGCAACTGCTCGCGGCGCGCGTCGAACGCACCAAACGCCTCGACGCGGGCGAGCGCCCCGGCTTCCTCGAAGAAACGAAATCGATCCGCGAAGGCGACTGGAAAGTCGCGCCGCTGCCGAAGGATCTGCAACGCCGGCGCGTAGAGATCACGGGTCCGGTCGAGCGCAAGATGATCATCAACGCGCTCAACTCCGGCGCGGATTCGTACATGACCGACTTCGAGGATTCGAACGCGCCGAACTGGGACAACCAGATCGTCGGCCAGTTGAACCTGAAGGAAGCCGTGCGCCGCACGATTTCGCTGGAGCAGAACGGCAAGTCGTACAAGCTCAACGATACGATCGCGACGCTGATCGTGCGTCCGCGCGGCTGGCATCTCGATGAAAAGCACGTGAGCGTCGATGGTCAGCGCGTGTCGGGCGGGATCTTCGATTTCGCGCTCTTCCTCTTTCACAACGCGAAGGAACTGATCGCGCGCGGCAGCGGCCCCTACTTCTATCTGCCGAAGATGGAAAGTCATCTCGAAGCGCGCCTGTGGAACGACATCTTCGTCGCGGCGCAGGAAGGCGTCGGCATTGCGCGCGGCACGATTCGCGCGACGGTGCTCGTCGAAACGATTCTTGCGGCTTTCGAGATGGACGAGATCCTGTACGAACTGCGCGAGCATAGCTCCGGACTGAATGCGGGCCGCTGGGATTACATCTTCTCTGCGATCAAGAAGTTCAAGAACGACACGAACTTCTGCCTCGCCGATCGCACGAAGATCACGATGACCTCGCCGTTCATGCGCGCCTACGCGCTCGAACTGCTGAAGACCTGCCACAAGCGCAACGCGCCGGCGATCGGCGGCATGTCCGCGCTGATTCCGATCAAGAACGATCCGGCGGCGAACGACAAGGCGATGGGCGGCGTGCGCTCCGACAAGGCGCGCGACGCGACCGACGGCTACGACGGCGGCTGGGTCGCGCATCCGGGGCTCGTACCGGTGGCGATGGAAGAGTTCGTGAAGGTGCTCGGCGACAAGCCGAATCAGATCGAAAAGCAGCGCACCGACGTGCAGGTCACCGCGCACGATCTGCTCGATTTCCGTCCGGAAGAGCCGATCACCGAAGCGGGCCTGCGCAACAATGTGAACGTCGGCGTCCACTATCTCGGTTCGTGGCTCGCGGGCAATGGCTGCGTGCCGATCCACAACTTGATGGAAGATGCCGCGACGGCGGAGATTTCGCGCTCGCAAGTGTGGCAATGGATCCGCTCGCCGAAGGGCAAGCTCGACGACGGCCGCAAGGTAACGGCCGCGATGGTGCGCGACATCACCATCGACGAACTGGAGAAGGTGAAGCAGGCTGTCAGCGCATCGGGCGCGGACACGAAGCCTTACGAGCGCGCCGCGAAGATCTTCGAGGAAATGTCGACATCGTCGCAATTCACCGAGTTTCTGACGCTGCCGCTGTACGAGGAAATCTGAGCGTTTCGCGGGTTCTGACGCATGACGGAAAAACGGCCCCAGGGCCGTTTTTCCGTTTGGCGCGCCTCATGGATCGAGCACGGCGTGTGCTACATTGCGCATCGTCTTTTCAACGATTCAACCGTGGAGCGCACTCACCGTGCGAACGACAGCATGAGCAATATCCAGCTCGATATCGAATGGACCGAAGCGGCATCGCGCAAGATCGAAAAACTGATGCCGCGCAACGTGAACAAGGACTCGTATCTGGCGCTGCCGCCGGTCGAATGTCTGCCGATGGAAGGCGACGTGCTTTTCCTCGGGCCGAGCGGCAAGCAGCAGCCGTTCATCGTCGCGGAGCGCCAGTATCATCACGACGGCGACGCCGACTGGACCATCATCCTCATCCTCGACGTGCCGCACGAAACGCACTGAAGACGGCCTTCGCCGTCAGACGATCTTGCTCGCGACACGGACCTCGCCGTGCTCGTATAGATCCGGCGCTTTGGCGCGAAACGCCTGAATATGCGCCGATTCGCCGTGCTTCGCGAGCGCGGCTTCGCTCTCCCAGCGTTCGACGAAGATGAAGCGCCGCGGCTCCTTGATGTCGCGGTGCAAGTCGTACTGCAGCGCGCCCGGCTCCTTGCGCGTCGGCTCGACGTTGGCTTCGAGCACCTGCCTCAGTTCCTCTTCCTTGCCCGGCTTGGCGACGAAAATAGCGACGACGGCAACTTCCGACATAAGTGTTCTCCTGTTTTCGTTGAAACGATGAAATCAGGAGCATAAACGCGCGCGACGGACATCGCCGAAAACACCCGATTGGCGTGTCAAAAGAAAAAGCCCGCGTTCCAAGCGAAACGCGGGCAAAAACCGTCGCCCTACGAGGATAGGCGACGGGGCCATCGGGGTTCGCGCGTAGCGAACCAATCGTCTGTTTGTACGGTGCGACACGCCTGATGAGCGTGCTTTCGAAGAGCTTCGGGCGGGTGAATTACGCCATTGATGCAATGTACTGTCCACGCGTTCATTTCTATAAGCTTTTGCGCACATTTCCCGATAGAAAGAATTGTCTGCGCAATTCTTACCCGACGCTCGCATTTCTATGCATGCTGAATAAATCGTTTGCGCGGATGGGGCGGCGTCGGAGGTCATAAAAAAACCGCCTCGTAAACGAGGCGGTTTTTCGGGCGATCGAGCTTGGAAAACGATCAGCTGATCTGGTCGGCGAGCAACGCCATGATCTGGCGCGCCTGCGGGGATGAATCGAGATCCCCCTTGTCGTCGACGATCGCCACGCGCGTCTGCTGCTCGGTGACGGCGCGCACGTTGACCTGATATTGCTTCGCCTTCATTTCCTTGCGACCGTGGAACACCTGGCTCCAGAAGCCCTGCTCCGCCGATGTCTTGTCCGTCGGATCGACATAGCGCACGAAGTAGACACCCTTGCTGCGGTCGCGGTCGTCCACCGTGAAGTTGGCGCGATCGAGCGCGATGCCCACGCGCAACCACGCGCGGTCATACGCTTCCGGCAACGTCAGTTGCGACGACGTGGCCTCAGGCACGACTTCGTTGCGGATCGGCGAGTTGCCCGCGTTCGTGGCGTTCTGCGCCGCAACCGACGCGGCCTTCGAATCGCCGCCCTTCGCGGCACCCGCCGCACCGGCCGGCGCCAGCGTGTCGAGCGGCGTCGCGCCGCCCGAAGCCGCCCGTTGGTCGGCCATCGCGAGCGAGGACATCAGACGCTTCAGGTATTCGTTTTCGAGCGCCGGATCGTTCGGGCGCGCCTGCCACTGGCTCGAATCGTTGTTCACGCCGGTCAGCGCCTCGCGCATGCCCTTCTGACTGATGAACACGTAGGTGCCGCCGCTCGGCGCCGTTTCGAGGCGCGTGCGGTATTTGTTGCGCTCAGCCGTGACATACGAATTGCCCGTTGCCTTGGAGAGCGTGTCGCGGATCAGGCCGTCCGAAATCTGCGGATGGGTTTCGTTCCAGTCCGTTTCCATCACACCCTTGTCGCGCTGATCGACGACGAGCAGGAAGCCCTGCTCCTGCCAGAAGCGGCGGACCTGCGGCCACACCTGATCGGGCGTCTTGCCATCGACGACGAGCCAGCGCTCGGTGCCGTCGCGTTGAACGTGCATGCCCGACACCGGCGGAACCACCGTGGGCGCGTTCGGTGCGACTTTCTGGACTTGCTGGAGCTCGGACAGCGACGTCTGACCGCCCTGCGGCGGCAGCGAGCGCTGGTCGGCCGCTTCATCGAGCAGATTCGGCGGAACGGCGAGAGACACCTGTTTCGAACGCTGATCGCTCTTGTAGTTGAATGCGTTGGGATTGGACGAGCCACATCCCGCCACGATTCCGGCCACCGCGAAAAGCGCAGTGATGCGCTTGGTTACACGAAAATCTGTCATTTGGAGAAGTCCTTCCGCTACGCCACGGGCGTTCTTCCGTGGATCAACCCAGCATTTTACCGGTCCGGCGCCGCGCCGTGAAAAAAAGAGGACCGGGCGGCCTCTGGCGGGCATTTAGAGCATGCACGTTTTAGTAGTTGCTCTTCGCCGCTGAATGCGGATCGAAAGCAGCTAAATAGCGCATTTCCATCTCGTATTTAAGTCGCTCCGCATCGAATTGACAATTTATGACAATCACAAAAAACGGCAATTCCACCTGTCGCCGTTTGCAACATAATGATTCTTATGAAGTTTCATCGGTTCGGCTTGCGGAATCGATCAGTTTGCTTGTGCCTGTCGCCCCGTATCGCCTCGTCGTGCTTATCTCTAAAATCTCTTCCAGAAAATAAGAAGAGTCCTAATTAACGGAGAGAAAGCACATGAGAAAGATCAGAATTCCTCACTACGTGATCGCGGGGCTGACGATCCTCGCGAGCAGCGCGACCGCGCCCGCCTTCGCGCAACTCGGCGCGACCGGGCGCGCCGCCGGAGCGTCGGGCGGCGATGTCGCGCAGAAGGCGCAGGACGCATTCGTGCAATATCGCGAAACGATCGACGCGCAAGGCATCGTCGTGCGTGAGTATGTCGATTCGAGTGGCGCGGTGTACGCGGTTTCCTGGCGCGGGCCGGCCATGCCGGACATCCACTCGCTGCTCGGCGCGTACTTCGAGACTTTCCGTCAAGGCGCGAATGCGTCGGTGGGCGATGCCGGCCTGCATGCGACGCGCGTCGAGCAAGGCGATCTCGTCGTCGAAAATCGTGTGCGGCTGCGCGAGTTCAGCGGACGCGCATGGCTCGCGAGCGACCTGCCGCCGGGCGTGATGTCGACCGACATCCAGTGAGGAGCCGACGATGAACACTCGCGCCCTTCTCTCGATGCCCCTGCTCGCGCTCTGCGTCCTGCTTCACGGCTGCGGCGGCGGCGGCGGCTCGGACGGCAGTTCCGCCGCGCCGCCCCAGCAGGCAAGCGCGCCAGCGACAACGAGCGCGCCGAACACAGCGAGCGCCGCCGTGCCCGCAAGCGCGCCATCGACTTCGTCCGCGAACACGAGCGTGCCGCAATCGACGACGCCCAACGTCCAGACGATCCGCGTCACCAGCACGCCCACCAACACGCGCAACATGCTGCAAACCAGCGTGACGATCTGCGTGCCTGGCACGAACACCTGTCAGACCATCGATAACATTCAGGTCGATACCGGCTCGCATGGCCTGCGCGTGCTTGCATCGGCGCTCAGCCCGTCGATCGCGTTGCCGCTCGTCGCAGGCGGCAATCAAAGCGCGATCGTCGCGGAATGCGCGGTGTTCGGTTCCGGCTATACGTGGGGCGCGGTGCGTACGGCCGATGTCCGGCTCGCCGGCCAGGTCGCGCGCTCCACATCCGTCCAGTTGATCGCCGATAGCGCCGCATCCGGCGCCCCGCAGGATTGCAGCCAGTCCGGCCTGCCGATGCTCTCCGCGTCGTCCTTGCGCGGCAACGGCATACTCGGCGTCGGGCCCTTCACCGCCGATTGCGGCGCCGGATGCGCGATGTCCGCGTTGCCGCGCTGGTACTACAGTTGCATCTCGAGCAACTGCGTCGCGAGCACGCTGGCCGTCGCGCAGCAGGTGACGAATCCGGTCGCCAACTTCGCCACCGACAACAACGGCGTGCTGATCGAGCTTCCCGACGTACCGGACAGCGGCGCGGCCACCGTGACCGGAACGATGACGTTCGGCATCGGCTCGCAATCGAACAATCTGCTCGGCTCGGCGACGGTCCTCAAGTCGAGCTCCGTGTCCGGCTATGTCACGACGGATTTCGGCGGCAGCCAGTACGGATCGAGCTTCATCGACAGCGGATCGAACGGCGTCTTCTTCCCTTCGACGACACTGGCCCGATGCGGCGTGTGGTACTGCCCGTCCTCACCGCAGACGATCGCGGCGACCATCCGCTCGTCGAGCGGCGCGCAAAGCGCGGTGAGCTTCACGGTCGCGCAATCGACGGCGTTGTTCGGTACGGGCAACTTCGCCTTCGACAATCTCGCTGGCGCGGCGAGCGGCTTCTTCGACTGGGGCTTGCCGTTCTTCTACGGACGCCGCGTGTTCACCGCGCTCGAAGGACGCGCGACGCCCGCGGGACCGGGACTGTATTACGCGTTCTGATTCCGGAAACGAAAAGCCGTCTCCGGTTGCGTGGAGACGGCTTTCTGTCGAACGTGTCGAACGCGTTGCGTGACTACGCCTTGCTTTCCTCGTCGAAGATCTTTTGCGCGAGGTGGAATGCCGAATTGGCCGCCGGCACGCCGCAGTAGACCGCCGTCTGCAACAGCACTTCCTTGATCTCGTCCTGCGTCACGCCGTTGTTCTTCGCCGCGCGCAAGTGCAACGCGAGTTCCTCGCTGCGGTTCAGCGCGACCATCATCGCAATCGTGAGAAGGCTGCGCGTGTGACGCGGCAGGCCGTCGCGCGTCCAGATCTCGCCCCATGCATAGCGCGTGATGAAATTCTGGAACTCGGTCGTCAGCTCCGTGCGATTCGCAAGCGAGCGGTCCACGTGCGCATCGGACAGCACCGCGCGGCGCACCTTCATCCCGGCTTCGTAGCGTTCGTCGTCGGTCATTGTTGTTCTCCGATGAAATCGAGGACGGCGCGCGTGTAGTCGTCGCGCTTTTCGATGTTCGACAGATGCGCCGCGTCCAGTTCGAGATAACGCGATCCTGCGATGTAACCCGCGAGTTCGCGGCCCTGCTCGGCCGTCGTCGACAGATCGTGCGTGCCCGCGATCACGAGCACCGGCAGCGTGATCGTTTTGGCTTCGTCGCGCAGATCGGCGTCGCGGATCGCCTCGCAGTTCGACGCGTAACCGTCGCCCGAGGTGTGGCGAAACACGTCGCGGATATTCGCGAGTTCGAGTTGCTCGCGCTCGATGAACGGCGCGGTGAACCAGCGTGCGATCACGGCGTCGGTCAGCGCGGGCATGCCGCCCGGCTCGCGCGCTTTCACGGCGCGCGGCGTCCACACCGCGTCCGAGCCGATCAGCGCGGCGGTGTTCGACAGCACGACGCGCGAGAAGCGCTCCGGATGACGCGCGGCAAGACCGATGCCGGTCAGCCCGCCCATCGACAGGCCGCAGTAATTCGCGCGCTCGATTTTCAGATGATCCATCAGCCCGATCACATCGCCGATCAGTTGATCGATCGTGTACGGCCCCGGCGGCACATCGGAATGGCCGTGGCCGCGCGTGTCGTAACGCACCACGCGGTAATGCTTCGCGAAGGCTTCGATGTTCGGCGTCCACATCGAGACATCGGCGCCGAGCGAATTCGACAGCACGAGCCACGGCGCGTTGTCGCCCGCCGTGACATCGATGCGATAGTGAATCCGCGTTCCGTTCACTTCGGCAAGAGGCATGTTTTTACTGCTCCTGTTTTTTCGAGTTGGCGCTCGCAATGGCGGCGGCGACGAACGCCTGCGCCTGACCGACGTAATTCGCCGGATCGAGCAATTGCTTCAGTTGATCTTGCGACAGATGGCGCGTGACGGTTTCGTTCGCGGCGAGCTCGTCGAAGAGCGACGTGCCGTTCGCGACCGACGCCTTCGATGCGCCTTCGACGAGCTTGTGCGCATCGAGCCTGCCGATGGCGTCGCCGAGCGCGAGCATCACCGCTTCGCCGAGCACGAGGCCGTTCGTCACATCGAGATTGTGCGCGAGACGTTCGACGTTGACTTCCATCGACGGAACGATGCCCACGATGTTCGCGAGCGCGCCTGCCGTCAGACGTGCGAGATCGGGCAGCGCTTCCCATTCGGCCTGCCAGCCGCCCAGTGCGCGTTCGTGCTCCTGAACCATGCCCGCGAAGATCGTCGCGACGAGATTCGGCGCGCGCGTCGCGGCGGTGAGCACCGCGGCGCAGCCGACGGGATTGCGCTTGTGCGGCATCGTCGATGAACCGCCCTTGCCTGCCGCAGCGGGTTCCGCGACTTCGCCGACTTCGGTCTGCATCATGAGCGAGATGTCGCGCGCGATTTTGCCGAGCGTACCCGTCAACATACCGAAGAACGACGCGCTTTCAGCGATGCGGTCGCGCTGCGTGTGCCACGGCAGCGCGGGCAGCGTCAAATTCAGATCTTCAGCCAGCGATGCCGCGACCGGCAGCGCCTTGTCGCGCAGACTCGCGAGCGTGCCCGCCGCGCCGCCGAATTGCAGCACCAGCGAGCGTGAACGCAACTCGCCAAGACGCTCACGATGGCGCGTCACCGCATCGAGCCATTGCGCGAACTTCAGGCCCAGCGTGATCGGCAGCGCCTGCTGAAGCCAGGTGCGGCCGATCATCGGCGTCTTTTTGTGCGCTTGAGCCTGGATGACGAGCGCATCGGAAAGTGCAAGCAAATCGGCATCGAGCAGATCGAGCGCCGCGCGCAATTGCAGCACGACGCCCGTATCGATGATGTCCTGACTCGTCGCGCCCCAGTGCACATACTTCGCGGCGTCGGCATCGCTCGCCTTCACGACGGCCGTCAGTTGCTTGACGAGCGGAATCGCGAGGTTGCCGCCCGCTTGCGCGCCGGTCATCAACGCGTTCGCGTCGATGTTGTCCGCGTTGCATGCGGCGACGATCGACTCGACCGCGCCCGAAGGAATCACGCCATGCAGCGCCGAAGCGCGCGCGAGCGCGGCTTCGACGTCGAGCATCGCCTGCACGGTCGCGCGCGGCGACCAGATTTCGTTAGCGGCGGCGTTGCCGCAAACGAGATCGGTGAGACGTCCCGTGGATGCGAACATCGGGTCAGACGCGCTCGATGATCATCGCGATACCCTGGCCCACGCCGATGCACATCGTGCACAGCGCGAAGCGGCCGCCGGTGCGATGAAGCTGATAGCTCGCGGTCGTGACGAGGCGCGCGCCCGATGCGCCGAGCGGATGGCCGAGCGCGATCGCGCCGCCGTTCGGGTTCACGCGGGGATCGTCGTCGGCGACGCCGAGCATGCGCAGCGTAGCCAGCCCTTGCGACGCGAACGCTTCGTTCAGCTCGATCACATCCATCTGGTCGATGGTCATGCCAAGACGCGCAAGCAGCTTCTGCGATGCCGGACCCGGACCGATGCCCATCACGCGCGGCGGCACACCCGCGGTGGCGAGGCCGAGAATGCGCGCGCGCGGCGTGAGGCCGTGGCGCTTCGCGCTTTCTTCGTCGGCGATCAGCATCGCGACCGCGCCGTCGTTCACGCCCGAGGCATTGCCCGCGGTCACGCTGCCGTCCGGACGCACGACGCCCTTCAGCTTCGCGAGCGCTTCTAGACTCGTTTCACGCGGATGCTCGTCCTTATCGACGATGAGCGCATCGCCCTTTTTCTGCGGAATCGTCACGGCGACGATTTCCTGCGCCAGCGTGCCGTCTTTCTGCGCGCGCGCCGCCTTCTGCTGGCTGCGCAAGGCGAACGCGTCCTGATCGGCGCGGCTGATCTTGTAATCGTCCGCGACGTTCTCGGCGGTCTCGGGCATCGAATCGACGCCGTATTGCTTCTTCATCAGCGGATTGATGAAACGCCAGCCGATGGTCGTATCGTGGATCTCGGCGGAACGCGAGAATGCGCTCGTCGCCTTGCCCATGACGAACGGCGCGCGGCTCATGCTTTCGACGCCGCCCGCGATCATCAGGCTCGTCTCGCCCGCCTTGATCGCGCGCGCCGCGACGCCGATCGCGTCCATGCCCGAACCGCACAGGCGGTTCACCGTCGAGCCCGGCGTGCTGATCGGCAAGCCCGCGAGCAGCGCCGACATGCGCGCGACGTTGCGATTGTCTTCGCCCGCCTGATTCGCGCAGCCGTAGATCACTTCCTCGACGGCTTCCCAGTCCACTTCCTTGTTGCGCTCGACGAGCGCGCGCAGCGGCACGGCGCCCAGATCATCGGCGCGCACGGAGGACAGCGAACCGCCGTAACGGCCGATCGGCGTGCGGATGGCATCACATACGAAAGCTTCTTTCATCAGTTGCTCCAGTTCTCTTATGTCTCTCAGGCTCAAGCGGCTTCGGTCAGCGGCGCGTATTGAAGCGGCACCTTGGCCAGCTTCTGCAATTCTTCGAACGACAGGCCTTCCACGATCTCGCGCACGACGAAGCCTTCCGGCGTCACGTCGAACACGGCGAGGTCGGTGTACACGCGGTCCACACACTGCACGCCCGTCACCGGATACGAACACTGCGCGACCAGCTTGCTTTCGCCCTGCTTCGTGAGCAGTTCCATCATCACATAGACCTGCTTTGCGCCGATTGCCAGATCCATCGCGCCGCCGACGGCCGGAATCGCGTCGGGCGCGCCGGTGTGCCAGTTCGCGAGATCGCCCGTCGCCGATACCTGGAACGCGCCGAGCACACAGAAGTCGAGATGGCCGCCGCGCATCATCGCGAAGGAGTCCGCGTGATGGAAATACGCGCCGCCCGTGAGCAACGTCACGTGCTGCTTGCCAGCGTTGATGAGCTCGTCGTCTTCGGAGCCCGCAGCGGGCGCCGGGCCCATGCCGAGCAGGCCGTTTTCGCTGTGCAGGAAGATTTCGCGATCCGCCGCGAGATGATTGGCGACGAGCGTCGGCACGCCGATGCCCAGATTCACGTAGGCGCCTTCGGGAATATCCGCGGCCACGCGCTTGGCCATTTCGTCACGAGTGAGTTTCTTCATGGCTTTTCGTCCTTAAGCTGCGAGTTCGGCTTGATGCACGGCTTGCGGCACTTCCACGACGCGCTGCACGAAGATGCCCGGCGTCACGATGTTTTCGGGGTCCAGCTCGCCGAGCGCCACGACCTTCGACACCTGCGCGATCGCCGTTTTCGCGGCGCTCGCCATGATCGGGCCGAAGTTGCGCGCAGTTTTACGATAGACCAGATTGCCCCAGCGGTCGCCCTTGAATGCTTTCACGAGCGCGAAATCCGCGTGCAGCGGCGCTTCGAGCACATAGTGCTTGCCGTCGATCACGCGTGTTTCCTTGCCTTCCGCGAGCTTCGTGCCGTAGCCGGTCGGCGTGAAAAAGCCGCCGATGCCCGCGCCCGCGGCACGGATGCGCTCGGCCAGATTGCCCTGCGGCACCAGTTCCAGTTCGATTTCCCCCGCGCGATAGAGCGCGTCGAACACATATGAATCCGTCTGACGCGGGAACGAGCAGATGATCTTGCGCACGCGCTTGGCCTTGAGCAGCGCGGCCAGGCCCGTGTCGCCGTTGCCGGCGTTGTTGTTGACGATCGTGAGCTCGCGCGCGCCCTGCTCGATGAGCGCGTCGATCAGCTCGGACGGCATGCCCGCCGTGCCGAAACCGCCGATCATGATGGTCGCGCCGTCGTGGACGTCGGTCACGGCCGAGGCGAGCGAATCGAAAATCTTGTTGATCATGTGCCGTTCCTTCTCCTGTTTCGGGACTGCCGATCCGCGATCGCGCTTCCCGAATTCGGGTTTACCAGTTGGTAATCAGACTTGCTTCGAAATGTTCGTTATGCGAACATGGATTCGTTTAGCGAACATCGGCATGTTAGTCCTGCGTTCGTTGTCGTGTCAACGAAGCATCTGCAAACCTCGGGTTTTCACGGAGTCGCCGACCGTCCGCCTCTTTCCTGAGAGCCTTATGAAGAATTCAGCCACGCTCAATCCGGACGCCGAGCCGCAAGACGCCCAAGCGCGCCCCGGTGATGCATACGTCCAGTCTTTCGCGCGCGGGCTCGCGGTGATCCGATCGTTCGATGCGAACCGCTCCGCTCAGACACTGACCGATGTCGCCGCCGCGACCGGCCTTACCCGTGCGGGCGCACGCCGCATTCTTCTGACGCTGCAGGCGCTCGGCTACGTCGAGGCCGACGGGCGTCTCTTTCAACTTACGCCGAAGATTCTCGATCTCGGGTTCGCGTACCTGACTTCGATGCCCTTCTGGAATCTCGCCGAGCCGGTAATGGAAGACCTCGTCGAGCAAGTTCACGAAAGCTGTTCGGCGGCGGTGCTGAACGGCGCGGAGATCGTCTATGTGCTGCGCGTGCCGACGCACAAGATCATCACGCAGAATCTGTCGATCGGCAGCCGCCTGCCCGCGTTCTGCACGTCGATGGGCCGCGTGCTGCTCGCCGCGCTCGACGATGCGCGACTCGACGAAGTACTCGATGCGAGCTCGCTCGTCGCGCGCACGCCGCGCACGATCATCGACCGCGACGCGTTGAAGGAAGCGATCGCCGTCGTGCGCCGTCAAGGCTGGGCGATCGTCGATCAGGAACTGGAGGAAGGACTGATTTCGATGTCCGCGCCGATCCGCGACCGGCAGGGACGCGTGATCGCGGCGCTGAACATCAGCGGGAACGCCCAGCGCAAGAACGCGAAGCAGATGGTGAAGGCGTTTCTGGAGCCGCTGCAGGAAGCGGCGCAGCGCGTGTCGGACATGGTCGCGCGGCGCGGCTGATGACGCGCGTTGACGTGGAGAATGCCGCGCGCCAACATCGTTGGCGGAGCATCACGCCATGAACGACCTCGATCTGAATCTGATTCCGTACCTCGTCGCCATCGAGGAGACGCGCAACGTGAGCCGCGCGGCCGAACGGCTCGGCGTGAGCCAGCCGCGTGTATCGACGGCGCTCGCGCGCCTGCGCGAGCACTTCAACGATCCGCTCTTCGTGCGCACCTCGCGCGGCATGGAACCGACGCCGCGCACGATCGCGCTCGTGCCCGCGGCGCGCGAGGCGCTGGCGTGCATCGAGCGCGGCCTGCTCGACCGGCAGCACTTCGATGCGTCGGCGAGTACGGACACTTTCTCGATCGCGCTGTCCGATGTCGGCGAAATCGTCTTTCTGCCGCGGCTCCTGCAGGCGTTCGCGAAGGAAGCGCCGAATGCGAACCTGCGCTCCGTGTCGGTGTCGCACGGCGATGTCGAGCGCGGACTCGAAACGGGCGACATCGATCTGGCGGTCGGCTATTTTCCGGACCTGCGCGGCAACAACTTCTTTCAGCAGCGGCTCTTCTCGCATCGCTTCATCTGTCTGATGCGGCGAGATCATCCGTTCGCGAGCGAGCCGCTTACGCTCGAGCGCTTCATGCAGTCCGGCCACGCGGTCGTGCGCGCCGAAGGCCGCAGCCAGGAGATTCTGGAGAATTTTCTCGACAGGGAACGCGTGCGGCGCCGCGCGGTGCTCGAGACGCCGCACTTCATGAGCCTGCCGTTCATCCTGTCGCGCACCGATCTGATCGCGACGGTGCCGCATGCGATCGGCTTCGCGTATGTCGCCGAGCATGCGTCGATCACGCTCGCCGAGCCACCGCTCGCGCTGCCGCGCTTCGATCTGAAGCAGCACTGGCATCGCAAGTTCCACAACGACGCGCGCACGATGTGGCTGCGCCGGATCGTCGCGTCGCTCTTCAACGACGAACTCGACGAGTGGCCCAAGTAGCCTTTAACGCCGGTTGTCGATGCTCCACGCGCCCGGTCCAGCCGCCGCGATGAACAGAAAGATGAACGACAGCAGCACGGCCGGCTCGCCCTGATTCAGGAGCGGCAGAAGGAAATGCCCATTCGGTGCATGTCCGATGAAATATGCGAACGCCAGTTCTCCCGACAGCACGAAGGCCGCTGCGCGCGTAAACAAGCCGATCAGCACGAGCACGCCGCCAACCAGTTCGATGACGCCCGCCGCGCCGAGCAGGGAGAAGAGTGGCAGGCCGTCGAACATCGCGATATGCGGAACGTGAAACAGTTTGGCGCTCGCGTGCGTGAGCAACAGATACGAAGCGACGATGCGCAACAGCGCGTGCGCGTAGCTGGCTAGCGCCGGCACGCTGGGCGAGGCTGAGCGAACTTGAGTCGTAGACATCGGAATAGTCCTATGAAGGTGGATTGCCCTAAGTCTAGGCAGACACCGCCCGTCGATAAATCCGGCTAATATTGGCGTTTTGTTTCCGCACAGGAAATGATCGATGGATGCTTTGACCAGCCTGCGCGTATTTCGCGAAGTCGTCGACGCGGGAAGTTTCGTGAAAGCCGCGGAGCGGCTCGACATCTCCACCGCCATGACGAGCAAGCACGTCGCCAATCTGGAGCGTCAATTGGGCGTGCGCCTCCTGAACCGCACGACGCGCCATCTGAGCCTCACGGAAGCCGGCAACGTCTACTACGAGCAGTGCAGCGAGGCGCTCGACATCCTGCAGGCGGCGGAAGCCGCGGTCGGCGTGCAGACCGCGCAGCCGCAAGGCGTGCTCAAGGTCACCGCGCCGGGCTGGTTCGCCAATCGCACATTCGCCGATCTGCTCGTCGCATATCAGGCGCGCTATCCGAGCGTGCTCGTCGATCTGCGGCTGGAGAACCGCTTCGTCGATCTGGTCGAGGAAGGCTACGACATGGCGATCCGCGCGACGTCCGAGCCGTCGCCCTCGCTGATCGTGCGGCCGCTGTGCAAGATGCCCTTCGTGCTCGCCGGCTCGCGCGCCTATCTCGAACAGCACGGCAAGCTGCGCCATCCGGACGAGGTCGCGCGCCATCGCTTTGTGTTGCCGACGTACACGAACGTCGACTCAGTGACGCTGACGGGGCCGGACGGCGTGTTCACCGTGAAGAATCAGGCTGTGCTCAAGACGAACGATACGTCGATGGCGCTGCAGCTCGTGCGCGCCGGACTTGGTCTCGCGTATTTTCCGGCGTGGATCGTCGAACCCGAGCTGGCGTCGGGCTCGCTCGTGCGCGTGCTGCCGAGCTATACGGCGTTCGCGCCGTCGGTGTACGCGGTGTACACGAGCCGAAAATACATGACGACAAAGGTGCGGACCTTCATCGACTTCCTGTCGGAGTCGTTGGCCGATCGGCCAATTTAATTAGGATTACTCTTATTTTATCGATGAGTCTCGCGTGTGAATATCGCGCCGCTTCCGGATCGGCGCTCGAGACGCGACAGGAAATTACATCTTGCGCCGCCGGGATCGTCCCTGTTACCCGAAAGCGAGGCACGCGCGATATGGATTTCCCTTGGCTTCCCCTGACCTTCAGTCTGACCTTGCTTGGCCTGGCGCTCTTTATCTGCCGCGCCGTGAACGCGAGCCTCGGCGCGCTGAAATGGAACGGCGCACTGCTCTTTCTGGCTCTTTGCGTATTGGCGATGCTTCTGGATTTCACGCTGACGATGGTGTTTGCATCCGCGGGCTTCCATGAGCGCACGAAATACGACAGCCTCGGATCGAGGATCGCGTGGAGCGAGCGGATCGTCACGTATCTGGTTCCGTGCGCGATATCGCTGCTGATGGCGTTGAGGTTTCGTCGGCGTCAGCGCTTCGCGCGCGCGAATGCCCACGGCCGGAGCGAAACGGAGCGCGAAGGCGCGGTGCAGATTCAAACTTCGCCTTACACGCAATCCGAGTTGACGCTTTGACGCGCAGCGAGTGAATTTGGTGAGTGCAACAGCGAAATTGTTCGGAGCAGTTCTACTATTCGTTTCTCTCTGATATACTTTTGCTCTTTCGGGGCGTAGCGCAGCCTGGTAGCGTACCTGCATGGGGTGCAGGTGGTCGGAGGTTCAAATCCTCTCGCCCCGACCAGAAATCAAAGGCTCTCCGGCTTTCGCCGGAGAGCCTTTTTTCTTTGGCCGATCACAGGCCGTCGTATCGATGAAGACGAGCACGAACAATGGCATATAACAAGCTCAACAACCCGCGCGCTTTTCCCGGCAACAGCAACTACGGCATGTCACTGCGAGACTACTTCGCGGGGCAGGCGCTGGCGGGCGCAATGGCCAGCGACAGCCTTCCCATCGACGCGCCACCCGAGCTTCTCGAACAGCGCGCGCAACTCTACTATCGCCTGGCAGACGCCATGCTCAGGATCCGCGCCGAAGAGGAAACCCTGACCAACGCGACCGCCATGATGGGCATGAGCATCTGACGCCGTTCGCGGTGACCGAACGCGGCCGCAATACAGACGCCCAGCGCCCCTTTACTCAGACGTAAAAGCCGAAAAAACACTTGTATGTCAGTGATTTAAGCCTTAGTCTTAAGGTGATATATAAGGAACGGCGCGCCATGCCTTTGTCTGTCCTAGCGACCGCCCAACAGCGGTGTATCCGATCTGGTCGAACCTGTTCCGCCTTGCACGCGGAAGTCGCCCGATGGTTCGATCCGGCGAGCCGCGCGCGCGTCACGCGCTTCGGGCGCATCTATCCCGGCGGCAGCCGCTATGTGTGCGTGAGTGCGACCACGCCCGGCCGATGCTTCGCGCTCTACTTCTTCCACCACGGCACCGACGACTGGCGCATCTATCCGCCGTGGGGCGTCGGGCCAAGCATCGTCTATTGGTCGATCAACGTGAAGATGCCGGTCACCCGTTCCGAAACGGCGGCAGGCCCGAAGCGGCGCTTTCGCGCGGGCATCAAGTCTTAGCCGCGGGCAGCGTCTGCCCGGTCATGGTCTCGTCGACGGCGCGCTTGTACACCTTCGCCACTTCCGCGGCCGCGATGCCTTGCGACCCATCCTTTCCCATCGACGCCAACGTTTCCGAGACCCAGCCCGGACTCACGACGTTCACGCGCAACTTGCCCTGCAACTCGAGCGCGGCCGCGCGCGCGAATCCTTCGACGCCCGCATTCACGAGGCTCACCGCCGCGCTGCCGACCATCGGATCTTGAGCGAGCGTGCCGCTCGTCAGCGTGACGGAACCACCTTCATCGACATGACCGATCGCGCAGCGCACGAGATTCACCTGCCCCATGAGTTTGTTCGCGAGGCTGAAGGCATAGTCGTCATCGGCGAGCGCATCGAGCGGCGCGAACTTCGCAGCGCCGCCGACACACACGACAGCGCCCACCTTCCCGACCTTCTCGTACATCGCGACGATGCTCGCCTTGTCCGACAAATCGACGGCTACGTCCGAGCCCTTGCGGCTCGCGGTGATCACTTCGTGCGCGGGCTCGAGAATCCGTTTGATCTCCGTGCCCAACATCCCAGTTGCGCCAACGAGCAACACTCGCATAAGCCCTCCTGAATCGATGTGATAAAGCCGCAGCGCCCACGCCCGGCGCGGCGACGAGGAACAAGCAAGCAACCATGCTACTGCCGTCGCCGGCGGCGTGCAGTGCGCGTCGTAGAGACGAAAAAAATGCCACGACGAATCGCGGCATTTTGGATGCGGATCACGGCGGCACTCATCCGCCCAGGAGATCGATCACCTGAAGAATATCCTTGCGAAGCTGATCGACATCGACGCCCGGTTGCGCTTGCGCCGACGCCTGGGCGTCGTCCATCTCGGCTTCGTCGCCGATCGCGCGCCCTTGTGAATCGAGCCGGTTGCGCGCACCGTTGATCGTGAAACCCTGTTCGTACAGCAGGTCGCGGATGCGCCGGATCAGCAAGACTTCGTGATGCTGATAGTAGCGTCGATTGCCCCGCCGCTTGACCGGTCTCAGTTGCGTGAACTCCTGTTCCCAATAGCGCAGCACGTGAGGCTTGACGCCGCACAACTCGCTGACTTCGCCAATCGTGAAGTAACGCTTGGCGGGGATCGGAGGCAAGACGACTTTTTCCATCGTCGATCAACCATCGTTATAAGTGATGTCGATTGAAGCGCGGTGGTCATGCAGCGCGGCGCGAGTCTCCGCGCGCCGCCGGGACATCAGCGAGTGAGATCGGTCTCCGCTCCCGTTTCGACCAGCGCCTTCAGCTTCTGACTTGCATGAAACGTGACGACCCGCCGCGCGGCGATAGGGATGGCCTCGCCCGTCTTCGGGTTGCGGCCCGGACGCTGAGGCTTGTCGCGCAGCTGGAAGTTGCCGAAGCCGGAGAGCTTGACGCTCTCGCCGCTCTCCAGCGCATCGCGAATGACTTCGAAGAAGGCTTCGACCATGTCCTTGGCTTCGCGCTTGTTCAGACCGACGTGATCGAACAGCATCTCGGCCAGTTCGGCTTTGGTGAGCGTCGGCGTGTCGCCGGGCGCGCTCGTGGTCGGGGTATCTCGGGTCATGGCGCTACGCTGCGCCGAAAGAAGGGCTTCGAAATCACTCGAGTTCATTTGGTTCATATCGGTAGACCGGCGCTTGCCACATTGAAGACTTGGCGATTGAGACGGAAAGGGCCAACTGCAGGCTATCCGCGTAACCGCGCGCCGTGTACTCGAGCCAGGCGATCCACCAGCGTTTTGATAGCCGTATCGACCGTTTCGTCCTGAAGCGTGCCGCCAGTATCTTGCAACGTTACACGGAAGGCAAGACTTTTCTCATGTGCTCCCAAGCCGCCGGAAGTATTTGATTTTGGACGAAATTCATCGAAAAGCGCAACCCTTGTGACGTGTCTGCAAGCGGCCTCCGAGCGGGCGTTTTCGAGCTCGTCGAGAAGCGCCTGAACCGGCACGTGTTGATCCACGACAATCGCGATATCGCGCCGCACGGGCGGAAATTTCGACACCTCGGACGGCGCCGGCAGCGCACGATCCATCAGCGCGTCGGCATCGATTTCGAAGAGGATCGGCGCGTTCGGCAAATCGTACTTTTGCAGCCAGCGCGGATGCAGTTCGC
The DNA here is from genome assembly GCF_014384845.1 of Caballeronia sp. EK. NCBI lineage: Bacteria > Pseudomonadati > Pseudomonadota > Betaproteobacteria > Burkholderiales > Burkholderiaceae > Caballeronia > Caballeronia sp. EK. Next base: position 613,917 of record NZ_JACSUE010000003.1, read on the forward strand.
CGATCCAGCCGACCGCGCGCCCAGCCACTTCGATACGCGCGCTGCGGCCCGGATGCAGCGCCGGATGCTCCGCCTTCACGAAGCGCGGCGCGACCGGCGCAAAGAGCGCTTCGACGTCGCCCTTCACGTCGAAGAAGTCGACGTTGCGCGAAGCCGCGCCCCACTGCTCCTCGATCACCGGACCATACGCGAGGCCGCCGATCATCTTCGGTTGCGCGAAGCCTTCGACCGCGAGTTCGCCCGCCTTCACCGATGCATCGCGATGAAATACACGACCTGCCTCGAACACGCGAATGCGGTCCGCGCGACGGTTCAGGTTATGGCGCAGCACTTCGATCAGGCTGCCGAACGTCGTCGTGCGCATGACCGAAAGCTGGCTCGCGATCGGGTTGAGCAGCCTGATCGGGTTGTCGTTGCCGGCGAAGTCCTTCTCCCACTCGGCATCGACGAAACTGAAGTTCACCGTCTCCGAGTAGTCGCGCGCGGCCACTTCATGGCGCAGCGTGTGGATCGAGCGCTTCGTCTCGTTCGTGATGCGCATCTCGCTGCGCGCGACCGGCGGACGCGCCGGAATCTTCTCGAAGCCGTAAATGCGCGCGACCTCTTCGATCAGGTCTTCCTCGATCTCGATATCGAAGCGGTACGGCGGCGGCGTGACCTTGAAGGTATCGCCGTCGCGCTCGAACGCGAGGTTCAGGCGCGTGAAAATCTGCGCGATCTCTTCGGCACCAATCTCAACGCCGATGATGCGATGCGCGCGCGACACGCGCATCGATACCGGATTGCGCTCGGGCACGTTGACGATCTGATCGTCGACCGGGCCGGCCTCGCCACCGCAGATGTCGAGGATCAGGCGCGAGATGCGTTCGATGTGCTCGACGGTCGTCGAGTAATCCACGCCGCGCTCGAAGCGATGCGCCGCGTCGGTCGAGAAGTTGTACTTGCGCGCGCGGCCGCGAATCGAGTCCGGCCACCAGAACGCGGCTTCGAGATAGATGTTGGTCGTGTCGAGCGACACGGCGGTGCTATCGCCGCCCATGATGCCGGCCAGGCTTTCGAGATGGTGATCGTCCGCGATCACGCCGACCGTTTCATCGACCTCGATGGTGTTGCCGTTGAGCAGCTTCAACGACTCGCCCTTCTTGCCCCAGCGCACTTCCATCGCGCCGTGGATCTTGTCGAGATCGAACACGTGCGACGGGCGGCCGAGTTCGAGCATCACGTAATTCGAGATATCGACGAGCGCGGAAATGCTGCGCTGACCCGCGCGCTCGAGACGCTCGACCATCCATTGCGGCGTTTTCGCGTGCGCGTTCACGCCACGGATCACACGGCCGGAAAAGCGGCCGCACAGATCGGGCGCCATGATCTTCACGGGCAGCTTATCGTCGAGCTTCGTTTCGACCGCGGGCATGTCCAGTTGCTTGAGCGGCGCGCCGGTGATCGCGGCGGTCTCGCGCGCGACGCCGAACACCGACAGACAATCCGCCTTGTTCGGCGTGAGTTTGATCTCTAACACGGTGTCGTCGAGGTTGAGCGCCTCGCGGATGTCCTGACCGACCTTCGCATCGGCGGACAGGATCAGCAGACCGCTGTGATCTTCCGAGAGTTTCAGCTCGCGCGCCGAGCACAACATGCCCTGGCTATCGACACCGCGCAGCTTCGTCGGCTTGATCGCGAACGGCTCGCCGCCCGCCTCCGCTGGCGGCAGCACCGCGCCGATGAGCGCCACCGGCACCTTGATGCCCGGCGACACATTCGGCGCGCCGCACACGATGTTCAACTGCTCGCCCGTGCCGGCATCGACCTGACAGACATTGAGCTTGTCGGCATTCGGATGCTTGGCGACTTCGAGCACCTGCCCGACGACGATCTTCGTGGTCGGCGGCGCGACCGGACGCAGGTCTTCGACTTCGAGACCGGCCATCGTCAGCGCGTGCGCGAGTTCGTCAGTGGAGAGCTTGGGATCGACGAAACTGCGGAGCCAGGATTCTGGGAATTGCATGTGTGTCTACGTTCGAAATGTTTGGAGTCTCGTTCGGCTGCTCGCTTTGGCGCGCCGAACGTCGCAGGCAAGGCCGCCGCTTTACGCGAACTGGCGCAGGAAACGCAAATCGTTCTCGAAGAACAGACGCAGATCCTGCACGCCGTAGCGCAGCATCGTCAGGCGTTCGAGCCCGCTGCCGAACGCGAAACCGATATAGCGCTCAGGATCGAGGCCCATGTTGCGAATGACGGTCGGGTGCACCTGACCCGAGCCGGAGATTTCCAGCCATTTGCCCGCGTTCTTGCCATGCTCGAACATCATGTCGATCTCGGCGGACGGTTCCGTGAACGGAAAGTACGACGGACGGAAGCGCACGAGAATGTCGTCGCGCTCGAAAAACTTCTTCAGGAAGTCGCTGTAGACGCCCTTCAGATCCGCGAAGCTGATGTTCTCTTCGATCCACAGGCCTTCGACCTGATTGAACATCGGCGAGTGCGTGGCGTCGCTATCGACCCGATACGTGCGGCCCGGCACGATCACTTTGATGGGCGGCTTGTTCATGCGCGCGTAGCGCACCTGCATCGGGCTCGTGTGCGTGCGAAGCAGGAGCGGCCGGCCATCGGCGTCATTGGCGTCGACGTAGAACGTGTCCTGCATCGAGCGCGCCGGATGGTTCTCCGGGCTGTTCAGCGCGGTGAAGTTGTACCAGTCGGTTTCGATCTCGGGACCATCGGCGACGTCGAAGCCTATCGTGCGGAACACCTGCTCCACGCGCTCCCACGTGCGCATCACCGGGTGCAGCGTGCCCGCGCCCGCGCCGCGCCCCGGCAGCGTAACGTCGATGGCTTCCGCCGCGAGACGCTGGTTCAGCAACGCGTCCGCGAGCGCCTGACGGCGCGCGTTGAGCGCGGCTTCGACCTGCTGCTTTGCCTGATTGATACGCGCGCCTTCGCTCTTCTTCGCTTCCGGATCGAGCTTGCCCAAACCCTTCAGCAATTCGGTCAGCGCACCGGACTTGCCGAGAAACCGGGCCTTCTCGTTTTCGAGCGTGGTGGTATCGGTGGCGTGTTCAAAGGCGCTTTTAGCGTCGGCGACAATCTGGTCCAGATCCATTGATCCCATCTTTTAACGTCGAAGTTCAAACTGAGGTTCGGTTTTGCTCATCCACGCCTGCAGACTCGCATGCGATGTGCAAAACCGTCCGACCAACAAAAACGGGGCTCGGTGAGAGCCCCGTTTTCTGCCTTCCCGCCGCCGTCAACAACCCGGCGACGAAGAGGCGAACCACGCAGTACTAATTTCGCAATTAGGCTGCAACGGCGGCTTTCACCTGCTTCACGATCGCAGCAAAAGCAGCCTTGTCGAACACAGCCATGTCAGCCAGAACCTTGCGGTCGAGTTCGATCGACGCCTTCTTCAGGCCGTTGATGAACACGCTGTAGGTCATGTCGTGCTGACGCACCGCCGCGTTGATACGCGTGATCCACAGTGCGCGGAACACACGCTTCTTGTTGCGGCGATCGCGGTAGGCGTACTGCCCTGCGCGCATGACCGCCTGCTTGGCGATGCGATAGACGTTATTGCGACGGCCGCGGTAACCCTTGGCCAGACGGATGATCTTCTTGTGACGGGCCCGTGCGGTAACCCCACGTTTTACTCGAGGCATGTTGCGCTCCTATGAGTTTAAGTTGAGGTTAGGCGAACGGCAGCATTGCGCGGACGGAGTTCAGATCGGAATCATGAACAGCCGTGGAGCCACGCAGATGGCGTTTGTTCTTGGTGGTTTTCTTGGTAAGAATGTGGCGCTTGAAGGCCTGACCGCGCTTGACGGTACCGCCCGGACGCACCACGAAGCGCTTTGCAGCACTCTTCTTGGTCTTCATCTTCGGCATGAAACAACTCCAGTTTATTAGATGGTCATGGGTGTGCGGCTGATTCGCCGATACTGCCTGCGAACCCCTTCCCGCCCTTCGAAACCCACGCTCCACTTATGTGCGAGCGGCTCAGTGAAGAACCGCCGCCTTTCATGAGCGCCGCCGCCGAAGCGGCAACGCCCTGAAACTTCCGACAATGCCGCGCCAGCCGCCTTGCGACGGCGCGCGATCCATCGTCCTACCGCTCGTGCTTACTTACCCTTTTTCTTCGGGGCAAGCACCATGATCATCTGGCGCCCTTCCATCTTCGGCATCTGTTCGACCTGACCGAATTCGTCCAGATCGGACTTCAGTCGCTCGAGCATGCGCATGCCGATTTCCTGGTGCGCCATTTCACGGCCGCGGAAACGCAACGTGATCTTCGTCTTGTCGCCGTCTTCGAGGAAGCGCGTAAGGTTGCGCAGCTTGACGTTGTAGTCACCGTCGTCCGTGCCGGGGCGGAATTTGACTTCCTTCACCTGCACGATCTTCTGCTTCAACTTCGCTTCGTGTTGCTTCTTCGCTTCCGAATACTTGAACTTGCCGTAGTCCATCAAACGGCAGACAGGCGGTGACGCCTGCGGCGCGATTTCGACGAGATCCACGTCGAGCTGTTCCGATTGACGGAAAGCTTCGGCCAGCTTCACGATTCCGAGCGGCTCGTTGTCCACTCCGACCAAGCGCACTTCCGGCGCGGTAATTTCACCGTTGATGCGATGTGACGACTTATCAGTAGCGATGTTACGTTTCCTCTAAAAATGAAAAAACAAGCCGCGCTGCGAGTGACTTACTTGAACGCCCGCACTTCCTGGTGCAGACGTTCGAGGAATGCGTCGACTGGCATCACGCCCAGATCGACACCGCCACGAGCACGCACGGCCACGGTTTGCGCATCACGCTCTTTGTCGCCGACGACCAGCAAATACGGCACCTTTTGCAGCGTGTGCTCGCGTATTTTATAGCTAATCTTCTCGTTGCGCAAATCGGACTCTACTCTAAGCCCTTGTTTTTGCAACGATTGGGCCAGATTACCCGCATATTCAGCCTGACTTTCGGCAATATTCAGCACAACAGCCTGGGTCGGGGCGAGCCACGGCGGCATTGCTCCCGCGTGGTGCTCGATAAGAATGCCGAGAAATCGCTCCATTGATCCGACGATTGCCCGGTGCAGCATCACCGGACGGCGGCGGCTGTTGTCTTCCGCGACATATTCGGCGCCGAGACGCTCCGGCAGCACCATGTCGAGCTGCAGCGTGCCGCATTGCCACGAGCGGCCGAGCGCGTCCTTGATGTGGTACTCGATCTTCGGACCGTAAAACGCGCCTTCGCCGGCGAGTTCTTCCCACTGCAGACCGCAAGCGGTCAGCGCCTGGCGCAAGCCCTGCTCCGCGCGATCCCAGATTTCATCGGTGCCCGCGCGCTGCTCGGGGCGCAGCGACAGCTTGATGTCGATGTGATCGAACCCGAAATCCTTGTACACGCTCATCGCGAGCGTGTTGAAGGCGATCGATTCCGCGATGAACTGATTTTCGGTACAGAAGATGTGCGCATCGTCCTGGACGAAGCCGCGCACTCGCATCAGCCCATGCAGCGCGCCCGACGGCTCGTTGCGATGGCACGAGCCGAATTCCGCGTAACGCAGCGGCAGATCGCGATACGAACGCAGGCCGTGGTTGAACACTTGAACGTGACCCGGGCAGTTCATCGGCTTGATCGCGTAGTCGCGCTTTTCCGACTCGGTCGTGAACATGTTTTCACGATAGTTCTGCCAGTGGCCCGACGCTTCCCAGAGCGAACGGTCCATCACCATCGGGGTCTTGATCTCGAGGTAACCGGCATCGTTCACGCGGCGGCGCATGTACTGCTCGACCTGCTGCCACAGTGACCAGCCCTTCGGATGCCAGAACACCATGCCCGGCGCTTCGTCCTGCAGATGGAACAGGTCGAGTTGCTTGCCGAGCTTGCGGTGATCGCGCTTCTCGGCTTCTTCGAGCATGTGGAGATAAGCGTCCTGGTCTTCCTTTTTGGTCCACGCGGTGCCGTAGATACGCTGCAATTGCTCGTTCTTCGAATCGCCGCGCCAATACGCGCCCGCGACCTTCATCAGCTTGAAGACCTTCAGCTTGCCGGTGGACGGCACGTGCGGGCCGCGACACAGATCGATGAAGTTGCCGTGCCCGTAAAGGCGAATCTCATCGCTTTCCGGAATGGACTGGATGATCTCGGCCTTGTAGTTTTCGCCGATGCTCTTGAAGTACTCCACCGCCTCGTTGCGCGAGACGACGCGGCGCGACACCGGCTCGTCCTTCTTCGCCAGTTCCTGCATGCGCTTTTCGATCTTCTCGAGATCTTCGGGCGTGAAGGGACGGTTGTACGAGAAGTCGTAATAGAAGCCATTGTCGATGACCGGCCCGATGGTCACTTGCGCTTCGGGGAACAGATCCTTCACCGCATAAGCGAGCAAATGCGCGGTGGAATGGCGCACGACATCGACGCCTTCCGGATCCTTGTCAGTGACGATGGCAAGCGACGAATCCTTGTCGATCAGAAACGAGGTATCGACGAGTTCGCCGTTGAGCTTGCCGGCGAGCGCCGCCTTGGCAAGGCCCGCGCCGATCGATGCCGCGACTTCCGCGACGGTCACCGGGTGGTCGTATTGTCGGACCGACCCATCAGGCAAACGTACCGAAACCATATCGTTCTCCAAGACGCCGGCGCATGCCGAGCGATTTCGATTTAAGCATTGCCCCGCGATTCACTTCAAAAATCGCAAGGCAAAAAAAATGCGGCCCCGCTATCGAGGGGCCGCATTCACTTTTCACACATACCGCGAAACAATTTGGCAGAAGGCGAAATAGGTCCTCGACTAGCGTCGCTCCGAATTTGTTTCGGTCAACGTTCGACGTGCCATTTCTTTTCGCCTTTTGCGCTGAGCGCTTCTTGCGGTTTGAAATTCCGCGAACCAGGGTCCGCCGAGTTTCGTTTTCGTTGGTAGGCTCGATTGGACTCGAACCAACGACCCCCACCATGTCAAGGTGGTGCTCTAACCAGCTGAGCTACGAGCCTGAAAGAAGTGAGATTATATGGAGCGTTTCGGATTTTGGCAAGTGCTTATCTTCAGAAAAGCCGAAAATATTCGCCGATCCGTTCAACACCTGCCTATTACGCGCGACGTGACGCGCGAATCACGCCCTGCACTTCATCGAGCAGCGTGCAGGCGCGCTGAATCTGCGCCGCGCTCGACACTTCCACCGTGAACTGCATATAAGCGATATTCCTGCGGCTCTGGCTCTTCACGCCGATCACGTTGATCTTCTCGCGCGCGAACACTTCGGAGATATCGCGCAGCAACCCTTGCCGGTCCGCCGATTCCACCGAAAGATCCACCGGATACACCGACGACCCGCGCCCGTTCATCACATCGGCGGACCAGGTCGTGTGCAGCACGCGCTCGGGCGAGCGCTGAGCCATGCGCTTGAACGTCGCGCAATCGGTGCGGTGAACCGACATGCCCTTGCCGCGCGTGATGAAGCCCGCGATCGAATCGGGCGGCGCCGGACGGCAGCAGCGCGCGAGTTGCGTGAGAAGCGCATCCACGCCGACGACGAGCACGCCTGTCGACGCGCCGTGCGCGACGCTTTGCCCGCTGCTGCGCTTCTCGAACTGCTCCGGCGCTTCCGGCTCGGGCTCGGGCGGCGGCGCGTCGGAAAGCGCCTGCTCGATGTTGCGCAGGCTGAACTCTTCCTTGGCTACGACCGCGTAAAGATCCTCGGGCGTCTTGAAGCCGAGCTTTGTCGCGAGCTGCTCGAGGCTCACCGACGTCTTCCCTTCGCGCTGCAAGGTCTTTTCGACGATCGCCCGCCCCGCCGCGATGTGCTCGGCCGCGTCGGCAGCGAGGAACCACGAGCGCACTTTCTGCCGCGCCCGCGCGCTATGCAGATAACCGAGCTGAGGATTGAGCCAGTCGCGCGACGGCCCGCCTTCCTTGACCGCGACGATCTCGACCGTCTGCCCGTTCTGCAGCGGCGTGTTGAGCGGCACCATCGCGCCGTCGACGCGCGCGCCACGACAGCGATGGCCGAGTTCGCTGTGCAGGTGATACGCGAAATCGACGGCGGTCGCGCCTTGCGGCAACGCGATCACGCGCGCCTGCGGCGTCAGCACGTAGATATGATCGTCGTCGAGCGTGGCGTCGCGCAGATGCTGCCAGCCCCGCTGCTCGCCCTGGCCCTCGCCTTCGACGTCATCCTTCCACGCGAGAAGCTGACGCAGCCATGCGATCTTCTCGTCGTATTTCTCGCTCGCCGTCACTTGCCCCGCATAGCCGCGCGCGCCCGCTTCCTTGTAACGCCAGTGCGCGGCCACGCCATACTCGGCGAACTGATGCATTTCCTGCGTACGGATCTGCACTTCGAACGCGCGCCCGTCATCGCCGATCACGACCGTATGCAGCGACTTGTAACCGTTGGGCTTGGGACGCGAGATGTAGTCGTCGAATTCGCGCGGCACCGGTTGCCACAGGTTGTGCACGATGCCGAGCACGGTGTAGCAGTCCTTGATGTCGCCGACGATCACGCGAAACGCGCGCACGTCGTTCAGTTCGGCGAAGTCGAGATGCTTGCCGCGCATCTTCTTCCAGATGCTGTAAATGTGCTTCGGCCGACCGCTCACTTCCGCCTTGATGTGCGCGGTGTCGAGCTCTTTTTGCAGGCGCGCGATCGCCTCGGTCACATAGCTCTCGCGCTCGACGCGCCGCTCGTCGAGGAGCTTCGCGATGCGCTTGTACGTGACGGGATCCTCGAAGCGGAACGACAAGTCCTCCAGTTCCCACTTCAGTTGCCAGATGCCCAGACGATTGGCGAGCGGCGCGTAGATCTCGAGCGTCTCGCGCGGCACGTCCGGCGACGGATCGGTCTTGTGCGCGGCGTGATAGCGCAAGGTCTGCACGCGCGACGCGAGCCTGATCAGCACGACGCGTATGTCCTGCGCGAAAGCGAGCAGCATCTTGCGCAGCGACTCGACCTGCGCGCGGCGCGCGGCCTGCGCATCGCGCGTGTTCTCGGGCAGTTGCGCGAGCGTCGCGCGCGAGCTGAGCGAGCCGAGCCGCAGGAGCTTGCGCACGTCGCCGACGAGCCGCTGCACTTCCGGACCGAAGCGCTCGGTGATGACCTTCTCCGGATCGTCGAGATGCGGCGCCAGCACGAACAGCGCCGCCGCGGCGATCGCGTGCGAATCGACGTTGAGCGTCTGCATGATCCGCGCGGTGCCCGCCGCGTGATCCGCGAGCAGTTCGCCGGTCGAGACGCGCGCATCCTTCGCGTGCTCGCGCACGAACGCGAGCGCGTCGTCGATGGACGGCTCGGGCAGCGTTTCGGCGGGGGCGGCGGTCGAAGTCATGCGGGTAATGCCACTGCTTCAGGCGATGTGACGAATCAGTCGCGTTGCGCGGCGATCACGACGATTTCGACGAGGCACGCCGGATTGGCGAGCTTCGACTCGACCGTCGCGCGCGGCGGCGTGTTGCCTTCCGCGACCCACGAATCCCACACGGCGTTCATGCCCGGGAAATGAATCATGTCCGAGATATAGATCTGCACCGTCAGCAGATGCGACTTGTCGCTGTTCGCTTCTTCGAGCAAGCGGTCGATGTGGCCGAGCACTTCGCGCGTCTGACCGGTGATGTCCTGGTCCGTGTCCTCGGCGATCTGGCCGGCGAGATAGACCGTGCCATTGTGGATGGCCGTTTCGGAAAGGCGCGGGCCGACGTGATGACGAATGACTGCCATTGTGTGTTCCTGATCGATGAATGGTGAAAAACCGGCACAAGCGTACGCTCAGCCCAATATTATGCCCCGCTGCCGCCATTCCCGAGAAAGAACCCCCTGGCGACAGCGATTTGATCTTCCGCAAGAAATGCCGGCGCATGTCCCGCGCCCGGAATCTCGGCGCTCGTCACGGCCTGACCTTTTTCGACCATTTGCGCGACCGTCTCGCGCGAGAGCAAATCCGAAGTCTCGCCGCGCACGACGAGCACCGGCGTCCTGATCGACGCAAGCGCGTTCCACAGATATGCCTCGCCGGCCGCGTTCTGCTCTTCGGTCGCCGACGTGAACGGCGTCGCGATGCCCGGGTCGTAGCGAAAGCCCCACGCGCCGTCGCGCTCATGCAGCAGCGGCGTATTGATGTCCGTCCATTGCGCATCCGTCAGCGGCCCGAACGACGACGCCAGCGCCGCCGCATGCCGCACGCCTTCGTCGAGCGAAGCGAAGCGCGCCGGCTTGCCGAGATAGTCGCCGATGCGCTGTAGCGCGATCGGCTCGATATGCGGCCCAACATCGTTGAGCAGCATCTTGCGGATCGGCGTATTACGCAGCCCGCCGAGCGCCATGCCGATGAGCCCGCCCATCGATGTGCCGAACCAGTCCACCGTCTCCACGTTCAGGCGCGCGATCAGCGTGACCATATCGGCGACATATTGCGGCACGCCGTAGTAGCGCGAGTCGGCGAGCCAGTCGGACAGGCCGCGCCCGACCACATCCGGACACACCACGCGATACTCGTGCGCGAACGCCTGCGCGAGCTTGTCGAAGTCGCGGCCCGAACGCGTCAGTCCGTGCACGCACAGCAGCACGCGCGGATTCGCCGGATCGCCCCACTCCGTATAGGCCATGCGATGCAGACCCGCCTGGCTCGCGCATTGCACGAAGCGCTGACGCGGATCGCTCAAATCGGAATGCACTGCTTCGACGACGATGGATGCGGTCATGGAGAGTTTTCCTCGTGGCAAGTGTCGAAACGATTGTAAAGCGCATCACGCCCGATCGAGCGCGCGCTGGCCAAACGGACGACCTGCCCGCGCGCACCGCAGATGAGGCCGATCGCGCAAAAAACAAAAGCGGGCGAAGCTTCAAAAGCTTCGCCCGCCCGCGATGGTTTCCGAGCCGCGCTCACGCCGCGCGAGCGGCGTTGCGTCACGTCAGCGTTACTTCACGCTCGTGACATCGAGCGGCGCGCCCGTCTTCTTCTGGATTTCCTCGGCGGTCACACCGTCGGCCAGTTCAACGACCTTCAGCCCATTGTCCGTGACGTCGATTACGCCGAGATCCGTGATGATGCGATTCACGACGCCCACGCCCGTCAGCGGCAGCGAGCACTCTTCGAGAATCTTGTGCTGATCGCCCTTCGCGACGTGCTCCATCAGCACGACGACGCGCTTCACGCCAGCGACGAGGTCCATCGCGCCGCCCATGCCCTTGATCATCTTGCCGGGGATCATCCAGTTGGCCAGATCGCCCTTCTTGCTGATCTGCATCGCGCCGAGGATCGCCAGGTTGATGTGGCCGCCGCGGATCATCGCGAACGAATCCGCCGACGAAAAGATCGACGAGCCCGGCAGCGTCGTCACCGTCTGCTTGCCGGCGTTGATGAGGTCGGCGTCGACTTCGTCTTCATACGGCGACGGGCCGATGCCCAGCAAGCCGTTTTCCGATTGCAGCCACACTTCCATGCCGTCCGGCACGTGATTGGCGACGAGCGTCGGCAGGCCGATGCCAAGGTTCACGTAGAAGCCGTCCTGCAGTTCCTGCGCCGCGCGTGCGGCCATCTGGTCTCGAGTCCATGCCATGATTACTCTCCTTTCGCGCGGACGATGCGTTGTTCGATGCGCTTTTCCGGATGCGCATTCAGGACGATGCGTTGCACGAAGATGCCGGGCGTGTGAATCATGTCCGGATCGAGTTCGCCCGTCTCGACGATCTCTTCCACTTCGACGACGGTGATCTTGCCGGCCATCGCGCAATTCGGGTTGAAGTTGCGCGCCGTGCGGCGATAGATCAGGTTGCCGGATTTGTCGGCCTTCCAGGCTTTCACGAGCGAGACATCGGCCGTGAGCGAATGTTCGAGAACGTAGTGGTTCTCGCCGAACTGGCGCGTTTCCTTGCCATCGGCGATCACGGTGCCGAAACCGGTGTTCGTGAAGAACGCCGGGATGCCCGCGCCGCCCGCGCGCAGCTTCTCGGCGAGCGTGCCTTGCGGCGTGAATTCGAGTTCGAGTTCGCCGGCGAGATATTGCCGCTCGAACTCCTTGTTTTCGCCGACATACGACGAAATCATCTTCTTGATCTGGCGCGTTTCCAGAAGCAGACCGAGGCCGAAGCCATCGACGCCAGCGTTATTGCTGATGCAGGTGATGCCCTTCACGCCCGTGTCGCGCAGCGCGGCGATGAGCGCCTCGGGAATGCCGCACAGCCCGAAACCGCCGACGGCAAACGTCTGCCCGTCCTTGACGATGTCCGCGAGCGCATCCTTCGCGCTGGGATAGACCTTGTTCATCTGATTGTCCCTTCCATGTTGAAACCAACTGAAAATCGGCTTTTTGATGCCGGCCCGCGCTGTGTTTAGCGCGTCGCCCGGCCTTTTTGGCATGGCGAAAGAGTACTTTGAGCCGGCGATCCGGCACAATACGCAAAAATACATAAGTCTTTGCCCGCGCACGTTTGGTTCCCGGCGCCTTTTCGCCGCGAAACGCAAGCGCACGCGCGCCCGATTTCACATGCGTGCACTGGATTATCAAACCGCGTTTCATCTCGCGCCCGTCGGGCTCGTGCTTTCGCGCGAGCGCATCATCGAGGACTGCAACGAGCAGGTCTGCGCGATCTTCGGCTATGTGAGCGAGGCGCTCATCGGCAAGTCGTTCGAGGTGTTGTACCCATCGCCGGACGAATTCGCACGCATCGGCGAGCGCATCGCCGCGCATATCAGCAAGGAAGGCACCTACAGCGACGACCGGATCATGAAGCGCAGCAACGGCGAACTGTTCTGGTGCCACGTGACCGGACGCGCGCTCGATCGCGCCGCGCCGCATGCGGCGGGCGTCTGGACATTCGAAGATTTGAGCGCGACGCGGCGGGTCGCGATCGAACTGACGCCGCGCGAACGGGAAATCGCCGCGCAACTGGTGACGGGCAAGACGAGCAAGCAGATCGGACGCGTGCTCGATATCAGCCCGCGCACGGTCGATATCTACCGTGCGCGGCTCATGAGGAAGTACGACACGGGCAATGCCACCGAGCTGCTACAGCGATTGCTCGGCACCTGACATGCACGATCAGAGTGCGACGGGCGAACTCGTTTCGATGGTCCGCCGCAGGTAATCCGGAATCGGCACCGACTTGCCCGCGGCATAGTCGATCCACACGACCTTCGCCGCGCCGCGCGCGTGGAGTACGCCGGGCGCATCGGCGCGAAAGAGCTCGAAGCGCGTGTCGAAGCTGCTGCGTCCGGGCTTGCCGACGAACATCCGCCCGATCACGTCGCCGGGATAGTGAAGCTGCTTCAGAAACTCCATCGACGCGTTCACGATCACGGGCCCGTGCCCTTCGCCGTTGCCGCCCGCGATGCCGATCTCTTCGAACCACGATATGCGCGCCTGCTCCATATAGCGGAAATAGACGGTGTTGTTGACGTGGCCGAAGGCGTCCATGTCGCCCCAGCGGATCGGCATGGACAGTTCGAATACAGTATGAAAATCGTTATGCGTGGTCATTGCCTGCTATCAGAATAAGGGCGATGTTCAGAGCGAAAAGCCATCGTCCGCCGAGATCACCGAGCCGTTCATGAACTGCGATTCGTCGGCCGCGAGCAGCAGCAAGAGACCGTCGAGATCGTTCGGCGTGCCCAGGCGGCGGCGCGGCAGCATCGAAATGAGCTTCTGCCCCTGCTCGGTCTTCCAGTGATGGTGATTGATTTCAGTGTCGATGTAACCCGGACAGATCGCGTTGACGTTGATGCCGTGGCGGCCCCATTCGAGCGCCATCGCCTTCGTCATCTGCACGACGGCGGCCTTGCTCATCGCGTAGAGGCCGATTTGCGGAAACACGCGCAAGCCGGCCACGGACGCCACGTTGATGATGCGATACGCCGGCTTGGCCGCGCCGTTTCCGCGCATGATCATGCGTTTCGCGACTTCCTGCGCGACGAAAAACGCGCCGCGCACGTTCGTGCCGAACACGAACTCGAAATCCGCGGGCGAGACGTCCGTCAGCTTTTGCGTCGTCGACACGCCCGAGTTATTGACCAGGATGTCGATGGTACCGGCTTCCGTCTCGGCATGCGCAACCGCCGATTTCACGCTTTGATAGTCGGTCACGTCGAGCGAGACGACATGCGCCGCGCCGCCCGACGCCTCGATTTCGGCGCGCAGTTCCTTCAGGCGCTCCGTGCGGCGGCTCGCGAGCACCACCTTGGCGCCCGCCTGCGACAGCACTTGCGCGAAACGCTTGCCCAAACCACTTGACGCGCCGGTGATCAGCGCGACCTTGCCTTCCAGGTTGATCGAACGGCCCATTGTGCTTCCTTATTTTGGTTGGCTCAGCCTCGGCGGACGCGCAAGATGCGCCAATGCAGGCTGTTAGCGTCAACACCAATAGCGCGGGTGTCTCAATAATAGTACGATCGTGCTAAATTGGCGAGCTTTGGTTGCAGCCCGCCTCACCTTCCCTGAAAATACGCGATCCCGAAAGGGCATTCTAACGGTACATAGGAGCATTGATGACCCCGGCGAGCCTCATCGAGCAATACGGTCCCCGCGAATCGATGGAATACGACGTCGTCATCGTCGGCGGCGGGCCGGCCGGTTTGTCGGCGGCCATCCGGTTGAAGCAACTGGCGGAGGAAAAAGGCGTCGAAATCGGCGTGTGCGTGCTGGAGAAAGGCTCCGAGATCGGCGCGCACATCCTGTCCGGCGCGGTGATGGACCCGCGCGGCCTGTCCGAACTCATTCCCGACTGGAAGGAAAGAGGCGCGCCGCTCGACGTCGAAGTCACGGAAGACCGGTTCCTCTTCCTGACGCAGAACGACGCGAAGCAGGTGCCGAACTGGCTGCTTCCCGACAACTTCAAGAATCACGGCAACTACGTCATTTCGCTCGCCAACGTGACGCGCTGGCTCGGCCAGCAGGCGGAAGCGCTCGGCGTCGAAATTTTCCCCGGCTTCCCGGCCGCCGAAGTGCTCTACGCCGAGGACGGGTCCGTGCGCGGCGTCGTCACGGGCAACATGGGCGTCGGCAAGGACGGCCAGCCGACCGAGAATTTCCAGCTCGGCATGGAATTGCATGCGAAATACACGCTTTTCTGCGAAGGTGCGCGCGGGCATCTCGGCCGTCAGCTCATGGAAAAGTTCAAACTCAACCAGAATTCCGATCCGCAGGTGTACGGCATCGGCATCAAGGAGCTGTGGGAAATCGATCCGGTCAAGCACAAGCCGGGACTCGTGATCCACACCGCGGGCTGGCCGCTCGATCCCGACACCTACGGCGGATCGTTCCTGTACCACATGGACAACAACCAGGTCATGGTGGGCTTCGTCGTCGGGCTCGGATATTCGAATCCGTATCTGTCGCCGTTCGAGGAATTCCAGCGCTACAAGACGCATCCATCGATCCGTCCGTTCCTCGAAGGCGGCAAGCGCATGTCATACGGCGCGCGGGCGATCACCGCTGGCGGCCTGATGTCGTTGCCGAAGCTCGCGTTCCCCGGCGGCGCGCTCGCCGGCGACGACGCGGGATTCCTCAACGCATCGCGCATCAAGGGCAGTCACGCGGCGATCAAGTCGGGCAAGATGGCCGCCGAAGCCGCGTTCGAAGCCGTGCAGGCGGGCCGTCAGAACGACGAACTCACCGCTTACCCCGAAGCGTTCGACACGTCCTGGCTCAAGACCGAGTTGCATCGCGCGCGCAACTTCAAGCAGTGGATGAGCAAGGGCCTGTATCTGGGCACCTTCATGGTCGGTCTGGAGCAGAAAGTGATGGGCGGCAACGTGCCGTGGACGCTGCATCATCAGCATTGGGATCACGAGATGCTGAAGCCGGCGTCGCAATGCAAGCCGATCGTCTATCCGAAACCCGATGGCAAGCTCACGTTCGATCGGCTCTCGTCGGTGTTCATCTCGAACACCAATCACGAAGAAAATCAGCCGGCGCATCTGACGCTGAAAGATTCGAGCGTGCCGGTCAACGTGAACCTGCGCACCTATGCCGGTCCGGAAGGGCGCTACTGCCCGGCCGCGGTGTACGAGTTCGTCAAGTCCGACGACGGCAACGAGCGCCTGCAGATCAACGCGCAGAACTGCGTGCACTGCAAGACCTGCGACATCAAGGACCCGACGCAGAACATCGTGTGGGTCACGCCGGAAGGCGGCGGCGGGCCGAACTATCCGAACATGTGATTGTTGGCCGCTGGAAGGAAAACGGGCGCCGGGTTACAAACCGCCGCCCGTTTTTTATTTCGAAGGCATTTGCGCAGCGATTCTCGGCGTTTCGACGACCACGTCGCCACACTGTGCGCGATGACGCAGCGCGTGATCCATCAGCACGAGCGCGAGCAGCGCCTCGGCGATCGGCGTGGCGCGAATGCCGACGCACGGATCGTGACGGCCGAAGGTCTCGACGGTCGCGCTCGCGCCTTGCTTGTCAATCGACTGACGCGGCGTGCGAATGCTCGACGTCGGCTTGATCGCGATCGACACACGGATGTCCTGCCCGCTCGAAATGCCACCGAGAATGCCGCCCGCGTTGTTGGCCGCGAAGCCTTCGGGCGTCATCTCGTCGCCGTGCTGCGAACCGCGTTGCGCGACACTCGCAAAGCCCGCGCCGATCTCGACCGCCTTCACTGCATTGAGGCCCATCATCGCGTGGGCGATGTCCGCATCCAGCCGGTCGTACAGCGGCTCCCCGAGACCGACGGGCACGCCGGACGCAACGATTTCGATGCGCGCGCCGACGGAATCGCCATCGCGGCGCAGTCCGTCCATGTACGCTTCGAGCTGCGGCACGATCTCGGCATTCGGCGAGAAGAACGGGTTCTCCGGCACATGCTGCCAGTCGACGAACGGAATCTCGATTTCACCCAGCGCGCTCATGCAGCCGCGCGTTTCCAGACCGAACTTCTCGCGCAGCCACTTCTTCGCGACCGCGCCCGCGGCGACGGTCGGCGCAGTCAGACGCGCCGACGAACGGCCGCCGCCGCGATAGTCGCGCACGCCGTACTTCTGCCAATAGGTGTAGTCCGCATGACCCGGCCGGAACGTCTGCGCGATGTTGCCGTAATCCTTGCTGCGCTGATCGGTATTGCGGATCAGGAGCGCGATGGGCGTGCCGGTCGTCACACCTTCGAACACGCCGGAGAGAATCTCGACCTGATCCGCCTCCTGCCGCTGCGTGACGTGGCGCGACGTGCCGGGGCGGCGGCGATCGAGTTCGACCTGGATATCGGCTTCCGTGAGCGCCATGCCGGGCGGGCAGCCGTCGATCACGCAGCCGATCGCCGGACCGTGCGACTCGCCGAAATTCGTGACGGTGAAGAGCGTGCCAAGGGTATTGCCGGACATGAGCGTCGACCTGAAAAAAAGTGTCGGGGAAACCGATATTATGCCAGCCGTCGCGCTCAGCGCCTGGCGCCTCGCAGCGCGCTCACGACTTCCTGCAGATGCTGCGGCGTCGCGTCTTCCGGCGCGATCGGCTCGCCGACCGCGAGCGTCAGCCGTGTCATCGCACCGCGCTGGATCGGACGTGGCCATTGTGCGTCTTCGTGGCGCGAGAACACGCTGCCCCAGAGCCCGCGCAGCGCCATCGGCACGACGGGCGCCGGATGGCGTCGCAGAATCTCCGCGATGCCGTGCCTGAACGGATTGATCTCGCCCGTGCGCGTGAGCTTGCCTTCGGGAAAGATGCAGACGAGATCGCCCTCTTTCAGCGCCTGCCCGCACGCAGCGTAGGCGCGTTCGAGCATGTCGGCGTTCTCGTGCGCGGGCGCGACCGGAATCGCCTTCACATGACGGAACATCCAGCCGACGACCGGCGTCTGAAAGATGCGGTGATCCATCACGAAGCGGATCGGCCGCGGGCTTTCGGCCATGATGACGACCGCATCGACGAAACTCACGTGATTGCACACGAGCACGGCCGCGCCATGCGACGGAATACGCTCTGCGCCGACGAGACGAATGCGATAGAACGTGTGCACCAGAATCCACGCGATGAAGCGCAGCAGGAACTCCGGCACGAGCGAATAGATATAGACCGCGACGACGACATTGAGCAGCGCCGTGGTCAGAAAAAGCCCCGGAATGCCGACGCCGAACGACGTCAGCGCGAGCGCCATCAGCGCGGAGACGATCATGAAGAACGAATTGAGGATGTTGTTCGCCGCGATGATGCGCGCCCGGTGAGTGGGCTGACTGCGCGCCTGAATCAGCGCATAGAGCGGCACGCTGTAGAAGCCGCCGAACATCGCGAGCAGAAACAGGTCCGCGAGAATGCGCCAGTGCGGCAGCGCCAGCAAAAATTCGCCGACGTTGAGCAAGTGCCCAGCGGGCGCGATGCGATGGCTCGCGAAGAAAAGATCGATCGCGAACACGCTGATGCCGATCGAGCCCAGCGGCACGAGCCCGATCTCGACGCGGCGCTTCGAAAGCCGCTCGCACAGCAGCGACCCCGTACCGATGCCGATGGAAAACGTCGCGAGAAGAATGGTCACGACATCGGGATTGGCGGACAGCACGTCCTTCGCGAAATTGAAGAACGACGTGAGAAAGGTCGCCCCGACGAACCAGAGCCACGAAATCCCGAGCAGGCTCAGAAACACGGTGCGATCGGATTTCGCGAGCTTGAGGTTGCGCCACGTCTCGGAGAACGGATTCCAGTTGATGCGCAGATCCGGTTGCGAAGCGTCCGACTTCGGAACGAACGCCGACGCGACCCGCCCGATGATCGCGAACGCGATGCACGCGACGGCGAGCAGCATCGCGCCATGCTCCGTCGCGCCCGCCGCCGCGCCGCCGATGATCGTGCCGATCAGGATCGCGACGAACGTGCCCATCTCGACGAGCCCGTTGCCGCCGACGAGCTCGTGCGAATCGAGATGCTGCGGCAGATACGCATACTTCACCGGCCCGAACACGGTGGAATGCACGCCCATCAGAAAGGTGCACGCATAGAGAAGCGGCGCGCTGTGCAACAGGAAGCCCGCGCCGCCGATCAGCATCACGACGATCTCGAAGCTCTTCACGAGACGCGCGAGCACGGCCTTGTCGTACTTGTCGGCGATCTGCCCGGAGGTGGCCGAGAACAGCACGAACGGCACGATGAAGATCGCGGAAATCAGAAACGCGGCCGTCTTCGGATCGACGCCGGAAAAGCGCGCGGCCTGGAACGTCACGAGCGACGTGAAGCCGACCTTGAAGATGTTGTCGTTCATCGCGCCGAGGAACTGCGTCCAGAAGAATGGCGCGAAGCGGCGCTCGCGCAGAAGGCTGAACTGGCCTTCGCCTTCGGCATGCGAACGTCGGGAAGTGCGCGACGAGTCGCGCATCGGTTTGTCACTCATGTCTTGCGTACAGGTTGGGTTCGGTGTTGATCCCGAGCGTACGGCGATCGAATCCGAATGAAACGAAAAACGGGCCGAAGGCTGGCTTCGCCCTCAGTCCAGACCAAAAAAAAGCGCGCCATGAGGGCGCGCTGCATATGCTGAATTCTGCGCGAAGCATCGGCTGATACACCATGCCGCGAAGCGCGACGCCTCGCGGCATGGTATCGACGCTCGGCGACGCTCAGCGAACTTCTTCCTGCTGCTCGGGCCAGTCGCGGATATACGCCTTCAACATGCGATTCTCGAAGCCCTGTTCTTCCACGACGGCCTTGGCCACGTCGTAGAACGAGATGACGCCCATCAACTGACGCTTTTCCATGACCGGCAGATAACGCACGTGATGCTCGAGCATCATGCGGCGCACCTCGTTCACGTCCGTTTCCGGCGTGCACGTGAGCGGATGGTCGTCCATGATCTTGCGGATGGTCGTGGCGCCGACCGAGCCGCTGTTGTTGTGCAAGGTCAGGATGATCTCGCGGAAGGTCAGCATGCCGACCAGATCGCCGTACTCCATGACGACGAGCGAGCCGATATCGTGCGCGGCCATTGTGTCGATCGCGTCGGAGAGCGGCGTATCGGGTGTCACGGTAAAGAGCGTGTTGCCCTTCACTTTCAGAATGTCGCTGACTCGCATGACTGTCTCCTCGCGAAATGCCTGTTCAGATGCCCAAACGGTGATGAAACCATAGGTCGATGCTATCGGAAAGGCCCGCAAAAGGAAAGCGAACATGGCCCGCATCAGCCGAACGGACAAGGCTTTGCGCGTTTTTTTGACAAGCGTTCGCCCTAGGTTTGGGCGCGTGCATCCGATGTTAGGATGATTGACCCTCATTTTTCGCCGCACGCTGGCGCCGCCTTGCGCGCCGGCCGCCTATGATGCCATCCAACCGCTTCGACACGCTCGCGCTGCACGCGGGCGCCGCGCCCGATCCCGCCACGGGCGCGCGCGCGACGCCGATTTATCAGACCACATCGTTTACCTTCCGCGACAGCGATCACGCCGCCGCGCTCTTCAACATGGAGCGCTCCGGACACGTGTACTCGCGCATCTCGAATCCGACCGTCGCGGTGTTCGAGGAACGCGTGGCGGCGCTCGAAGGCGGCGTCGGCGCGATCGGCACGGCGAGCGGCCAGGCCGCGCTGCATCTCGCCATCGCGACGCTGATGGGCGCGGGCTCGCATATCGTCGCGTCGAGCGCGCTCTACGGCGGCTCGCACAACCTGCTTCATTACACGCTGCGGCGCTTCGGCATCGAGACGACCTTCGTGACGCCGCACGATCTCGATGCGTGGCGCGCGGCCGCACGGCCGAACACGCGGCTCTTCTTCGGCGAAACGCTCGGCAATCCGGGCCTCGACGTGCTCGATATCGCGGGCGTCGCGGAAATCGCGCACGAGCACGCGGTGCCGCTGCTCGTCGATTCCACGTTCACGACGCCCTATCTGCTGCGCCCGTTCGAGCATGGCGCGGACCTCGTCTATCACTCCGCCACCAAGTTTCTCGGCGGGCACGGGACGACGATCGGGGGCGTGCTCGTCGATGGCGGCACCTTCGATTTCACCGCGAGCGGGCGCTTCCCGGAGTTCACCGAACCCTACGACGGCTTTCACGGCATGGTGTTCGCCGAAGAGAGCACGGTCGCACCGTTCCTGTTGCGCGCCCGGCGCGAAGGCTTGCGCGATTTCGGCGCGTGCCTGCATCCGCAAGCGGCCTGGCAACTGCTTCAAGGCATCGAAACCTTGCCGCTGCGCATGGATCGGCATGTCGCGAACACGCGCAAGGTGATCGAGTTCCTGCTGAGTTCGTCGACGGTGGAAAGCGTGGCCTATCCCGAACTGCCGACGCATCGCGATCACGCGCTCGCCGGGCGGCTGCTGCCACGCGGCGCGGGCGCGGTGTTCAGCTTCGATCTGAAGGGCGGCGTGCCGGCGGCGCGCAAGTTCATCGAAACGCTTACGCTGTTCTCGCATCTCGCGAACGTCGGCGATGCGCGCTCGCTCGTGATCCATCCTGCCTCCACGACGCACTTCCGCATGGATGCCGCCGCGCTCGAAGCCGCGGGCATCGGGCCGGGGCGCATCCGTCTTTCGATCGGACTCGAAGACCCGGACGATCTCATCGACGATCTTAAACGCGGGCTGAAGGCCGCCCAGAAAGCCGCCGAAACCGGCCAGGACGCCGGCGCGGGCGCGCCGCTCGGGAGCCGCGCATGATCCTCGATGTCCACGGCCGCGCCGCCTACGCCTACACTGGCGGCAAGCCGCTCGACGCCGCCCGGCCGGCCATCGTGTTCATTCACGGCGCCGAGCACGACCACAGCGTATGGGCGTTGCAGACGCGCTATTTCGCCCATCACGGCTTCGGCGTGCTGGCGCTCGATCTACCGAGTCACGGACGAAGCGACGGCCCCGCGCTGCCGACCATCAACCAACTCGCCGACTGGGTGATCGCCGTGCTCGACGCGGCGAAGGTGCAAAAGGCGATCTTCGTCGGCCACAGCATGGGTTCGCTGATCGCGCTCGACGTCGCGGGCCGCTATCCCGATCGCACGACGGGCCTCGCCCTGCTCGCGACCGCCGCGCCGATGGCCGTCTCCGACACGTTGCTCGACGCCGCGCGCGAGCACGAGCCCGAAGCCATCGCGATGGTCAATCAGTGGTCGCATTCGACGATCGCCGCGAAACCGTCGAGCCCCGCGCCGGGTTTCTGGTTGCAGGGCGTGAATCAGCGGCTCATGGAACGCGTGAGCCTGCGCGGCGAAGCGCTCCTTTTTCATACCGATTTCAGCGCCTGCAATACCTACGCCGATGCGCCCGAACGCGCGGCCGCCGTGCGCTGCCCGGTGTGCATCGTGAGCGGCAAGCGTGACATGATGACGCCGCCGCGAGCCGCCCGGCCGCTCGTCGATGCGCTGCGCAAAGCCGGCGCGACGGTGCAATCGGTGGAACTGGACGCCGGACACGCGCTGATGTCCGAGCAGCCCGACGCGACGCTGGATACCCTGTTCGCATTCGCGCTCGCCTGCGTCAAAGCAGAGAGCAAGGCCGGCTGAATCCGCGCGTGCGGCGGACCGCGCAGGCTCGCCGCAACCGCTTGCATGGCGCGCATCGCAGTCGCAGAATGGTTCTTGCTGGTGAATCGTCAGACAGGCGCGCATCGCCCGAACGACACCGGCATGCATCATCAGGGAGGCCGTCATGGCGCACACCGCACACGGTGAACATTTCGCGAACTTCGCCGAGTTCTATCCCTTTTATCTCGACGAACACCGAAATCTGGTTTCACGCAGGCTGCATTTCATCGGCTCGCTCGGCGTGATCGGCTGCGTCGCGATGACGATCGCGACCGGCGACTGGCTCTGGCTGCCCGCAGCCGTCGTGTGCGGCTACGGTTTCGCGTGGATCGGCCATTTCTTTTTCGAAAAGAACCGCCCCGCTACGTTTCGCCATCCGGTCTACAGCCTGATGGGCGACTGGGTGATGTTCAAGGACATCTGCGTCGGCAAGATCTCGCTTTGATCGACGCCCGGCACGCGCTCACGCGGGCTGCCCCGGCATCGACGAGCGCGGCGTCTCGCGTGGGCGCGCGCTCGTCAGCGCGGACACGCGGGCCGCGATCAGCGAACCGAGCGTGATCTCCAGCTTGTCGTTTTCCAGCGCGCTCATGAGGGCGGCGCAATCGACCTGCGCCGCGTCCAGTTTCAGTTGATATTCCAGCTCGGCGCGGTCGATGACGAACTGCTCGAAGAGCATCGTCACCGTGATCTGGCTCGGATTGGCGATCAGCACGTAACGCGGCGTGCGCGAATCCTCCAGCCGGCCGATCCAGCCGAGCGCATCGAGCCGTGCGATCAGGCGCGTCGACGTATCGAGATCGCAGCGCGCCATGCTGGAAAGCTGCAAGGCGGTGTGGCCGGGTTTGCCCTCGTCGCGCGCCTCGACGAGCCGCGCGAGGATTTCGAGCGCATCGAGCAGATCGCTGCCCGGAAAATCGCGCCGATGATACTGGCCCGTGCGAATGGCGGGCAGCGCGGACGTGACCATCGCGCCGACGAGCGCGAACACCCAGCACAGATAGACCCACAGCAGAAACACCGGCAGCGCGGCGAACGCGCCATAGACGGCGGTATAGGTCGGAATGCGCCGCACGTAATAGCCGAAGCCGCGCTTGCCGAGCTCGAACGCGACCGCCGCGATCAATCCGCCGACGATCGCATCGCGCCACTCGACCTTGCAGTTCGGCATGTACACGTAAATGATCGTGAAGGCGAGCGCAGTGAGCGGCAGGGAGACGCCCGTCAGCGCCCATTCGACGATCGGCGGCATCAGGTTGTGCGAGCCCGCGAACGCGACCGAATGCGCGAACACATAGGAGGAGATGGACAGGCTGCAGCCGAAGAGAATCGGCCCGAGCGTGATGATCGACCAGTAGACGAGCACGCGCTGCGCGAACGGACGCGCCTTCTTCACGCGCCAGATCACGTTGAACGCGGACTCGACCGTCATCATCGTCATGACGGAAGTCACGAACAGAATGATCATGCCGACGGTCGTGAGCCCCTTTGCCTTCGACGCGAACTGGTTCAGATACTTGAAGATCTGGTCGTTGATCTGCGGCGGCATCAGGTGCACCGCGAGGAAATCCTGCAACGATGCCTGGAAAGAGCCGAAGATCGGGAACGCAGTAAAGAGCGCGAAGGCGACGGTGGCGAGCGGCACGATCGACAGCACGCTCGTGAACGTGAGGCTGCCCGCCACTTGCGCGACGCGATCTTCGCCGATGCGCCGCGCGACAAAACTGGCGAGGCGCTTGACCGCCGCGAGATCGATGGAAACGTGCTGCAAACGCATTCTCCCGTCGTGGCGGCCCGCACGCTCCACGCCGCGTCTCGCCACGAAAATCACCCAATACCTATAATAGCCGTTCACTAAAAAAGCCTTATGAACGACATCCTCGTGCTCTACTACAGCCGCCACGGCGCGACCCGCGAGCTTGCGCTCGCGATCGCCCAGGGCGTCGACAGCGTGCCCGGCATGCAAGCGCGCGTGCGCACGGTGCCGCCGGTCTCCACCGTCTGCGAAGCCACTCACCCCGACATTCCCGCCGACGGCCCGCCTTACGCCGAGTTGCGCGATCTCGAAGAATGCGCGGGTCTCGCGCTTGGCTCGCCCACGCGCTTCGGCAACATGGCCGCGTCGCTCAAATACTTCCTCGACGGCACGACGCCGCAGTGGCTTTCCGGCGCACTGTCGGGCAAGCCCGCCAGCGTCTTCACGTCGACCGGCAGTCTGCACGGCGGCCAGGAAAGCACCCTGCTCTCGATGATGCTGCCGCTCCTGCATCACGGCATGATGATCGTCGGCATCCCGTACACCGAGTCGCGGCTCACCACGACGCAAAGCGGCGGCACGCCTTACGGCGCGTCGCACCACGCGCGCGCGGGCGGCGACGAAAACCAGCGCCACGGCATTTCCGCCGACGAGAAGGCGCTCGCCATCGCGCTCGGGGCCCGGCTCGCGCGCACCGCGCTCAATCTCGTGCGCGGCGCCCGTTCGGCATGAACCGGCCAATGAACGCGCCCGCCGCCATCAACGCGCGATCGAACGCCGCGTTCGCGCTGGCCGCGCTTGCGAGCCTCGCCGCGCTGATCGTGCTCACGCTCGTCTGGGAGCTCTGGCTGGCGCCGCTGCGGCCCGGCGCATGGGCGCTCGCGTTGAAGGCGCTGCCGCTGGCGTGCGCGCTGCCGGGCGTCGCTCGCAGGAACGTCTACACGCTGCAATGGGCGTTGATGCTCGTGCTTCTCTATCTGGCCGAAGGCGTCGTGCGCGGCATGACGGATGCGGGTCTCTCCGCTTCGCTCGCCTGGCTCGAAGCGCTCCTCGCGCTCGCGTTTTTCGTCTGCGCGCTCGCGTATGTCGCGCCGTTCAAACGTGCCGCCCGGCTGAACGCACGTTCGAAAAAAAGCTGAATCACCCGCTTTTTTGATGCATGCGTCTTGCAGACGTGATGCTTTGTAGCACGAAACGCCGTCCGACGCGCAGGCCTATGCCATTCGGACGAGGATCGCGCGCCGCCTGCCTGCGCGATACTGTGCACTACGCTCCATCGGAATTTTGTTGATCTGCCCATGACCGCAACTGAAGCTTTCATCGCCGCCTGCGCCGACGTTCTCGGCACATCGAATGTCCTGACCGGCGCCCACGATACCGAGCCCTATCTCGTCGACTGGCGCAAGCGCTATCGCGGCAACGCATGCGCCGTGCTGCTGCCCGCCGATACGGCGCAGGTCGCGGCAGTCGTGCGGCTCGCACGCGAGCATCGCATCGCGATCGTGCCGCAGGGCGGCAACACCGGCCTCGTCGGCGGTGCGACGCCCGATACGAGCGGCGTGCAGGCGGTCATCAGCCTGAAGCGGCTCAATCGCATTCGCGGCGTCGATCCGCACAACAATACGATGACCGTCGAAGCGGGCGTCGTGCTCGCCGAGATCCAGGCGCGCGCCGCCAGTGCGCAGCGGCTCTTTCCGTTGAGTCTCGCCGCCGAAGGCAGTTGCACGATCGGCGGCAATCTATCGACGAATGCGGGCGGAACCGGCGTGCTGCGCTACGGCAATACGCGCGAACTGTGCCTCGGACTCGAAGTGGTGACGCCGCAGGGCGAAATCTGGGACGGCCTGCGCGGGCTGCGCAAGGACAACACCGGCTACGATCTGCGCGATCTTTACATCGGCGCGGAAGGCACGCTCGGCATCATCACGGCCGCGGTCATGAAGCTGCATCCCGCGCCGGTCGCGAAGGTCACGGCGCTGGCCGGGCTCGCGTCGCCGCACGCCGCGCTCGATTTCCTCTCGCTCGCGCAGCATCATGCAGGCGCGCTGCTGACCGGCTTCGAGCTGATGTCCGATTTCTCGATGCGCCTCGTCGGCAAGCATTTCCCGCAATTGCGCTATCCGTTCGACGAGCCGCACGGGCAGACCGTCCTGCTCGAACTCTCCGACAGCGAAAGCGAGACGCACGCGCGCACGTTGTTCGAACGGCTGATGGAAGAAGCGCTCGAAAAAGGCATCGTGGAAAACGCCGTCGTCGCGGAAAGTCTCGCGCAGTCGCAGGCGTTCTGGAGTTTGCGCGAGCATATTCCGCTTGCGCAGGCGGAGGAAGGTCTGAACATCAAGCATGACATCGCCGTGCCCATTTCGAGCATCGGCCGCTTCATCGACGAAACCGATGCGATCATCGCGGACACGGTGCCCGGCGTGCGCATGGTGACGTTCGGCCATCTCGGCGACGGCAATCTGCACTACAACGTGCAGGCGCCCGAAGGCGTCGATGCGAAACGGTTCCTCGACGAATTCCAGACCCCGATCAACGCGCTCGTGTATGACCAGGTGCACAGGCATCGCGGCAGCATCAGCGCCGAACACGGCCTCGGTCAGTTGAAAGTGGATGAAGCGATGCACTACAAGTCGCCGGTCGAAGTGCGCCTCATGCAGACGATCAAGGCCGCGCTCGATCCGGACAACCTGATGAATCCCGGCAAGGTCGTGCGCTGGAGCACGGCGCTCGCGAAGGAGAACATCGCATGAAGATTCGCGTGCTGTCGGACCTGCATCTCGAATGCGACGAGCCACTGGCAATTCCCTACGCCGAGGCCGATCTCGTCGTGCTGGCGGGCGACATCCACAACCACGCCGAAGGTTTGCGCTGGGCCGCGGAAAATTTCGGTTCCGATGTCCCTATCGTCTACGTGCCCGGCAATCACGAGTACTACGACGCCGAATTCGGCGCGATGGAAGCGGCGATGCAGGACGCCGCGCGCAGTGTCGACAACGTGCACTATCTGAACAACGCGTCGCTGGTGGATCGGCGTGGCGCGTGGCGCGTGCTCGGCACGACGCTCTGGACGGACTTCGCGCTGTTCGGGTCCGGCGACGCGGACATCGAAAATGCCAAAGAGGCGTGCACGAAGGTCATGCTCGACTACAAAGGCCTGATCCAGCTCGCGTGGCCCGAGCCGGACGGCGAGCACCGCGAGTTCGCGCCCGACGACTCGCTCGCGTTGCACGAACAGGCGCGCGCATGGCTCGAAAGCGAGCTCGCGAAACCGTTCACGGGACAGACCATCGTCGTCACGCATCACGCGCCGATGCGCGCGAGCCTCGCGCCGCGCTATGCGGAAGATCTCGTGTCGGCGGGCTTCGTCAATCACCTGCCGTCGCTTGCGCGTGCGCCGGTATCGCTGTGGATTCACGGCCATACGCATACGTCGTTCGACTATGTCGTCGAGGGCACGCGGGTCGTGTGCAATCCGCGCGGCTATTTCAGCCGGCGCCGCCAGGAGTGGGAGAATCCCGAGTTCGCATGGGACAAGGTCGTCGAGATATAGCGCGGCAACGAATCAGGAAGCACGGAACCGTGTTGGACTTTGCGGAGGGACGCCATGTGCGGCCGAATCAGCCAGTACCGACTACCGATGCATTACGCGCAGCGCCTGCATCTGAAAAATCCGTTCG
The DNA here is from genome assembly GCF_014384845.1 of Caballeronia sp. EK. Classification (NCBI taxonomy): domain Bacteria; kingdom Pseudomonadati; phylum Pseudomonadota; class Betaproteobacteria; order Burkholderiales; family Burkholderiaceae; genus Caballeronia; species Caballeronia sp. EK. The sequence goes on from NZ_JACSUE010000003.1 coordinate 641,749, forward strand.
TGCTCGTGGACGCCGCCGACAGGCGTCCCGGCTATAACCTCTCGCCCGGCACGCATCCGCTCGCCGTCTATCCTGATGAGACGATCCGCGCGGTTCACTGGGGCTACTGCCCGCCGTGGGCCATCCAGAAGAAGTTGCCGCAGACCATCAATGCGCGCGTCGAGACTGCGGCGACGAGCGCCTACTTCAAGCACTTGTGGAAGAAGGCGCGCATTCTCGTGCCCGCCGACGGCTGGTTCGAATGGCGCATCGAGCCGCGCCCGGCAGATCCGGCGGCGAAGCCCTTCAAGCAGCCGTATTTCATTCAGCGCGCGGACGGCGAGCCGATGTACCTCGCTGCGCTCACCAGCATCATGCGCGACGAGGACGCCGCGGCGCCCGGCGCGGGCTTCGTCATCGTGACGGCTGCGGCGGACGAAGGCCTGATCGATGTGCACGACCGCCGGCCGCTCGTGTTCTCGCCCGCCGTCGCGCGACGCTGGCTCGATCCCGCCGCGTCACTCGAGGATCTCGCGGCGCTCGTCAAGGCCGACGGCGTGCCGGCGTCGCACTTCGTGTGGCATCGTGTATCGAGCGATGTGAATCGTGCGACCAACGACGAGCCGCGACTCATCGAGCCGCTCGAAACGCTGCTCTGAACTTCAGCGATCGTATGGGTCGCGCATGCGGCGTAGACGCGCATCGCGATCGTCGTCGATGCGCACCGGCACGAGACGCCGCTTCGCGTTGCGCTCCGACTGGCCACGCATGGCGTTGAAGAAGTCGCGCGACGCCGGAACGGCGATCAGCACCAGAAGCGCGGCGAGTGCGAGCAGAAGTGGCGTACTCATGTGACCTATCCCGATTAAAAGTGCGATGGAACCAGTGCAGAAAGTACCAAGCTGCGGGCACATCGTGCGTAAGCAAGTGTTGCGACGCGGCTTTTTTCGTAACTGAACGCCCGTAACTTCAGGTGACGACGAATTCCTTCAACGATTCCGCGTCCGCCGCGAGCGTATCGGGCAGCGCCTCGCGCAGAAACTCCACCCATGTGCGGATTTTCGCGTCGAGATACTGGCGCGACGGATAGAGCGCGTAGACGTTCAACTCCTGCATCGTGTACTGCGGCAACACGCGCACGAGCGTGCCCGCGCGCAGGCCGGGGAGCGCGGACGACGTCGGCAGCACGCCGATGCCCATGCTCTCGCGGATCGCGACGACCATCGCTTCGGCCACGTTCACCGTGAACGTCGACGGGCCGAGGCTCACGGTCTCCTGTCCGTTCGGGCCGTCGAACACCCAGCGATCCGGCGGAAACACCGGCGTCATCAGATGCAGGCACGTGTGGCGCACGAGATCGGACAGCACGTGCGGCGCGCCGTACTGCTCGATATAGGCCGGCGAAGCGCACGCAATGCTGTAGACCGAGCCGAGCCGCGCCGACACGAGTCCGGAATCTGGCAGATCGGACGCGAGCACGACGGACACGTCATAGCCTTCGTCGAGCAGGTCCGGCACACGTTGCGCGAGCGTCAGATCGACCTGCACGGATGGATGGCGCTGCTGATAGCGCGAGATCATCGGCACGATGTAGTGCTGGCCGAAGCTCGTCATCGAATGCACCTTGAGCTTGCCAGAGGGACGCGCGTGAGCGTCGCCGGCTTCGGCTTCCGCCTGATCGACATAGGCAAGAATCTGCTCGCAACGTTGCAGATAGCGCTCGCCCGCTTCGGTGAGCGCGATGCGCCGCGTCGTGCGATTCAGCAAGCGCGCGCGCAGATGCGCTTCGAGGTCCGATACGGCCCGCGAGGCATAGGCCGTCGTCGTATTGAGATGTTGCGCGGCCGCGGTGAAGCTGCCCGCTTCGACGACCCGCACAAATACGCGCATGTTCTGGAGCGTGTCCATGGCGCTTTTCCGTCTTCAAGAACTGTTCGTGAATCGAATTGTTGCACGGCTCGTAACAACGATTATCACAAGTATCGTAAGAATGCTTTGCATCCTTACGGGTTATTCGACAATCCGCGCAAAAATATAATTACTCCCTTGAATCTAATTCGAATTTGGGAGTGAATCGTGCGAGGACGCGTGTCCAAAAGCGCTGCTTGTGCCGTCGTTCTTACAGCGATATTAACAATTGCCGGGTGTGCGAGCACGGGCAAGAACGCGCCGCAGGATTCGCTCAAGGACGCAACGACGCTCGATGTCGGCAGCGCCATTCGCGCCGCCAATGCCGACGCCCAATGGCCCGAGGCGCAATGGTGGCGTGCCTATGAGGACCCGCAACTCGACGCCTGGATTTCCCGCGCGACCAACGGCAGTCCCACGCTCGCGATGGCGGCCGCGCGTGTGCGCGAGGCGCAGCAACAGGCGGGCGTCGCGCGCTCCGAGCTCTTGCCGCACGTGGACGGCGCGATGAGCGTGTCGCGCAAGAACTGGCCCAATAACGATTTCTACGGCCCCGGTCCGTACGCCGATACGACCACCTGGGACAACACCGCCGCCCTCTCGCTGTCCTACAACCTCGATCTCTGGCATCGCGACGACAACAACGCCGAACGCGCGCTCGACGTCGCTCATGTGCGCGCCGCCGATGCGCGCGCCGCGCAACTCGAACTCGAGACGAACGTCGTGCGTGCTTACATCGGCTTCTCGCAGTCGTTCGCGCTGCTCGATATCGCGCAGGACACGCTCGCGCAGCAGGAGCGCATCGCGGATTTCGCGCGGCGGCGTCTGAAAGGCGGCCTCGGCACGCAGCTCGAAGTGAGCCAGGCCGAAGCGCCCCTGCCCGAATACGAGCGTCAGGTCGATGTCTACAAGGAAGAAATCCAGCTCGCGCGCAATCAACTGGCCGCGCTCGCCGGCGATGGTCCGGGCGCGGGCGAAGCGCTCACGCGTCCGGCGCTCTCGCTCGCGACGCCGCTGCCCCTGCCCTCCGCGCTGCCGGCGGAACTCGTCGGGCATCGGCCCGATATCGTCGCGGCGCGCTGGCTGGTCGCGGCGCAGGCGCGCGGCATCGATGTGGCGAAGGCCGGTTTCTATCCGAACATCAATCTCGCGGCTTCTCTGACGCAGGCGTTCGCGGGCGGCGCGCTGCTCAGCTTCCTCACGCGCGATGCGTCGGGCTACAGCTTCGGCCCGGCGATCTCGCTGCCGATCTTCGAAGGCGGACGCCTGCGCGCGCAGCTCGGCGCGGCATCGGCGCAATACGATCAGGCCGTCGATCACTACAACGCGACGCTCGTCGCGGCGCTCAAGGACATCGCCGATCAGGTCGTGCGCGTGCATTCGCTCGACACGCAGCTCGAAGCGTCCGGCCGCTCCGTCGCCGCCGCGCGCAAGAACTACGATCTCGCGAACGCAGGCTACAAGCGCGGGCTCACCGATTACCTGAACGTGCTCATTGCGCAGACGCAGTTGCTCAAGGCGCAGGACGGACAGGCGCGCGTGCGCGCGCAACGGCTCGCGTCCTACGCGACGCTCACGTCGGCGCTCGGCGGCGGCATCGATGATCCGTCGAACGGGCCGGAACAGACCGCGCTCGCGCCGTCGAAGCACATCGGACCGTTCAGCAAGGCGGGCAACTGAGCATGTCGACGCCCGCTACGCTCATCGAACGTCCGTCGCTCAGGCTGGCCCTGCTCGACTGGGCGCGCACCGACGGCCTCGCGTGGGTCTACATCTTCAAGGCCGTGCTCGCCGCGCTCCTCGCGCTGTGGATCGCGATGCGCCTCGACATGCAACAGCCGCGCACCGCGATGACCACCGTGTTCGTCGTGATGCAGCCGCAAAGCGGCATGGTGCTCGCGAAGAGCTTCTATCGTTTCTGCGGAACGATGGTCGGCCTCGTCGTGATGATGGTCTTCATCAGCCTGTTTTCGCAGCAGCCGGTGCTGTTTCTGTCCGCGACGGCGCTGTGGGTCGGCATCTGCACGGCGGGCGCGGCGCGCAACCGCAACTTTCGCTCGTACGGCTTCGTGCTCGCGGGCTACACGGCCGCGCTGATCGGCATTCCGGCGGCGCAGCATCCGGAGGCCGCGTATCTGTCGGCGCTTACGCGTGTCGGCGAAGTGACACTCGGCATCGTGTGTTCCGGCGCGGTGAGCGCGCTCATCTTTCCGCAGCATGCGGGCGAGCAGGTCAAGACGACGGTGCGCCGGCGCTTCACGCAGTTCGTCGATTACGTGTGCCGCGCGCTGTCGGGCAACATGGAACGCGCGCAGATCGAGCGGACGAACCTCGCGTTCGTGTCGGATATCGTCGGCTTCGAGGCCGCGCGCAGTGTCGCCGTGTTCGAGAACCCCGAATCGCGGATGCGCGGCGGGCGGCTCGCGCGTCTGAACAGCGAATTCATGAGCGCGTCGACGCGCTTTCACGCGCTGCATCAGTTGATGAACCGGCTGCGCGAGAACGCATCGGCGACGACCATCGCCGCGCTCGAACCGTTCTTTCGCGAAGTGCCGCCGCTCTTGTCGCTGTCGGGCGAGCCGGTGCGCAACGCCGCCGATGCCGCGCACGCCGCCGCGCAGTTGCGCGATTACAAGGCCGCGCTGCCGAAGCGCGTGCGCGCGGCGCGTGCATCGCTCGAAACGAATCCGGACTTCGCGCAGCTCGAGTTCGACACCGCGGCGGAACTGCTCTACCGTTTCGTCGATGACATGCTCGCGTATGCCGAAACGTATGCGTCGCTGACATCGCCGTCGCACGAACGCGAGCGCTGGATCGCGCGCTACGTGCCGAAGACCAACCTGCTCGCGGCGGCCATTTCGGGCCTGCGCGGCGCGGTGGTGATGTTCATCCTCTCCGCGTTCTGGATCGAAACCGCGTGGCCGAGCGGCGGCACGATGGTACTCAACGCCGCGGCCGTGTGCGCGCTGGCATCGTCGTCGCCGCGACCGACGCTCATGTCGGCGCAAATGGCGATCGGCACGATGCTCGCGAGCGTGGTCGGCATGATCGTCGTGTTCGGCGTGTTTCCGCATATCGACGGCTTCGCGATGATGTGCGCCGCGCTCGCGCCCGCGCTGCTGCTCGGCGCGTATCTGAGCACGCGGCGCACGCTCGCGGGCGTGGGCATCGGCTATTGCATCTTCTTCTGCTTTCTTGCGGGGCCGGACAATCTGGTCCACTACGATCCGACCGGCTTCATGAACGATGCGCTCGCGCTCGTGCTGTCGATGATCGTCGCGGCGATCGCCTTCGCCGTGCTCCTGCCGACCGATGCGCCGTGGCTGCGTCATCTGCTGCTCGGCGACTTGCGGCGCGAAGTCGTGAACGCGCGCCGCGGACGGCTCGAAAGTCTTACGACGCACTTCGAGAGCCGCACGCGCGATCTGCTCGCGCAGATCAACGCGCTCGCCAACGGCCGCGCCGATTTGCAACGCGACGCGCTGCAATGGCTCTTCGCCGTGCTCGAATTCGGCAATGCGGTGATCGACTTGCGGCGCGAAATGGCGGCGCTGCCGCGCGAGCCGATGTCATGCCGACGCCCGGTCGATGCGACGCTCGATGCCGTCGCGCGGCTCTTCGATCGGCCGCAGGCGAAGCGCTTCGACGCCGCGCTCGCCGCGACGGAACGTGCGATTGCCGATACGCAAGCGCTGCTCGCGTCGGCCGATCGGCCGCGTGAAGACAGACACCGGCTGCAGCGCATCGCGAGTCATCTGCATTTCATCCGCACCGCGCTGCTCGATCACGAATCTCCGTTCGCGCTGTTTGCGCCCGCCGAAAAACCCACGCCCGAAGGAGCGCCCCATGTTCCCGCGTAACGTCGCGATCCTCGAAGCCTATGTGCCGACGATACTGCTGCTCTTCATCGCGGGCGCGATGATCACGTGGGTCGTGGATCGGGTGCTCTCGCTGACGGGGCTCTATCGTGTGGTCTGGCATCCGGCGCTCTTTCGGGCAAGTCTGCTCGTGTGCATCTGCGGCACGCTCGGGCTCGTCGCGTATCGATGAGCGGCGTCACTTTCATCCAAGCTGAACAAAGAGTTGCATCATGATTCTTCGGAAAATAATCGGTCTCGTTTTGACGATCGCCATCTTCGCGGTCGCGCTCATCATCGGGCGCGTGCTGTGGGTGCATTACATGGACGAGCCGTGGACACGCGATGGCCGCGTGCGCGCGGATGTCGTCAATGTCGCGCCGGATGTGTCGGGCGCGGTCGTGCAGTTGCCGGTTCGCGATAACCAGCTCGTGAAGAAAGGCGATCTGCTGATGGAAATCGATCCGTCGCACTATCAGATCGCGGTCGAGCAGGCGCAGGCGACTGTCGCGGCGCGCGCGGCCGAACTGCGCATGCGCCGTGCGGATGCCGCGCGGCGCGCCGATATGGACAGCCAGGTCGTGTCGAAGGAAGCGCGCGAGAACGCGATGCAGACCGCATCGACCGCCGAAGCGCAATTGCAGCAGGCGCAGGCCGCGCTCGACGCCGCGAAGCTCAATCTCGAGCGCACGAAGGTGTTTTCGCCGGTGGATGGCTATGTGACGAACCTGAACGTGTTTCGCGGCGACTATGCGACGGCGGGCGCGGCGAAGCTCGCGATCGTCGATAGCCATTCGTTCTGGGTGTATGGCTACTTCGAGGAAACGAAGCTGCCGCACGTGCGCATCGGCGACAAGGCGTCGATTCGCCTGATGAGCGGCGGCGAGCTGAAGGGGCATGTGGAGAGCATTTCGCGCGGGATTTATGACCGCGACAATCCGCAGAGCCGCGAACTGCTCGCCGACGTGAATCCGACGTTCAACTGGGTGCGGTTGGCGCAGCGCGTGCCGGTGCGCTTGCATATCGATGACGTGCCGGAGGGGGTGCTGTTGAGCGCGGGGACGACTTGTACGGTGGTGATTGCGCCGTCGAGTTGAGCAATTCTCCGTGCCATTCGCGATGCCGTTAAAATGCACGAGTCGATCGCAAAAGCAGGAAGCTCGAATGGAACCCAAAAAGATTGGACGGATGGCCGTTTCGGCTATTCCGCCTCGCGAGAAGATCGCGCCGAAAGCCGACCGTGACATCGACATGTCGACGCCGGAATCGCGCGAGCGTGTATCGGCTGCGGTGCGGAAGATCATTCAGACGCACAACATCGCAATCAAGGCACTCGCCAAGCGCTGATGCTGCTCAACGCTCGCTATGTCATTGCAGTACACGATGACATTTTGGACCTCGAAGGCGGTTTGCCCGGATTTGCGCAAGCGGGCCCCGGCGGTGTCGAGGCCGTGCTCGCGCGAGTCGAGAATCATGCGCACTACGCAGGACTGGACGATGTCTTCGGCATTGCGGCGATGTACGCGGTCGCGATCGCTCGGGGCCATGTTTTCAATGACGGGAACAAACGCACGGCTCTGGTCTGTGCCCTGACGTATCTGAGCGTCCAGGGCTACGACCTTTCCTCCACGCTCGAAATCGAGGACGATCTCGTCGAAGTGATGGTCGAAGTCGCAGAAGGGAAGATCGAGCGCGAAGAACTGGCCGATTACCTGTCGGTGATCTGCATGTGCTCTTGAGCCAGCCAGACGAATAAAAGCCCGCTCCGGCTTTCCCCGAGCGGGCTTTTCACATCCGGCCTGCATGTCGCCTTACTTCAACACCACCTTCACATCGAAATACTTCTGCGCGAAGCGATCGATGGTCCCATCGTCCTTCAGTTCCTTCAACGCGCGATTGAGCGATTCCTTCAGCGCCTTGTCGTTCTTGCGCACGCCGAAGCCCACGCCGGAACCCAGCAGCTTGTCATCCGACACAGCCGGTCCCGCGAACGCGAAACCCGCGCCCTGCGGCTGCTTCAGAAATCCCTTCGACGCCGCTTCGGCATCCTGGAACGCCGCATCCAGACGGCCCGACGCGAGATCCGCATAGATCTGGTCCTGCGCCTGATACGACTCGATATCGATGCCCGCCGGCGCCCACTTCGCCTTCGCGTAGGTCTCCTGGATGGAGCCTTGCAGCACGCCCACGCGCTTGCCCTTCAGACCATCGACGCTCGGCTGGATCGTGCTGCCCTTCTTCGCGATCAGTTGATTGGGAATCGTATAGATAGGGTCCGTGAAGTCGATGGCGACCTTGCGCTTGTCGGTGATCGTCATGTCCGAATTGATGCCGTCGAACTTGCGCGCCTGCAATGCGGGAATGAGGCCGTCGAACGAATTCTCGACCCACACGCACTTCATCTTCAGTTTCGCGCACACCGCGTTGCCGATGTCGATATCGAAGCCCTTCAACTCGCCGCTCGGCGACTTCGATTCGAACGGCGCATAAGACGCTTCGACGCCAAAGCGCAGTTCCTTCATGTTATCGGCTGCTTGCGCATTCAACGCGGCGACGCCCGTGCCGATAGTCGCGCCCAGCACTGCGAACGCCGCCAACTTGCGACCGACCAGATACGATTTCTTCAACTTCCATCTCCTTCCATTGCGGTTCGATTCTGGTGTCATGATGCGGCTTCGCACATCCGATGAAGCACGCGGCACAAAATTCCCCATTCGCACCCGACACCGGGGCGCGATTGTAGCGCGTGCGAACCGGATTCAATCGAGAGAGGCGAGCGTCGATTCGGTCGTGTCGACGACCATCAGGCCAGCGCGCAGCCCCGGCTTGACCTTCGGATTCGGAAACACGATGCGTTCTTCATCGTGCGACACGCGATAGCGATAGTCGCCGTCGCGCGCGAGTTCGGTGCCTGCGGAGAATGCGGTGAAGTTCGGCACATCGCTCGCCACATTCAGCACGAAGTGCTCGCTTTGCTTGTCGATCTGCGCGACGACCGTGAACACGCGCAACGGCGCCTGCTCCGTGGCTGCCTCGCCCGCGATCAGACGGCGCAAGGCCGCATCCGACGCCGCGAAGCGCGCAAGGTCGTTCTGCCCGAACGGCCGCACTTTGCCGAGCTCCAGTGTGCACGCGAGCGCGCCCGCTTTCTCGGCGGTGAAGTGCGTGAAGGTATTGCCCTTCTCGCGATGCAAAAGCACGGCTTGCAGACGCGCATCGCGCAGCCAGTCGAACATCGCGCGTGCGAGCGGCGCGCCCGTGTGCGGCAACAGCGCGAACTGCTCGAACACCGATGCGCGGATCGCCGTGTGCATATCGATGTGCCACTTCGGATGCTCAACGGCAGCGAAGAAGTCCAGCGCGGCGCGCTCCAGTTCGTCGGCGCGCGGTGCTTCGCGGCTCTTCTCGAAACGCGCATGACGGCCGCTGAACAGGCGGTTGAGGTCGTCGTCGAGATAGCGATCGCCCGCGCGCATCGCGCCGATGTTGCCGAGCACGACCAGCACGCGCGCGGCGAGCGGCGCGCGGCCATGCGCGATATCCGCGACGAGCGGCGACAGCATCTCGATCGGCGCGGTTTCATCGCCATGAATGCCCGCCGATACGAGCACGCTGTGCGCCGGTTCCCGCGCGGGTTCGAGCAGCAGCACGCCTTCGCCCTGCCATGTCCAGCGCACGCCGGACGGCGCGATTCCGCCGTTTGTCGCAGGACGCCTGCCTTCGAGCGTGAAAGCGAGGAAATTGTCGAGCAGGGATGAATCAGCGCTGGAAGTCATAGACGGCACCGAGTCCGAGGATGGTCGTCAGTTCGTCGAGCGCCGCGCGCGATTCCGCGAGCAGCTTCGGATCGGCGAGATCGGCGGGCGCGAGTCGGTCGCGATAGTGTCGGTCGATCCACGCATCGAGCTGCGTGAAAAGCGCGTCGTTCATCCATACGCGCGTATTGACCGCGGCGCGCTCGGCTTCATCGAGCACGACACGCAGGCGCAGACACGCCGGGCCGCCGCCGTTCTTCATGCTCTCGCGCAAATCGAAAACGAGCACTTCGTCGATGGGCGTCTTGCGCGACGCGAGCGAATCGAGGTAAGCCGCCACGCGCGCGTTTTCGCGGCATTCCTGCGGCACGATCAGCAGTTGCCTGCCGTCCGCGCTCGACAGCAACTGGCTGTTGAAAAGATACGACGAGACCGCGTCTTCCACGCTCACTTCGCTTTCCGGCACTTCGAGCGCGGTGAACGGCGTGCCGAGCGCGTCGAGCTTCGTGCGCAACTCGTCATAGACCTTGTGCTGATCGACGAACGCGCGCTCGTGACAAAAGAGCGTCGTGCGATTGCCGACCGCGATCACGTCGTTATGGAACACGCCTGCATCGATCACGTCGGGCGATTGTTGCGCGAACACGGTTGCGTCGCTGGACAGGCCATGCAGACGCGCGACCGCGCGGCTCGCTTCGAGCGTCTGACGCGCGGGATAGCGCTGCGGCTGCGGACCCTGACCGTACTCGCTCTTGCCATACACGAAAAACTCGACGCCCTTGTCGCCGTACTCACGAGCGAAGCGCGTATGGTTCGCCGCGCCTTCGTCGCCGAGCGCGGGCGTGCCGGGCAGCGCGTGATGAATGCGAAAGCGGGCTTCATCGGCGAAGATCGCGCCGAGCGAGCGGCGCGTTTCGCCATGCTCGATCGCGCGATGCAGCTTGGCCGCGAGATTCGCGGGCGTGAAATGCACGCGGCCGTCTTCCGTGTCCGCCGATGGGCTCACGGTCGCGGCGTTCGCGGTCCACATCGCCGATGCGGAGCTTGCCGCGGCGAGCAGTTCGGGCGCTTCACGCGCGGCGCGCGCGATCACGCTGGCGTCGTCGCCGGAAAAGCCGACATCGCGCAACAGCCTGATCGACGGACGTTCCAGCGGCGGCAGCACGCCCTGCTGAAAACCGAGATCCGCAAGCCGCTTCATCTTGCGCAAGCCCTGCTTCGCCGCGGCCTTCGGATTCGCCACCGACTTTTCGTTGCTGCGCGACGCGACATTGCCGAACGAAAGTCCCGCGTAGTTGTGCGTCGGGCCGACCAATCCGTCGAAGTTCGCCTCGTATGCTTTCGATGCCTGCATGGTCATGTCCCGTACTTAAAACGTGAGTCCCGGCGATACGCTCGCGGGCATCTGCAATTGCGCGCTTTCCACCGACGCCATCGGATACGAGCAATAGTCCGCCGCGTAATACGCGCTCGGCCGCTGGTTGCCCGAGCGTCCGATGCCGCCGAACGGCGCCGCCGACGATGCGCCGTTGGTCGGCCGGTTCCAGTTGACGATGCCCGCGCGGATCGTGCGCTGGAAGTGCTTCCATGCGGCTTCGTCGTCGGCGAGCAGGCCTGCGGAAAGGCCGAAGGCGGTGTCGTTCGCGCGCTCGATCGCTTCGTCGAAAGTCCTGTAGCGCGTGACCTGCACCATCGGGCCGAAGTGCTCTTCGTCGGGCACGTCGCGGGCGTTCGTTACATCGAGAATCGCGGGCGACACGAAGCCGAGATGCGCCGCGCGCTGTGTCATTTCAAGAACCGGCTTCGCGCCCGCTTCGATCAGACGCGTCTGCGCATCGACGAGCCGTGCCGCCGCGCGCGCCGAAATCACGGCGCCCATGTACGGCTGCGGTTGATCGTCGAATTTGCCGACAGCGATGTTCGCGCTCACCTCGGTGAAGCGCTGCATGAATCGCTCGCCGAAGGCATCGTCGGGAACGAACAGACGGCGCGCGCACGTGCAACGCTGCCCCGCCGACAGAAACGCCGACTGGATCGTGTGATGCACGGCTGCATCGATATCTTCGACGTTCGCGACGACGAGCGGATTGTTGCCGCCCATCTCCAGCGCGAGCACGATCTCGGGACGGCCGCCGAACTGCTTGTGCAGCAGCGTGCCCGTGTCCGAACTGCCAGTGAAGAACAGCCCGTCGATCTGCCGGTGATTCGCGAGCGCGACGCCGGTATCCTTCTCGCCCTGCACGAGATTGAGCACGCCCGCGGGCAATCCGGCCTGAATCCACAGCGCGAGCGTCGCGGCCGCGACGCCGGGCGCGAGTTCCGACGGCTTGAACACGACGGCATTACCCGCGATCAGCGCCGGCACGATATGCCCGTTCGGCAAGTGCCCCGGAAAGTTGTATGGCCCGAACACGGCGACGACACCGTGCGGACGATGCCGCAATACCGCGACGCCATCGGCCATCGGCGCGCGCTTTTCGCCGGTGCGCTCGTGATATGCCTGTACGGAGATATCGACCTTTGCCGCCATCGACGCGACTTCCGTGCGCGCTTCCCACAGCGGCTTGCCGGTTTCGCGGCCGATCGCGCTCGCGAGCGCTTCCTTGTTCTCGTTCAGCAACGCGGCGAAGCGTTTGGCGATCGCGACGCGCTCATCGAACGAAAGCGCGGACCACGAAGCGAACGCGCGCCGCGCCGACGACACCGCGCGATCCACATCTTCCGCCGATGCGCTGCGGCCTTGCCACACGGTTTCGTCGGAACCCGGATTACGCGATGCGAACGCCGCGCCCTTGCCTTCCTGCCAAGCGCCGCCGATATACAACTGGTTCGAAATATCCATGTTCTCTCTCATTCATTTTGCTCGCGGATAGGACGTCAGCACGCGCACCTGGTCGCCTTCCTTCACGCGCAATGCGGCGGCTTCTTCCGCCGTCAGCAGGAACGCGCCGTTCTCGACCGCGCCCGTCGTCGCGCCGCAGCGGAAGTCTTCGAGCAGCGTGTTCGATACGAGGCTCTTCGCGTTGCTGTCCGTCTCCGTGCGATCGCCGATGCGCACGCGGGCCAGCAAGCTCTCGCGCACCGTGCGCAAGTCGGCCGTATGGCATTCGAGCACCGGGCCCGCATCGAAGATATCGACGTGATTCTCGTAACGCAGCCCTTCCGCTTCGAGCATCTTGCGCGCGGGCGTCGTGTCCTTGTGCGTGACGCCGACCGCGCGTTGCGCGGCATCGGGCAGCAAGTCGAGATACACCGGATAGCGCGGCATCAGCTCGGCGACGAACGACTTCTTGCCGTGCGAGCTCAGGTAATCCGCTTCGTTGAAATCGATCTGATAGAAGTGCGAGCCGACCGCGTTCCAGAACGGCGACTCGCCGTTCTCGTCAAAATGGCCGCGCAATTCCGCGCACAAACGCTGCGGAAAGCGATCCGTGAACTGCGCGATGAACATGAAGCGCGAACGCGACAGCAAACCGCCCACGCCGGCCGTCCGGTAACGCGGGCTCAGAAACAGCGAGCACACTTCCGCATAACCGGTCAGATCGTGCGAGATATTGAGCAGCGACATGCGTGTCCAGACGCCCATGTCCTTGCTCGCATGCACGACCGTCGACACGCGATAGTTGTAGAACGGCTGCTCCAGCCCGACTTCCCTTTCGATGCCGCACACCCCCGCGACATCGCCGGTCGCGGTGTCTTCCATCACGAAGAAATAGCCCGCTTCGAACGCTTGCGCATCGCCGTCGAGCGTGCGGCGCGCACGTTCGACGCGTGCCGCCAGCGCATCGCGATCCGGCTTGAACGTGGTGAGTCCCGGACCCGTTTCCTGGGCGAGCGCGACGAGCGCATCGACATCGCCCGGCTGCGTGCAACGCACGACGATCATTGCAATTCTCCCGATGCCTGATGCAACGGCACGCAACGCACCGTGTCCTTGTCCTCCACGCCGAGCGCGGCGCACGCGGCGGCGGTCAGTGCGGCGCCGTCGGCGCGCGTGCCCGCGAGTCCGGCGACGATGCAGCGGAACTCATGCGCCCCGCCCGCCGCGACGATATACGGCGCACCGCTTTCGGATGCGCCATCGCGCACCGTGCGCAGCTCGCTCGAACTCGCCGATGCGCTCTTGCCGACGGCGATCGTGAGCACCGGGCCCGCATCGAAGATATCGACGAAACGATCCGGCTCGAAGCCCTCTTCGAGATGAATGTCGTAGGCGAGCAGCGTGCCTTCGTTCGGCTCGCCGAGCACGCGCTGCGCTTCGCCAGGCAGCAAAGGCACGTAGAGCGGATAGCTCGGCATCACTTCCGCGATGAACGTGCGGCTGCGCCCGCCCGATTCCGATTCCACCTGCTCGAAGTCGCGGCCGAAGAACTTGCGCCCGACCGCATCCCAGAACGGCGACGCGCCGGCATCGTCGGTGACGCCGAGCATCAGCGAAAAGACTTCGCCCGAGAAGCGCTTGCGGTTCGCGGCGATGTAGATCATGCGCGCGCGCGACAGCAGATGCGCCGCTGCTTCGTTCGCTTCGTCGCGCAGCGACGGATCGATGTAGAAACCCGTCAGGCGGCTCTTGCCCGTCAGCTCATGCGACATCGTGAGCGCGTGGATCTTGCGGTTCACCTTGAGCTCGCGCGACGCGTGGATCAGCGCGTCGTTGCGAAATGCGTAGAACGGCTCGGAATAGCCCGCCGACGCGACGATGCTCGACGTGCCGAGCAGCCTGCCCGTTTGCGAATCTTCGAGCACGAAGAGATAGAACTCCTCGCCGGGAAATTCGACTTCGGCGCGAAACGAGTCTTCCGACAGCGCGACGCGCGTTTCGAGCGCGCGCCTGTCGCGCGGCAGCGAGTGCAGCACGGGAAGCGCTGCGCGCGCCATCCGTTCGAGCTCGTCGAGATCGGAGAGTCTTGCGGGACGGACGAATAGCATCATCGGGTCCTGTGGGTCACTTGACGGCGGCGGCGCCGACGACCTGTTCGATCGCCTTGCCGATGCGCGCGAAACCTTCGTCGAGATCGGCCATCGGCATGATGAGCGACGGTGCGAAGCGCAGCACGTTCGGCCCGGCGATCAGCATGATGACGCCGTTCGCCGCCGCCGCGTTGAGCACGTCCTTCGCGCGGTCCTTGTAGGCGTCGTTCAGTTCCGCGCCGATCAGAAGACCGCGCCCGCGGATTTCCTTGAACATGCCGAAGCGCTCGTTCAGACGCTCAAGATGCGCCTTGATCGCGCGGCTGCGCTCGTTCACGCCTTCGAGCAGTTTCGGATCGCTGATGAGTTCGACGACCTTCTCCGCGATCGACGCGCCCAGCGGATTGCCGCCATACGTCGTGCCGTGCACGCCGACCTTGAAATGCGCGGCGATCTCGTTGGTCGTCAGCATCACGCCGATCGGGAAGCCGTTGCCCAGCGCCTTCGCGCTCGTGAGAATGTCGGGCGTCACGCCGTATTGCATGTACGCGTAGAACGTGCCCGTGCGGCCGACGCCGGTCTGCACTTCATCGAAAATAAGCAGCGCGCCGTGCTTGTCGCACGCTTCGCGCAGGCCCTTCAGGAACGCGGGATCGGCGGGCAGCACGCCGCCTTCGCCCTGCACCGGCTCGACGATCACCGCGCAGGTTTTCGAGCCGATGGCTTCGAGCGCCTTCGGCAGATCGTTGTACGGCAGATGACGGATGCCCTGCGGCTGCGGACCGAAACCTTCGGCGTACTTCGGCTGGCCGCCGACGCTTACCGTGAAGAACGTGCGGCCATGGAACGACTGCGTGAACGAGATGATCTCGATCTTGTCGTCGCCGTGATTGTCGATTGCATAGCGGCGCGCGAGCTTCAGCGCCGCCTCGTTCGCTTCCGCGCCCGAGTTCGCGAAGAATGCGCGATCGGCGAAGGTCAGATCGGTCAGGCGTTTCGCGAGGCGCAACACTGGCGCGTTGGTGTAGCCGTTGCCGATGTGCCAGAGCTTTTCGCCCTGCTCGTGCAGCACTTTCAGCAATTCGGGATGGCCGTGGCCCAGCGCCGTCACCGCGATGCCGCCGGCGAAATCGACGTAATCGCGGCCTTCGGTGTCCCATACGCGCGAGCCGCGGCCCCGGTCGGGCACGAAACTGGCCGGCGCGAACACCGGAACCATTACTTCGTCGAACGTACCGCGATTCACATTGATGTCGGTCATGAGCCACTCCTCGTCAGGTTCGTGCATCGGTGTCGTGCACCGGTTCTTGGCAGTCAGGTTCGATATTAGGCAATCGCGCGCGTTCCGTCTTGCGCGTTCGCGACATGCTTCGATGGGCTTTTTCGCTGCTTTTCAGGCGGGCTCGGGCGGCTCGATCAGCGCGCCGCCGCGCGGCTCGTCGATGGCGCCGCCGCGCTGCTTTTCGATCCAGTTGCGGCGCTCCTCGCGCGGCGTCACGCCGAAGCGGTCGCGATACGCATTGGAAAAGTGCGCCGCCGATGAAAACCCGCACGCGAGGCTGATCTGCACCACCGATTTACTCGTGCGCTGCAACTGCGTGCGCGCTTTCGTCAGGCGCAGATTGAGGTAATACTTCGACGGCATCGCGCCGAGATACTGGCGAAAGAGCCGCTCCAGTTGCCGGCGCGAAATGCCGACGAGATTCGCGATTTCATCGGTGGCGAGCGGATCTTCGATGTTCGCTTCCATCAGTTGCAATGCATCGTTCAGGCGCGGATGACGCTCGCCGGGCGCGGTGACGAACGGAATGCGCTGACGCTCGGTGCCCGCGCGCAAGGTGCCGATGCCGAGCGAATCCGCGATGCGCTCCGCGAGATCCGGGCCGTGATCGCGCGCAATCATCGCGAGCATGAAGTCGATGCTCGCCTGGCCGCCGGAACACGTGGCGCGATCGCGGTCGATTTCGAAAATCTGCTGGCTGACGATCGCGCGTTCGAACTGCTCGGTGAATTGCTGATACGTCTCCCAGTTGACCGCGACGCGATATTGCGCGAGCTGGCCCGCCATCGCGAGCCACCACACGCCGTGATGGATGCCGGTGACGAGCGGCGTGCGCGGCGCGACGCGCGCAAGGCTCGCGAGAAAGAGCCGGTAATCGGCGAACTGCTGATAGCGCTCCGACACGACGATGAGCCAGTCGCAGCGCACCGCGTCGTTGAATGCGCAATCGGCCGGGAGTTGCGCGCCGCCCGAAAGCGGCACGGGCCGGCCGTCCCAGGAACAGATGCGCCATTCGTAGAGACTATGGCCGTCGATCTCGTTGGCGAGAGAAAGTGTGTCGATGATCGGGCCGATGCCGCTCATCGACATCGGCGGGAGCGCGACGATCGCAACCTGCAGCGGCGCGCCTGCCACGTTATTTCAGGCTGCCCGACAGGAACTGACGCAGACGCTCGCTCTTCGGCGCGCTCAGCACTTCCGCGGGCGCGCCTTCTTCTTCCGTGCGCCCCTGATGCAGGAACATCACGTGATTCGACACATTGCGCGCGAAGCCCATCTCGTGCGTGACGACGATCATCGTGCGGCCTTCCTCGGCGAGCTTCTGCATCACCTTCAGCACTTCGCCGACGAGTTCGGGATCGAGCGCAGACGTGGGTTCGTCGAAGAGCATGACGTCGGGGTGCATCGCGAGCGCGCGCGCAATCGCGACGCGCTGCTGCTGACCGCCCGACAAATGCGACGGATACTGCTTCTCGACGCGCGGCGGCAGGCCCACTTTCTCCAGATACGTGCGCGCGCGGTCTTCCGCTTCCTTCTTCGACACGCCGAGCACGTGCATCGGCGCTTCCATCACGTTCTCGATGGCCGTCATGTGCGACCAGAGATTGAAATGCTGGAACACCATCGCGAGCTTGGTGCGCACGCGCTGCAACTGCTTGTGATCCGCGACTTCGAGATTGCCGGCGCGGTCGGCCTTCGTGCGCACCGTTTCACCGTCGACGATGATCTGTCCTGCGTTCGGCCGCTCCAGAAAGTTGATGCAGCGCAAAAACGTGCTCTTGCCCGAGCCGCTCGCGCCGATGATGCTGATCACATCGCCCGCGCGGGCGGCGAGCGAGACGCCCTTCAACACTTCGTTGTCGCCGTAGCGCTTGTGAATGTCCTCGGCGACGAGCTTGGTCGCGACGTCTTTGGCGGTTGGCTCCAACGCTTTCTCCTCGGGTGATGACAGGGACTGCTGCATGGGTTCGAATTCTACCGCTCAGGCGCGCCGTGCCGTTCGCGCCGCGCCCGCCGGCCGCAGGTACGCGAGCCAGTGCTGCTCCGCGCGCCGGAAAGCCGCGACGAGCGCGAACGAGATCGCCACGTACAGGAGCGCCGCGATGCCGAACGACTCGAACGATTGATAGGTGGCCGAATTCGCATCGCGCGCGACCTTGAGGATATCCGGCACGGTCGCGGTGAAGGCGACGGTCGTCGCGTGCAGCATCAGGATCACTTCGTTGCTGTACAAAGGCAAGGCGCGGCGCAGCGCCGACGGCAGGATCACGCGGCGATACATCGTGAACTTGCTCATGCCGTAGGCGCGCGCGGCTTCCACTTCGCCGTGGGGAATCGCGCGGATCGCGCCGGCGAAGATTTCGGTCGTGTAGGCGCAGGTGTTCAGTGCGAACGCGAGAATCGCGCAATTGAAGCCGCTGCGAAAGAACGCTTCGAGCAGGGATTGCGTGCGCACGAATTCCAGGCTGTACATGCCCGTGTAGAGCAGCAGCAGTTGCACGTAGAGCGGCGTGCCGCGAAACACATACGTGTAGATGCGCACCGGCGTCGAGAGCCAGCGATTGCGCGACACGCGCGCACAGGCGAGCGGCACCGCCGCGCAAAAGCCGAGCACGATCGAGGCCGCGAGCAGCCATAAGGTGACGACGAGGCCCGACGCGCGCATGCCGTCGGAGTACAAAAACGGACGCCAGTATTCGGCGAAGATCTGGATCATGGCTTGTCGCTCGCTGGCGTAGGTCAGAGTTCGGCGTGCCGCACGCCGATCGAATAGCGGCGCTCGAGCGCCATCAGCACGAGATTCGACGCGCTCGTGATCGCGAGATAGATCAGCGCCGCGATCAGGATGAAGAAGAACATGTTGAACGTGCTCTTGCCCGCGTCCTGCGCGGCCTTCACGACATCGGCGAGACCGATGATCGACACGAGCGCCGTCGCCTTCACGAGCACCTGCCAGTTGTTGCCGATGCCCGGCAGCGCGAAGCGCATCATCTGCGGAAAGAGGATGCGGCCGAACACGCGCATGCCGCTCATGCCGTATGCGCTGCCCGCTTCCAGTTGGCCGCGCGGCACCGCGAGAAAGGCGCCGCGAAAGGTTTCGGTGAAGTACGCGCCGTAGATGAAACCGAGCGTGAGCACGCCGGCCGTGAACGGATCGATGTCGAACTGATCCCAGCCGAAGGCATCGGTCAGATTGTTCACCGCGATCTGGATGCTGTAGAAAAGCAGCAGCATCAGCACGAGATCGGGCACCGAGCGGATGAGCGTCGTGTATGCGGTCGCG
The DNA here is from genome assembly GCF_014384845.1 of Caballeronia sp. EK. Taxonomy (NCBI): domain Bacteria; kingdom Pseudomonadati; phylum Pseudomonadota; class Betaproteobacteria; order Burkholderiales; family Burkholderiaceae; genus Caballeronia; species Caballeronia sp. EK. The sequence continues at coordinate 660,724 of NZ_JACSUE010000003.1, forward strand.
ATGCCGCGCAACGGCGCGTGACGCGAAAGTTTCGCCGATGCGCCGGCCAGGCCGAGCAGCACCGATACCGCGAGAGACAGCACCGCGAGCGCGAGCGTTTCTTTAGCGCCCGCCCAAAGGACCGGGCCGAAGCCGTACAGGTTCAAGTGTCGCCTCCAACGTCTTTCGTGTTGATCGGAAAGAGACGGAGCGCGCTTCGAAAGACACGCTCCGGCGATGGCGGCGATACTCGCAAGCGAAGATCAATCGCTCAATGATGAGGAAGTGCGTTTGCTGCGACGCAGCATCAGGACGGCGCGAGCGGCGGCGCGCTCATGCGCCCGCCGCGCAACGCTGCCCGCGTGCGACAGACAGGAAAACCCGCATACGCGCGGCCGACGAAACTTGCGTTTTTCAGGTCGCATTTTCGATAGACCGCGCGCCGCCCTTTCACGCGCGCGCGACGCTCCGCACGTGCTGCGCGACCTGCCCGTTCGCCACGGCGATCTCCGGGCTGTCCTGCAGCAAGGGCAGGAACTGCTCCGCGAAGACGGGATCGCGCGTCCCGGCGCTGAACATGTCGGCGACCGCCTTCGCGTGCGCGATGCGCGCGTCGGCGGTGGCTTCGTCGTCGTCGAGCACGTCGTCGATGGCCGCGATCAGCGTCGACAGCGGCGCGAGCCAGCGATACGCCGAACCGTTGATCACGATCTGCAGGAATTCGCCCGGCGACACCGGCCCGAACTCGGCTTCGTGGCGCGCGCGCAGATGCGCGAGCACGCTGCGATGAAGCGCGAGCAGCGGATGCCGCACGTCGCGCAGGAAAGCGGTGGCTGTCTGGTCGTTCATGGTCGTGCCTCGTCTGGAAACGACTAATGTGAGGACGATTCGGTATCGATCAAGCGCCGCGCGTCCTGCCCGCGTAACGGATGAATTCCGCGGCGGTGAGCGGCGCGGAAAAGAGCCAGCCCTGCCCGAACTGGGCACCGCGCGCGTACAGATACGCGGCCTGCTCCTCGTGCTCGATGCCTTCGGCGATTACCTGAACGTCGAGCGTCGTGGCCATGTCGATGATATGCGACGCGACGCTGCTCGACGCCGCATCCTGTCCGACGGTATCGACGAAGGACTTGTCGATCTTCAGGCCGTCGATGCGAAAGTTCTGCAGATGCGAAAGGCTCGAATAACCGGTGCCGAAATCGTCGAGATAGACGGCGTGGCCCGCGTCCCGGAACGCGCTGATGACTTCCTTGGCGGCTTCGGCGTCGAGAAAGCTGCGCTCGGTCGCCTCGATGCGGATTTGCGACGGCCGCACGCCCTGTTGCGCGATCGCCGGGCCGAGCACGTCGAGAAAGCGATGCGTCGTGAGATCCTGCGCGGAAAGATTCACCGACACGTAGTACTCCGGGTAGCGCTTAAGAAAATCGCCGAGCTCCAGCAGGATCGTATCGAGCACCTGATCCGTGATCGCCTGAATCAGCCCGCGATGTTCCGCGAGCGGGATGAAATGATCGGGCCGCACGATGCGATCGTGATACTTCCAGCGCACGAGCGCTTCGGCTCCGACGCAGCGTCGCGTGCCGAGATCGACGATCGGCTGATACGCAACGATGAACTGATGCCGCCGCACCGCGTCGGTCAACTGGCCGCGCGGAGACAGCCGGCGCACGATGAAGAACGCCGCCCAGCTCGCGCACGCGAGCCCCACCACGACACCGCCGAGCAGCCAGCCCCAGGGCAGCGTGCGCAGGCGCTGATGCAGCGTCTGATGCGGCGCGCTCACGACGACCGCGAGCGGCATCGAGACCGAACGGCGCACGACGTACGGCGAGCAGTCGCGCGCGGGCGCCGCGGTGCGATACACGGCGAGGATGGCGTTGGCGTCGGTGGCGGGCGTGGTCGCGATCACGCGGCTCACTTCCGTGTTGATGACGGCGACGCCGCTCGCGACTTCGTCGTTCGCATCGAGCGTATCGATATAGAGCGAAGGATCGGCGGCGACGTAGAAGCCGTTTCGGCCCATCACGAGCGAAGACTTGCCGCCCGGCAGACGCGACAGGCCGTACCACGCCATGATGCCGTCGCGCGAGCGCCAGTCGGGCGGCGGCAGCGTGAGGCCATCGAGCACGCCTGCCGACACCGCGCCGAGCAGCGACGAGCATTGCCAGCGGCCATCGTGATCGTAGGCGCCGGCGTCGCGCACCTGTTCGTGTGTGAGCGCGATGCGCCGCAGCTCTTTCAGATACGGCGGCGAGCATGGCGTCGCCGCCACCTTGCCGATCTCCCCGAGCGCGCCCGATAGACGTCGCGTCACGTCTTCGGCGCGATGGAGCGCGGCTCTCGCGACCGTGTTGAGGCGCTCGGCCTCGTCATGCCGCTGGCTGCGCTGCGCGAAAAGAAAACCGATCCCCGCCGGCGCAAGCGCCGCGATTACCACGATGACGATCAGAAGCGCCGCCAGCGCACCACGTTGAATTTTGTTCATTGCGTGTTATGGACCGCGGCGCGAGGCACGTCGCGCGCGCGTTTTTCGTTCCCTGCTCGACTGCGTCGGCTCGTGTTGCGCCGCTCTTGCGAGAGTCTCGGACAAACGACCTAGTGTAGGGGCCGCGCATCGCCCGATTCAACGTTTCTTTGCCCGAAAACTCGCCCCTTTAGTGGGCTTCCGCACGGCCCGCGAGCCCTTTTTTTGCGGACCGTGCGCCGTGCGAAAATGGCCAGACCAGAAACGGCGATTTTCCTTGCATCGAACGACAACTATGAACTCACACGATTGCCCGCGTCTGCTCGTGCGCGACGCCGCGCCCGGGGACTTCGACGCCATCGCGCGCATCTATTCGCACTATGTCGAACACGCGCTCGCGACTTTCGAGGAGATCGCCCCGTCCGTCGACGACATGCGCGCGCGTCACGCGGCGATCGCGGCGGCGGGCCTGCCCTATCTCGTCGCCGAACTCGATGGCCGGCTGGCGGGCTATGCGTATGCGTCGGCTTACCGGCCACGCTCGGCTTACCGCCATACGATCGAAGATTCGGTCTATGTCGCCGAGGGTTCTGGCCGCAGCGGCATCGGCCTCGCGCTGCTCACGGCGCTCATCGAGCGATGCGAACGCGGACCGTGGCGGCAGATGATCGCGGTGATCGGCAACAGCGGCAACGCCGGATCGATCGCGCTGCACGCGCGGCTCGGCTTCGAGCATGTCGGCGTTTTGCGCGATGTCGGTTTCAAGCACGGACGATGGGTCGACACGGTGCTGATGCAGCGCGCGCTGAACACGGCCTCGGACGCCGCCGCATAAGCGGGCGCGCCGAGCGGCTATGATTCGACATTTGCCTTCCGCGCATTCTCGCTTTGCCCACGTACACCCTCGCCTCTCCCGTCAGCGCCGAAATCGACATCCGCAAGAGCCGTTTCATCGCGCTCGCGCTGCCCGTCGCGAACCGCGATGAGGCCATGCGCGAACTCGAACGCCTGCGCGCCGAGCATCCGACGGCGACGCACGTCTGCTGGGCGCTGCTCGCGGGCGGTCAGTCGGGTATGTCCGACGACGGCGAGCCCTCCGGCACCGCCGGCCGGCCGATTCTTGAAGTGCTGCGCCATCACGAAGTCGATGGCGTGCTGGCCGCCGTCGTGCGCTACTACGGCGGCATCAAGCTGGGCGCGGGCGGGCTCGTGCGCGCCTATACCGACGCGATCGCCAGCGCGATGCAACTGGCCGAGCGCATCGAGCGCATCGAGCGCGGGTTGATCGGCATCGAAATCGACTACGCCGACGAAGCGCGCGTGCGCCGATGGATCGAGCAGCACGACGCCGAACTCGTGCAAAGCGAATACGGGATGAGCGTGCGCCTGGTGGTGCGCATGCCCGCCGTGGCGCGCGAGCCGGCCGTCGCCGAACTGCGCGATCTCACCAATGGCCGCGCGGCTGTCGAGGTGAAAGCGTGAGCGACGACGCGCCGCGCGCCTTCGCGATGGTGATCGAGCCGGGCGGGCACTTCGTCGCGGTTAGGGACGGCGTCACGCTCCTCGAAGCAGCGTTGCAGGCGGGTCTGTCGCTGCCGCGATCGTGTCGCAACGGCACCTGCCGCGCGTGCATGTGCCGGCTCGTCGATGGCGAGATCGCGTATCGCATCGAGTGGCCGGGACTCACCGCCGAGGAAAAGACCGAGGGATGGATTTTGCCCTGCGTCGCGCTCGCCCGATCGGACGTGACCATCGACCAGCCCGACGCACGCGAGGCTGCGCCCGATTCGCGGCCTGTCCGTTCGCGCGGCTTCTGAACCCGGGTATTTCGGGATTGTCGTCTCGATTCAACGACCTACGATGTGATTCCCGAGTGCGCGTGTACGGGTTTTCGTACAAAGTGCGTGCAGGCCGACTCTCAAAAAGTGTACAATTGCGTTTTGCCCTAAATTCTGGCAGGGCCAGATCAACCGAGATTTCAATGACTAAAGTACTGTTGAAAGAGAACGAGCCTTTCGACGTCGCCATGCGTCGTTTTCGCCGTACCGTCGAACGCACGGGCCTGATTCAAGAGCTCAAGTCGCGCATGGCCTATGAAAAGCCGACCACCGAGCGCAAGCGCAAGAAAGCTGCTGCTGTCGCTCGCCTGCGCAAGCAGATCCGTCGCGCGCAACTGCCGAAGAAATTCTATTGAGCGACGCGGGGCATCGCGCCCTCGTCCGTCCTGAGAGGACCGGCATCGCAGCCTGAGATCGATCGGGTCGCGGTTTCGCGCGCAGGTCGCGTGAAAGCTCGCGGATTTGCGCACTTTGAGTTGCGCCCCAATCGATACGAGTTGGCAAGATCGCACAAAGCCTGCATGAGTGAAAGCTCATGCAGGCTTTTCGTGCTTGGCGAGGCGTTTTTTGACTGAGAGATTGGGCGCGCGCCCTGTCGATATAAAAATGAAACGAGGAAAACGCGCGCAGAAAAGCAAAGAGCCCGGATTAACCGGGCTCTTTGCTTGAAGATTTGGTTGCGGGGGTAGGATTTGAACCTACGACCTTCGGGTTATGAGCCCGACGAGCTGCCAGACTGCTCCACCCCGCGTCTGAAGAATTAAATTATAGACCGAAGTATTCGTCGAAGTCAAACGTTGTTTGTACTCAACGCCGACACCGGCTGTGCGCGCTCCTTCGAGGTGACATTGGCGGCCTGGTCCACCGCACGCTGATGCGCTCGCGACAGTCTGCCGAGCACGGGCAGAAGCGCCATCGCGACCGCTGCGCCGGCCGCCGCCAGCCAGCCGAGCCCGAAAAACAGATGCGTGTAAAGCGGCAGCGATTGCAGCGGCTCGAGATTCCCGGACGGCATGCGCGCGAAGTTGGCCACGACGCTGCCGAGATACTGCGACACGCCCGTCGCGACGAAATATGCGCCCATCATGAAGCCGCTCATGCGGACCGGAACGTAACGCGCGATCATCGCGAGGCCGAGCCCCGACACGAGCAGTTCACCGAGCGAATAAAGGCCGTAGCCCGCCACCATGAACCACGAGGACACACGCCCTTCCACCGCGTACCGTCCGCTCAGACCGAAGACGAAGAAGCCGATCGCCACGACGACGAAGCCCAGCGCGTACTTCGCCGCCACGGGAATATCGCGGCCGCGGCGCGCCTGTCGCGTGTAGACGAACGCGAGGATCGGGCTCAGCAGCATGATCCAGATCGGGTTGAGCGCCTGGAACTGCGCCGCGCTCCACGTGAACAGTTCCGCGCCGCCGATCGAGAACGACGGATCGACATTGCGCAGCGCGAACAGCGTGAGCGACGTCGACATCTGCTGATAGAACACGAAGAAAAGAATGACCTGGAGCGTCAGGATCAGCGCGGCGAGAAGACCGGCGCGCTCGCTGCGGTCGCATTTCGTGAGCATGTAGCCGAAAATCGCGAGAATCGCGACGCCCGCCGCATAAACGCACGCGACGGCCACCGCCTTGTGCTGCAGGATGAACACGGTCGAGCCGGCAAGCGCAATGCCGCCCGCCGCCACCGCGAACGCGTGCTTCCAGCAAATGGGCGCATCGTCCGGAGCGGAGCCGATGTGCGCGAGCGTGCGGCGCATCAACGCGAAATTGAGCAAGCCAAACACCATGCCGCCGCAGCACACGGCGAACGCGGCGTGCCAGCCCCAGTGATCCTTGATCCAAGGCGTCGCCAGCATCGAGAAGGTCGAGCCGATATTTACCGCCATGTAGTAGATCGTGAACGCGCTGTCGATGCGCGCGTCGTCGCCTTCGTAGATGCGGCGCACGAGATTCGCCGCATTCGATTTGAAAAGCCCGTTGCCAACGACGATCACACCGAGCGACGCGTACATGAATCCGAGCGTGTCGATGGGCAGCGCGAGCATCAGATAGCCGAGCGCGAGCACGATCGCGCCGGCGGTCATGGTGCGGCGCGTGCCGAGCACCTTGTCGCCGATCCAGCCACCGATCGACGGCGCCGAAAACACGAGCGCCGTGAACGCGCCCCAGGTCAGGTTGGCGTGGTCATCGGCGAAACCGATCTTGTCGACCATGAACAGGACGAGCAGCGCGGCCATCCCGTAATAGCCAAAGCGCTCCCACATTTCGATGAGAAAGACGGTCGTGAACGAGCGCGTCTGCGAGGTGCCGGACGAGTGATTAAGCATCGGAGAAGATCCTTCAGACAACGATAAGCGAATCGGCGCGATTCAAGATGCCGGACGCAAGCAATGACGAAACGAGCAAGTCGCGCGGATTGCACGGATTACGCGCGTGCGATTATCCGGGGACGAAGCGCGTGATTATCGCAAATTGCAGGCAAAATCCTGCTTGCGGTCAACAGATGCGGCGGAAAGCGTTATCGGAGAAGGAGCGGGAGACAGACGCGCGACGCGGCATCGCCAGGCGTGCAGACTTTTGAACTTTCATTGAACTTCCATTTTCCTGAGCGAAATCTCGCGTATGGCGAGAATGCGATCGTTGCGGATTCCGAACGCGCAGAAGGATCGCTTCCGTGCGTGTCAGTTGAATTAAGCGAATCGCAAGCTTATTGCGATTCGCGAGTGCCGCATTTTGTTGTTATTTGTGTTTCCGGTCACTCGGGGATAGCCCTAAAGACTTAATGCGCCGTCATTCCCCATGACTCAATGTAGTAATCCGCGCGATTAACGCAATGTCGATATTCCCCGGTTCAGGTCGCAGGCCGGCGGACGAAAGCCAGCATGACGCCGAACCCGATCATAAGCGCCCCGCTCACGCGATTGAACCAGGTGAAGCCGCGCGCGCCGCGCGAGAGCGAACGCAGGCGCGCGCCCAACGCGGCATAGATGACGATCGCCACCAGTTCGAGCAGCAGGAAAGTCGCGCCGAGAATCGCGAAGCTGGTCGCGTACGCGCCGCGGTCGACGAATTGCGGAAAGAATGCCGTGAACACGAGTATCGCCTTCGGATTTCCCGCGGCGACCCAGAATTCCTGTTTGGTGAGCCGTGCGAGGCTCACGGGGCCGCGCGCCACGCCCTCCTCCTCGATGACGAGCGACGGGCCCGAGCGCATCAGTTTCACGCCGATCCAGACCAGATAAGCCGCGCCGGCCAGCTTGATCGCGGTGAAGAGCGTCTGCGACGCCAACAGCAGCGCGCCGAGTCCCAGTCCCGCGATGGCGATCATGATCGCGAACGCGACGATCCGTCCCGACGACGCCAGCACCGATGCGCGCACGCCATCGCGCGCGCCGTTCGACAGCGACAGTACGTTGTTCGGCCCGAAAGCCATGTTGATGGCGAAGCACGCGGGCAGAAAAATCGAGAAGGTCTGGAGCGACATGTGACACCTGCTGGCCAACGGAAAGTAGACCGCTAAGTTAGCACGCGCGCGCCGCCCTCAGAAGTCTCAGAAACGATGACGGATGCCCGTGCCCAGCATCAGTTGATTGCGGCCGCTCGACGGATCGTTGGTGTTGATCACCGCCGGCGCGCCCGCCGACGCGCGCTGATAGATCGATTCGAGATAGACATCCGTGCGCTTGGACAGCAGATAGTCGACCTGCAGCGCGCCCTCGTGCCAGTGCGCGCCGCCGCCGTTGGTGTACACGTACATCCCCGACAACTGGATGGCCGGCGTCAGCTTGTAGATGCCGTTGATCTCGTAGTTGTTGAGCGCGAGCGACGGCAGGAGGTTGCCGCTATCGGCGTCGGTGACGCCGGAGTTGATCGCTCGGGAAAACGCGCCGCCGAGGGTGAATTCGCCGAGCTCGTAACTCACGCCGACGCCGAACGTGTTCTGCTGCTGCACGTTCGCGTTGAAGACCGTATTGCCCGAGCCGGGAAGCGCGAGCGAGTCGTAGGCGCCGCCCGTCGTGTTGCCGCGCCCGTTGTTGTGCAGGTAGGCCGCGCCGGCATTGAACGAGCCGGCCGCATAGTTCGCCCCGACGCTGTACGCGCGGTTGTCCGCAAACGCGCCCGCTTCGTTGGAGAACGCGTAGAGGCCGCCGAAGCTGAAGCCGCCGTAGTTCGCGCTGGTGTACTTGACGGAGTTCGAGGCAAGAAACGAGTTATTGGCGTTGTCGTTGTCCAGCACGTGCGCGAACGCGGTGCCGCCCGTGTTGCCGGTGAGCGTGAAGGCCTGAAAATAATCGTGAATCGAATCGTACTGGCGGCCGAACGTGACCGTCCCGAGCGTATCCGAGCCGATGCCGACATACACCGGATGATCGTTGAGCCCTTCGCCCGTCGCGACCGACAAGCCTCGCTCGAGTCGAAAGATCGCGCGCGCGCCGCCGCCCAGATCCTCCGAGCCCTGCAAACCCCAGTAGCTGCCATCGACGGTGCCGCTCGTCAGCCGATATTGCGAATGGCCGCCCACGTTGCTGGTGTAGGCAAGGCCGGTGTCGAGCTCGCCGTAGAGCTGTACCGAACTCTGCGCCCAGGCTGCCGCCGGCAAGCCGATGAGCGTCGCGCATACCGCCATCGAAAACGTCAGCGAACGCGTGTCGGGCGCGACGGCATTGCCGGCCCCGGAAATCGACGGCACAGCTCGGGACGCTTTGGCGCGGTTCGGCATGGAAGGCTCCGGCGATTCTTGTTTGAAGAAGATTGTCAATTTTGTGAAGCCGTTTGTCAGTCAGAAAAAGGCCGCCGCTCGCTGCTGTGTCCTGGAACCAACGAACGACCGTTTTCCGCACGTTTTCATGTTGCGCGATCGTCACGACTGGGCGTAGCGGACACGCGGCCACGCTTGCCCGTAGAATCGGGACGACTTCAGCCAACCCGATCACGCTCATGTCCCATCAGACTCGCGCCATCCTCACTGGCCACACCCGCGGACTCGGCGCGGCGCTCGCGGAGCTTCTGCTCGCGCAAGGCGTCGACGTGCTCGCGATCTCCCGAAAGCGCAACGACGAACTCGCCGCGCACTATCCCGGCCGCTTGCACGAAATCGAACTGGATCTCGCCGATCTGACGAAGCTCACCGAATGGCTATCGGGCGACGCCTTGTCCGGCTTCGTTTCCGGAGCGGCGCGCGTGCTGCTCGTCAACAATGCCGGGATGCTGGCGCCGGTCGGCAGTCTCGCGGTTCAGGAACCGGCTGCCATCGCGCGGGCGGTCAGCGTGAACGTCGCCGCCCCGCTGATGCTCGCGGCGGCGGTGGTCCAGGCGACCGCGCCGGCGACGGATACGCGCATCGCCCATATTTCCAGCGGCGCCGCACGCAACGCCTATCCCGGCTGGAGCATCTACTGCGCGACCAAGGCGGCGCTCGATCATCACGCGCGCGCGGTCGCGCTCGACGGCGATCGCGCGCTGCGCATCTGCAGCGTCGCGCCGGGCGTCGTAGATACCGAGATGCAGGCCGAAATCCGCGGCACGGAACTCGAACGCTTTCCGCTGCGTGAACGCTTCGACGCGCTCAAACGCGATGGCCAGCTCGCAACACCCGAGCAGTCGGCGCGCAAAGTGGTCGACTATCTGTTGAGCGATGCATTCGGCGACACGCCAACGGCAGACGTCCGCGATTTGAAGTGACCGAAGGAATTATTGAAGCCAGCGGCTTATGAATGCCTTATGGCTCGCGCGGGCCGCGTCAGGCCGCTTCGACCGTCGCGCGCGCAGAATCGAGCGCCCCGCGCGACAGGGCGTCCGCGCGGACGTTGCGAGCACGCGGGATCCATTGCAGCCGTACATCACCGATCCGCGCAATGAGCGCACGGACGCGCGCGGCATGATGCGCGAGTGAGCGGATGCCTGCGCCATCCAGCGCGCCGGCGTCATCGATCACGACGCGGCTGTCGCCGTAGATCACCGCGTCCGTGGCGCCTGCGCGCTCCGCCGCCTCGAGCACGGCGATAAGCGCCAAATATTCCGCCGCGCTGCTGTCGCCCATGCCCGCGGTGACGCTGATCTCGACGGTTTCTCCCAGCGGCCCGATCAGCACGCCGCCGATCCCAAGACGGCCCGGATTCGGCAGCGCGGAGCCGTCGAACCAGCCGCGCCATCCGTGAGTTTCGATCTCGGTATTGCGCTTCGTGCGATTCGCGCGTTCGGCGCGCCGGTTTTCGCGCGAACGCAGCGCGTCGGCGTGTCGGGTTTGCGCTACGCGGCGCGCATCGACCAGATCGCGCAAGGATTGCCCCTCCGCCGCCTTTTCCAGTGTCCTGACGAGCGCCACGTGTTCGGAAATCGCCGCGCCTTTGGCGAGCCGACGGCTCAGCACACGCTCCCTCTTGTACGCAACGGCGAGCAGTTCCTCGAAAGCAATCATGGGTGTCGGCGGGATTGAACGAATCCCGAGCTTAGCAGACGTCCGTGACGCGTCATGGTATGACCGTTGCTGATTGAAACGCATCCCCACAACCAGTCAGGGAGCGGATCATGATTGAATCGACGGAGCCGTCTTCGGCAGGCGCGAAGATCGTTGGCAAGGGCGCGGCGACGGCCGCAGGCCCAGGACCCGATGTCATGGCGGCGAGCACGCTCGACGGCAATTCGGTGATGAGCAGCGACGGCCATGACGTCGGCTCGCTAAAGGAAATCATGCTCGACGTGACGAGCGGACGCGTCGCGTATGCAGTGCTGTCGAGCGGCGGCTTTCTCGGCATCGGCGATAAACTGCTGGCCGTGCCGTGGAGCGCCCTCACGCTCGATACCGACAACCGCTGCTTCAGGCTCGACGCGACCGCCGAGCAGGTGCGCAACTCGCCGGGCTTCGACAAGGATTCGTGGCCGTCGATGGCGGACCGCGTCTGGGCGAGCACCGTGCATCAGCATTACGGACGCGAGCCCTACTGGTCGAGCGATCGCGCGAGCGACGTCAGCCCGAGCGGCGCGATCCCGCCAAGCGGCGTGGATGCGCCCGAAGCGGGCGGCGTGAAGCTATAACCAAAAGGGAATTGCCGCCGAACGGCGGCCAGGATGCGGCGAAGCGCGTGCGAGCGATCAGTCGCGGCGACGCTCGCCGACTTGAACGTCGGTGTTTTCCGTTTCGCCCATCAGCGCGCGAAGGACATCGCCCGCGAAATCCTCGATGGCGAAGTGCCATTCGAGCGAGCCGACCGGGAAGTCGTTCGGACTGCACTTGCCCTGCGCACGTCGGATCGCTCCGACCGAAAGGCTCAGCGCGCGTGCGTGCTGAAAGTGCGGGTCGTCCGAGTCGAGGAACGGGAATTGATCTTTATCCATGACACCCTTAACGGTCCCGGCCGACAAAACTTTAGGCCAGCTTCGAACACGCAATCGTTTGCGCATTTTCGAGCTTGAACGCACCATGCAACCCTACCGAAATCTTGCCGGCAACTCCGGGGTCGAAGCCTTCGACATCCTGCGCGATGGCATCAAGGTGCGCTTTGTCAGCGGCGGGACATACTTGTATGACTATCGCGTGCCCGGTCGCGCGCGTGTCGAGGAAATGAAGCAGCTCGCCCGCGCCGGACGCGGGCTCAGCACTTATATTGCGAAGTTCGGTGCGAAGTATGCCGAAAAAATCGACTAGCTGCCCGAAGGGGCGATTCTACGCGAGATCGGAAAGTTTTCTTCGGACGAATAGACGTGGACTTCATCGGACGGACGGCAAGTGCGGCACGCTCTCGTTCACTGTCGATTCGAGCTGATGAAGCTGGCGGCGCAGTTTGCTCAGTTGCGCCTGAGAGGCTGCGCGGCGCCCTTCCAGTTGCGCCAGCGCCTTGCGTACTTCCTGCTGTTTCAGCGCAACCTCCTGATCCTGATCACTGCCTCGACCGAGGTCGACACGCACGCGCTCGATCTGCGCTTCCGATTCCGCGATGAGACGCGAAAACTGTTCGTTCTGCGCCTCGAGATGCGCGCGCCGCATTTCGGCGTCGGCGAGGCGCATCGCCTGTTCGACGTAATGTCGGAATGCCGGCTCGGCTGCACTGATGTCGCCGGCCTTGAGCACGCGCCAGATCGCGCCCTCGTGATACAGGACAGCGTAATAGACAAGATCGCGCGGATAGAACAGCAGACTTGCGGAATAGCCGAAGCTCTGAAAGGTGCGAAACGTCGAGAGTACGCCTTGCTGGACGAGCCAATCGACCTCTGTGAGTTGCGCGGCTTGCAGCCCTTGCTTGGAGGGTTGCTGCACCGGAACCGCAGCGGGCCGCAGCGGCGTTACCCGTGTCGAAGAAGCCGTTACCGGGACTTCGTCGGCTTCCGGTTCATCTTGCGCGTGAAGTTCAGGCTCGACGAAACGGACCGGATTGTGCGCTTTTTGGCGCAGAAACGTTGGTGCATTGTCGAGCAAGCTCCCTCTTCTGCTCAGCAGGCTTTTCACGATGGCTCCCTGGCTGATCCTTGTTCAGTATCAGCGATCATGCAGTGACGTTGCGGAAAACAGGATCGCAACATACGTTATTCGAATTTCCTGAATGCAGAACGCGATTATTCTGCATGACGAACGACGTCGATTGATTCTTCGTCAAATAAGCTGTCGAATCAAGTATAGGCTAGACGTTCGACGTTTCAACCGACCCGAAAGATCGCCGTTGCGGTAAGCGGATTCAAAATAAAACGCGACGAAATCAGAACGCGCTGATTGAAATTATCGAAACATTAGGAGTGACGATAAGACGCTTGTGTCCCGCTGATTCTCATCTTCGCGATCTGGGCGGAGCGCGCTTTCGACATCAGCGCAACCATGCGCATGATTCTAATGCCCTGTACGCCGCAGGCGTATCCCGGCGTATTGGCGACGCGCGATTCGAGCATGCGCATCACGCCATGCAGATTTTCGATCGGCGCAGGCACGTCGACGCTGATATTAGCCACCTGAGGCATCTCCGCCGGCGCGCGCGGAGCATCCTGTTCCTGTTGGTCATCGGCGAAGAAGTCGGACAAAACCGCAGGCGTTTCGACTCGCTGCGTTTCATTGGCGCGATTCTGAAAAAATTCGTGAATCGATTCGAGTTGCTGCACAGGCGCTTGCTCGACGCGCCGCGCAATCGCTGCACAGCGTTGCAGTTTCCAGTTTTCGCGCTGGCTGGCCAGTGCGATCAAATCCGCGATGCTCGCGCGCATCTCCGCTTCCCGGCGCGCGATTAGTGTTTGCAGCATGTGCGCTTCTTCGCCCGACTCTTCGAGCGAACGATCGCGCCATACCAATAAATCGTTCAGTGAGATCGACATGAAATACTCCGTGGCGTTCAGCCCTTGTGAGTCGGATTCAGGCAATTCGAGATTGTTTGGATCGCGAATTGTAATAGTCGCGCTCTTGATCGCCTACCGAATATGCTATCCGTTTATCGACCGTTTATCGTTGCTTCAGACATAAATAAGGACAGTCCTAATTCGCATCAGTGCGGCACGTTCGATGCTGACAACCCTGTAAGCGGCGCGACTTGCGCCGGTTTCAAGGAGACGAACATGAAGACCCCCATCATGCTTGCCGGAGCGCTCCTCGCGCTCTCCAGCACGGTCGCACTTTCGCAGGAAATGTCGCGCGATCAGTTGATGCAGCGCCAGCAGCAAATGCAGCCAGGCAAGAACGAGCCGATGCCCGCTCCGCGAACAGGCGACGCCTCTCAAGGCGGCGTACAGTCCGGCACGTCCGGCAGCGGCACGCTCATGCAGCAGCGCGAGCAAGGCATGTCACCGAATCAGTCGCAGGGTTCTCAATCTACCGGAACCATCAAGCAGTAACTCCCTCCGTTTCGTCCACGACGCCGGCCGCGCGCCGGCGTTTTTTTCGTAACCCGCAATCGCCACAGTCAGCCGATAGTTCGTACAGTTAAAGGGGCGCTTCCTTAGTCATACAAACGTCACTCGCCGCTCGTAATAATGCGCGGGGACAATTCGAAGCAGACAGGAAGCGAAATGAAGCTTGCACGAACGCATCGTAGGCATTCCATCGCGGCGCGCGCCGCGCTCGTTTTTTCATTCGCGCTCGCGGCCTGTCACGGCGACGGCGCTTCAACCCCTCCGCCTGCAGCCGCAACACCCACCGCGTTCTCAACGCTGGACGGTCAGATGCCGCTCGTCATCGGCCATCGTGGATTGCCGGGCCTGCGCCCCGAAGAAACGCAGCCGTCCTACGAACTCGCCGCCGATAGCGGCGCCGACGCGCTCGAAGAAGACCTGCATCTTTCGAAGGATTGCGTGCTCGTCGCGCGGCACAATCCGTGGCTCTCGGATAACACCAATATCGCCGATGTGGCGAAGACGAATCCCTCGGTGGCGGCGAGAAAGCGCACCGTGCCCGGCGTGCTCGTCGACGTGAAGTGGCAGTCCACGCCCGACACGGGACCATCGCGGTATCTCACGGACCTGACCAACCCGGCCGATCCGAAGTCGGTGCTGAAATCGCTGGTCGTCGATGGCGAGGACCACACGGGCGACTGGTCGATCACCGACTTCACCGCCGCCGAACTCGGCACGCTCCTCGGCGGCACGACCTACGACGCCGCGAACGAGCGCCCTACCGAGTTCAACGGCAAGTTTCCGATACTCACGTTTCAGCAGATCATCGATATTGCGAAGGCGAAGAGCGCATCGACCGGGCGCGCGATCTCCGTGTATCCCGAGACGAAGAACCCGACCTGGAACAACGCCCAGGCGATCGCGAATGGCTGCGGCGCGCCGGGCAGCCATCCGCTGGAAGACGCGCTCATCAAGATTCTGAACGACAACGGCCTCAACACCCGGAACGCGCCCGTGTTCGTGCAGAGCTTCGAGCCGGGCAGTCTTCAATACATGCGCACGCACGGCTTGAATACGAAGGTCGTGCAACTGATCGACGGCTACGACATCGATTTCCGCACCGGCGCGGTGATCTACAACGAAATCACCGACAGCCGGCCGTTCGACTGGACCGTCGCCGGCGATCCGCGCTGGTTCGACGCGATGCTCACGCCTTCGGGACTCGCGCAGATCAAGACCTACGCGGATGGCATCGGTCCGTGGAAACCGCAGATCGTGCCGCTCAGGATCACGCCCTTCCCCGCCACCAATCCCGACGGCACGCCGTTCACCGGCTCGACCCCGCAGGCGGCGACGCAAACCCCGACCAGCGTCATCAGCGATGCGCACAAGGCCGGGCTTTTCGTGCACGTCTTCACGTTCCGCAACGAGAAGAAGTATCTCGCGGCCAGCTATAACGGCGATCCGGCTGGTGAATATCTGCAGTTCTTCAGGCTCGGCGTCGACGGCGTGTTCACCGATTTCGCCAACACCGGCTTCGCGTCCCGCACGGCTTATCTGCGCGAACTCGGCCGCTAGGCTCGCTCACGCTTCGCTTCATCCATCGAAAGGAGAGCTTCATGGTTCGCGCTCGTGCATGTGCCTTGTCGTTTGCGTTGTCCGCGTTGACTGTCGCGTGTTCGTCCGCGTGGGCGGGCGTCGATCTCATCGCGATCGGCCAGTTGAGCGGCAACGCCGCCGATCGCTCGAAAGCGACGGCTGCCCCGCTCGAAAACGGCGCGCCGGGCAATCTGCTCGGCGGCCTCGGCTCGGGCCTCGCGTATGCCGGCTGCGACACGTTCGTCGCCGTGCCCGACCGCGGCCCCAACGCGATCTCTTATAACAAGGCCATCGACGACACCGCGTCGTACATCAATCGCTTCCAGACGCTGATCCTGCGCCTCGAAGCCGGCGCGCAAGGCGGCAAGCTGCCTTACACGCTCGATCCGAAGCTCGTCGATACGACGCTGCTCCATGCGCGTGAACCGCTCGTCTATGGCGACGGCGCTGCCGCAAACGTCGGCAACGGCGCGCCCGCGCTGAACGCGTCGGATCACACGCACTATTTCACGGGCCGCTCGGACAACTTCACGCCGACGAAGCCCTCCACCAATGCGCGCGATGCGCGCTTCGATCCGGAAAGCATCCGCGTGGCGCGCGACGGCGCGAGCGTCTTCATCTCCGACGAGTACGGCCCCTACATCTATCGATTCGACCGGCGCACGGGCGAGCGCATCGCGGCCTATCGCGTGCCGGCGTCGTTCTCGGTGACGACGCTCTCGCCGATCGGCAACGACGAGATCAGCGAGAACACGTCGGGCCGCGTCGCGAACAAGGGCATGGAAGGCCTCGCGATCTCTCCGGACGGCGACACGCTCTTCGGCGTGATGCAAAGCCCGCTGCTGCAGGACGGCGGCACCAACGGCGCCTACACGCGCATCCTGCGCATCGATCTGCGCACGGGCAAGACGACGCAATACGCGTATCCGCTCACCAACATGGGCACGGCGGATGCGCCCAACTATCCGACGATCAGCGACATCGTCGCGGTGAACGATCACGAGCTTCTGCTCGACGAACGCGACGGCAAGGGACTCGGCGACGACTCGACCGCGAAGATCAAGCGCGTGTATCGCGTCGATATCGCCGGCGCGCAAGACGTGAGCCAGACGAGCGGCGAAAGCGGCCTTGCGCCCTACGCGCTCGCGAAGACGCTCTTTCTCGACGTCGTCAGCGTGTTGAACGCGCACGGCATCGCATCGACGGAGATTCCCGCGAAGCTCGAAAGCCTCGCGTTCGGGCCGGACGTGCGCGTCGGCGGCGTGCTCAAGCACACGCTTTTCATCGCCAACGACAACGACTTCGTCGGCACCGTGAAGGACACGAATCATCCGAACGGCATCGACAATCCGAATCAGTTCTTCGTCTTCGCGATCGACGCCGCCGATCTGCCGGACTATGTCGCGCAACGTCTGCCCGGCGCACAGGGCCGCGACGACAAGGCTTGCCGGTCCGATCGGAATGACCATGATCGCGACGATCACGATCACGATCAAGATCAAGATCACCATCACGGCAAGTAGGCTTGTCCACAGTTTCAGTGGACAAACGTGTAGATAACTCGCGCGCCGCGCGCCTGTCACGTCGATGCGACGGGCGTTAGGGAAACGCGCGCACGGCCCGCACGAGCATAAACCGTATATACTGTTTTCTCCACACACGCGAGGAGAGAACGGATGAGCACACCGCAAGTCAAGGCGCCGACCAAGAAGGCGTTCCATTTCCCGAAGGGCGCCGCCGACAAGGCCGAGGCTCCCGCGAAGGCCGACGACAAGGTGGCCAAGAAGACGCAAGCCAAGGCGGCCGCGACGCCGAAGACCCGGACGAAGGCGGCGGCTCCGGCCACGACGAAGAAGACCGCGAAGAAACCAGCCGCGAAGACGCCATCGGTCGAAGCCGCCGCCGTTGCGAAGAAGGCCGCAAAGAACGTCGAGAGCCAGCCCAGAGCCGACGCGAAAACCAGGCGCGTGAAGAAGGAAAAGGTCGTGCGCGACAGCTTCACGATGCCCAAGTCGGACTACGCGAAGATCGCCACGCTCAAGGAAAAGTGCCAGAAAAACGGCGTGCGCGTGAAGAAGAGCGAACTGCTGCGCGCCGCGCTCGCGATGCTCGACGCCGCGCCCGAGAAGCGTCTCGTCGAGGCAATCAAGGCGCTCGAAACGGTCAAGACCGGCCGCCCCGCGAACGCCTGAACGTCCGGGCCTCAGAAGAGATTTCGGAAGACCCAGTAGAGAGCGGCTGCCAGCGCGATCGAGGCCGGCAAGGTCAATATCCATGCGAGCACGAGGCTGCGCACGGTATTCCATTGCAGCCCCGAGCCGTTGGCGGCCATCGTCCCCGCGACGCCCGAGGACAACACATGCGTCGTCGAGACCGGCAGGCCATAGGCATCGGCGGCGCCGATGGTCAGCATCGCGACTAGTTCGGCCGAAGCGCCCTGCCCGTACGTCAGATGCTGCTTGCCGATCTTCTCGCCCACGGTCACGACGATGCGCTTCCAGCCGACCATCGTGCCGAGACCGAGCGCGATCGCCACCGCGACTTTCACCCACGTCGGAATGAACTTCGTCGCGTGATCGAGCTGCTTCCTGTAGTTGTCGATCACGCTGCGATCTTCGGGTGCGAACGCGGGCGTGTTCGCCTTCTCCATCAGCCGGATGGCTTCGGAAACGAGGTACATGTTGTTGCGCACGTTATCGACCATGTCCTTCGGCACCGCTGCGAGCGATCCCGACGCGCTCACCTGGTTCGCGATGATATCGGTCAGTTGCTTCACCGCGGGCAAGGTCGCGGGTGAAAGCTGGCGGGTTCGGACATAGGACTGCGTGTCCTCGCGCGCATCGGTGGAAGGCGGCGCGTTGTTCAGATACTTCGCGAAGGTCGCGGATGCCTCGTGCGCCACGGCGACGAAGCTCTGCGTCTCCGAAGGACTCACCGCCTTGTTGAGCGCGTAAGCCGTGGGCACCGTGCCGATCAGAATCAGCATGATGAGGCCCATGCCTTTTTGCCCGTCGTTCGAGCCGTGCGCGAACGACACGCCCGTGCACGTCAGAATCAGCAACGCGCGAATCCAGAATGGCGGCGGATGATTCTTCTTCGGCTCCTTGTAGAGCGCCGGCACGCGCACGAGCGCTTTCAGAGCGAGCAGCAGCAGCGCGGAGCAGACGAAGCCGACGATCGGCGAAAACAGCAGCGACTTGCCGACGCCGGCAGCCTGTGACCAGTCGACGCCGCTCGTGCCGTTCGGCCCGCGCATCAGCTGATTCATCAATCCCACGCCGATGATCGAGCCGATCAGCGTATGCGAGCTCGACGACGGCAGGCCGAAATACCACGTCGCGAGATTCCAGATGATGGCGGCGATGAGCAGCGCGAAGACCATCGCGAAGCCCGCGCTGCTGCCGACCTGGAGAATCAGCTCGACGGGCAGCAGTTGCAGGATGCCGAACGCGACCGCGCCGCTCGAAACGAGCACGCCGATGAAATTCCACGTACCCGACCAGACCACCGCGATATTCGGTGTCAGCGAGTGCGTATAGATAACGGTTGCGACGGCGTTGGCGGTGTCGTGAAAACCGTTGACGAACTCGAATCCGAGCGCGATCAGAAGCGCGACGCCAAGCAGAAAGTAAGGTAGTGCGGAACTCATCCGGACGGACTCGAGATCGGTCGCCAGATGCAATCCGACATAACCGACGCCGCCGATGAGAATGAAGAGGAAAACGAGGAGACTGGTGCGGCGCGCGCGTTCGCTCACGCCGCCTTGCTGGGGAAATGCAACATCCGGCATGATCGCCTCGCGCGTTTACCTTAGCGGTGCAAAGCATACGTTCGGCCGACCTTGCCGACTGTGAATCTTTTGTGTCAACACCTCGCGTAAAACTTTCGCCTTGCGCAGCCGAGAGCCGTGCCGTCGCCGCGAGAACGATTTCATCGGGAAAAGTCCGCGCTGTCATACGAGTGACATTCTGCATGTCTATGTTTCCGGCCAGCACACCCACCGAATGACGGCGAAAACTGCCGGCGCACGAACGAAACCGAAATATAAAAGAAGCGTCGTGCGATATAAGTGCATACCGAGAGACGATGACACTGAACTTCGACCCAGCGCTTGTTCGCAAGAGCCTGAGCGGTTCGCTCAGCCCTTACTCCGGCGAGTCACGCGCGCGCGTGTCCGATCCGTACGCCCTCCGCGATCAGCCCGTCGCCGATGCTTTCATCATGCTGACCGCCCCGCTCGCAAGCGAAGCATTCCAGCAGACGGAACTGATGGCCGAGCGCACCGACATCGAACTGCTGGAACGGCTGCGTTCGACGCTGAGCCGGCTGCGCGCAATATGGTGGGCGTTCGAACCGCTGCTCGACGAGAAGGAAGCGCGCGTGGTGCGCAAGCGCTTCAAACGTCTCGCAGACATCGCCGGCGAGCCGCATGAGCTCGATGCGGCGTGCGATCTGCTCTCACATGCCAACGAGGATTGCACGCGCCTCGGGCCGGTCGTGCGCACGCTGCGGCTGGAGCGTCGCGACGCATCGGCGACGAGTTGCGTGACGCTGCGCAAGGCGCACGTCGATGTATTGCTGCGTCGCGCGCTCGCGGATGCGCGGCGGCGTCTCGAAGCGCGCGGCGAGGATCGCACGCTGGAAGAGTTTGCACGCCAGCGCGTCTCGCTCGCCGATGACATGCTCAGCAAGCGGGAACATCGGGCGTCGAAGATGAAGCGCGTGGATGCGAAGACCTTGCGCAGCATCGAGGAAGCGGCGACGAAGCTGCAGTGCCTGCTCGAAATGTTCGCCCCGGTGCTGGAACGCGGGCATCGGCGCACGATGACGCATCTGCTCGCGGCACAGGCCGCGCTCGTGCGACTCCACGACGTGCTCGCGAGCGAGGCGGTCCTGCGCCGTGTCGCGCGGGCGCTGAACGACAAGGACGCCATCGACGAAGCGGCGCGCTGGCTCGACAAGACGGCCCGCGACGAATCGCGCGCGGCGCTCAAGCGTCTGCGCTCGCTGCCTCATTCCGTCTGACGCGCGCGCAAGCCGGTCCCTCCTTTCGTCCATCTGCGCTCCCTCCTTCGGTTGGCAGCCGTCATCCGGGTGTTGCGATTGCGGCCGCACCGGCATCCTGAACGCATGGCTGTCGCTCACAGCGGCGCCTTCCGTCATCGATATCCGCAGAGAGGATTCGCCATGTACTTCGGGACACTTGTCACGCGGGCGCGCGACGATCAGGAAAACGCAACCTGGCAGCGCGACATGGACGCGTCGCGCACGGTCACGCAGGGTCGCTGGAGCGCTTTCTGGCGCGCGTTCGTGCGGCTTTTTGCGTGAGCGAGCGCATCCGAAGGTAAAGGATCGTCGCGCGCCGAGGTAATCGGATTTGTCCGAGCGTTTTTTACTGCTTGAGCGGCTTAAATGCGGACCTTCTGTTTTTACAAGAGCCTAAAAAAATGAAGGAACTGCAGATTTCCGTCGATGCGAACGGCTACGCGACGCTCTCGCAATCGGTGCAGGTCAGCGGGCATTGCGCGAGTCGCGCTCGCCTTGGTTTCGAACAGATCTGCGCATATCCCGAATCGATGCGCAGCGACATCCAGAATCTGACCGCCCAGACGATTCTCTCCTTGCACTGAGCTTTTCCATCTCGCTCCACGCCGCGAATGACATCGTTTCGCGGTGCCATATCGTTCCAGAACTACATCACAACCATGCGAACACCCAGCGTTATTCTGACGACGGTCACCGTTGCGTTCTTTTCGAACGTCTCGCCCGCCAGCGCGAGATACACAGAGCAGTGGATGTCGAGCGCGGAGATCGCGCACACGCAGCCAAAGTCTGCTGCACCGCAGAAAAGCAGGAAGGCGGCGCATAAGGCACCGGTTCAGACCGCGGTCACCACGGCGGACGACGATCCTATCGCCGCGTTCGCCCGAAAGCCGGTACGCCATTGAGCGATCTTGAAATTGAAAGGTTTATTGCTCGCATAAAGCGACTTATCCGATTCCTTTCTGGCGCGTATCGACTATCCTTCTGAATGTCGTAAGAGGTGGGTTGCATGGGCCGCTACGCCCTGCCATGTGCGAGAGTTCATCGAGCATTATTAGAGGCGCAGCCATACCGGCGCCCACTACTCTTACGACATCCATTCCTGTCTGCCTCCATTTCTCCCCTTCTTTCAGACGCGCGCTTGCCGTGCTGCTGATCATGCGCGATCAGCTTTATATAGTTATCCGAAATTTTGACTGCGTGAATCGTCGATGAACCCGGTTCGCGACGGCGGTGACGGCTTAGGAAAATGATGAAAGTGCGCGGGGTTCTGAAGTCGGAACCGCACGAACATCGAAACGGCAGCGCTCGACGTTTCGCGCCACGCTAATCGACAATGCGCAAAATCGAATATCAATCGCGCATGAAAAAGCCCTTGAAGATCAAGGGCTTGAGATTCTGGCGGAGAGAGGGGGATTCGAACCCCCGATAGGTTTTACCCTATACACGCTTTCCAGGCGTGCGACTTAAACCACTCATCCATCTCTCCGGAAGACCGCGATTATACCAACTTCCCGCGCGTGCGCCAGCCCCTACGGATGACGAATGTAATCGACGAGCGCCCGCGTGTACGCATCCGGTTTGCGATCGACAAGACTCACCGCGATCGCCACCGCGAAGCCCGCCGGCACACCGAACACGCCCGAGCTGATCGGCTCGATGCCGAACCAGCGCGGCCCCGCGAAGCCCGTCAGTTGCACGAAGAACGGATACGTCGACACGATGTAGTACACGCACACGACGAGCCCCGCGATCATCCCCGCGACGACGCCGCGCTGTGTCGTCCGCTTCCAGAACACGCCGAGCACGAGCGCTGGAAAGAGACTCGACGCCGCAAGAGAAAACGCCGCGCCGACGAGAAACAGAATGTTGCCCGCATTGAGCGACGCCACATACGACGCGAGCAACGCGACGCCGAGCAGCAGAATCTTGGAGATCGTCACGCGCCGCTGACTGGACGCGCGACGATCGACCATGCAGTAGTACACATCGTGCGACAGCGCATTGGCGATCGTGAGCAGCAAGCCGTCCGCCGTCGAGAGCGCAGCAGCCAGCGCGCCCGCCGCGATCAGGCCGGAGATCACATACGGCAGTCCGGCAATCTCGGGCGCCGCGAGCACCACCATGTCCGGCTGCATCTGGATGCCGGCCCAGCGCACGATGCCGTCGCCGTTCACGTCGCTGATGCGGATCAGATACGGCTCCACGCGCCGCCATTGCGTGACCCACTGCGGCAGATCCGCGAAGCGATGACCGACGAGTCCCGTCAATATCTCGTGCTTGATCAGCACCGCGAGCACCGGCACCGTCAAATAGAAAAGCGCGACGAAGAACAGCGTCCACCCGACCGAACGCCGCGCGGACGACACCGACGTCGTCGTGTTATAGCGCGTGAGAATGTGCGGCAGGCTCGCCGTGCCGATCGACAAACACAGGAGCAGCGACAGAAAGTTCACCTGATGCAGGCGCGGACTCTCGTCGCCGGAAGAGCCCGGCGCGAACGCCTCGGTCATCGGCACGGGCGCGGCGACGCGTTCGATCAACGCATCGCGTTCGCGCGACCATTTGGCTTGCGCGTCAGTGGGATCGCGCGGAAAGGCCGCGAGCTCGCGCTCACGCTCGTTGATCTCGCGCAGCGGACCGTTGTGCCGCCGCAATTCGGCGATCTCGGCGACGAGGCGCGCGTGCTCGTCGTGGAACGAACGCGGCAGCGCATCGATGCGCTGCTGAATCTGCGCGGCCTGACGCTGAAAATCGGCGCGCACGCGCGCTTCATCGGGCGAGACGGCGACCGCGCGTTCGAGCGCTTCGACGCGCTCCATCACGCGTCCATAGTTGAATTGCGGAAACCAGCCGAGCCCTTCGCGATGGGCGATCATCGACACGGGAATCAGCATCGCGCTGATCAGGATGATGTATTGCGCGACCTGCGTCCATGTCACCGCGCGCATGCCGCCGAGAAACGAGCACACGAGAATGCCCGCAAGGCCACAAAAGATGCCGATCGAAAACTCGATGCCGATGAAGCGCGACGCGATCAGGCCGATGCCCTGAATCTGCGCGACGAGATACACGAACGAACAGAGAATCGCCGCGACGGCCGCGAGCGCGCGCACCAGATTGCTGGAAAAGCGCGTGCCGAGAAAATCGGGAATCGTGTAGCGCGCGAGCTTGCGCACGTAGGGCGCGAGCAGGAAAGCGACGAGGCAGTAGCCGCCCGTCCAGCCCATCACGTACGCGAGGCCATCGTAGCCGCTCGCGTAGATCGAGCCCGCGAGACCGATGAACGACGCAGCCGAGAGCCAGTCGGCGGCGGTCGCCATGCCATTGAACGCGGACGGCACGCGCCGCCCCGCCACGTAGTATTCGACGAGATCGGACGTGCGCGACAAAAGTCCGATCACCGCATACACCGCGATCGGCACGAACAGGAACACATAGCCGATCCACATGCCCGGCCCTGTCGTGCGCTCGATGCGTTCCATCAGAAAGATGAAAAGCAGAAAGCCGAGCGTGTAGAGCGTGTAGTAAAGGATCAGCCGGTTCGTGAGCTTCATGCTTCGTCGCCCTGTTCCGACCGGGCGGCACGCAGAAGGCGCGCGTCGGCGACTTGCATCAGCACGATATAGACGAGGATCAGCGCGACGTAGACGAGAATCGCGCCCTGCGCGCCGAAGTAGAACGGCAGCGGAAAGCCCGCGACGCGTACGTGCTCGAAGCGTTGCGCGAAAAGCGGCAGACCGAACGAGACGATGAAGCCGATCGTCATCAGCACGGCGATCAGCGCGAGGTTGAAGCGCCAGTAGCGCCGATGCGCACGCGCCATCGCCGCCGATACGGGCGGCGGTGAGGCGGGCGTCGGGCTGGAGAAATCGGACATGCGGCTTTTTAACAAAACCGCATGGCATCGGCAATAAGGATCGACCGCGCCCGCATCGGGCAGCGGCCGGCGCAGGATCAGCGCGCTTCGCCGAGCTGATCGAGGATGGCGGGATTCTCGAGCGTCGAGACGTCCTGCGTGATTTCCTCGCCCTTCGCGAGCGAGCGCAAGAGACGCCGCATGATCTTGCCCGAGCGCGTCTTCGGCAGATTCTCGCCGAAGCGGATGTCCTTCGGCTTCGCGATCGGACCGATTTCCTTGCCGACCCAGTTGCGCAACTCGGTCGCGATCTGTTTCGCTTCGTCGCCTTCCGGACGCGTGCGCTTCAGCACGACGAACGCGACCACGGCTTCACCCGTCGTATCGTCCGGCCGGCCGACGACCGCCGCTTCTGCGACCATCGGATTGGCGACCAGCGCCGACTCGATTTCCATCGTGCCGAGACGGTGACCCGAGACGTTCAGCACGTCGTCGATACGGCCCATGATCGTGAAGTAGCCGGTTTCCTTGTCGCGCACCGCGCCGTCACCGGCGAGATACAGCTTGCCGCCGAGTTCCTCGGGGAAGTAGCTCGTCTGATAGCGCTTCGGATCGCCCCACACGTTGCGCAGCATCGACGGCCACGGACGTTTAACGACCAGAATGCCGCCCTGCCCGTTCGGCACGTCCTGACCGGTTTCATCGACGATCGCGGCCATGATGCCCGGCAGCGGCAGCGTGCACGAACCCGGCACGAGCGGCGTCGCGCCCGGCAGCGGCGTGATCATGTGGCCGCCGGTTTCCGTCTGCCACCAGGTATCGACGATCGGGCATTGGCCCTTGCCGACGTTCTCGTGATACCACATCCACGCTTCCGGATTGATCGGCTCGCCGACGGTGCCGAGAATGCGCAGCGTCGACAGGTCGTAGCTCTTCGGATGCACCTTCTCGTCCGCTTCCGATACCTTGATGAGCGAGCGGATGGCCGTGGGCGCCGTGTAGAAAATCGTGACCTTGTGGCGGTCGATCATTTCCCAGAAGCGGCCCGCGTGCGGATATGTCGGCACGCCTTCGAACATGACTTGCGTCGCGCCGATCGCGAGCGGCCCGTACGCGATATAGCTATGTCCCGTGATCCAGCCGATGTCCGCCGTGCACCAGAAGATGTCGCCCGGCTTCATGTCGAAGGTCCACTTCATCGTCTGCGCAGCCCACAGCAGGATGCCCGCCGTGCTGTGCTGCACGCCCTTCGGCTTGCCCGTCGAGCCCGACGTATAGAGGATGAAGAGCGGATGCTCCGCGCTCAACCACTCCGGCTCGCACGTCGCCGATTCGTTTTCGACGATCTCGTGCAGCCACACGTCGCGGCCTTCGGTCCATGCGACCTTGCCGCCCGTGCGCCGATACACGATGACGTCCTTCACTTTTTCGCAGCCGCCGGCCGCGAGCGCTTCATCGGCGATGCTCTTCAATGGCAGCGCCTTGCCGCCGCGCATCTGCTCGTCGGCAGTGATGAGCGCGACCGCGCCGACATCGACGAGACGTTCATTGAGCGACTTCGAAGAGAAACCGCCGAACACCACCGAGTGCGTCGCACCGATGCGCACGCACGCCTGCATCGCGACCACGCCTTCCACCGACATCGGCAGATAGATCACGACGCGGTCGCCCTTCTTCACGCCGCGCTTCCTGAGCGCATTGGCGAGGCGCGAGACGCGTTCGAGCAGATCCTGATAGGTGACGTTGGTGACGGTGCCGTCGTCCGCTTCGAAGATGATCGCGTTCTCGTTGCCGCGGCCCGCTTCGACGTGACGGTCGAGACAGTTGTACGACGCGTTGAGTTCGCCGTCCTCGAACCACGTATAGAACGGCGCTTTCGATTCATCCAGCACCTTGGTGAACGGCTTGTGCCAGGTGAGCGTCTCGCGTGCGACGCGCGCCCAGAAGCCCTCGTAATCGCGCTCTGCTTCCGCTGCCAGCGCCTTGTAGGCGTCCATGCCGGAGATTGCCGCACCCGACGTTGCCTTGGCTGACGGCGGGAACACACGTTTTTCCTGAAGAACCGATTCGATCGCAGACATCGACAACCTCTCCTGATGGTGTTTCCAAAATCCGGCGGCGCGCGCATCGCTGAATGGGCTGCGTGCACCGCATGTTTATGAGGTTCGAACGCGGGAAGCGTGCGGCGTTCCCGTATCCAACCTTGTCTCCTTGAACCGTGCCGGGGCGGCACGAAAAGCATGTCGGGGCACATTCGGCCGCCCATGACATCCTGCATTGAATTCAAGATAAGCCGTTGAACTTACCCGCTTCTTACGTGGCCGGCCCAACGGGCACGGGGTATACACGGAGTCCATGCGGCTTCTACAATGCGTCCCCACAATCGTAACTGAACTACCCGCGCGGTATCCAGCTTGAATCGCTACGCCCTATTACTCATCGGCTCCATGCTGCTCGTCGGAAGCAACGTCGGCATCGGCAAGTCGATCGTCGCTTCCGTTCCCGTTCCGCTCTTCGCCCTGCTGCGCTTCGTGATCGCGCTCGCGGTGCTCTGGCCGCTGTTGCGCTGGTCGAAGATGAAGCGCGTCGCGCGCGGCGAGTGGGTCAATCTTTTCCTGCAGGCATTGTTCGGCACATTTGGTTTCACGTTGCTGATGCTGGGCGGCGTCGCGCGCACGAGCGCGGTCGCGGCGGGCGTCATCACGAGCACGATTCCGGCCGTGGTCGCGCTCTTCGCGTGGATCTTCCTGAAGGAGAAGCCGGGCGGACGTGCGTTCGCGTCCATCGGACTGGCGATCGCGGGCGTGCTCGTCATCAATGTCGCTCAGGCCGGCGACACGGGCGCGAGCTCCTTGCCCGGCAACCTGATGGTGCTCGGCGCGGTGTGCTGCGAATCGCTCTATGTGATCCTGTCGCGCCGTCTCACGCAGACGCTGCCCGCCATCGACATCTGCGCGTACACGCATGCCATCGGTCTGCTGCTGATGCTGCCCGTCGGTGCCGCTTCGCTCGCGCAGTTCGACTGGACCAGCGTCGCCTGGGACACGTGGGCGCTCGTCCTATGGTATGGGCTCTCCGCCAGCATCTTCTCGTTCTGGCTGTGGATGAAAGGCATCCGCCACGTCGACGGCAGTCTCGCCGGCGTCTTCTGCGCCGTGCTGCCGGTGGCGGCGGCGCTCTACGGCATCGCTTTCCTCGACGAACGGCCGACGCTCGCGCACGGCGTCGCGCTCGCGTGTGTCGTGACGGGCATCGCGCTCGCGAGTTTCAAATCGCGCGCCACCGGAACCGTGCCGAGGGAAACGGGTGTTTAGAAACAGCTAGGCCGTTCCTCAGCGGATTCTGAAAGCTTTCGGCAGGCCCGCGCGGCGACGCGCTACAATAGCGGGCTTCCTGACACCGCAATTGCGCTCAAACGCGCGTTTGCCGGCGCATCGTACGTTTTTCTTCGTCATATTCGCCCGTCATCATTTCCGGTCCGATCCACCTCGACTGAAAAGCCGCCCATGTCCGCTCCCAAGCATTCTTCCGCCTCGCCCTCTCAGCCCGGCTCGATGAAAGTGCTGCCGAAAGTCATCTTCATGAGCCGCTGGCTGCAGGTCCCGCTCTATCTGGGCCTGATCGTCGCGCAAGCCGTCTACGTCGTGTTGTTCCTGAAGGAAGTGTGGCACCTCGTCACGCACGCGATGACGCTCGACGAAACCAACATCATGCTCGTCGTCCTCGGCCTGATCGACGTGGTCATGATCTCGAATCTGCTCATCATGGTGATCGTCGGCGGGTATGAGACCTTCGTGTCGCGCCTCGGCGTGGAAGGCCATCCCGACGAGCCGGAATGGCTCGATCACGTCAACGCGGGCGTGCTGAAAGTGAAGCTGTCGATGGCGCTCATCAGCATCTCGTCGATCCACCTGCTGAAAACCTTCATCAACCCCGACCAGCACACGTTCTACGGAGTGATGTGGCAGGTGATCATCCACGTCGCCTTCCTCGTTTCCGCGCTCATCATGGCGTATGTCGACCGGCTGACCACGCATACGCATCCGACGCACTTTCACAGCGAAACCGTCGCGCCCCGCAGCGCCCTCGACTGAAGCGTCCGACAGAACGCACACAAATAATTTCGTCCCCCAGAGCCCAAGCCATGACAGTCATCAAGCAGGAAGACCTGATTCAGAGCATCGCCGATTCGCTGCAGTACATCAGCTACTACCATCCGCTCGACTATATTCAGGCGCTCGGCCGCGCCTACGAGCTGGAAGAGAGCCCCGCCGCGAAGGACGCGATCGCGCAGATTCTGACCAACAGCCGCATGTGCGCCGAAGGCAAGCGCCCGATCTGCCAGGACACGGGCATCGTCACGGTGTTCGTGAAAGTCGGCATGGATGTGCGCTGGGACGGTGCGACGATGTCGGTCACCGACATGATCAACGAAGGCGTGCGCCGCGGTTACCTGAACCCGGACAACGTGCTGCGCGCATCGATCGTGAGTCCGCCCGAAGGCGGCCGCAAGAACACGAAGGACAACACGCCGGCCGTGATCCACTACGAGATCGTGCCGGGCGACAAGGTCGACGTCCAGGTCGCGGCCAAGGGCGGCGGCTCGGAGAACAAGTCGAAGTTCGCGATGCTGAATCCGTCGGATTCGATCGTCGACTGGATCCTGAAGACCGTGCCGACGATGGGCGCCGGCTGGTGCCCGCCGGGGATGCTCGGCATCGGCATCGGCGGCACCGCTGAAAAGGCGATGGTCATGGCGAAGGAATCGCTGATGGACCCGATCGATATTCAGGACGTCATCGCGCGCGGACCGCAGGACTGGATCGAAGAGCTGCGCGTGGAACTGCACGAGAAAGTGAACGCGCTCGGTATCGGCGCGCAAGGTCTCGGCGGCCTCGCGACCGTGCTCGACGTGAAGATCATGGCAGCGCCGACGCACGCGGCATCGAAGCCGGTCGCGATCATTCCGAACTGCGCGGCCACGCGCCACGTGCACTTTACGCTCGACGGCTCGGGCGCCGCGAAGCTCGAAGCGCCGCCGCTGGACGCCTGGCCGAAGGTCACCTGGGCGCCGAACACGGAGACCAGCAAGCGCATCGACCTGAACACGCTGACGCCGGAAGAAGTCGCATCGTGGAAGCCGGGGCAGACGCTGCTCCTGTCGGGCAAGATGCTGACGGGCCGCGACGCCGCGCACAAGCGCATCGCCGACATGCTCGCCAAGGGCGAAAAGCTGCCGGTCGATTTCACGAACCGCGTGATCTATTACGTGGGCCCGGTCGATCCGGTGCGCGACGAAGCCGTCGGACCGGCAGGCCCGACCACGGCCACGCGCATGGACAAGTTCACCGAGATGATGCTCGCGCGAACCGGCCTCATCTCGATGATCGGCAAGGCCGAGCGCGGTCCGGTCGCGATCGAGGCCATCAAGAATCACAAGGCCGCCTATCTGATGGCGGTCGGCGGCGCGGCGTATCTGGTGTCGAAGGCGATTCGCGCGGCGAAGGTGCTCGCGTTCGAGGATCTCGGCATGGAAGCGATCTACGAATTCGACGTGCAGGACATGCCGGTGACGGTTGCCGTCGATTCGAGCGGCACGTCGGTCCACAAGACCGGTCCCGCCGAATGGCAGGCGAAGATCGGCAAGATTCCAGTCGCGACGGCTTGATCGTTGCTTAATGGCGGTTTATTACCGCTAGAGACTGTCAGGAGCCGGGCAATCCGCCCGGCTCTTTTCTTTCGAACGCCGCTAGTCGAGAAAGGTTTTCATTCTCAGTTTCGTCTGAAACAAAAAATTTCTACTCAACCTTGGCATTGTCACGCTCAAGGTTTATCTTTTCAGAAGCCCCACGTTAAGAACAGGACACGAAATCATGCAAGGCGACGCGAAAGTCATCGAATATCTGAATTCGCAGTTGAAGAACGAACTGACTGCGATCAATCAATACTTCCTGCACGCCCGGATGTATCAGCACTGGGGCCTCGAGAAGCTCAACAAGCACGAATACGACGAATCGATCGGCGAAATGAAGCATGCCGACTGGCTCATCCAGCGCGTATTCATGCTCGACGGCCTGCCGAATCTGCAGGACTTGCACAAGTTGCTGATCGGCGAAGAAACCAAGGAAATCCTCGAATGCGATCTGAAGCTCGAGCAGATTTCCCAGTCGACCTGCAAGGAAGCCATCGCGTATTGCGAGTCGGTGCGTGACTTCGTGTCGCGCGAAATCTTCGAGAAGATCCTGCATGACACCGAAGAGCATATCGACTGGCTGGAAACGCAGCTCGATCTGATCGACAAGGTCGGCATCCAGAATTACCAGCAAACCATGATGGGCGATCACGAGTAATCGCGTGCCCGGCGCAGTGCCTTCCCTGAAGCCGAACGAGCGTGCCGCGTCAGACGCGAGCGCGCCGGTCGGCATTTTCGATTCTGGCCTCGGCGGGTTGTCGGTGCTGCGTGCCGTGCGCGCGACGCTGCCGCACGAACGCCTGATCTACGTCGCCGATTCGCGGTATGCGCCCTATGGCGAACGTGACGACGACTTCATCGTCGACCGCGCGATGGCGATCGGGGAATGGCTCGTCGGACAAGGCGCGAAGGCGCTCGTCGTCGCGTGCAACACGGCCACCGCCCAGTCGATCGCGCTCGTGCGCGAGCGTCTGCCGATTCCGCTCGTCGGCGTCGAGCCGGGGGTGAAACCTGCGGCGGCGGTGTCGGAGTCGCGCGTGGTCGGCGTGCTCGCCACGGCCGTCACATTGCGCTCCGCGCGCTTTCAGTCGCTGCTCGACCGTTACGCGGGCGATTGCCGGTTCATCTGTCAGGCAGGACACGGGCTAGTTCAGGCGGTCGAGCGTTGCGATACGTCGTCGCCGGCGCTGATGGCGCTGCTGGAAAGCTATATCGCGCCCATGCTCGACGCCGGCGCGGACACGCTCGTGCTCGGCTGCACGCACTACCCTTTTCTCGATCGCGCGATCCGCGATATCGCCGGGGAGCGGCTACAGATCGTCGATACGAGTGTCGCCATCGCGCGCCAGCTCGATCGCCTGCTGGACGCTCACGCGCTGAAGAACCTCGCCGCGCCGCCCGACACCCTGCCGCGCTTCTATTCCACCGCCGACGGCGCTTCCCAGCGTCAACTCGCCGCGGCCCTGTTGCAACTCGACGCCAAAGTCGAGCACGTCGACATCCCTTCGCGCCGCACGCGCCTCGCTGAACCCGACATCGTCTGAGGGTTTTTCACGCACGCCGCCGGTCCCGCCGCGCGCTTTCCCCCGCCAGGCAAGGCTCTCTAGCAATAACCCCGCTAACTTGCGCGCTCTGTTACAAAAAACACCGAGCCTCGCTTGCAAACGCGCCAATACCGAATGATAATAATTCGCATTAACGCTAACTATTGCGAACGATCATGATTGTCTGTGTCTGCAAGTCAGTGTCTGACCGGAAGATTCGAACCGCCATCGCCGAAGGAGTGGATACCTTCGACGAGTTGCAATTCGAGCTCGGTGTCGCGCTGTGCTGCGGCAAGTGTGAGGAAAGCGTTCGCGATGTGATGGCACAAAGCGGCGTCTGCGCCTCGCGCTGCGGCGTCGAGCATCGCGAGCATGTCGCGCCGCTTACGTTCTACGAGCGTCAAGCCGCCTGAAGCAACTCGCGCAGCCGCTGCGCCGCGCGCAACCGGCGGCGCCCGTTGTTCTCCAGCGGCGCCTCGGGTCGTTTTCTCGTTTCCAGCAAGCCAGGTTACCTTCGAACTTCCGGTCACTTTTAGCCAGCCGCGCAACCCCTTTACCCCTGGAGGGAAAGATGGAACTGCTGATCGGCTTCGTGGCCACCCTGTTTATCTCCCTGCTTATTTTCCGAAAATGACGTCGTCTGGTTTCTTCCGCACCGTGCCTGCGCAGTCGCTGGACCTCGAGTTGGAAAGCAGCGTTTTCAGCAAGCATTCACGCAGTATTGCAAGCAGCCAATAACAATGCAGTCCCCGACAACTACTCCCGCCGCATTTCAGACAGCGCCAGCATCGAACGCCAATCCGCGCGTCATCGCGGCATGCGCCGCTGTCGTCGTCATTCACGCCGCGCTTCTGGGCGTCGCGCTGACGATGCGCCACGAGCCGCTGCCGCGCCCGATCGAAGCCAAATCGATCACCGCGCAACTGATCAGCGAAACGCCGCAACCCGCGCCGCAGCCGGTCGCCGTCGAAACGCCGCCGCCACCCAAACCGGTCCCGCAGCCCGTTCCGAAGCCGCAGCCCAAGCCGAAGGTCAAACCGAAGATCGAGCCGAAGCCCACGCCGATGCCGGTCACCGAAGCGCCGTCGCAAATCGCCGCGCCCGCGCCCGAGCCGACGCCGCCCGCGCCTGCCCAACCCGCACCGCCGCCTGCCGCGCCCGCCATCGGCAAGCCGAGCATGGATCTCGCCGCGCCGAAGAATGTCGCGCGCCTCAGCTGTAACATCGCGCAGCCAGACTATCCGGCGACGGCCAAGCGCCGCGGCGAAACCGGCACGGCCGTCGTTCGTCTGACGGTGGGGCTGTCGGGCAAGATCGAAAACATCACGCTGCAAAAGAGCAGCGGTTCGTCGCGGCTCGATGACGCGGCCCTCGAAGCGGTACGCGGCAGCGCGTGCAGCCCGTACAAGGAAAATGGCGAAGCGATTCGCGCGACCGCCACGGTGCCATTCGTTTTCAGTCTGAACGACTGATCGATTTTTTTAGATACAAGGAAGGAAAGAGAAAATGGAAAACTACGGGATTGCGCACGTCTGGGCGCAAGGCGACTTCGTGACGCGGGGCATCGCGCTCGCACTCGTCATCATGTCGGTGCTTTCGTGGACGGTGATCGTTGTGAAGGCGTGGAATGTCGTGCGCCTGAAGCGCCTGACCAAGAATGCCGAACAGGCGTTCTGGCACTCCGACGACTTCAGCGACGGCATCAAGAAGCTCGGCAGCCAGTCCTCGAGCCCGGCGGACAACCCGTTCCTCGCGCTCGCGCTCGCCGGACAGGAAGCCGCCGACCATCATCACCAGACGCAGCCGCATCTGCACGACCGCATGGACGTGTCGGACTGGATCACGCGCTGCCTCAAGGACGTGATGGACGAAGGCGTCGGCCGCATGCAGTCGGGTCTCGCGATTCTCGCGTCGATCGGTTCCACGTCGCCGTTCGTCGGCCTGTTCGGCACGGTCTGGGGCATCTATCACGCGCTGCTGACCATCGGCGCGACGGGCCAGACCTCGATCGATCAGGTTGCCGGTCCGGTCGGCGAATCGCTCATCATGACCGCGTTCGGCCTCTTCGTCGCGATTCCGGCGGTGCTCGGCTACAACGCCCTCACCCGCGCGAACAAGGGCATCGTCACGAAACTGAACCGCTTCGCGCACGGCCTGCACGCATTCTTCGTCACGGGCTCGAAACTCTCGTCGACCAAGCGCGCGACGAACGGCTCGACCGACAGCCTGCGTCTCGCGACGCGCGCGTCGTAAGTCCGGGAGACTCGCAATGGCCATGAGCCCTTTCGCCGGAGACGAAGACGACGGCATGATGAGCGAGATCAACATGACGCCGCTCGTCGACGTCATGCTGGTTCTCCTGATCATCTTCCTCGTCACGATTCCGGCCATGCATCACGCGGTCAAGATCGACTTGCCGCACGCGAGCAGCCAGCCGCAGGACGAGAAGCCCGCGCACGTGAATATCGCGATCAAGGCCGACGGCACGACGCTGTGGGACGATCAACCGATCGACGAAGCGACGCTCAACGCGCGCATCGCGCAGGCCTCGCAGCAGAATCCGCAGCCGGAGATTCATCTGCGCGCGGACCGTCAGGTGGCGTACGAGAAGGTCGCCGATCTGATGTCGGCGGCGCAGGCAGGCGGACTGACGAAGATCGGTTTCGTCACGGAGCCCAAGAGCGGCAAATAAGGCGGCAAGCGGGCGGCAAATAAGCGCTCGCGCAAGCCTCAAAAGTAAAAGGCCTTCATCGTCAGATGAAGGCCTTTTTTCGTGCGCACTCGGCGCATTCGGGTGAGGCGGTCACTTCGGGTTCGAATAGCCAGAGCCAGAAGTTCCGTCACATGCGGCAGCCGTGGTCGACACGGACAGCGCAATCAACCCTATCAGGCTAACTATCAGAGCAGCCGTGAGTTTTCGCATAAGGAGCTCCTTAGCGAAGGAGGTTTCAATATACCGCTGCGATGAGGGACGTTCAATTGAATCTGACCATCGCAAACGCGCGCTTCAATGTCATAAACCAATGACAAACGCGGATGCGGTCAAACTGTTTCCCGTTCCGGCGCTTCCTGAACAGGACATTCTCCAGGGAAGCGCTGACCGCTACCTATCGACTCGACGAGAAAATCCACGAAAGCGCGCACGGCCGGGACCATGCCCTGGCGCGACAGAAAAACCGCATAGAGTTGCGGCGACGGAAACGTCCAGCCCGGCATCACCGGCGAGAGCTGCCCCGTTCGCAGCGGCGCGCCGTACATCATCTCGGGCAACGCCGCGATGCCGACACCGCGCATCACGGCTTCGCGGATCATCGACAGGTCTGCCGTGACGAGCCGCGGCTCGTGCTCAAACTCGTGGCGCGTGCCGTCCGGCGCAATCAGGCGATAGACGTGGCGGCCATCGGCTGAGGGTGTGTCGATGGTGTCGTACTGGGCGAGCTCGGCGGGCGTCATCGGCGGCGCGTTCGACTTCAGGAGCGACGGCGCCGCAACCAGCATCTGCTCCGTGCGCCACAGCGGCCGCGCGACGACGTTCGAACTCGCGGGCGGCTCCGAGCGCACGCGCAGCGCGACATCGATGGCATCCTCGAACAGATCGACGACGCGATTCGTCACGCGCAGCACGACGCGCACTTCCGGATACCGATGCATGAAATCCGGCATCACCGCCGAGAGAAACGTCTGCGCGATCGTCACGGGCACGCTCACGCGCACGGTGCCGCGCGGCGAATCGCGCAGGCTCTGCACGACGTTGACGGCCGCCTGGGCCTCCGCGAGCATCGCCTGGCAATGCTGGTAGAAGAGCTGTCCGGCTTCGGTCAGCGCGAGCTTGCGTGTCGAGCGCTGCAACAGGCGCACGCCGAGCGACGCTTCGAGCTCAGACACACGCCGCGACAGACGTGACTTCGAGATGCCGAGCACGCGCTCCGCAGCCGAAAATCCGCCGTGCTCGACGACGTGCGAGAAATACATCAGATCGTTCAGATCATGCGAGTCGGCTTTCATGGTCGCTCGTGAAGACATGGATTCGGGTTGACGCGGTTCGTTATCGCCAGCGCGACAATCCATTGCGCCACAGCGTCTTTTACCGCGAAACGCGGCCCATATAATAGACCTGTGTTTCAAATTTATCGCTATTCCCCCTATTTCCGCATATTCGACACGAGGCAACCATGTCCACCAGCCGCAGCATCGAACGCATCATTCCGGCGACCCGCACTGTCGAAGGCGGCGGATTTGTCGTGCATCGCCCGTTTCCGACCCGTCTTTTGATGGATTTCGACCCGTTCCTTCTCCTCGACGAAATGGGCCCCGCCGATTACGCGCCCGGCGAGGCGAAGGGCGCGCCCGACCACCCGCATCGCGGTTTCGAAACCGTGACATACATGCTCGAAGGCGAGTTCGGCCACAAGGATTCGGCGGGTCATTCGGGCACGCTGCGCCCCGGCGACGTGCAATGGATGACCGCGGGCGCGGGCGTCGTGCATAGCGAAATGCCGGCCGAGGACTTCACGCGCCGTGGCGGCCGCGTGCACGGCCTGCAGCTCTGGGTGAACCTGCCGCAGCGCGACAAGATGATCGCGCCGCACTATCAGGAGATTCCGTCGACGGAGATTCCTGTCGCGACCAGCGAGGACGGCAAGGTCAGCGTGAAGGTGATCGCGGGCGAGGCGCTCGGCGTGAGGGCCGCGATCGAAACGCGCACGCCCATTCTGTACCAGCACTTTTCGCTGAAGCCGGGCGCGCGGATCGAGCTGACCGTGCCACGCGATTACCGCGTGTTCGCGTATCCGCTGTCGGGCACCGCGCTGTACGGTCCGCAAAGCCAGCCGGTGCGCGCGCAGCAGATGGTGATCTTTCGCGACGACAGCGATACGATCGTGCTCGCCGCGAGCGATGAGCCCGTCGAACTGCTGCTGATCGGCGGCGTGCCGCTGAAGGAGCCGGTCGTGCGCTACGGCCCGTTCGTGATGAACACGGAGGATGAGATCCGTCAGGCGGTGGTCGACTATCAGGCGGGCCGGATGGGCGCGATCACGCACTGAGCGTCCTCGCCCGCGCACCGGCGCGCATTCGACGAGACGGTGCGGCATGAACGGACACATTGCGTCACAATGACCGTTCTTGCCGCGCCGTTTTTCGTCATTCTTGCAGTCCCTCTCAAAACAAGGAGCAACGCATGGCCGGACCTTCCGTGACCGCCGACATCGGCAATATCGACTATCAAGTCCGTCTCGCAGATGGCACGCATTCATGGATCGCCGACGAGCCGGCAAGCCTCGGCGGCGGCGATACGGGACCGGAACCGGCGTCGCTGCTGCTGTCGAGTCTCGGCGCGTGCACGTCCATCACACTGAAGATGTACGCGAAGCGCAAGGAATGGCCGCTGGAAGGCGTCCATGTCGAGTTGTCGATGAAAAGCACCGCGGAAGGTACGAACATCGATCGCCGCATCTCGCTCCAGGGTGCGTTGTCCGATGAACAGCGGGAACGGCTTTTGCAAATTGCCAATGCGTGCCCGATCCACAAGGTCCTGTCCGGCGCGATTCGCATCGACTCCGGTCTCACGCCGCAGTGATGCATCGCGGGCACCACGAACGTCCAAGGAAACGTCGTCTTGAATTTCGAACACCTGATCCAGATCAACGATCCGCTCAACCCGCTCGTCGATTCGCTCACGCCCGAACAGCTTTGGGAAGGGCTCGTCCTGCGCGCGGAACAGCCGCAGTTGTTCGTGCTGGGGCTGGATAGCTGCGACATCCTCTCGCGCGATGGCGACACGATGGAGCGTGAGCTGCACTACGGCCAGGCCACCGTGCGCGATCGCGTGACGCTGACGCCCGGGTCGAGCGTGCGCTACGACATCCTGCCGACTGCCGACTACGTCGGCGGCTCGCTGACGATGGCGATCGTGCAGCCCGACTCGCTTCAGCTATTCCTGCGCTTCACCTACAGCACGACGCTGCCGGAGAACGAAAACGCCACGCCCGACGAGCGTCAGACGCAGGAGATCGTGAAGTCGGCTTATCGCGAGTCGGATATCGACACCGTGCGGCTGATTCGCCAGTTCGTGCACGGTCGCAAGGACGAGAGTCCGCTGCATTGAGCGTATCGCCCGATGCGGCGGCGAATGCTTCTCCGCCGCATCGAGCCTGGCTATCAAAAGTTGCGCTTCAA
The DNA here is from genome assembly GCF_014384845.1 of Caballeronia sp. EK. Lineage (NCBI taxonomy): Bacteria > Pseudomonadati > Pseudomonadota > Betaproteobacteria > Burkholderiales > Burkholderiaceae > Caballeronia > Caballeronia sp. EK. Next base: position 698,731 of record NZ_JACSUE010000003.1, read on the forward strand.
TCGGAAAGTCTAGTTGCAAATAGGAATAGTTATCATTTACTATAGACCCATCGAATCAACGAACGCACACTTCCGACATGACCGACACGCTGCGATCCTCCACGCTCAGGCTGCGCCGCCCGGCTGTCCGCGACGCCGCGATCACCCGCCCGAAGGCGACGACCGTCACGACGGTTCACGTCGCTCACGCAGCGGAAAGCAACGGCGAGCGCTCGCTCAAGAGCGACGCGCTGCTGCAGGGACGCAGCCACGTGAGCATCGTGCATAACGGGGAGACGTATCAGTTGCGCGCGACGCGTCTGGGCAAGCTGATCCTGACGAAGTAACGCGCAAGACAGGCAAGAACAGCAGGACGTACAGGGTATTGTGGGGACCACCTCGCCAAGAGGTGTTTGGCCTTAGCCAGCGAGGACGACTTGCACGCGAGAATTTAGACCCCTTCGTGCAAATACCAGCCAGTCGTCGATAGCAAGCGAAGCCGCTTTTTTTGGTTCCTGCTTGGGTTCTCACGATGCGCGCCGACGAGCGCCGCATCGGAAACAGAATGGCACGCCTTCGTGACGAAGACGTGCCATTTTTATTGCGCGCATCGCGCGAAAGCTTCAGACGTTCTCGATACCCAGCGCCGCGATACCCGCTTTCGCGATCTGCGCATCCTGATCCGACTTCACGCCCGACACGCCCACCGCCCCGACGATATCCGCGCCGACGAAGATCGGCACGCCGCCTTCGAGCATCGCCGTCATGGGCGCGCTGAGGAATGCCGTGCGGCCCTGCTTGATGGTGTCTTCGTAGACCTTGGTTTCGCGGCGGCCGAGCACGGCGGTGCGCGCCTTGCCCGTCGCCATTTCGACGGTGCTCGCGCCCGTCCCGTCCAGACGATGCAAATGCAGCAGATGCCCGCCATCGTCGACGATCGCAATCGTCACGTTCCAGTTGTGCTCCCTGGCATGCGCCTCCGCAGCGGCGGCCATGGCCTTCACGTCTTCATCGGTCAGTACGGGTTTGGTTCTCACTTCTCGCTCTCGTTGCCGCGCGTGACGGCGTGGACGGTTTATCGACTGAAGCCCCAGAACATCAGGTACCACGCGCTGTCCGCGACGGCCAGCGCAGCGACAAACCATACCATCGCGAGCACGCGGGGAACAAGCGTCGGCGAGTAGCGGTGCGTCACGCGCCACGCGAGCCACGCGCTCCACAGATTCGCCGCGCCGAGCAAACCGAGGCGGAGGCCCGGCACCCACCACAACGGCAAATGCTCGGCACGCAAGAGCGATACCGTGGTCGCGGACAGGCCGAGAAACACGCCGACGCCCGCAATCGGGATCAGCGCGAGCGTCAGGTGATGCAGGCGCGTCGCGTTCATCTTGCCGAGCATGCGCGCGCCGATCGCAAGGAGCGCGAGCAACGCGGTGCCATACACGATCCCCGTCACGACGATATAGCCGATCACCATCGTCCCGTCGAGCCACGAGAAGACGTCGTTCTGCTCCGGATAATGCGTGAAGAGGAACCACGGCGCGTTGGTATCGAGCGGCCAGAGAATGTTGCGATCGATGAGCCACGCCGCGAGATATTGCTTCAGGTCGACGAACCACGTGCTCACGGTCCAGTGGAACGCGCCGATCGCGATACCGAGCAGGCCATACAGAATCAGCGCGGTGTCCCACGGATTCGCGGCCTTGTCGCCGAGCGTCACGACTTCTTCCGACGGCGAGCGCCACGTGAGGGCGATCGCATCGCGATGGCCGCTGCATCGGCCGCACATGTGGCAGTCGGCGGCGCCCTTCATGTTGCGCAGCGGGACGAGCGGCGCGCAGTTGATCGGAATGACGCGATGACCGTGCTCGCCCTCTTTGTACGAGCGTCGCCAGGCGTCTTCGCTGACCTTGTAGTGGAACGGCGCGAGCCGCGCGAGCAGCGAGAACACGCCGTTCACCGGGCACAGATACTTGCACCACACGCGCTTCTCGCGGCCATACAGCACGCCGATGATCATCGCGCCCACGGTCGAGCCGCCGAGCACAAGCAACACCGCTTTCGGATACTGATAGACGCTGACCATCTGGCCGTAGATCGTCGTCAGTCCGAACGCGACGAAGGGCCAGCCGCCCCAGCGCATCCAGCGCGGAATCGCCCAGCCGCGGCCGAACTTGCTCGCGAACTCCGACAGCGCGCCCTCGGGACACAACACGCCGCACCAGACGCGGCCGAGCATGACCATCGACAGCAGCACGAACGGCCACCAGATGCCCCAGAACACGAACTGCGCGGCGAGCGTGAGATTGCTCCACAAATGCGCGGAGCCATCGGGCAGCGGCATCACGGCGGGAACGGCGATCAGAAACGCGTACACGGCAACGACGACCCACTGAATCATGCGGATCGCGCTGCCGTGACGTTGCATCCAGTGACCGGCTTGTTGCAGCCGGCCCGGTCTAGGTATCACAGAACTCATGCTGGACGGCTTGCCGCCTTTTGTTTTTGCGCCATCTGATTTTTCGAATGGCGCATCAGGAGATAGATGACGATCCAGTACAGCGCATACGCGACGAGGTTCATGCCCGCCGGATGCGCGCGATAACCCGTGAGTGTAGCAACGAGCGAGCCGAAGGTACTTGAATCGTCGAGCAGCCACGACGTGTTCCACACCTGATTGACGATGACCGGCAGCACTTCCATGTCGATCAGCTTGTCGACGCCGGTCTCGAACAGGCCCGCCGCGAGAAACAGCAGCATGATCTCGGTGACGCGGAAGAACGAGCGCCACGAGAAGATCTTGCCGCCGAGCTGCAGCACATAGAACGTCAGGAGCGCGAGGCCGAAGCCGATGATGATCGCGACATACTGCGACACGTCGACATGCCCCGACTGGCCGAAGCCGACGCCATACAGAAACACGGCGGTCTCGCTGCCCTCACGCGCGATCGCGAGCGCGACGAGCAGCGCGATGCCCCACCAGTGCCCGTCCTGCGTGCTCTTTTGCAGCGACGACTCCATGTCGCGCTTGAGCGTGCGGCCGTGGCGCTTCATCCACAGGACCATCTGCACGATCAGCACGCACGCGACCAGCACCATCGCGGTCTGGAAGTAATCCTGCGCATTGCCCGACAGCACTTCGGTGAAGCCGATCAGCGCGGCGCCCAGCGCCACCGCCGCAACCAGGCCGATGACGACGCCGGCCCACAGATAAGGCAGGCCGCGGCGCGCCTGATGATCGCCGTTCTTCAGCCACGCGTAGAGAATGCCGACGACGAGCAACGCCTCGACGCTCTCCCGCCACACGATGAAAAGTACCTGCCCCATTCCAAACCTCCAGCAATTGCACTTCGATCGGCCGCGCGCGACATGACGCCTCGCGCCGGCACGACGCTTATTTCGCGACGATCACGCCCTGCGCGGACTGATGAAAGTCGTCGAAGAACTTGTATTCGCCCGGGTCCAGCGGCGCGATCACGACGAACGACTCGGCGCCCGGCGCGAGGACTTTTTCCTTGCGCAACTGCACGCTTTCGAACTCGGCGGCGCCCTTGCCGATGTTGTGCACTTCGATCTTGATGCGCTGCCCCGCCGGCACCTCGATGCGCGCCGGGTTGAGCTTGCCGTCGTTCATTTCGAGCTTGAACGTCGGCAGGTCGGCGGCGAACGCGGTCCCGGAGGCAAACACGGACATCGCGAGCGCGGCCACCTGAATTTTCAGTTTCATGCGTACTTCCTGAGGATGAACGCGCCCGGTCCGGGGTGCCGGGCGCCTGCGACGATCAGTAACCGCCCTTCTTGCCGATGCCCGCGAACGGGAAGTCGTATTCGATCGTGAACGGCTTGAACCACGGACCCACGCCCGTTTCCTTGTCGGTGTGACGGCCGAACGCCATATGACCTTCCTGCGAAGGCGGCGAGATGTGCAGCTTCAGGTGATACTTGCCCGGGCCGAAGAGCTTCACGTTGTCGCCGTAATGCGGGCCGTCGCTCGCGACCATCGGCATCAGGTCGCCCTTGAGAGTCTGCGTCGTACCGACCTTCGTGAGTTCATACGTGACGTTCAGATACGGCATCCAGTCGCCTTCGGCGAAACCGGTCGGGTTGTTCTTGACCGCGTGGATGTCCGCCTCGAGGTGGATGTCCGAATCCGACGCCTTGCGCATCATGCCTTCCGGCGCCATCGTGATCGGCTGCAGGTACACGGCGCCCGTTTCCATGCCGCCTTCGATGTGCTGCTTGCCGATCGGATATTCGGCGGCCGATGCTGCCATCATCGCCGTGAGACCTGCGGCGGCGACGAGGCCGCGCACCAACGTTGAACCCATCAGAAACTCCTTGTTGTTATCGACTAGCGCGCGTGCCACGCGTGCCTTGCCACTGAAGTACCGGACCGGCGCGCCGGACGCCTCAAAGAGAGGAGTCGGCCGGGGCAATACCTCCCGTTGGAACGTCCGCATCGCCGTGTCGCAGAGGCGCGGTAGCACAACTCTGTGAACGTTAATACGAACCATTCTCAATGTTCGTCAGTTTAGCATCGTTCGACACCCGCAACAATTTGAGCGAGCTTACAGACCCAGGCGCCGCAAGGCTTTTCGCGGAATCGCGCGATTTCTAAAAGCAATAAAAAAGCGCGGCGAACCATTCGGTTCGCCGCGCTTTCCGCGTTTCGGCGCAATTTCACTTACATACAGCTTACTTTCCGCCGATGCCGCTCACATGATCGCCGACGTTCGCGCCGAACACGCGCTGTCGCAGGAGCGCCAATTGGTCGCGGGTCTGCGCCGCCTTTTCGAATTCGAGATTCTTGGCGTGATCCATCATCTGCTTCTCGAGGCGCTTGATTTCCTTCGAGATCTGCTTCTCGGACATGTCTTCGAACTTCGCGCGCGTCTGCGCTTCCTTGAGTTCGGCGCGGGCTTCGTCGGCGTTGTAGACGCCATCGATGATGTCCTTGATGCGCTTCTCGACGCCGCGCGGCGTGATGCCCATCTTCAGGTTGTGCGCGATCTGCTTCTCGCGGCGCCGCTCGGTTTCGCCGATCGCGCGTTTCATCGAGTCCGTCATGTTGTCGGCGTAGAGAATCGCCTTGCCGTTCACGTTACGCGCCGCCCGGCCGATCGTCTGGATCAGCGAGCGCTCGGCGCGCAGAAAGCCTTCCTTGTCGGCGTCGAGAATCGCGACGAGCGACACTTCGGGGATATCGAGACCCTCGCGCAGCAGGTTGATGCCGACCAGCACGTCAAACGTGCCGAGCCGCAGGTCGCGGATGATTTCCACGCGCTCGACCGTGTCGATGTCGCTGTGCAGATAGCGCACCTTCACGCCGTGATCGGCGAGAAACTCGGTCAGCTGCTCGGCCATGCGCTTCGTGAGCACGGTGACCAGCACGCGTTCATGCACGGCGACGCGCGCGTTGATCTCCGACAGCACGTCGTCGACCTGCGAGCGCGCCGGACGCACCTCGATTTCCGGATCGACCAGACCGGTCGGCCGCACGAGCTGCTCGGCCACCTGCCCCGCCTTCTGCTTTTCGTAGTCGGCGGGCGTCGCGGAGACGAAGATCGCCTGACGCATCTTGCGCTCGAACTCGTTGAACTTGAGCGGCCGGTTATCGAGCGCGGACGGCATGCGAAAACCGTAATCGACGAGATTTTCCTTGCGCGCGCGGTCGCCGTTGTACATGCCGTTCAACTGGCCGATCAAGACGTGCGATTCGTCGAGCAGCATCAGCGCGTCGGGCGGCAGATAGTCGACGAGCGTCGGCGGCGGCTCGCCCGGCGCCGCGCCCGAAAAGTGCCGCGAGTAATTCTCGATGCCTTTGCAGAAGCCGAGTTCCTGGAGCATTTCCAGATCGAAACGCGTGCGCTGTTCGAGGCGCTGCGCTTCGACTAGCTTGCCGCCGCCATGGAAAAACTCGAGCCGCTCGCGCAGTTCGAGCTTGATGGTTTCGATCGCACGCATCACGGTATCGCGCGGCGTCACGTAGTGCGACGACGGATAGACGGTAAAGCGCGGAATCTTGTTGCGCACGCGGCCCGTGAGCGGATCGAAGAGCATCATCGATTCGACTTCATCGTCGAAAAGCTCGACGCGCACCGCCATTTCCGCGTGCTCCGCCGGGAAAATATCGATGGTGTCGCCGCGCACGCGAAACGAGCCGCGCTGGAAATCGGCTTCGTTGCGCGTGTACTGCATCGCGATCAGACGCGCGATGACGTCGCGCTGGCCGAGCTTGTCGCCCGTGCGCAGCGTGAGAATCATCTTGTGATACTCCGACGGATTGCCGATACCGTAGATCGCGGACACGGTCGCGACGATCACGACGTCGCGCCGCTCGAGCAGGCTCTTCGTGGCCGAAAGCCGCATCTGCTCGATGTGCTCGTTGATCGACGAATCCTTCTCGATGAAAAGGTCGCGCTGCGGCACGTACGCTTCCGGCTGGTAATAGTCGTAGTACGAGACGAAGTACTCGACGGCATTGCGCGGAAAGAACTCGCGGAACTCGGCGTAAAGCTGCGCCGCGAGCGTCTTGTTCGGCGCGAAGACGATCGCCGGGCGGCCCATGCGCGCGATCACGTTCGCCATCGTGAAGGTCTTGCCCGAGCCGGTCACGCCGAGCAGCGTCTGGAACGAGAGACCGTCCTCGATGCCTTCGACGAGCGTCGAAATGGCTTCGGGCTGATCGCCCGCGGGCGGATACGGCTGGTAGAGCTGGAACGGCGAACCTTCGAACGTGACGAACTTCGATTCGTCCAGTTCTTCGGGTGATTCGATGAGAGTGTCGGACATGAGAGATCGAGAGAGTCAACGTCTGCGCAAACAAGCATTCTAGCGTCGTACGCAATGCGCGCGCTCGCCATGACGTGACCGGGATTCGGGAGGCTGATCATCGTCAGATTGGGCATGGATCGGCAATCTCAAGCGCGCACCTTCGCGCCCTTTTTTATCGTCGATTTCGCGTGCTTCGACATAAAAAAGGGCCGAAAAGCACGCGCATTCGCACCATATTCGTCCGAAAAGCCACACCGGATTCGCTACAATGTGCGACTGGCATAACGGTTTTGGGCCGCTTATCGCCACACATCATCCGTTTGCATCCTGCCGCACGTCCTTCCCTCACTGCCGATAGATCATGTCTCTTTTCTCTGCCGTCGAACTCGCTCCCCGCGACCCTATCCTGGGCCTCAACGAAGCCTTCAACGCCGATACGCGCACGACCAAAGTCAATCTGGGCGTCGGCGTGTACACGAACGAGGAAGGCAAGATTCCGCTCTTGCGCGCCGTGCGCGAAGCCGAGAAAGCGCGCGTCGACGCTGCGCTGCCCCGCGGATATCTGCCGATCGACGGCATCGCCGCCTATGACGCGGCCGTGCAGAAACTGCTGCTCGGCGACGACTCGCCGCTGATCGCCGCGGGCCGCGTCGTGACGGCGCAGGCGCTCGGCGGCACGGGCGCGCTCAAGATCGGCGCGGACTTCCTGAAGCGTCTGAATCCGAACGCGATCGTCGCGATCAGCGATCCGAGCTGGGAAAACCACCGCGCGCTCTTCGAAGGCGCCGGTTTCGAAGTGGTCAACTACCCGTACTACGAAGCCGCCACGCACGGCGTGAACTTCGACGGCATGCTCGCGGCGCTCAACGGCTACGCGCCGGGCACCGTCGTCGTGCTGCACGCGTGCTGCCATAACCCGACGGGCGTCGATCTGTCGGACGATCAGTGGAAGCAGATCGTGGAAGTCGTGAAGGCGAAGAATCTCGTTCCGTTCCTCGACATGGCGTATCAGGGCTTCGCGGACAACATCGACGCGGACTCCGCCGCCGTGCGTCTGTTCGCCGCCGCCGATCTGAACGTGTTCGTCTCGTCGTCGTTCTCGAAGTCGTTCTCGCTGTACGGCGAGCGCGTCGGCGCGCTGTCGATCATCACGACGGGCAAGGAAGAATCGGCCCGCGTGCTGTCGCAACTCAAGCGCGTGATCCGCACCAACTATTCGAACCCGCCGACGCACGGCGGCTCGATCGTCGCGGCCGTGCTGGCGTCGCCGGAACTGCGCGCGACCTGGGAACAGGAGCTGGGCGAAATGCGCGATCGCATCCGCGCGATGCGCAACGGTCTCGTCGAGCGCCTGAAGGCGAGCGGCGTCGATCGCGACTTCTCGTTCGTCGGCAAGCAGCGCGGCATGTTCTCGTACTCGGGCCTGACGGCGGCGCAAGTCGATCGTCTGCGTGAGGAATTCGGCATCTATGCCGTGAGCACCGGCCGTATCTGCGTGGCCGCGCTGAACACGCGCAACCTCGACGCCGTCGCGAACGCGGTCGCGGCCGTGCTGAAGTAAGCCGTTCCGGCAGCTTCCAAATGAAAATGGCGCCCTTCGCGGGGCGCCATTTTTTGTGCGCGTCGAAACCGGCGATTCAGAGTGTCTTTTGCGCGGACGTCACGTCGGGTGTCGCGTCGTCGTCCTCGACGAAGCCTAGCGAAATCGCGCGTGCGAGCTCCGCGCTCACGCCGGCGACGCTGGTTTCCTCGTGGCGCATGGCCGCGCTGCCGCTTTCGCCGGCGTGCATGCAGAAAGCCAGCGCGATCGGAAGCACGATGGCGACGGGCCAGTAGGTCGATATTGTCTTTTTCATGAGACTGCCTTTGGTCGAGATGTCGCAGCGGGTAACAAGCATTAGTGACCCATTGCCGGACACTTCGAATTTTACGGAATCGTCCCGATCTTAAAAAGCCATTGAAAAGCAAAGGATTGTTGCGTTCGCGACAACAAGCATGTCTGGTGAATGCGCGCCTCCGCTCGCGTCTTTATGACGCTTTGCCGTCATAAAGGCTTACAAAGTTGTTGGGGACATCCGCTCACCGATGCTGTCTCATACAGTAATGGTTCGACAGGTTCTATCAAGATCATGAAATCCGCAGTTGCTGGTCTTCTTATCGCGTCATCCGCAGCATTTCTCGGCGGCTGCGCGGTTTATCCCGATGGCTCGTCTTATGGCGGCGGCTATCCCGGTGTCTACGACGATCCGGGCTACGGGGGATACTACGGCGGACCGCCGGTGGTTCAGCCGGGCGTCGTCGTCGGTGGCGGTTATTACTCGGGGCCCGCGTATTACGGACCGAACCGAAGCCGCTATTGGGATGACGGTCCGGGCTGGCGCCGGCCGCCGCCCGGCGGCTGGCATGGTAACCAGCAGCCGCGCGATCGTGGTCCGGGCGGGCCGCCGCCGCAAGCGGGCGGGAACGGACACCCGAACGGACCGCCGCCACAGGCAGGCGGCGGACGTCCGCCAGCCCCTCCGCCTCCGCAGGCGAGCGGCGCGCCGATGCCTAAGGCTGTCGGCGGTCAACCACCGGGGCCGAATCGCGCCCCGCCGCCATCCACGAATGGCGGTAACCGCGAGAGCGGAAATTCACGCGGCTTCCTCGGACGCTACGGCGGATAAGGCGAAAGGCGCACTCATCGATACGGGCCACGGCACATTGCCGTGGCCTTTTTTCTATCCGAGATGCGAGTGCTGCGCCTTGTACAGCTCTCTGAACGTCCGCCCGACCGGCGCGGGCATGTCGCGCGTACCGGTCCATCCACCGCCAAGCGGCAAGCGCGAAATCGCTTTCTTGCTGCCACCCATCCGTTCGAGCACACGCACGGCGAGCTTCGTGAAGAGCGCATACGCCGTCGGTCGTTTCGCGAGATAGCCCCAGGCTGCGAGCGCGGCGCGTTCGTTCCACGGTCGCAGGCGGCGCTCCATCTGCTTTTCGCGCAATTTGCGCAGTAGATCCGACAACGGAATGCCCACCGGGCACACGCTGTTGCATTCGCCGCAGAGCGTCGCGGCTTGCGGCAGATCGAGCGCCTTGTCGATCCCGACATACGCAGGCGTCAACACCGATCCCATCGGGCCCGGATAGACCCAGCCGTATGCATGTCCGCCGATCTTCTGATAGACCGGGCAATGATTCATGCACGCGCCGCAGCGGATACAGCGCAGCATCTCCTGAAATTCCCCACCGATAAGCCCGGTGCGCCCGCCATCGACGATCACGAAATACATGTGCTCCGGCCCGTCCGATTCGTCCGGCGCGCGGGGCCCGGTCAGCAGCGAGAAATAGTTCGAGATCGTCTGCCCGGTCGCCGAACGCGGCAGGAGGCGCATTGCGGTCGCGAGATCCTCGAGCGTCGGCAGCACCTTTTCGATGCCCGTCACCGCGACATGCACGCGCGGCATCACCGTGCACATGCCTTCGTTGCCCTCGTTCGTGACGACTGCCACCGATCCCGTCTCCGCGATCAGAAAGTTGCCGCCCGTCACGCCCATGTCCGCCGACATGAAATGCGGGCGCAGCACTTCGCGCGCCTCGCGCGTCATCTCGGGGATATCGGTCAGGCGCGGCTTGTTGTGCGTCTTCGCGAAGAGATCGGCGATCTGTTCCTTATCCTTGTGGACGACCGGCGCGATGATGTGGCTCGGCGGCTCGTTGTCGTTGATCTGCAGGATGTATTCGCCGAGGTCGGTCTCAATGGACTGCACGCCCATCTCGCCGAGCACGCGATTCAACTGCATCTCTTCCGAGACCATCGACTTGGTCTTGATGACCTTTTTCACGTCGTGCTTGCGAGCGATATCCGCGACGAGTCTCGCCGCGTCCTGCGTCGATTCGGCGTAGAGCACCGTGGCGCCGCGCCGGGTCGCTTCGCGCTCGAAGGTTTCGAGCCACACGTCGAGATTGTCGAGCGCACGATCGCGCCGCTCCTTGAGCGCCGCGCGGGTCGACTCAAAGTCGATGTCCCGCACCGCGCTCGCGCGCGCGCTGACGAACTTGGTCGAGAGCTTCGTGAGATTTTGTTGCAGGCGCTCGTCGGCGAGTTTGGCTGAAGCGCGCGCCTTGAAATGCATCGTCTGGACTTGCATGTGCGGTCTCTCTTTCAGGATGCGCTCACGCGCGGCCTTGCGCGTCGCCAGCAAGCACCTGCGCGATGTGCAGCACGCGCGTCGACGTATCGCCGGTGCGGCGCAGGCGCCCTTCGATGTTCAACATGCAGCCGAGATCGCCGAGCACGACGGTGTCCGCCCCGCTCGCCTTGATGTTCGCGCACTTCTCATCGACGATCGCGGTCGAAATGTCGCCGTACTTCACCGCGAAGGTGCCGCCGAAGCCGCAGCAATGCTCGCAGCCCGCCATCTCCGTGACCGGAACGCCCGCCTGCGCGAGCAGTTCGCGCGGCTGCGATTTCACGCCGAGTTCGCGCAAACCCGAGCAGGAATCGTGATAGGTCACCATGCCGTCGAACGCGCCGGGCTCCATGCGCGCCTTCGCGACATTCACGAGAAAATCCGTCAGCTCGAAAACACGCGGTGCAGGCGCGCGAAGCGGCCCATCAGTTGCGGATCGTCGCGAAAGAGATCGCCGTAATGCGCGCGGATCATGCCGCCGCAGGAACCCGACGGCACGACGACATAGTCGAACTGCTCGAACTCGCGCAGCGTTTTTTCGGCGAGATCGCGTGCGAGCGGACGGTCGCCCGAATTGTAGGCGGGCTGGCCGCAACACGTCTGCGAAGGCGGCACGACGACTTCGAAACCCGCCCGCTCGATCAGCTTGATCACCGAGAAGCCGATTTCAGGGCGCATCATGTCGATGAGACACGTGACGAATAGTCCGACTCGCATTGGGGGCGTTTCCTGTTTTGTAGAAGTGATTGAACGCACCGACGATTATCCGCGAAAGTCCCGCCCGTCGGGCTCGCGCGGGTCCGCGAGCATCATTGACGAAGGGCATCTTTTTGACCGGCGTTCGCTTTTTTCACATTATGAGATATAATCGCCATTCCGCTGTTTGACGCATCAACCGATTTTTCACGATGAGCGATACGAACCCGGAATCCAAAACGTCCATTCAGGTGATCGAGCGCATGATGCGTCTTCTCGACGCCCTCGCCGACCACACTGACCCCGTCAGCCTGAAAGAGCTGTCCCAGAGCACGGAACTGCATCCGTCAACCGCGCATCGCATCCTGAACGACATGGTGCTGTGCCGTCTCGTCGATCGTTCCGATCCGGGCACCTACCGGCTCGGCATGCGGCTGCTCGAACTCGGCAATCTCGTGAAGGCGCGTCTCTCGGTACGCGAGGCCGCGATGCCGCCGATGCGCGAGTTGCATCGCCAGACGGGCCAGACCGTCAATCTGTCTGTACGGCAAGGCGACGAGATCGTCTATATCGAGCGCGCGTATTCCGAGCGCTCGGGCATGCAGGTCGTGCGGGCGATCGGCGGCCGTGCGCCTTTGCACCTGACGTCGGTAGGAAAGCTGTTTCTCGCCGCCGACGAAGCCACCCGCGTGCGCGCCTACGCGATGCGCACCGGCCTCTCCGGCCACACGCAGAACAGCATCACCGACCTCTCGAAGCTCGAGCGCGAACTGTCGCTGGTGCGCCAGCAAGCCTGCGCGCGCGACAACGAGGAACTGGAACTCGGCGTGCGCTGCATCGCGGCCGGCATCTACGACGACACCGGACGGCTCGTGGCCGGTCTGTCGCTGTCCGCGCCCGCCGATCGTCTGCAGGACGCCTGGCTCAAGCAACTGAGCCATACGGCGCTCGAAATCTCGCAGTCGCTCGGGTATCACCCGGAACAGGCGGCCGCCGAAGCGCCGCACGCGCACCGCTGAACCGCGCTCCATGAAAAAAACGGGATTCGTCTTTCGACGAATCCCGTTTTCTTTTGAGTCGGCCGCTCGAGTCGGCCAAAGTCAGACGCTCAAGGATTCGCGCCGCTGCCCATATCGGCGCTCATGATGTGCGGCTCGCCGAGCGTATCGAGAAACGAGCGCAGGCGGCCCGCATCGGCGAAGCGCGAGTACTTGCCGTACGAGTCGAGCAGCACGATCACGACCGGGCGGCCGTTCACGTTCGCCTGCATCACGAGACATTCGCCCGCTTCGTTGATGAAGCCCGTCTTCTGCAAGCCAATATCCCACGACGCATTGCGGATCAGCGCGTTCGTGCTGTTGTAGGCAATGTTGCGCTTGCCGGTGAAGACGTCGTAGCTGCGATCGGTCGAAAACTTGCGGATCAGCGGATACTGATACGCCGCGTTCACCATCTTCACGAGGTCGCGCGCGCTCGACACGTTCTGGCTCGTCAGACCCGTCGAGTTCTCGAAGTGCGTGTCGGTCATGCCGAGCGACTTCGCTTTCGCATTCATCGCGGCGATGAACGCCGGACGGCCGCCCGGGTAATAACGCGACAGCGCAGCCGCTGCGCGATTCTCGGACGCCATCAGCGCGATGTGCAGCATGTCCTCGCGATTCAGTTCCGAACCGACCGCCAGGCGCGAACCGGTGAACTTCTCGTAGTCGCGGTCTTCGTCGGTGACGCTGATCTCGTCGGTGAGCGGCATGTGCGAGTCGAGCACGACCATCGCCGTCATGAGTTTCGTGATCGACGCGATCGGCACGACGGCGCGCGAATTCTTGTCGAAGAGCGTCTCGGACGTGTTCTGGTCGACGACATAGGCAACGCTCGAGCGCAGCGCGAGGCTGTCGGGCGTGTCATGCAGGCCGAAGGCCTGGCCGACCGACGTCGCACGCGGCTGGAACGCAACTGCGTGCACCGCGCCGCGGCGCGCATGCGGTTCCATGCGATACGACACCCGACGCTTGCGCGACGCGCGGGGCGCATCGTCGTCGTCATCGGTGGCGGCGACCTTGGCAGCTTTCGCGGGCTTCGGCGCCTTGAGAGTGGTTTTCGCCACGCGTGCAGGCTTTTCGGCTTGCGCGGTGGATTTCTTTGCGGTCTTGGTTGCCGTGGCGGTCTTTGCAAGGGCTTCAGCCGGAGCCGCTGCGAAGGACGTCGCTACTGCGATGGAGACAGCGATGGACAATGCCGAGCGCACTGCCACGCCATGCACCACCTTCAACGACGAAAACATTTCGGTTTTCATTAGTGTTCTGTTGGGCGGCTGGAGGGTACCGCCAAGTGTAGTGAAGCAACGAAATTTAAGCAATATTAAGCACTTATCGGCACTCGTTAAACTGAGTTGTAAGCCTGGATTGCATATTGCCGATCAACAGCGCGCCTCGATCGGAAAAAAACGATCGTCCCGGCGGAACCGTGCTGCCAAAAGCGCGCTTTTCTACACGACGGCAAACGCACTATCGGCAAAACTTTCCACGACTTTAGTTAAACGTGTGAACCGAATCGGACAAAACGCAGAACTTCGAATCGACGGAGGGGCGGTCGGATGCCGCGGACAAACACGCGACAGATCGGACAGCCGAAATGTTAACGTTTCTTCAACAATTTGGTGTACGGCAACATCTTAAAATTAAGACAAACTTCGGAAACTTCTCGTTTTGCATCGCGATAAGACTCGGACTTCGCGCGCGCGGGCAACATCAAATGGTCATCCGGACGTGTTGTCATCCACTTCGGGAAAGCGCAACGGACGCTCTCAAAGGCTACGTGCAGTATGGATGCTCAGGGTTTCCACCGATGCCCGTCTCGCACGCTTTTTTAGCAACTAAGTCCTTGTTTAACATACAATTTCGATTCATTGTGCGGCGCACAAAAAGTGCTTGACATCCATCGGAATATCTCTAAAATGGGCCTCATGTTGCGACGCACCAATTGCAGTTGCACCTAGCCGGCCAGGTTCATCGCGCCGGATCTACCCAAACCACGACCCGCGTTTGATGGGTCGGCCATCAGGAGCCTGAGATGACGCTGTTGACCCCCGAGCAAATCGCCGCTGCACAAAAAGCTAACTTCGACACGCTGTTCGGTCTGACGAACAAGGCGTTCGAAGGCGTCGAGAAGCTGGTCGAATTGAACCTGCAAGTCGTGAAGTCGACGCTGGCCGAAAGCCAGGAAAACGCGCAACGCGCGCTGTCGGTCAAGGACGCTCAAGAACTGCTCGCGCTGCAAGCCAGCCTGACGCAGCCGGTCGCGGAAAAGGTGCTGTCGTATGGCCGTCACCTGTATGAAATCGCGTCGGCCACGCAAGCTGAATTCGCCCGCGTCGCAGAAGCGCAGTACGAAGAGCAAAACCGCAAGGTGCAAACGCTCGTCGACAACGTCGCGAAGAACGCACCGGCTGGTTCGGAAACGGCTGTCGCCGTGATGAAGTCGGCTATCACCGCTGCCAACACGACGTACGAAACGGTTCACAAGGCAACGAAGCAAGCTGTCGAAATCGCTGAAAGCAACTTCAACGCTGCCGCTACGGCTGCGACGAAGGCCGCTACGCAAGCGACCGAGCAAGCTTCCCGCGCTGCCAAGAAGTCGGTTGCGTAAGTTTGCCGCCGGGCCCTGCCCGGTTTGATGCAGCACGCATGACGAAGAACCCGGCCACCGTGCCGGGTTTTTTGTCGTTTGTCGTCCGCCATTTGCGCTGCAAATGAAAAAAGGCGCGCTCCGGTTAAGGAGCGCGCCTTTGCACTTTCGAAGCGCGAACGCTTACTTCTTGCGCTGCGGCGGCAGGTCCGTGCACACGCCTTCGTACAGTTCGGCGGCCATCCCGACCGATTCGCCGAGCGTCGGGTGCGGATGGATCGTCTTGCCGATATCGGTTGCATCCGCGCCCATCTCGATCGCGAGACACACTTCGCTGATCAGATCGCCCGCGTTCAGACCGACGATACCGCCGCCGATCACACGATGCGTCTCTTCATCGAAGATCAGCTTGGTAAAGCCCTCGTCGCGGCCATTCGCGATCGCGCGGCCCGACGCGGCCCACGGGAACACGGCCTTGCCGAACTTGATGCCTTCGGCCTTGCACTGTTCTTCCGTCTTGCCGGCCCACGCCACTTCCGGATCGGTGTACGCCACCGAAGGAATCTGCAGCGCATCGAAATACGCCTTCTCGCCGTGCGCCGCTTCCGCCGCGACATGGCCTTCGTGCACGGCTTTGTGCGCGAGCATCGGCTGACCGACGAGATCACCGATCGCGAAGATGTGCGGCACGTTGGTGCGCATCTGTTTGTCGACGTTGATGAAGCCGCGATCCGTCACCGCCACGCCGGCCTTGTCCGCGCCGACCTTGCCGCCGTTAGGGCTGCGTCCGACCGCGAGCAAAACGAGGTCGTAGCGCTGCGGCTCGCTTGGGGCCTTTTCGCCTTCGAAGGTCACGTAGATGCCGTCTTCCTTGGCCTCGGCCTTGGTCGTCTTGGTCTTGAGCATCACGTTCGTGAAGCGCTTGGAATTGAACTTCTCCCAAACCTTCACGAGATCGCGGTCCGCGCCGAGCATCAGGCCATCGAGCATTTCGACGACATCGATGTCCGAGCCAAGCGTCGAATAAACGGTCGCCATTTCCAGGCCGATGATGCCGCCGCCCACCACGAGCATGCGCTTCGGAAGCTGACGCAGTTCGAGCGCGCCGGTCGAATCGACAACACGCGGATCGTCCGGGAAGAACGGCAGCTTCACGGCTTGCGAGCCGGCCGCGATGATCGCCTGCTTGAACTTCACGACCTTCCTGCCGTCCGCGCCCTGCACTTCCATATGGTTCGGATCGACGAAACTGCCGACGCCCGTGACCACTTGCACCTTGCGCGCCTTCGCCATGCCCGCGAGACCGCCGGTCAGCTTCTTGACGACGCCTTCCTTGAAGCCGCGCAGCTTGTCCAGATCGACTTTCGGCTCGCCGAAGCTGATGCCGTGCGCCGCGAGTTCCGCCGCTTCGTCGATGACGAGCGCGGTGTGCAGCAGCGCCTTCGACGGAATGCAGCCGACGTTCAGACACACGCCGCCCAGCGTCGAATAACGCTCGACCAGCACCGTCTTCATGCCGAGATCGGCGGACCGGAACGCCGCCGAGTAACCGCCGGGGCCGGCGCCGATCACCAGCATGTCGCATTCGACATCGGCGGCGCCGGAGTAGCTGCCCGCCTGCGGCGCGGGCGCGGACGCGGACGCCGGAGCGGCTGCGGCGGCTGCCGGAGCGGCCTTCTGAGGCGCGGCCGCGGGAGCCGCGTCGCCGCCTTCGAGCGTCAGGACGAGCGTGCCTTCCGACACGTTGTCGCCGACCTTCACGTTCACTTCCTTGACCGTGCCCGCAGCCGGAGAAGGCACGTCCATCGTGGCTTTATCGGATTCGAGCGTGATGAGCGACTGCTCCTTCTCGACCGTATCGCCCGGCTTCACGTGCACTTCGATGACCGGAATGTCCTTGAAGTCGCCGATGTCCGGCACCTTCACGTCCTGCACGGCGCCACCCGCGGCCTTCGCGGGCGCAGCGGCGGGAGCCGGCGCGGCAGCGGGTGCCGCGGCAGCGCCTGCGCCTTGCGTTTCGACCATCGCGATGACCGAGCCCTGGCTGACCTTGTCGCCCTGCTTGACCTTCACTTCCTTGATCGTGCCCGCGACATCGGCAGGCACTTCCATCGTGGCTTTGTCGGTTTCGAGCGTGATGACGCCCTGTTCCTTTTCGATGCTGTCGCCGGGTTTGATATTGACTTCGATGACATCGACATCGGAGAAGTCGCCGATGTCGGGTACTTTTAGTTCGACGAGACTCATGTTGTCCCCTAAGAGATGTGCGGATGGAACCTCAGGGCAAAGCCCCGAGGTCCCGCCGTCGGCCAGATCCGAAGATCAGAGAATGACGCGACGGAAATCGCCCAGAATCGCCGACAGATAAGCGTTGAAGCGCGCAGCGGCCGCACCGTCGATGACGCGATGGTCGTACGACAGCGACATCGGCAGCGTGAGGCGCGGCACGAACTGCTTGCCGTCCCACACCGGCTTCATCTGACCGCGCGACAGGCCGAGAATCGCGACTTCGGGCGCGTTGATGATCGGCGTGAAGTGCGTGCCGCCGATGCCGCCCAGCGACGAGATCGAGAAGCAGCCGCCCTGCATCTGATCGGGCTTGAGCTTGCCGTCGCGCGCGAGCTTCGACAGCTCCGCCATTTCCTTGGCGATATCGACGAGGCCCTTCTTGTCCGCGTCGCGGATCACCGGAACGACGAGACCGTTCGGCGTATCGGCCGCGAAACCGATGTGGTAGTACTTCTTGAACACGAGGTTGTCGCCGTCCAGGCTCGCGTTGAAGTCCGGGAACTTCTTGAGCGCCGAGACCACGGCCTTGATGACGAACGCGAGCATCGTGAACTTCACGCCCGCTTTTTCGTGTTCCTTGTTCAGCTTGACGCGCAGTTCTTCGAGCTCGGTGATGTCGGCTTCGTCGTTGTTCGTGACGTGCGGGATCATCACCCAGTTGCGATGCAGGTTCGCACCCGAGATCTTCTTGATGCGCGACAGCGGCTTCGGATCGATCGGCCCGAACTTCGTGAAATCGATCTTCGGCCACGGCAGGAGACCCAGCTCGCCGCCGCCACCGCCAGCCGGTGCAGCCGCTGCGGGCGCCGCACCCTGTCCCGACATCACGCCCTTGACGAACGCGGTGATGTCGCCTTGCGTGATGCGGCCTTTCGGACCGCTGCCGCGCACGCGCGACACATCGACGCCCAGGTCGCGCGCGAACTTGCGCACCGACGGCGACGCGTGGCTCGACGTGCGCGTGCCGTCGCCGGCAGGCATCAGGGGCGCCTGCGCGAGCGCGGACGGCGCCTCTTTCGCGGGAGCGGGTTTCACGGGCGCATCGGACGGCACTTCGACCGGCTTCGCGGGCGCGGGCGCCGCCGCGGGCGCAGCCGCTCCAGCGCCGCCTTCCAGCACGACGATCAGCGTGCCTTCGGAAACCGTGTCGCCGATCTTGACCTTCAGTTCCTTCACCGTGCCCGCCTCGGGGCTCGGCACGTCCATCGTCGCCTTGTCGGATTCGAGCGTGACGAGCGACTGTTCCTTCTCGACCTTGTCGCCGACCTTCACGCCGATCTCGATGACCGGAATGTCCTTGAAGTCGCCGATGTCCGGCACCTTCACTTCGATGGAACCGCCGCCGCTCGCCGCGGGCGCCGCAGCAGGCGCCGCCGCCGGTGCCGGTGCAGCCGCTTCCTGCTTGGCGGCCGGCGCGGCAGCGGATGCGCCGCCTTCCAGCACGACGATCAGCGTGCCTTCCGACACGTTGTCGCCGACCTTGACCTTGACCTCCTTCACGGTTCCCGCCGCCGAACTCGGCACGTCCATCGTCGCCTTGTCGGATTCGAGCGTGACGAGCGACTGCTCGGGTTCGACCGTATCACCCACCTTGACCAGCACTTCGATCACGGGGATGTCCTTGAAATCGCCGATGTCCGGCACTTTGACTTCGATCGCTTGACTCATTATTAGTGTCTCCTGGGTTGCACGCGGGCCTCCTTCCGCTTCGGAAGGAGGCCGCGTCACAACGCACGGGGGCGATGCCTTTAGACGGTCATCGGGTTGGGTTTGGACGGGTCGAGGTTGTACTTCTTGATCGCCTCGGCGACGACCTTGCGCTCGATCGTGCCTTCGTCGGCCAGCGCGTTCAGCGCGGCCAGCGTCACCCAGTAGCGGTCGACTTCGAAGAAGTGGCGCAGCGCCTCGCGCGTATCCGAGCGGCCGTAGCCGTCGGTGCCGAGCACCACGAACTTGTTCGGCACATAGCCGCGGATCTGGTCGACGAGCGCACGGATGTAGTCCGTCGATGCGATCACCGGGCCCTTCGCGCCCTTGAGCAGCGCGCTCACGTGCGGCACGCGCTTCTCTTCCGTCGGGTGCAGCAGGTTCCAGCGCTCGCACGCCTGACCGTCGCGCGCCAGTTCGGTGAAGCTCGGCACGCTCCAGAGATCGGCGGTGACGTTCCAGTCGTTCTTCAGCAGATCGGCGGCAGCGATCACTTCGTTGAAGATCGTGCCCGCGCCCATCAGTTGAACGTGCGCTTTGCCCGCGCCTTCGGCCTTCTTGAACGCGTACATGCCCTTGATGATGTCCGAAGCAACGGCATCGCCTTGCGGGATCGCCGGATGCTCGTAGTTCTCGTTCATCACGGTGATGTAGTAGTACACGTCTTCCTGATCCGCGACCATACGGCGCAGACCATCCTGCATGATGACCGCGAGCTCGTAGCCGAACGTCGGGTCGTAGCTCACGCAGTTCGGGACCGACGCCGCCCACAGCAGCGAGTGGCCGTCTTCGTGCTGCAGGCCTTCGCCGTTGAGCGTCGTGCGACCCGCGGTGCCGCCCAGCAGGAAGCCACGCGAACGCATGTCGCCCGCGGCCCATGCCAGATCGCCGATGCGCTGGAAGCCGAACATCGAGTAGAAGATGTAGAACGGGATCATGATCTCGCCGTGCGTCGAGTACGACGTCGCGGCCGCGATCCAGTCACACATGCCACCCGCTTCGTTGATGCCTTCCTGCAGAATCTGACCCGTCTCCGATTCGCGATAGAACATCAGCTGGTCGGAGTCTTCCGGCACGTACTTCTGGCCTTCCTGATTCCAGATGCCGATCTGACGGAAGAGACCTTCCATGCCGAAGGTACGCGACTCGTCCGGCACGATCGGCACGACGCGCTTGCCGAGCGCCTTGTCCTTCAGCAGGATGTTCAGGATCCGCACGAACGCCATCGTCGTGGAGATTTCGCGGCCTTCGCCCGTGCCCTTCAGGAGCGGCTCGAACGCGGAGAGCGCCGGCACCGGCAGCGATTCCGCCTTCTCGCGACGCGACGGCAGATAGCCGCCCAGGTCCATGCGCTTCTGACGCATGTACTCGAGTTCCTTCGAGCCTTCCTCGAACGTGAGGTACGGCACGTCGGCGATCTGCTCGTCGCTGAGCGGCAGGCGGAACTGGTCGCGGAATTTCTTCAGCGTGTCGATCGGCAGCTTCTTCTGCTGGTGCGTGATGTTCATCGCCTGACCGTGCTCGCCCATGCCATAGCCCTTGATGGTCTTGGCGAGGATGACGGTCGGCGCGCCCTTCGTCTTGGTCGCGGCGTCGAATGCCGCGTAGATCTTGTGCGGATCGTGTCCGCCGCGGTTCAGGTTCCAGATGTCGTCATCGGACCAGTCGGCGACCAGCGCCTTCAGTTCCGGCGTGTTGAAGAAGTGCTCGCGTACGAACGCGCCCGACTCCGACTTGTACGTCTGGTACTCGCCGTCGACGACTTCCATCATGCGGCGCATCAGCGCGCCGGTCTTGTCGCGCGCGAAGAGCGCGTCCCAGCGGCTGCCCCAGATGACCTTGATGACGTTCCAACCCGCGCCGCGGAATTCGCTTTCCAGTTCCTGGATGATCTTGCCGTTGCCGCGCACCGGACCGTCCAGGCGCTGCAGGTTGCAGTTGATGACGAACACGAGGTTGTCCAGACGCTCGCGGCCGGCCATGCCGATCGCGCCGAGCGATTCCGGCTCGTCCGTCTCGCCGTCGCCGAGGAACGCCCAGACCTTGCGGCCGTCCGTTTTCGCGATGCCGCGCGCCGCCATGTACTTCATGAAGCGCGCCTGATAGATCGCCATGATCGGGCCGAGACCCATCGACACGGTCGGGAATTGCCAGAAGTCCGGCATCAGCCACGGGTGCGGATACGAGGAGATGCCCTCGCCGCCCACTTCCTGACGGAAGTTGTTCAGTTGCTTCTCGGTCAGGCGGCCGAGCAGGAACGCGCGCGAGTACACACCCGGCGACGAGTGGCCCTGCACGAACACGAGATCGCCGCCGTGTTCTTTCGACGGCGCGTGCCAGAAGTGATTGAAGCCGACGTCATAGAGCGTTGCGGCCGACGCGAACGAAGCGATGTGCCCGCCGACGTTCGTGTCCTTGCCCGCGCGCAGCACCATCGCGATGGCGTTCCAGCGGGTGTACGAGCGGATGCGGTGTTCGAGGTCCTGATCGCCCGGATTCTTCGCCTGCGCGGCGACGGGGATCGTATTGATGTACGGCGTGTTCGCCGAGAACGGCAGGTGCTCGCCATGCACGCGAGCGAATTCGATCTGTTTCTCGATCAGGTAGTGCGCGCGATCAGGACCGACCGCGGAAATTACGCCATCGAGCGCGTCGAGCCACTCGGCGGTTTCCTGAGGATCGTCGTCCTTGGCGTTGGCGACATATTTGAGAACTTCGTCGGGTACAGCGGACATGCTCGTCTCCTGATGTGAGGAACACTCTGAGAACCGCCGGCGCACGCCCGATCGAAGGCGGGCACTGGCCGCGTGCCGGCAATTCTAAAGAGGGTCCAGACCATGATGCAAGGAATTTTTCAAATCATGAGAGTTAATCTCACCATACGAAAAATTGCTGCAACGCACCGTCCGATAAGACTTTTTTGTTCAGATGTTTCTCCTCCTTTTGCGACAATCCATACTTCTTTACCGTCTTTTTACGCCGATTAACAATCAGGCGCTGCGTTACAATCGCTTCCATGTTGACCGAACGGCTGATCAAACGCTCGGCGAGGGTCGCGCGAAAGCCGACCGACGCCTCGCCCTCCCGCTGGCACCACGGCCCGTGGTGGTCGAACTCCTATTTACTCACGCCGCTCATTTCGATCCTGGTATTCCTGGTCGTGATGAGTCTGATCCTTTGGAGCCTGAACCGGCGCGAGCAACAGCAGCAGGAAGACACGCTCTATCGGAATGTCGCGTGGGCACAGCAGCAAATCCGTCTTTCGATGACCGGCGCGCAGGAGCAGATCCAGGCGCTCGCGCGCGACATCGCGACCGGCCACGGCGACCCGCAAACCTTCCAGACCTCGTCCACGGACATCATGCAGGGGCATCCCGAGATCCTCTACATGAACTGGTACACGAGCGAGCATAAGCCCCGCTGGCCGAATACGCCGCTGCCCGTGCTCGGATCGCGGCTTGCGAAGCCCAACGACACGCAGATGGACGAGGCCGTGCAGGCCGCATTCGACGAAGCGCGCACCACCCGCCGCCAAGTCTACTCGCCGTTGCTCTACGACGACCTCGGCAATGGCTATATCACCCTGCAAACACCGGTTTTCCGCGACCGCGAGTTCCTCGGCTCGATCGCGGCGGTGTTCTCGATCGAAGGCGTCCTGAAGCACGACATTCCGAGCGAACTGTCGGCGAAGTACAAGATTTCCATCACGGACCTGAACAACCGCGAGCTCGCGACCACGTCGAGCCGCCCGCGCCTGCCGCGCGACATGTTCTACGACCTGCCGCTCGATCCGCCGGGACAAGGCCTGTCGGTGCGCGTGTATTCGTATCCGCAGCTCACGAACTTCACCAACAACACGCTCGTCTGGCTCGTCGCGGGTTTGTCGTGCTTCGTGCTGTGGAGTCTCTGGAGCCTGTGGAAGCACACGCGCCAGCGCTTCGAGGCGCAACAGGCGCTGTACGCCGAAGCGTTTTTTCGCCGCGCGATGGAAAACTCGGTGCTGATCGGCATGCGCGTGCTGGACATGCACGGCCGCATCACGCACGTGAATCCCGCGTTCTGCCGCATGACGGGTTGGGACGAGAGCGATCTCGTCGGCAAGAACGCGCCGTTCCCGTACTGGCCGCGCGACGCATATCCCGAAATGCAGCGCCAGCTCGACATGACGCTGCGCGGCAAGGCGCCTTCTTCCGGCTTCGAACTGCGCGTGCGCCGCAAGGACGGTTCGTTCTTCCACGCGCGGCTGTACGTGTCGCCGCTGATCGACAGTTCGGGCCGGCAGACCGGCTGGATGTCGTCGATGACGGACATCACCGAGCCCAAGCGCGCCCGCGAAGAACTCGCCGCCGCGCACGAGCGCTTCACCACCGTGCTCGAAAGCCTCGACGCGGCCGTCTCCGTGCTCGCCGCCGACGAAGCCGAGTTGCTCTTCGCCAATCGCTATTACCGGCATCTGTTCGGCATCCGTCCGGACGGGCATCTGGAGCTCGCGGGCGCCGCGTTCGACGGCGGCTCGCAGAGTTCGTCGGACACCATCGACATGGTCGACACCTATGCGGGCCTGCCCGCCACCGCGCTCACCGAAAGCTCGGCGGACGCGCAGGAAGTCTATGTCGAAGGCATCCAGAAGTGGTTCGAGGTGCGCCGCCAGTACATCCAGTGGGTCGACGGCCATCTCGCGCAGATGCAGATCGCCACCGACATCACGCAGCGCAAGCAGGCGCAGGAACTCGCGCATCAGCAGGAAGAAAAGCTCCAGTTCACGAGCCGCCTGATGACGATGGGCGAAATGGCGTCCTCGCTCGCGCACGAGCTGAATCAGCCGCTCGCGGCGATCAACAACTATTGTTCGGGCTGCGTCGCGCTGGTGAAATCCGGCCGCGTGACGCAGGAAACGCTGCTTCCCGTGCTCGAAAAGACCGCGCAGCAAGCCGTGCGCGCAGGCATGATCATCAAGCGCATCCGCGAGTTCGTGAAGCGCAGCGAGCCCAAGCGCCAGGCGGCGCGCGTCGCGGATATCGTCGCGGACGCGGTCGGTCTCGCCGAAATCGAGGCGCGCAAACGCAAGATCCGCATCGTCACCGAAATCCGCTCGCGCATGCCGGTGATCTACGTCGATCCGGTTTTGATCGAACAAGTGTTGGTCAACCTGTTGAAAAACGCGGCCGAGGCGATGCATGATGCGAAACCAAACGCCATCGATCCGGTGATTCGCGTCGTCGTGCAGCGCATGGACGGCGGCTTCGTGTGCATCAGCGTGGTCGATCAGGGTCCGGGCGTGGACGAGGCAACCGCCGAGCGCCTCTTCGAACCGTTTTACAGCACCAAGTCCGATGGCATGGGCATGGGGCTGAACATCTGCCGCTCGATCATCGAGTCGCATCGCGGACGCCTCTGGGTCGTCAACAACGTCGAAGCGGACGGCCACGTGACCGGCGCGACCTTCCACTGCAGCCTGCCGATCGGCGCAGTGGACGGCAGCTCGGGCACGAGCGGCACGGATGCGCAGGACGAACATACGAGACAACAAACAGTTACGGGAGAACTATGAGCACAGTCACCACTCAGGAAACCGTCTTCGTCGTCGACGATGACGAAGCCGTGCGTGATTCCTTGCGCTGGCTGCTCGAAGCAAACGGCTATCGCGTTCAGTGTTTCTCCAGCGCGGAATCGTTTCTCGACGTCTATCTGCCGATCTCGCACTCCGGCGCGATTTCCTGCCTGATCCTCGACGTGCGGATGGCCGGCATGACGGGGCTGGAGTTGCAGGAGAAACTCATCGCCGAGAATTCGCTCCTGCCGATCATCTTCGTGACCGGTCACGGCGACGTGCCGATGGCCGTCTCGACGATGAAAAAAGGCGCGATGGACTTCATCGAAAAGCCTTTCGACGAGGCCGAGCTGCGCAAGCTCGTGGAGCGCATGCTGGAGAAGGCGCGCAGCGAAAGCACCAGCGTGCAGCAGCAGCGCGCCGCCGCCGAGCGTCTCGGCAAGCTGACCGCGCGCGAGCATCAGGTGCTCGAGCGCATCATCGCGGGACGCCTGAACAAGCAGATCGCCGACGATCTCGGCATCAGCATCAAGACGGTGGAAGCGCATCGCGCGAACATCATGGAGAAGCTCTCCGTGAACACCGTCGCGGATCTGCTGCGCCTCGCGCTGTCGAACAAGCCTCAGCAGTAACGGCTTCGCTCTCCCGTTCGCGGCCGGCATCGCCATGCCGGCCGCGCTTTCATGGCGCGCCCGATGCCCGCATCGCGCCGTCCGTCCCCTTCCGAAACCCCCGTTGTCGGCGAGAGTGAAACGTGATATTTCCTGAATCACGTTGACACACATCGCGGCCCGCCCGTAATTTGGCCGGACCCACTACCGGACAACGGTCATGCGCGACAAGGCGTCTGCCACGTACTTGCTCGACGGTCAAACGTTTGGTGTCGATACCTTCGAGACCAGCGCGCTCTCTCGCATCGTTCCCTTCGCTTTCATCAAGCACTGCGCATCAGTTCGCCGCCTGTCGGCAAGCAACGTGCGCATCGCGCGTGCACCGGAGGACTTGATCTTGAAACGAACCCCTTACATCGTCGTCGGGCATCGCGCGCGCACGCTGCGGATCATCGCGATGAGCGTAGCGCTCGCATTGCCGCTCGCGGCGCTCCATCCCGGACCGGTGCACGCACAGACGCAGGACGCCGCGAGCACCGCACCGAAGCTCACGAACCAGCAGCTCGATGCGCTGACCGCGCCGGTCGCGCTCTATCCCGACGCGCTGCTCGCGCAGGTGATGATGGCGTCGACGTATCCGTCGCAGATCACCGAAGCGGCCGCGTGGTCGAAGGCGAATCCGAACGTCAAGGGCGACGACGCGGTCAAGGCCGTGCAATCCGAGCCGTGGGACCCGAGCGTGCAATCGCTCGTCGCGTTCCCTCAGGCGCTCGCGACGATGGCCTCCAAGATCGACTGGGTGACGCAGCTCGGCAACGCCTTCATCGCGCAGCCGAGCGACGTGATGGACTCGGTTCAACGTCTGCGGCGCGCGGCGCAAAGCGCGGGCAATCTCAAGACGAACGAGCAGCAGAAGGTCACGAGCGCGCCGCCGCCGCCGGGCAGCACGACCACCAGCACCACGGTGATCCAGATCGAGCCGGCCAATCCGCAAGTGGTCTATGTGCCGACCTACAACCCGACGGTCGTGTACGGCACATGGCCCTATCCGGCGTATCCGCCGGTCTACGTGCCGCCGCCTCCGGGATATGCGATGGCGTCGGCGTTCGTCGGCGGCCTCGCGTTCGGCGCGGGCGTCGCGGTCGTGAATTCGCTGTGGGGCAATTGCAACTGGGGTCACGGCGATGTCAACGTCAACGTGAACCGCTACAACAACATCAACACGAGCAACCGCATCAACGCGAACAGCAACAACGTGCGCTGGAACCGCAACGATCCGCAGTTCAACCGGACCAACGTCCAGAACCGGCAGAACACGTTGAACAACGCGAATCGCGGCGCGAACGCCAACCAGTTTCGCGGCCGCGAGGACGGGCGCGCGCAGGCGGCCCAGACGCTGCAGCAGCGCACCGGGCAAAACCTCAACGAGCCGGCCAGCCAGCGCGTGCAGAGCATCCGCCAGGGCGGCGGAGAGAATGCGCGCAACACCAGCGACCTGCGGCAGCGCTCGCAGGACGTGAATCGCGATAACGCGCTGCGCGGCGCGGGCGACGGCAACGGTGCGCGGCAGGACATGCAGCGCGGACAGGCGAGCCGGGAGTCGTTCGCCAATCAGTCGCACAACCGCGGCGGCGGTGTCGAGCGTCAGGCGGGCGGCGGGCTTGGCGGCGGCGGTGGTGGTGGTGGCGGCGGCGGATTCCATGGAGGCGGCGGAGGCGGCGGCGGCGTGCAACGCGGCGGCGGCGGTGGCGGCGGATTCCACGGAGGTGGCGGCGGAGGCGGCGGCGGGTTCCATCGAGGCGGCGGCGGAGGAGGATTCCGCCGGTGATGATCGCGTCCATCGTCAAACGCCGCTCAGGCGGCGAACGCCAGATCCAGGAGCCCGACATGAAAACACTCGCCTCATCGAAGAAGCCATTGCTTCGCGCACTTGTTGCCGCGTCGCTCGCGCTCGGCGCGACGTTCGCGTACGCGCAGGCCGTGTATCCCACCGCGGAAGCCGCCGCGCAGGCGTTCACCGACGCCATCGCGACCAACGACGAAACCGCGCTCTCCAAAGTCCTCGGCAAGGACCACGGGCGCTACGTGCCCGAGGGCAGCATCGGCGAAGAGGACATCTACGCGTACCTCGCCGCATGGGCGCAACAGCATCGCATCGTCGAGGATACACAGCCGGTCGATGGCCGTCCGGCCGCCCATATCGAAGCGGGCACGAGCGGCTGGACCCTGCCGATTCCGCTCGTGAAAGTTGCGAAAGGCTGGCGCTTCGACATGCCCGCCGCGCGCAACGAAGTGCTCACGCGGCGTATCGGCCGCAACGAGCGTTCGGCGATGCAGGTCGCGCTCGCGGTCGTCGCCGCGCAAAGCGACTATCAAAAGACGGCCGGCCGCTACGCCGACCGTTTCGTGAGCACGCCCGGCAAGCACGACGGCCTCTACTGGCACACCGCGCCGGGCGATCCTGAAAGCCCGCTCGGCCCGCTCGCCGCGACGATGCCGAACAAGCCTACCGACAAGGACGGCTACTACGGCTACCACTACCGCATCCTGACGGCGCAGGGCGCGAACGCTCAGGGCGGCGCGAAGAACTATCTGCAGGACGGCAAGCTGACGCATGGCTTCGGCGTGATTGCGACGCCCGCGCGCTACGGCGAAACCGGCGTGATGACCTTCATCGTCAATCAGGACGGGCAGATCTACGAGAAGGATCTCGGCCCGGCGTCCACACGCGCGGCCGCGGCGATCAGGTCGTTCAATCCGGATTCGTCGTGGAAGGTGGTGACGCCGTGAGTCCCGGCGAGGTGTCGAAGATGGCGGGCCGGAACGCGCGATAGCGCCCGGCGGTATAATTTCGCCCTTCCCAGGGGCGCATTTGCCGCGCATTTGCCGACGAGGCGCCCAGCACCATGCGCGAGCGCCGCGCACCGCTGCCGCACGAAAGCGGCGGGCACGGCGTCGGCTTCACGCCCTCGCGCGCCCTCGCCCATCCTCGATCCGATTCGCCATGACCGCCCAACTCATCGACGGCAACGCCCTTTCCAAGACCCTTCGCGCCGATGTCGCCCAGCGCGCCGCCGCACTCACCGCCCGTGGACACAAGCCGGGCCTGGCCGTCGTGCTCGTCGGCGACAATCCCGCGAGCGAGGTCTACGTGCGCAACAAGGTGAAGGCCTGCCACGACAACGGCCTGCACTCGGTGATGGACCGCTTCCCCGCGACGCTCGCCGAAAACGAGCTGCTCGCGCACATCGCGAAGCTCAACGCCGATCCTTCGATCCACGGCATTCTCGTGCAACTGCCGCTGCCCGCGCATATCGATAGCCACAAGGTCATCGAAGCCATCGCGCCGGAGAAGGACGTCGACGGCTTTCACGTCGCCAACGCGGGCGCGCTCCTGACCGGCAAGCCGCTCTTTCGCCCGTGCACGCCCTACGGCGTGATGAAGATGTTCGAGGCGCACGACATCAGCCTCAAAGGCGCGAACGCGGTGGTGATCGGGCGCTCGAACATCGTCGGCAAGCCGATGGCGCTCCTCTTGCTCGAAGCCGGCGCGACCGTCACCATCTGCCACAGCAAGACGCGCGACCTCGCGAAGCACACGCGCGACGCCGATGTCATCGTCGCCGCGGTCGGCCGCCGCAACATCCTGACCGCGGACATGGTGAAGCCGGGCGCGACCGTGATCGATGTCGGCATGAACCGCAACGACGAAGGCAAGCTGTGCGGCGACGTCGATTTCGCGGGCGTCAGCGAAGTGGCCGGGTTCATCACGCCGGTGCCGGGCGGCGTCGGCCCGATGACCATCACGATGCTGCTCGTCAACACGATCGAAGCGGCCGAGCGCGCGGCGCAGGCGTGAAAATCGGCGCGGGGCGGCATTAATCGGCCCCTTAAAAACAATCGATTGGAATTTGCCCCGCCCGCCCCAATAATCTCGGAGAGAGCCGGCGCGGCACGCGTCCCGTTCCCGGCTTCGTCCAACATCAGAACGGGAGAGTCATGAGCGATACCACGTCCACCCCGGCAGCGGCCAATCCGCTGCTCGATTTTTCCGATCTTCCGCGTTTCGGCGAGATTCAGCCCGCGCACGTCACGCCCGCGCTCGACGTGCTGCTCGCCGATGCGAAAGCCGCCGTCGACCGCGCGAGCGCGCCGGACACGCCCGCGACATGGAAGGACGTCGTCGAGGCAGTCGAGCAGGAATCGGAAAAACTGTCGCGCGCGTGGGGCGTCATCGGCCATCTGAACGCCGTCGCCGATACGCCCGAACTGCGCGCCGCGCACGCCGAAAACCTGCCGCGCGTCACCGAATTCTCCGCGAGCGTCGGGCAGAATCTCGCGCTCTACGAGAAGTACAAGGCGATCGCCGCAGGACCGGAATTCGCCGGTCTGTCGGCCGAGCGCAAGAAGATTCTGGAGAACTCGCTGCGCGATTTCCGCCTGTCGGGCGCGGAATTGCCGGAAGATCGCAAGCCGCGTTTCGCGCAGTTGCAGGAGGAGCAGGCAGCGCTCTCCAAGGCGTTCTCCGATCACGTGCTCGATTCGACCAACGCGTACGCGTACATCGTCACGAAGGAAAGCGATCTCGCCGGCCTGCCCGACGACGTGATCGAAGCAGCCCGCGAAGCCGCGCAACGCGACGGCAAGGAAGGCTGGAAGTTCACCCTGCACTTCCCTTCGTATTTCCCCGTGCTGCAATATGCCGAACATCGCCCGATGCGCGAGGCGATGTATCGCGCGTACGTCACGCGTGCGTCGGAACTGGGCGGAACCTACGGCGACGGCAAGGCCGAATGGGACAACACGGCGAATGTCGTCGAGAACCTGAAGCTGCGCGAGGAAGAAGCGAAGACGCTCGGCTATCAGAACTTCGCGGAAGTGTCGCTCGCGCCGAAGATGGCCGAATCGCCCGCGCAGGTCATCGCGTTCCTCGAAGATCTCGCCACGCGCGCCCGCCCTTACGCCGAAAACGACTGGATGGAACTGCGCGCGTTCGCCGCGACCGAGCTCGGCATGCCCGAACTGCAGCCCTGGGATATCGCGTATGCAGCGGAGAAGCTGCGCCAGAAGCGCTACTCGTTCTCCGAGAACGAAGTGAAGCAATACTTCCCGCAGGAAGCCGTGCTGAAGGGCCTTTTCAAGGTCACCGAAACACTTTTCAACGTGTCGATCCGCCGCGACGAAGCCGCCGTGTGGAATCCGGACGTGCGCTTCTTCCGCGTCGAGAACAAGGACGGCACGCTCGTCGCGCAGTTCTATCTCGACCTCTACGCGCGCGAGGGCAAGCGCGGCGGCGCCTGGATGGACGACGCCCGCTCGCGGCACAAGCGCACGCAAGGCGGGGTGCAGACGCCGGTCGCCTATCTCACGTGCAACTTCTCGGCGCCCGTGGGCGGCAAGCCCGCTTGCTTCACGCACGATGAAGTCATCACGCTGTTCCACGAGTTCGGGCACGGGCTGCATCACATGCTGACGCGCATCGACGAGCTGGGCGTGTCGGGCATCAATGGCGTGGAGTGGGATGCGGTCGAACTGCCGTCGCAGTTCATGGAGAACTTCTGCTGGGAGTGGGACGTGCTGACGGATATGTCCGCGCATGTCGAGACCGGCGCGCCGCTGCCGCGCGAGCTGTTCGACAAGATGCTCGCCGCGAAGAACTTCCAGAGCGGCCTCGGCACGCTGCGCCAGATCGTCTTCTCGATGTTCGACATGGTGCTGCACACGTCCTACGATCCGGCGAACGCGACGCAGAACGTGAACGATCTCGCGCGCTCGATCAACGAGAAGTTCCATGTGATTCCGCAGGCGCCGTTCTCGCGCTGGCCCAACACGTTCAGCCATATCTTCGCGGGCGGCTATGCGGCGGGCTACTACAGCTACAAGTGGGCCGAAGTGCTGTCAGCCGATGCGTACGCCGCGTTCGAAGAGGCCGCGAAGGCCGGCAACGGCTCGGTGCTCGACGCGACGACGGGCACGCGCTATCGCCGCGAGATTCTCGAAGTGGGCGGCAGCCGCCCGGCGATGGATTCGTTCAAGGCGTTCCGTGGACGCGAGCCGGACATCGACGCATTGCTGCGTCATAACGGCATGTCCGGGCAAGCGGCGCACTGATCTTTAGCCGGCTCGACAACCCGGTCCGCAGGCAAGGGACCGGGTTTTTTATCGCCTGTCGATCCTGAAATCGACTTCCGATGGCCGCCCTTCGAGCGCCAGCGTCGCGCGCACGGCGGGGCTTCGGCTGACCACTTTGCCGCGTCGAACGACAGCCGTGCGCGCCGCGCGCAGGCGAATCGCTTCGATGGGATCGCGCGCATCGAGGACGACGCAATCCGCGTTGCAGCCCACTTCGATGCCATAGCCTTCCAGCCCGAGAATGCGCGCCGGATTTTTCGTCACCGCATCGAAGCACGCGCGCATCGCATCGACACCGGTCATCTGCGCGACGTGCAAACCCATATGCGCGACTTCGAGCATGTCGCCGGAGCCGAGGCTGTACCACGGGTCCATCACGCAATCGTGGCCGAACGCGACCGTGATGCCGCCCGCCATCAGTTCCGGCACGCGCGTCATGCCTCGTCGCTTCGGATACGTGTCCGAGCGCCCTTGCAGCGTGATGTTGATGAGCGGATTCGCAATCGCCGCGACGCCCGCCTCGCGCATCAGCGGAATGAGCTTGCTGACGTAGTAGTTGTCCATCGAATGCATCGACGTGAGATGCGAGCCGGTCACGCGGCCGTGCAGTCCGAGCCGATGCGTTTCCGCCGCGAGCGTTTCGATATGGCGCGACATCGGATCGTCGGATTCGTCGCAGTGCATGTCCACGCGCAAGCCCTGCTCCGCCGCGTATTCGCACAAGAGCTTCACCGATGCCGCGCCGTCGGCCATCGTGCGTTCGAAGTGCGGAATGCCGCCGACGACATCGACGCCCATCGCGATCGCGCGCTTCAGGTTCTCGAACGCGCCCGCGCTGCGCAACACGCCGTCTTGCGGAAACGCGACGAGTTGCAGATCGAGATACGGTTTCACGCGGCGTTTCACTTCGACGAGCGCTTCCACGGCCAGCAGGCGCGGATCGCATACATCGACGTGAGAGCGGATCGCGAGCAGCCCGCGCGCGACGGCCCAGTCGCAGTACTGCAACGCGCGCCCGACGAGCGCTTCCTGCGTGAGATCGGGCTTCAGTTCGCCCCACAGCGCGATGCCTTCGAGCAGCGTGCCCGACGCGTTCACGCGCGGCAAACCATAGGACAGCGTCGCGTCCATGTGGAAATGCGCATCGACGAAAGGCGCGGTGACGAGCGAGCCGTTCGCATCGATTTCCTCTCGCGCGGTGGCCGCCAGATGCGGCTCGATCGCGGCGATACGCCCCGCTTCCATACCGATATCGACGAGCCCGCGCGAGTCCGCGAGCGCCGCGCGGCGAATGATCAAATCCATGTGCGAAACCTCCGTATCAGGCTTTTCGTCCGATGTGTCCGTTCGATTGTATCGGGACAGAAAGGCCGTGCGGAGTTCGATTCAGCGCAGCACGCGATGGCGTCCGACCACCGCGAAGCTGAGCGGCAGCGAACCGCGCGACATTGCGCGTTCCGGTTCGATCCTGAGCGGATAGACGTTGCCCTGTCGCGCGAGCGGTTCGTAGAGATCGGGACGGCGCGCGGATAGCGCCCGACGCCCGGCGCTGGCCTCGGCCAACGACGGTTTCACGTCCGCGACGATGAGACCCCCGTCCGCCGATGTACGACGCGCGAGCACGCGGCCGTCCGGGCCTGCGATCAGCGCTTCGTCGCCCGATGTATGGCTGCACGCGATGAACATGCCGTTGTCGGCGGCGCGCGCGGCGAGCGTCGCGCGCGGCGTACGATCGCCGCGCATCGGTGCGATGAGGAACGTCGCGCCCATGAGCGCCGTCATCCGCACGTTTTCGACGACGTCGTTGTCATCGCCGATCAGAATGCCGATGCGTGCGCCGAGCGGCGCATCGAACACGGTGAAGCGCTCGCCGCTGTGCAATCCGCGATGCGACGGATTCAGCCTGCGATGACGCACGCGCGCGCCGCCGGGGAAGAGAATCGCGTAGCTGTCGTACAGGCGTGCGTCTTCGGTGCGCTCGATCCAGCCGACGCCTGCCGCGACGCCGGTTTCGTCGACGGCGGCGGCGATCGCGCGGATCGATGGGCCATCGAACGATTCGGCACGCGACGCGTCGTCCGCCACACCGATGCTCAACTGTGGGAATAGCACCAGTTGTACGCCCTGACATGCGGCGTCCGCGATCAGCGCGCAATGGCGCGCGGCATCGCCTTGCGACACGAGCGTGCTGACAGCGATGCGAAACGAGGTGGCGTCCAAGCGAGGCTCCGGAATAAACGGGTAGATGACCTCATTGAACCGCTCGCGTATCGATAAGTAAAATGAATGTTTCGATCGATTCGATCGCCAAATGGAATCGAATATCCGATGGAACTGAAACTCCTGCGCGCCTTCCTCACCATTGCGGACTTGCGCCATTTCGGCCGTGCAGCCGAAGCCTTGCATCTCAGCCAGCCCGCGCTCAGCAAGCAGATCGCCGCGCTCGAAGCGAGCCTCGGCGCGCGCCTCTTCGAACGCGGGCGACACGGCGCGGAACTGACCGCCTTCGGCGCGGGCTTCATCGCCGATGCGCAATCGCTGGTACGCGACGCCGACACCGTGCTCGCCCGCGCACGCGAAGCCGCGAGCGGCGCGCGCGGGTTCTTGCGTGTCGGCCTGTGCCTGTCGACGCTCACGCATGTGCCCAGGCTGATCGCGGAATTCGGCGCGCTCAATCCGGGCGTGAGCATCACGCTGCACGATCTTTCGTCGCATGAGCAGACGCGCCGCATCCTCGCCAATAAGCTCGATGTGGGATTCATGCGCATGCCCGCGAGCGCCGGGCTGTCGGGATTCACGGTGCTCGACGAAACGCTCGCGCTCGCCGTGCCCGAGCACACGCGCTACAAGCGTCTGCCCGCGGACCTGAATGAGCTGAACGAGCCGGGATTCATCGCGCTATCGCGCACGCGCGGGCCGGGTCTCGCGGCGCAGATCGATCGCTGGTGCGCCGAGCATGCCTTCGTGCCGCGTGTGATTCAGGAAGCGGACGATATCCAGTCCGTGCTCGCATCCGTGGCGGGCGGCGTGGGCGCCGCGTTCCTGCCATCGCGTGCGCAATATCTGCTGCGCGATGCGCGCGTGCTGACCTTGCGCGATCAGCCTGCGCGATGGCGCGTCGGTCTCGCATGGCAAGCCGAACGCGACGACACCGTCACGCGCGGCTTCGTCGCGTTCATGAAAGCGCGTGTGAAGACGCTGAAGGCTTCGGCTACGCTCGACGGTTAAGCTTCGCGAGCAGCATCGCTTTGACGCCGGGCCATTCGTCGTCGATGATCGAAAAGCGCACCGAGTTGCGCTTGCGGCCATCGGGCATGATGCGCTCGTGCCGCACGATGCCTTCCTGTTTCGCGCCGATGCCGAGTATCGCCGCGCGCGATTTCTCGTTGAGCTCGTCGGTGGTGAACTGCACGCGCACGCAGTTCATCGCTTCGAACGCGTGTGCGAGCAACAGATATTTCGCTTCGGTGTTGATGCCGGTGCGTTGCGTCGATGCCGCGAGCCACGTATGGCCGATTTCGAGCTTGCGGTTCACGCGGTCGATCTTCCAGTAGCGCGTGCTGCCGACCACGCGATCGTCATCGGTTCGCACGATCGTGAACGGCATGACCGTGCCGGCGTCGCGGCCTGCGAACGCGGTATCGAGATAGCGGTCGATGGTGTCTTCATTCGGAACGACTGTTACGTTGAGACTCCAGAGCTCGCCATCGGCGGCGGCATCGAGCAAGGCGGCGCGGTCATCGCGTTGCAGCGGGCGAAGCTGCACGCGCTGCCCGTTCAGGGTCGGTGGGTTCATTCGATCGATGGCAGGTTTGTGGTCAGACGACATCATAATTCGCTGCGCTGGCTTGGTTTTGTGGAATCCTGATTTCGTGTCGGTCTATTTGTGTTGCCCCTCCCCGGGGCGGGGGTCACTTTCTTTGCTGCTGTGTATGGACCGGGGACATGGTTGACACTTTCGTCGGGGACATAGTTGACACTTTGATCATCGTGTATCGGGCTGGTTCGGGTCAAACGTCATGAGTCGGTGATGCGCGAAATAGAGGTCGTAGGCATCGGCAATCGTGTTGCTCGGTCGCGCCGCGATGTGCAGTCCGTGCAGTGCGCTGGATACGCGCAAGCGGTGCTTTCCAAACGTCACCTTGCCGTTCCAGCCCACCAGCAGTACCTGATCATCCGGTCCGTATTCGAGCGGTGGCAGGCGGCTGGGCATCGCCCGCGCACTGGGCCGATAGCGCGAGATCGGCGTCGCCATGCCGATGCCCGCGTGCGGGCGCTCAAAGTTATAGCTTTGCCGCCAGCGGTCGAATTCAGCCTGCACCTGATCGGGCCCGGTGAAGCTGCGGTGGTTTAGCACCTCGG
This sequence comes from Caballeronia sp. EK, assembly GCF_014384845.1. Classification (NCBI taxonomy): domain Bacteria; kingdom Pseudomonadati; phylum Pseudomonadota; class Betaproteobacteria; order Burkholderiales; family Burkholderiaceae; genus Caballeronia; species Caballeronia sp. EK. Next base: position 734,631 of record NZ_JACSUE010000003.1, read on the forward strand.
CCTTGAGCGAGCGATGAAAGCGCTCGTCCTTGCCGTTGGTCTGCGGGTGATAGGGACGACTATGGCTCATACGAATACCCAGCCGAATGCATCGGATGGCCAACTCGGTCAATTCGCCAGGCTTGCTCGGCGTGCCCCACGGCGCGCCGTTATCGGCGTTGATCTGTTGCGGCAGCCCGTAACAGGCGAAAGCGTTTCGCAGGTGCGTGTACACCGTCTCGGTGTCCTGGCTGCAGCACGCCTGCAGCACGAGGTTGAAGCGCGAATGATCGTCGATCACGGTGAGCGGGTGACAGCGCCTTTGATCGAGCATGCCGAAGTGGCCCTTGAAATCGATTTGCCATAGCTCGTTCGGCTCGGCGCGCTCGAAACGGGTCCAGGCGGTGGCCGCCTCCGACGCCTTTTCGCCGATGCATCCATGGCGCTGCAAAATGACATTGACCGTGCTGTGCGAAGGCACGCCTTGCAGGCCTTGATCCTTCAGGCGCCGGCTGATCTTGTGCGCGCTCCAGGCCGGATGCTGGCTTCGCACCTCGAGCACCCGCGCTTCGAGTTCGTCGCAGGTCCGATTCGGGCTGCTGTGCGGCCGTCGGGAGAGATCGCCCAGCGCCTCGCGGCCCCCGGCCCGATAGCGGTTGACCCACTTGTATCCGGTCTGCCGGCTGATGCCAAAGCGTTGGCACAGCTCGCTGAAAGCAATCTCTTGTTGCTGGGCCAGGGTCACGAATTCAAGGCGAAGTTGCATGGTGTCCTGCGGGTTCCAAGGCATGGTCGGGTCCAGGTGTCAACGCCGACTGAAACCTGACCCACATTCGAAGGTTTCGCCGAAGTAAATCTGACCCACCTGGGTCCATTATCACGCGGCTACTTTCGTGGTTGCCCGCGCGCTCGCTTGTCCCGCCTTTCTCTTGTCCTTCAGTCGATAGCTCTCGCCACTGATTTGCACGATATGCGCGTGATGTAGCAACCTGTCGAGCATCGCTGCCGTGAGCGTCTGGTCGTCGGCGAACGCCGTCGCCCATTGCGTGAATGGCAGGTTGCTGGTCAGGACGATTGAACCCCGCTCGTAGCGTTTGGCCACGACGTTGAAGAACAGATTCGCCTCCTCGCGCCCGAACGGCAGATAGCCGATTTCATCGACGACCAGCAGCCTGGGCCCGATAACCGCGCGATTGAAGAACTCGCGCAGTCGGTTCTGTTGCCGGGCGGCGGCCAATTGCATCATCAGGTCGGCGGCCGTGATGAACCGTGTCTTGATGCCCGCCTGCGCCGCGCGGTAAGCAAGCGAAGTCGCGATGTGTGTCTTGCCGACACCGGATGGTCCGAGCAGCACGATATTCTCGGCCCGTTCGATGAACGCCAGACTCGCAAGCTCTTGAATCTGCGCACGCGGTGTGCCGCTGGCGAAGCCAAAGTCGTATTGCTCCAGCGTCTTGACACCGGGCAACGCCGCCAATTTCGTGAGCACCTGGCGCTTGCGCTCTTCGCGAGCACCGAGTTCGGCTTGCAAAAGTTGCTCCAGGAAGTCGGCCATACTCGAATCGGCTGCGCCCGTGCGTTGTGCCAGCGGCGCCCAATCGGTGGCGACGCAGTCGAGCTTCAGTTGCGCGCACAGCGCGGCGATGCGCTCATGTTGCAGATTCATGCGGTGAGCTCCAGCAACGTGTCATAGACCGCCAGCGGATGCTGCAGGCTCTCACGGGGCAACACCCGACGATTGTCGGGCGCCACGAGCACAGGCACTTGAGCCGGCAATGGCAGAAATGCCGCTCGTTCAGCATCGAGCAACACGGCGGGACGCTCGCCCGTTGTGGCGTGACGGCGCACATTGGCCACCTCTGAGAGCCATCGGCCGATGTGCGCATTTGCGGTCTCAACGTCCAGCTTCAGCCCCGATGACTTGAGCGTCGCGGCAAGGGGCACGACGAAGCTCTCCTTGAGATATCGATTGAAGCGCTCGACCTTGCCCTTGGTCTTGGCGCGATATGGCCGACACACCTTTGGTGTGAAGCCGTAGGTCTCGGCCAGCGCCAGCAATTGCGGGTTCCAGCGATGCTCGCCAACCCCGAACACATCGCGCTCGATGACCACCGATTTGGCGTTGTCGAACAGCACATGTTCCGGCGTGCCGCCGAAGTAGACCAGTGCTTCGCGCAGGCACTCGCACAGCGTCACCGCGTCCTCGCGCGCGGTAAATCGCACAAAGCTCGCGCGGCTATAGCCCAACGTCGCGACCAGCGCGAGCAACGGCTCGCGTCCTCGGCGGATGACGGTGAAATCGGCCTGCATCTGCTTGCCCGGTGGCGTCTCGAAGCGCACGACCGGCTCAGCTTCGGGATGTTTGTGGGGCGCCAGAAACGCCTTGAGCTGGCTGATACCGGCTGCATAGCCGGCCTCCTGCAGTTCGCGCAGCAGAACTGTCGCCGGAATCCAGTGCGGCCGCGCTGCTGCCACGCGCTCCAGCAGATAGTCTTTGAACGGGTCGAGCTTCGTCGCGCGTGGCTCACGCGGCTTGTACCGTCTCGCTTGTTCATCCCTTAGATAGCGACGCACCGTGTTGCGCGATAAACCCGTCTGCCTCGCTATCTCCCGAACCGCCGTCCCACGCTTGGCCAATACCTTGATTTCCACTGCTTGCTCCTGAGTCAGCATCGGCGGCAAAAGCCGCCATCGTCTCCCAGGTGGGTCAGTTTTATGTCGGCGACAGGGTCAGTAATGTGATGGTCCCCTCCACCCTACGAGCGGATACGCTTTAGGGGTTTTCACATCTCAAGTGGGAATCATCATGGAAAGCGTGACGCTGGTCGGCATCGATCTGGGTAAGCATTCGTTTCATCTTCACGGCCAGGATAGGCATGGTAAGGCCGTGTTCCGCAAGAACGTGAGCCGCAAACAGTTGCACGAATTCTTCGCGACGTTTCATGCGTGCATAGTGGTCATGGAATCGTGTGCCGGTGCGCACCACCTTGCTCGCAAGTTGGCTCATATCGGTCATCAGGTTAGACTGATCTCGCCGCAGTTCGTGAAGCCCTTCGTCAAGAGCAATAAGAACGACTTTGTGGATGCCGAGGCGA
>NZ_JACSUE010000030.1:0-47446 GCF_014384845.1 Caballeronia sp. EK
TGTGGCCGAGAAGCTGCACGCAGCGGCAAGTTCACCACATCAAGATATCTAGCCGCTCCACCTGAGGCAATCCTGCGCCCAGGCGCGCACGCCTCTACACACGGCCTAGGCGAGCCGCTTACGGAGAAAATCGACCGGCAGATCGAACAGTTGGAGTTGCGTCTCGAAGATCTTCAGGCCGACGATGGCGCGGCAACCGTCGATGCACCGAAGCGGCACCGCCTTGAAGGTGGGAAGCCAACGGGACGCAAACCACTTCCGGCTCACCTGCAGCGCGTCGACGTCGTTCACCAACCTGATGATGGGTGTTGTCCGCAATGTGGCGGCAAACTTGGTGAGCTTGGCGAGGACGTTGCCGAGCAACTTGACTACGTTCCCGGGCATTGGCGTGTAATCCGTCATCGGCGGCCCAAGAAGGCCTGTACCTGTTGTGACTGCATTGTGCAGGCGGCTGCGCCCAGTCGGCCAATCGATCGAGGCATGCCAGGCCCCGGACTACTCGCACACGTCCTGGTTGGCAAATTCTGCGATCACCTTCCCCTGTATCGGCAGTCAGTGATTTACGCGCGCGATGGTGTGGAACTCAGCCGATCGACACTCGCCGACTGGGTGGGTCAGTGCAGCGCGTTGCTCCGGCCACTGGTGGAGGTGATTCGCCGGTACGTGATGGCAGCCTCGAAGATCCACGCCGACGACACGCCGGTACCGGTGCTCGAACCCGGTAACGGCAAGACCCGGACCGCTCGGCTCTGGACGTACGTACGGGACGACCGGCCAGCTGGCTCGAAGGAGGCGCCGGCGGTCTGGTTTGCATACAGTCCTACACGGGCTGGAGAGTATCCACGAGCCCATCTGAAGGACTTCAAGGGAACATTGCAGGCCGATGCGTTTGCGGGGTACAACGCGATCTACGAGGGTGGCGACGTGCGCGAGGCTGCATGCATGGCGCACGCGCGCCGCAAATTCCACGATCTGTTCGTCGCACGCAGCAACGAGGTCAACACCGAAGCGTTGCGCCGGATCGGCGAACTGTACGCAATTGAGGCCGCGATTCGAGGCAAGCCGCCCGACGAGCGCAGACGTGTCAGGCAGGAGCAGGCGCGTCCGCTACTCGAAGCCTTCGCGATTTGGCTGCGCTCTACATTGGATACGGTATCGCAAAAAAGCGATACCGCCAAAGCCATCCACTACTCGCTGAATCAGTGGTCGGCGCTCGCGCTGTACGTCGAAGACGGCAGCGTGGAAATCGATAACAACGCCGCTGAACGCGCTCTACGAGCCGTCGCTCTCGGTCGAAAAAACTTCCTGCACTTCGGCTCTGATAGCGGAGGCGAACGCGGCGCCGCCATCTACACGCTGGTCGGCACCGCCAAACTGAACGGCCTTGATCCCGAGGCCTACCTGCGCCACGTCATCGCTCGCATCGCCGAGCATCCCGTCAATCGCGTCGACGAACTTCTGCCATGGGTCGTTGCCGATCAGCTTCACTTCGACAGCGTCTAAACCCGCTACGTCCAACTCTTCGATATCAACACGCTGTCAAGAACGCGCCGTGGTCGGACGCTTACTGCTCATCGGAATACCTCGGCCTTGAACAAACATAGCCCGCCCGTAGATCGTGGCACTGCTCGTATTCGCGATGCCAGGCCTTGAGAGAGTTCTTGGTCGGATAGCCCAACTGCCGAATGGTAGCTCCGATGCGCTTGCCCAGCTTCAACTAAAGTCGAACCGCTCGAATGCGATCTTCGTATGAGAACATGAACTACCTCCAGGTAGTCCAAGATTTTGTCCGCACCCCCGGTTCGCTTACATGGCTATGATTTCTTGTCTACTGCGGGTAACGGGCTTCCAATAAGTAAGTCAAGAATCAACCTTAAGCTGTTAGATTCTCTCGTTGCCTTCCGACCCGCGGCCACCACTGGCTCGGTTGGACGAGAGCGCTCCGCGGCAACTGGTCCGCCACTCAAGCCCGTGTAATAGCCTAGCACTCTACGGACATAGGTCTGGGTTTCCGCATAAGGAGGAACTACGTTTCCGTAACGCGCGACGGCACCCTCGCCAGCATTGTAGCCGGCCAATGCGAGATCGAGCCGCCCCTCAAAGCGTCGCGTCAGCCAACTAAGGTAGGCGACCCCGGCCTCCAGATTATCGCGCGGATGGGCTAACGTTGACTTTCCGAAGCGCATTCCCGTGGCCGGCATCACCTGCATCAATCCTAGCGCTCCCTTGTTGGATATCGCCAACGGTTCGTAGTTCGACTCGGCACGTATCACCGCATGCACTAACAATGGATCGACCCCATACTGCTCCGAGATATCGACGATCAATGCGTCGAACTGTCTTACCCGCGACGACGCCGTTCTTATCTGCTCTATTTGACCTGGATCCGGACCGCCCGCGGAGCTGAGCTCCATTGCACTAGTCGGCGGAAGCGGTGTCGCTACGGTGCGGGGAGTTGGTTCGGAAACCGAATACCACTGTAACTGCTGCGCCTCGGCGGGCGCACACAGTCCAAAGCACAGCACTAGACTAGACCGTAACATCATCCCCTCCTTCGTCGCGCCATCTGTCTTGCACTTCACGGAGCACTTGTGCCACGGCATGGAACAAGGGCTCGGGAATGTAATCGCCAGGGCTGGTTGAAGCCGCCAGTGCGCGCGCCAATGCAACACTCTCCACCACCGGTATTCGCTGTGTCTCCGCCTCCGAGACGATTCTCAGTGCAAACGCACCGCGCCCAATCTCCAGTACTTGCGGTAACGGTGTCTCGCCCGCCTCATACCGAAGGCATACGGCGAGGTGGGTAGGATTGCGTACGACAATTGACGATTTCGCCACCCTTTTTGCTAAGCTACCGCTCTGTACTTGCTGATGCAACTCCCGCCGGCGGTGTTTCACCTCCGGATTGCCTTCGGAGTTTTTAAACTCCTGCTTGATGTCGTCGTGCGACATCATCAATTGCTTAATCAATTCTCGATGCTGCATCGTGTAGTCGGCAATCGCGAACACAGCCGTCAACCCCAACAAAATGGACCACATCCATTGCGCCATTTCCACGCACACTGCCAACCCCGACTCTGGCGCCGCCAGTGGCAAATGCGCAAACGATGAAGAATATCGCTTAATAAAGTAAAAAAAGATGCAACTAAGTACCAGAACCTTAAAGACCATCTTCGCAAATTCAAACAAATTGCGGATCGAAATAATCTGTTTAACGTTCGAAAGTGGACTAATGCGCTGAGCGGATGGCATCAAAGCTTTCGGTGCAAACAGAAATTGTGACTGCACCAGGCCCGTCAATACTAATGCAATCGAGAGAGCCCCGGCCAAACCAAAAACAAACCGAACCATCAATAGCGAGAACTGGCCGCTTAGCTGCGAAAGGGCACTGCGTATCGGTAGGTTGATAACAGATATTGTCGTGGTAATGGTCCCCGCCATGGCTGTCTGTAATGAGGCGCCTTCCGCGATCATCCAAAGTAAAGTCACCGCCAAGAGCACGGCCGCGTTGACCTCCTGGCTCTTTGCAATTTGCCCTTCTTGCCGTGCATCTGACACACGTTTTCGGGTCGGCTTTTCGGTCTTTTGACTCATCGCTCAAGCGTAAGCACGCGCATAAGCCCACCGTCAAAAGACTCAAAGAGCGAGATGAGGTCTGATAGAGAAAACTGGAGACTGATTATAAGCATCAGCAACGTGATAGCGCTCTTGATCGGCATCGATAAGGAAAAGACGTTCAGTTGTTGCACTGAACGGTTGACCAAGCCCAAGGCCAGATCTACCAACACCATCATTACTGTTGCAGGCAACGCAAAGGTAAGGGCCAGGTTGTAAAGGAGATTCCACTGGCTCTTTAGAAGTGGTATAAAATCGACGCCCCATCGCCATGTCACACCGACTACCAAGATTTGATAAGAATCATATATTGCGGATAGAAAGGCGTGGAACCCGCCTAAAACAATATACAACACCCCTAGTATATTGGAGAACAAAGCGCCCAAAGGGGATGATTGACCTCCTAGCATCGGATTGAGAACACCGGCCATCGAGGCGCCGCGTAGTGTGTCCAAAAGAAAGCCGGCGGCATCGACTGCCCAGAACGGAATAGCGGCAGAGAAGCCCAGCATCAGGCCAATGGCAAACTCGCTACACAGGAGGAACGTGTAGACACTAGGTGACTGAATCGGATCGGGTAACGATGTCGATGTTAAGACTGGTAACATTGGAAAGGCCATCAACATTACCATTGAATTTCGGATTAGCGTTCCACCGAGCATGGACGGTCCGAATATTGGTAGCAGTAGGGTCGCACCTAATGGGCGCATCATGGCTATTCCGAGCAGAGGCCACCAGCGGCTGATTTCAGTCATCCTAAACCCCCATCTGCGCGACGAGATCAAAGCAGTGCTGAGTGTACCGAAGTAGCGCGTCGCCCATCCAACGATACGATACTGCGAGGGTGATGCAGGTCGCGACGAGCTTTACTAGAAATGAGACAGTCTGATCTTGGATCTGCGTAAGTGCCTGTACCAGGCTAACCAAAATTCCGACTACTGACGCAACCAATACCGTTGGTAACGACAGCACGAGAACTAACCACAGTAATTCGCTGGTTAGCTGAACGATGTGTGCCTTTCCCATAGAGCTTTAGATGCCTTCTTTCCTATCCAATCGAGCGCAGATCTGAACCGCGCAGCTATCGTCAAAATATATTAATCTGCCCAACGCTAGCGTTCTATTACCGGCAGTGAGTCGCAACATAGCAAATGCGGTGGCCTGCAAGGTCATATGAGACCCGGCGTCCCAGCGGGCGAGCGCTTCGGCTCCAATGCCAGCGCGACCAACCTCAACCGCCATGCAAAGCGTGCCTTGAGGCATATCAACGATGCCACTTACGCCCTCTTCCACCACGGCCCGACCGCCCTCGATCAATTGAATTCGGCCGGGCGAGGCTGCAGGATGTAGCCAGAAGCGGTCGAGTCCAACTGCCTTCCCGTGTATTGGTAACGCGTCCCCAATCGTGACCCTGGCCCAAGCTTCCTCCGTTAGCAAGCACCAACCTAGCCCAAGTTCGAGTTGATGCACCGTACCGGAATTCGGCAGAAACATTGAGAGAACGGACCGGCACCAATGGGCGGAAACACCTGTCAAATAGAGTGGTAGGAATTGGTTACCTATCTGCAATGTGATTCGCCAGTGATCTGAATTAGGTGCTGGAGCGGTCTCTGCATTGGCCGCACTCAAGCCAGGCGAATCCTGAGTCTCTAGAAATTCGTGCAGGGGGGCGATCGTCCAACTCGCGAGCAGCGGTCTCAGTTCGTCTTCGACATCCTTGGCCGAGCGAATGGAGATCTGTGGTGAGACCCAAGCGCACCAAGCGAGTTCTGGGACCCAAAAGGTTAGCGACTCTTCGCCACAACGACAGGAGATACGGACGCCATCGCCAGAAGGGTGTCCCACACGGCAGTTCAATCGATATTCGCCAATCTCGGCAGTGGCCCCAATACGGCTGAGCTCGAAAATGTCGAGAACGCGTTCAACGCGCATGGTGCACCTCGATGAACACTTGCACGGCTAAGTCAGTACACAGTAGTACTTGAAGTTGTCTACGCTCCCGCTCTAGACGGGAGGTCATCGCCGCATTTGGCGCACAAAGGCGCAGGTTCAGACGTTGGTTACGCCATTCCGCCTGAATCACTAGCCCGGCTAGGGGTCCGCTGCTCGCTCGCAACGTCAGCACTTCGCCGTCTAAAGCCGAACGCGCCTGATTCTCCTTAAAGTGATCGCCCAACAACGAAGCCGTGCGCGCGCAGGCCATCTCGGTAGACTCTCTCGCATCCGCATGCTGAACGCTGGTCTGCCCGCGCTGATCTTCAAACGGGACGGTTGCAGGCTCTGACAGCGAATCTAACAATTCCTGGAACCGACGCCCGTCACCCCGGTTTGATGGCCGTGCGTCGCCTCGCGGGTATCCGGAAGGTTCAGCACAGGAATGACGCGAAAGACGAACCATTACACGTTCTCCAACAGAAGCATGAGCTTCTCTTGTTCCCGCAAATTGCGACGCAATAGCGTTTCCTGCTCGGCGCGACACGTGGCAAGCTGACTGCGCTCAGCGACGAGAGCTTCTTGATGGCGTTGAAGTGTCTGATCCTCGCTCTTTAGCTTGGCAAGGTCTGCGCGCAGCGTTGCCAGCTTGTGTTGAGTGAATTCGCCACTTGTTGCCGCGAGGACACGCCACCGCTCTTGGAGCAGGCGGCGGCGTACGTGGAGTGCTTCCTGCTTCTTGACAAGCTTCAGATCATCGTCCGCGAGTCGCGCCAAACTGCGACGGCATCGTTGTTCCCGACGACTCTTTATCTCAAGCAGCTGTTTCAGCATGGTAGCCCCACCGTCTCGGTTAACAGCATCAAAGCCTTCTGGAATGCGCATAGCTCATCAACTGGCTGTCGCAACAGTGCTTCAATCTGTGAGCGCCGAGCCAACGCATCGTCTGCGTCCGGATCCTGCCCGTGCTGATACTCCCCCACTCTGACAAGCAGTTCAACCTCATGCCAGGCTGCCAGAAGTTGCCGTAATCTGGCCGCCGCGCGTCGGTGTTGCTCTGTAGTTACCTGGAGCATCACACGGCTGACACTGGCCAAAACGTCGATTGCGGGGAAGTGATTGGCCTCAGCAAGCTTCCGTGAAAGCACAATATGGCCGTCCAAGAGCGATCGCACCTCCTCCGCTAGAGGATCAATCTGCTGCTCCATTAGTACGGTGTAGAAAGCGGTAATGTTCCCCCGCGCGGCAGGACCCGCACGCTCCAACAAGCGCGGCAGTCGCGCGTACAAACTCGGGGGGTAGCCACCGCCTACGATCGGCTCGCCTGTCGCCAAGGCGATCTCGCGTACAGCACGCGCATATCGAGTGAGTGAATCCACCAACAACAGCACGTGCCGCCCCTGGTCCCGAAAATATTCCGCAATAGTAGTGGCAACAGCAGGTGCTTTGACCCGTTCAAGAGCCGGACGATCCGAAGTAGCAACGACGACAACGCAACGTGCACGCGTTGTCTCGTTCATCATATTCTCCAAGAACTCGCGGACTTCTCGACCTCGCTCGCCAACGAGAGCGAGAACAATTACGTCGGCTTCGCAGCCGGAGCTCAGCATCCCAAGCAATGTACTCTTCCCGCAACCTGCTGGCGCAAATATGCCGATCCTTTGACCGGCACCGATAGTCAATGCCGTGTCGATAGCACGGACGCCGACTGGCAGGACATTGCATATTGTCTTCCGCTCCATCGGGTCCGCCGGAACCACATCGATTTCCCGTCGCAACGCTGTTTGCATTGGGGGCAGGCCATCCATCGGTCGGCCTAGAGCGTCAAGCACCCGTCCCAATAACGAGGGACCCACCGCAACGTCGGCGCGAGTTCCGTTAGGCCGCACCATCATGCCGCAAGTCATGTTGCTTGGCTCTTGATACGGCGACAACATCGCAGTCGTGCCGTTCAGCCCCACAACTTCCGACAGCCCTCCGTTTGGCAGCGTACACAACTCGCCAATTTTTACGCCCGGCAGGTGAGCACGCAGGAGAGTGGGGCCGATTTCGAATAAGCGTCCTTCCAGCCGGACATCACCATTCAAACTTAGCTTCGGCGGCTCCAGGGCGGCCAGAATCGCGCGAGTGTCAGGCAGTCGCCGCATGCTCTTCTCCAATCAACTCAATGTGCCCTAGTACCTTGAGTTCCGCTTCATCCCCTACCTCCTGGAAGGACAGTACTGGCACGCTCGACAACTCCTGCTCGATTAGCTTTCGCACAAACCGACGCACATCAATGGCTGTAACTAGAACCGTGCCGGCAGGCCTACTTGAACTAAGCGCGCGTCGGATCCGCTCTACGATGTCAGCATTCTCCTCGACACTTAGCGCTGAGTAAGATCCCGCTGAGGTCTGCCGAATGGACTCGCGAAGACTTTGTTCGATTTGTCCACCAATCACCCAGGCGCTGATCCAGGTTTGGCGCCCGCGATAACGACCGACAATGTGTCGGCGTAGAGCCATACGAGCGTACTCGGTCAACATGACAGGATCTTTCTCTCTAGGCGCCCATTCGACGAGTGCTTCGAAGATCGCGCGGAGGTCTCGAATCGCAACGCTCTCGGCCACCAGACGTCGCAACACATCAGCAACGCGACTCACCGGAAGATGGCGTTGTAATTCTTTCACCAATTCTCCATAGTGCTGCTCCATCTGATCCATCAAGTAGCGTGCTTCCTGCACACCGATTAACTCTGATGCATAACGGTCCAATGCAAGCGATATGAAATGAACGATTCGCTCGTGCTCACGGTATAGCACAACACCCAAAGCACTCAGATCCGCGGCATGGCCCGGTTCCACCCATTGCACAGTCAAACCATTGAACGGAAGGCTATCGTGCGCCACCGCCTGTGAGACTGGGGTGCTTCTAGCATCAAGTAGCACTAGCGGGCGCAGAGTTACTTCCAGCACGGGCTCTTGGTAAACCGAAAAAGCGATACGCTGAGCGGGTAGACGTTCATCCTCCTGCAGATGGATTTCGGACATCGGGAGACCGAGCTGCTCTATCTTCTGCTGCCGCAACTCGCCTAGTGCGCGATGCAACTTTGGGCCTTGCGCTAACTCCGGAGAGATACGGAGGAGCAATGGGATAGCCCCCACTTTCGGGATCGAGTAGGCGCCTAAACTATCATGATCCGTCGCCCCCGCCGAACTCGGATTAAGTGCCCCGCCCCCTGCCGTGCGACGCGATAGATAAAAGACACCGCCAGCCATGGACGCTGCCAATGCGAAGAAGATTAGCGTCGGAAAACCAGGAAGACAACCAAAAATCACCAGTACCGCGGAGACGATGAAAAGAGCCTGTCGCTGGCGCAATATTTGCGTCGATAATTCGGCAGCAAGATTTTGGCGTATCTCGCCCGGTACGCGGGTCACGATAATGCCGGCCGCGATTGAGATTAGAAGCGCAGGAATTTGGGCAATTAAGCCATCGCCTACGGATAGTATCGCATAGGTTGACGCCGCTTCGCCAGCACTCATATCGTGCATGAATACGCCGACCGCGATACCACCGAAAATATTTACCAAAATTACGATTATCGAAGCAATAGCGTCGCCTTTCACAAACTTCATCGCGCCATCCATCGCTCCATATAACTGACTTTCCTTTTGCACTAAGAGACGTTGGCGACGCGCCTCGTCAGCGTCTATGATACCGGATCGCATATCTCCGTCGATACTCATCTGCTTACCGGGCATTGCATCGAGAGAGAAGCGCGCACTCACTTCCGCCACTCGCTCGGAACCCTTGGTGATCACGATGAATTGAACTATCGTGATAATAGCGAATACAATGACGCCCACAGTGAGATTGCCACCAACAGCGAAACTTCCAAACGTCTGAACGATTTCGCCGGCATCGTGCTGCAATAAGATCAGGCGACTTGTACTTATAGTCAGCCCCAACCTGTATAAGGTGGTGATCAAGAGAAGCGACGGGAACACCGAAAATTCCATTGCATCACGAATGTACAACGACATGAGCAATAGAATTATCGATAATGTCAGATTGATCGCGATGAGCACATCCACAAGAAGAGTTGGAAGTGGTACGATCATCATGAAAATGGCCAACAGCAGCATCGCTGCGAGGACGACGTCCTGACGCCCCCTTAAAACGCCTAACCAATTATTTAACTTCATGTCTGCTTTCGGTAACACGGTCGAGCAATCGGCATTGTTGACGCGCGAGTCTCGCCCATACTTCTGCCCCGCTATCTTGCGGTGCGGTAGCGGCCAACCATAGGCAGCCGCGGGCCAACCACGCTCGCAAAGGTATTCCCTCTGCAGCTTCCGGCGACAACAAGATCAATAGACGCATGAGCGCTGGCACTTGAAAGGTTTCGGCGACTGGCCTTGCTAGCGATACCAGCGCCCGACCGCCCGCGTCCTCTAGATAATGTACATCTTTACCACGATGTAAAGTCAACTGCGGGGCCGGGATGCCACCGGGGGCTTCCATCAGTCGCAACCAAAGTTCGACCTGTCGCTGCCACTGCAGGTCCATTTAGACGGTCCTCACGTGTGATGGAACCATCTTGCCGTGTTGAAACGATATGAAGGATCAGGTGGAAACCTGAGATCACGCGACAACCCTCATCGGGACCGCGACTGCCCATATCGAGCATCGACGTGCCCGGTCTAGCAGGCTGTTGAAATATCCCCTCTTGAACGGGCGCTCGTTCACTCGAAAGAGCCAACGCGGCGTAGAGTCCAACTAATTCGACGCCGAACTTCGTTGATTCAGGTGCTGCTAAGGTCGCATTCTTCTGCGCGTTCGCGCTCATTCCGCCCGAGCGGCCAGCGTTCGCATGCGCGTCAGGTTGTAGGCGGCCTGAGTCAGCACAAAGAGTTGGTCGACGCGCTTCAGACCTCGATACATCACCTGCCGAATCCTCCCGACTGTCTTACTCCAACCAAACACCTGCTCAATGCATTTGCGTTTGCGCTGACTGATAGCGTAGCCGGGCCATCGTGTCGTTCGAGCATCGATGGCGGAGCCGCCCGCGCGGCCGACGTTTTGTGCCACGTGCGGCGTCACATTATTCGCGCGGCATGTTGCCACGAAGCCCGCCGTATCGTAGTTTTTATCAGCGCCGACCGTAATGGAAGTACCGGCGACTCGCGCGGCGTCCGCAAGCATCTGCGCCGCCGTGTCTCGCTCGGCCGTGCCGTTGGCCTGCGTGACCTGTGCGTTCACGACCAGGCCATGCCGATTATCGGTCAGCACGTGACCCATGTAGCAAAGCATCGCGCCCGTGCCACGACTCTTGCGAAACAAACGCGCCTGAGCGTCCGTACTGGATTCATGTGTGTCTTTGCTACGCTTCTGGCCATGCCAGTTCTCTTGAGAACCGGCACCGCCGTCGGGCGGCGAGTCGTCGTTCCACTTCGTCTTGGGCACGAGGCTCTTATGCCCAGCCCAAGCCTGAATGAGCGTGCCATCGACACTGAAATGCTCTCCCGACAGATGACCGCGCACGCGTGCGGTCTCCACCGTCTCGTTAAACAGACTAACAATGACATCGTGAACTACCAGTCGGTCACGGTTCTTACTGAAATTGGAGTGGTCCCAAACCGCATCGTCCATCGCGAGTCCGACGAACCAGCGAAACAGCATCTTGTAGGAGATTTGCTCCATCAACATGCGCTCGCTTCTTATCGAATACAGCACCTGCAACAGCAATGCGCGAATCAGTTTCTCTGGCGCGATGCTCGGACGACCGCCCTTGAGCTTGCTCTCATACATGCGCGAGAAGACCGCGTCCATGCGAGCGAGCGCCTCGTTCAACCACAGTCGAATCGGTCGCAACGGGTGATTGGCCGGAACGAAGTCATCCAGTCTGAACATCGTGAACATCGATTCGGTGTAGCCGTCCGCTCCGTGCATCGCTTCGGTCTCAGTGTCGTTTGATTCCTTCAATCAACGTTTGCCCCTCCAGCCCGGAAGACCCGCGTAGAGGGTATTTCAACAGCTTGCTAGATTTGCGGCGGCACCTAAAGGGGTTCCCGGCCATCAAAACGCCGGACGATTACGGATTCGCGGTCGGAGCGCCACGCGAATCCATCCAGGAGATGGGCGCGCCGCGCTCTATCGAGCGCAGCGAGAATGCCGTGCCTCTCGTCCCTCCGGCGTCTGGAAAACGCAACTTCCAATAGTCATCGGATACGCAGCAACTCAAGCCGGCATCAAGACAAAGTTCATCACAGCAGCAGACTTGATGTTGCAACTCGAAGTGGCGCGCCGACAGGAACGTAACGACGCAGTAGTCCGGCACAACATTCTCGGCCAAGGCTACTAATTTTCGACGAAATCGGCATCTGCCGCTCTCTGGGATCAGGTCAGCCCGTTCCTCGAGATCGTCGCCAAACGCTGCGAGAGTGGATCCATGATCCTGACAAGCAACCTACCGTCGCCAGTGGACGAGACCTTCGGCGGCACGCCACGTTTACCGCCGCGATGCTCGACCGCATTCTGCAAGAAGTTGACGACCGTGCGCCGGGAAGCCGAGGGGCTCGGATGGCTGGATCCGACACAGCCGTTGCCAGATGACGCCACGATCGCTGGCGTTTTCGGTCGCTCGCCGCACTTGCCGCACACCTGCGTGTCGACGGCCAAGCCGTTCCGTGAACAGATCCGCGACTGGGCGGCTGCGGGCGTCCAGGGCACCACCATCCACGCCGCCCTTCAACGCAATCACGACCACACGGGCAGCTATGACGCCGTGAAGCGCATGCTGCGTCGTCTGGGTGCCGAGCGCAAGCCGGGGACCACGACGACGATCCTAGAGTTTCCTCCGTCGGACGCGGCGCAAGTCGACTTCGGCGCCGGCCCGGTGCTCACAAATGAATCCGGCCTTCCGCTCAAGACGTGGATCTTTGTGATGACGCTTTGCTGGTCGCGTCACCAGTACGCCGAGATCGTGCTCGACCAGACGGTAGAGACGTGGCTGGCCTGCCATCGGCGCGCCTTCGAATGGTTCGGCGGCTGTCCCGGCCGGGTCATGTTCGATTTTGTGGCCAGCCACAAAATCTATGTTTTGTGCCCGGACTCGTTTTGTGCCTAGCGAACTGAGACGCGCACCGCGCCTCAAGGCGCGACTGCGAGCGGACACATAACGAGTCCGGGCACAAAACATAGATAACCCCAAGTGTGAGGTCATCGACTGGTTGAGCTTCTACAATCATTCGCGCCTGCACTCAACGTTGGGCTACGTCAGTCCCATGAAATTCGAGCAGCACTGGTACGCCGCTCAAATCTACGGGTGACATAATCTCCGCTCAGCTAAGGGATCTGAAATTCGCGGGCAAGGTCACGCCTCTAAGAAAGGAACCTCGCAGGCTGCATTATCGGACGAACATCTTTTGCGCGACATCGACCGATGTCAGTTTAAGTTGCTTACTGAACGGAGCACTTCTTGCTCGGTTGTTCGCGCTTATCGGAAAAAATCATTCCGTACCTTGCTTCTACGGCTTTTATAGCGCGCGATAGATCGGATGGGCGTACTTGCCCTTTGAATCTGTAAGCAAGAAGTTCGCCGACTTGTTGACGATGAGGGTAACTAAGCGGCGCCAGCATACTTAAAAAACGATATAAGGTGTGCGGCCTGTTGTCAGGAAAACGCAACGATCCGCGCACCCGCTTGACATTGCGCGCGACGGCGAACAAGGCGCTACCTCGGTCGCTAGTATCGAGTCGCTCAATGGCATCGAAGATTCGCTGGTAATATAGGGAGCGGTACTGCTCGGATAGGAAACCGACTTTGGCGAACAGCCTAGCCAGCACGACGCCTCGCTCGGGGACGTCGAGTTGCTCAACATGAGTCAGCACACGAGTGAAAACGTCGCTCCGTTTTTCCTTACGAAGACTATCTATCCTGTCTGACAGGGCGATCAATGGTCCTACTTGATGTGCCATGTTGAGCCGCTTTACAGCACTTAATGTACGTGTGAATGCATCCGTTCTAGAAGGTCGGGGCAGTTCGTAGGTTGCGTGAGCAATGGAGGTCAGCAATCGGCTTGTGTCTGCCACATTGAGTTGCTCGGCAGCAGCTAAAACCCGATCGAGCTGTGTTACGCGCTGATCCCGAGGCAGCCATAGCAATCGAGCAAGAAGTTTGGTCAACGGCTTTTGCCGATGCCCTGGCAGTAGCTTCTCAATATCGTCGATGACTGTCTCAAATTCTTTTTGACTCTTCACGTTGGCGGCCACCTCCATCAACGCATTAGCGTTAGCCACTTCATCGGCATCGAGGGTGGAGAACTCCCTATTGACGCATCGCAACGCATCCAAGTCTCGGCGAGGCATGTAGCTTTGAATCTTCAGCAGCATTTCGACCGGTAGCTCGGTCTTCGAAGAGAAGATCCCCCGCGAACTCGGCTGCTCTGATTGTACGTATGCCGATGTATGTGAGTTCAACCTTCCCACTGCAGCTTGAATCTCAGAATCACGCCCCTCTGGATCAAGGCTGAGTGCTTCATTGAGCGCCGCAGCGATCAGGGACGACGCGAACTGATCGCTCACATCGGCCAAATCTTTGAGCTCATCGCCGAGCCTCGACTCGTTGAAGCTCAGGCCCATCAAGGGGTCGATCCAATCACGGCCGGAATGAAAGCGAAATTCCAGCCCCACGTGACCGCAGTCAGGATTGGCTTGAAGGAGAAACGCACTTACTCCCACTGGCGAAAGGCGAGAGACCAGAATGATTTGCGCCGTCCGGAGATCCCGCGAAGTCAGTCCCTGGACTTCGTCATAGCTTTGACGCTGCGCCTGCCTGGCTAGCGCGAGCGTCGCGACTTGCTGCAGGGCACTTTGCTTGGCATCGCGTTCAAATAGGTGATCGCCCAAGGCGTCTTCCAATGCACTGCAGATGCTGTTGCGGGCTTGCTGGATTGATGATGCAGTAGTGAAATCAACCGAAAGCAGCATTTCTGCGACGTGCTCCCGAGACGCAGGAGACAGCTCTAGGCGGTTACGATGAGTGACCGATCCTGTAACATCTGACACGTTCCAATGTCCTCTATGTTCTACTCATCTCAATGGGGAATCCCTTGGAGCTGATGTAAGGCATTCCAATGATTTCATTTCCATTTGCAGCCGTTGGCCCCGAGAACGTTCGATGTGCTTCCTCGAAGGGAGGTAAAGAACGTCAGACCGGGCGACAAAGGTACGTGTCACGCCATGACGGCACTTTGGCGATGTGGCCTCGATTTTCCGAAATGAGCCGAGTGATAGTTCATTGATTGTGCATGGTGCGACGAAATTCTTGGACTGATCCGAGTAGCTGGTCCTTCAAGTTGTGCAGCGTTGACCGACTCGCACTTGCTTTCTCGGCAACCACGCGTGCGCTTTGCTCGCTGGTGAACAGTTCAATAACTGCTGCCTACTTTACCTTTTTGATTTTGTAACGCTACCAAACGCCCGGCCTGCAATACGTTGTATGATTTCTGGACACAGCTCTTCGATCCAGGCCGCGAGTGTCTCGCGACTCGGAGAACCCAAGCCTTCAGAGTTTCGGCAGCACACCGGCCATAGCTCAAATAATAATCGACGGCTACCTTCTTATCGTCATCCGGATCCCCCCGGGCTTGACCGGACAAAGCCCGCCCGTAGATCGTGGCACTGCTCGTACTCGCGATGCCAGGCTCTGAGAGAGTTCTTGGTTGGGTAGCCAAAATTCCAAATGGTGTTCCGATGCGCTTGCCCAGCTTCATGTAAATTCAAACCCTCGAATGCGAGCTTCGTATGAGAATATGAACCTCCAGGTAGTCCAGGATTTTGTCCGCACCCCCTGTGGTCAGGTTTCAGTGGGCGTTGACACATTGCGGACGTCCACGACGTGTTGCCGGGCTTTGACGAGCGGGAAGTGGCGCGCATTGCGAGTAGAACGAGAGGCATACAGATCAGAAAGTCGTGATCGTGTGCCGGGTCCTTTAACGGGGCTTCGATAAGCACTCTTGACGCCGCGCCGGGAGTAAACCGTGCGCCATGCACCAATGGACAAGCGGGATCGCTTCTACACACGAGAAAAACTGAAGGCGTTTCCTCACGGCCGTGTTCGCACGCGCTCTACTCGTGATAGCACCGGGGGTTGAGATCGGTTGCCCTTTGTATAGACGTTCCTAACATTGAGCGGAAAAATCCAGGTTAGTTGCGTCGGGCATCGTCATGGTTGCATGGAGTGTAGATTGAAGGGGTGCGCGTGACTTCTTGTACTCCATCGGCCTACTTGCGGAGAAAATTCACGCCTAATAAAAGGCGCACCATCCTGCGAGTTACCCATTGCTTGACAGCAGCAAGATTCGTGATGCGACCTGCAAGCATGCGATACATTTTCTTTGACGTTCAACCGACACTGAATATTGCTAACCCTTCACCGCGCATGCTTTCATGAGAAAGCCCGTTTGTGGGGTGTCCTGAGGTGCGGGGAAATCCGGACGCCAGGAGTTAACATAAAATATTGCGCGCAGCGCCCACGTCGCCAATGTTTAAAGTTCCGTGCACAATAAATGTGCAACGCAATGCGTTATCAATGGACGCTTTCTTCGATGCATAGATCTCACATAGTCCCGCATGAATATTCCAGGAATTTCCGTTAATATTTCGAACGTGATCTTCCATTGTTGCGTCGCCAGCCTGTTGACACTGCATTGCGAATCGAATTAGCGGGTGAATCATTTCGAAGTGTTCCCCGGCTTCATCATATCCGTAACAGCCAAACATGGTGCGGTAATCTATCTTATTTCCATTTATCTGGCTTAAATACAACTCTTCGAGTTCTGGCAGCTTGAAACCAGCCTTGATTGACACCGCCTCCTTGATCTCTTCCCCGGGCCGATAACGCTGCTGCATCGACTCTTGGATACTCGTTTGATATGCCCGCAAATCCAAATATCCGAATGAGTCATAGTTTTTCGGATCAAGACGCTCGATCCGCAAACGGAGCAGAATCTCCATTTCGCCAGAGGTCAAGCCTGGCATCCGACTCCAGTCGCCCGCGTGAAGCGGAGAAGCTTGTGCATCAGGGACATAAGCGAAAGCTTCGAACGACTTCTGGTTAGGCAAACTGTAGATTTCATTAAGCAGGTTGACATCCCTTTCATTAAAATTATTGTGACCTAGGTTTGTCAATGCGATATCGAAACCATCATCGAAGTACAGAGAATAGTTTCGAATCATATCGACCTTGATGTTCTCTTTCAAATCCGCCAGAGTGAGTCGCTCCAGAAAGACTGTTTCCATGCCCGATCGAATCGTGACGCCATCTTCGGTCTCTTCAAAAGACACTTCCCCTTGCTCAGTCGCTATGGTCATGGATTGACCGCGCACGTCAGCAAGAAGTATTCCCTTTGCGAGATCCGCGTACTCATTCATCTTAGCTCGAGAGTTAAGATGGTTGTACAACGCATAGATACCTGCAGCGATTCCGAAGGAAAGCATACTTAAAATGCATCCAATGATATTTGCGCCCTTAGAAAGTGGGCACAGCCTCGCCGACGCTATACCCCCTTCGGAAAGACCTCGATTAATGCTACGCAAAGACAATTCACTCATATCAGTTGATATATTGGAAAGTAAAAAATACAAGAAAGAATTCGCAACGGAGTCACTCTATGCGTCCGCAACGCTCCACCCGAACTTCTTCAGCACCTTACATAAATAAATTCAACGCTTCGCCCAGAGTTGATCACCCACCATCTTTATGGCGCAGTCCGACCGTCGTTCTTGCTGTTTCCATGAAATTGATCGCCAAGAGGTAAGGCGCTCGTGACGCAACTGCTGTTAGCTCTTCGCCTGACGAAGATAAAGGTAACGGTCCCAGAATGACCTCCGTTCAAACACTACCAACTCGATCCTGAAGATCTTGATCTTCGCGTTCCCGCAGCGTTTGCCCAAGAACCTAGTTCAATCACGATTCTCTTGAGCACCGATTGTCGCAAGGCTTCACAGGACATTCATTAGCAAAGTTGGCACGTCGTTCGTGTTTGAGGAGCCAGTGAGGTTTGTGTTGCGTCTCGCCGACACTGGCTCGCTCTCGTCGGCGCAAGCGAGGCCCCGGGATGACAGAAACCACCCCCGTTCGTGGTCGCTCGCAGGCGATTTTAGGCTCCCTAGTGCATTGCATCATTGAATTGGCACCCCAGGTGCCTTAGATGCAGGTTATGGGCAAAATGAATCTGACCGATACCGAACGCGCGCAACCGCTGTCGGCGGCGCGCAGCCGAACGGTGCGTGCGGCGAACGTACGACGCGCGAAATTAATCCTGATGCTCGAGGACGGCGAACCGCGCGACAGCATTATGCGCACACTGGGTTGCGACTCACGCTTCATCGCGCGCTGGTCGGGGCGCTTTCTTAGCGAGCGACTGTCTGGCATGTACGCCCGACGCCCCGGGCGCGCTCCCAAGCAGCCGCCAGCCAGACTTGAGGCGCGTGTGCTTATCCACCTATCAGCGGTAAGCGTGATAGACCACGATCGAAGCCTCGTGTCGTTCAGGGCGAGAGAGGTTACGACCACGACAAATATCGACGTCCGCTACATGCAGCCGGCATAGCCACCGAAATCGCTCGACGCGGACAGCCACATGGGAGCGGGCTAGGCAAAACACGCTGGGTCGTGGAGCGGACCATCTCATGGCTGCACAACTTTTGCCGACTACGCATTCGTTTTGAGCGCCTCGCTTTCATCCACGAGGCCTTCCTCAAAATCGCGTGCTGCATCATATGCTGGAGAAAACTGTGAACGTCATTTTGTTAACACCTCTAACACTACAGCCGTAGTTATTTTTCCTATACTAAGTTAGTATTACTACTTTGCATAGGACCATGAAAGAGATTGCTAAAGCATGGGAACGTGAACTGGATGAATTGCATGAGAGATTGGCTGGCCTGTTCAGGCGCGCTGAACCGAGACAGCGTTCGCGAGCCTATCTAAAAGGTTTGCTTGGTACAGTCGAACGCAAGAACGGCTGGCAGCTTGCCGAATGGATCGGCGAAGCCACGCCCGATGGTGTGCAGCACCTTCTCGAGAGAGCACAGTGGGATGCCGACGCGGCGCGCGATGTACTGCGCGAATACGTCGTTGAGCAACTCGGCGAGCGTGAGGCGGTGCTGATTGTGGATGAGACGGGATTCCTCAAGAAAGGTGAACACTCTGCCGGCGTGCAACGCCAATACAGTGGTACAGCAGGTCGCATCGAGAATAGCCAGGTCGGTGTGTTCCTCTGCTATGCGGGCAATGGAGCGAGCGCATTTATTGACCGCGAGCTGTATATGCCCCAGTCATGGATCGACGCTCGTCCTCGCTGCGAGGTTGCGGGCGTCCCCGATACGATGGGATTTGCAACCAAGCCGCAGCTCGCGCGCCAGGTGCTTGAACGGGCGCTCGAAGCGGGAGTACCTTGCGGCTGGGTCACCGACGATGAGGTGTATGGCGGTGACCGTCCTTTGCGGCTGTGGCTCGAGTCGCGCGCACAACCATTCGTGCTGGCGGTGAAGAAGAACGAACCACTCTGGTGGCAAGGCCCGACCACTATGCGCGCCGACAAGATTGCACAAGCCTTGCCACCGCAGGCTTGGCGCCGCCTCTCGGCCGGAATCGGCGCAAAAGGCGCGCGTCTGTATGACTGGGCGCTTACGCCGTTGTGGCGCCTGCAGTTGAGCGCCGAGGAGCGTCGGTTTGGTCATTATCTGCTGGTGCGTCGCAGTCTTGACGAGCATCGCGAGCACGCGTATTTCGTCGTCTACGCGCCCCGCAGCAAGGTCACCCGTCGGATTCTGGTCAACGTCGCTGGCAGGCGATGGGAGATCGAAGTCGCCTTTGAGGCCGCCAAAGGTGAATGCGGCCTCGACCAATATGAGGTGCGTCGCTGGCAGGCCTGGTACCGCCACGTCACTCTGGCGTTGTTGGCCCACGCGGTACTTACTGGCCTGAGGGCGCAGGCCAAAAAAAACAGCTGAAGGATCACTGCCATTCAGCATCCAGGAGATCCGCCGACTATTGTGTCGCCTGACATGGCGAACGCTGCACTCCGTCGAGCATGTGATGTCGTGGTCAATATGGCGACGACAACATCAGTACCGAGCACAGCAGTGTCATTATCGACGACGCGGCGGCGTGCTCCCGGCGTATCTACGGCTGTAGAACTAATTAGTTCGACGTGCCTCCAAACGAACATAACGCTTCGCTAGGGAATGGCAACGCATTCTGTCCTGCCAGTCGCAACGTCGGCCGAGACAAAGCCGTACCCGAAGTCGTCGTCGATCTCGGCGCCTCCGCGATGCTCGAAAGAAATCAACTTCGAGGAACCGAAAAGAGTTTATTCCATTGAGAAAGCGTCCGGATTGGCACCGCACGGCGACTTGCGATGCCGATCCCGCCAGCACATCGTCGCGAATCGAAAAAGCCTGTTCTCGCACGTCACGAAGTAGTCAGTCGGCATGGCGGAATTGATTTGATTCAATCGGTGGCGAACGTGCTTAAATGCAGACATGACTGCCTCACGTTTCGTTTCAAATGTAGTCAATCTTCATAAGGGCTTCCTCCTCTCCCGCTAAAAAATCATCCCTTGTTGCCAAATTGGATTTAATCCATACCATCCATCCGGTCTCCCCTTCGTCGTATTCGTTGAGCTTTCCTGATGTATTGTAGTATTTGTCAAAATCCAATAGTTGATCATCCCCACCCTCTGGGTAACCGTGCCGCAAATCCTCCCACTTAGGGGTACTCTTTAACCGATCAAAGGTTCCCGTCCCGGAATTATGCTCAAGTATTTCGTCGAACATAATTGATCCGAAATCAGAAATAGTCACACCTTCGATCCGAAGGAAATCAACACCATCGTATGACACCCTAAGGAGTGGGAGGCCTTGGTATCCGAGACTGTGTATTTTGAGCGTTTTCCCTCCCACGTCCTCTTCGATGAACTCGTCGCCGGGCTGGCATGCTTTCGCCTTGACGTGTAGAGCAGAAATAAGGGCCTTTAATTCCTCGGCTCTCCGCTCTTGAGTCGCAAGCTTAACCCAACAATAGATCCCGAATGTCAATACCGAAAGAATGAGATCCTTCAAACCCACCGGCTTAGAAAACCCTGACCCTCGCCGCACAATATCGCCCGCCGCCGGAGCTCTTGCATACAGTAGCATACCAGACTGGTTAGTACGGTGAATATCCGTTTTGCGCTCGGGAGCAAAGGCTTTTGTCAAAACACGCGGTGTTATCAAGGTTCCAGGCATAACAACGACTCCCTTCCAATATGCGGTTGAACTTATTTTGGATAGACTGAGATTCTACGCCCAACCCACTATACTTTTGTCCTCGAGAAGCATCTTTGCAAAATGGGTAAATCATCTGTAAATCGTCTCGCAGAAGTCACTCCTGCGGCGTCTGCATTAAGACGCCCGTTGCATTTGAGCCGCATCGGGTTTGTCGATACCACCGAGTTTGGCGCTACGCCGCGAGCGAAGCGTGCCATATTCCGAATGTAGACTTCCTCTGCTTCCGCAGGCTATGCGTACCGAGCGGGCCGAGCAATCGATGGTGGTTATACCAGTGCACCCATTCGAGCGTGGCGAGCTCGACGTCTTCGAGCGTACGCCATGAACGCCGATGTACAACTTCGGCCTTATACAAGCCGGTGATCGTTCAGTAATAGGAAAATCCGCGACCCACAGCGCGTTCGGCCGCTCGGCCCGGAACTGACGTTTGACCCGGTCCAGCGTGCACGGCACCGCATCATCGCGCTGCGTCGTCTTAATCCGGCGCCCACGCCGCACACCTTCGAGGCCCATCACCTTCATCAGGCGCGCAACGGTGCAGCGCGCGACGATCACCCCATCGCGCAACAACTGACGCCAGACCTTGCTGCGTATTTCGGACGAAGGTGACCGGCCGTTTCGGGATCGTGACCGACGATTTCGGCAACGTGGCCGTCCGGCGACCAAACTACTGTGGCAGGCGCTGCGAAACATCACCGCCGACTGGCATCGCGCTGCTCACGACTGGAAGGCCGCCATGCGCCAGTTCGCGATCCTCTACGAGGATCGCTTTACACGACCAGGCGCTTAGCCGTCAAACCATCATCGTCAATGTTTGAATAACTCAACTGCCTTGAACACGAAAACCCTGACAGTCCCGGTGCGAATGACTTTGACCCCGGCTGCAACTCGTGCGAGTTGTTCAGCTATGTCCTCGCCAAGTAGCTGCAATCAGCGGATACGACATACCAGCGGACACACATAAAGATCACATGAGGCGGATAGTGCAAACCCTCGAGCACCGGTGTGAAGTTCGAATTCAAACTCGTTGCCAAGTGTCCGATCGTTTGAATTGTCAGGCACATGATACATGACGCTTACTACCACAAAGCCGTCCCGGCTCTTCAGCTCGCGCATCCTCGGTTATCAATCCGTTCAGCCGGAACCCTTAGCTGATCCGCCGGCGCGTCATTTGCACCGGAACCTAATATTCCAGCAATCCCAAGCGTCGTGCCCAGTTACTCAGTTCTGCAGCATTGTGGGCATCAAGCTTCCGCATTAGGTTAAGGCGATGAGTCTCAACTGTCTTGAGACTAATCGTCAAAAGTTCCGCAACCTCACGATTACGCCATCCCTCAGCCACTAGCTTCAATACTTGACGTTCACGTAATGTAAGCATCGTCTCTCTTAATACACGCTCACCGACATCCAATGTTTCCGGCTTGAGAGCTGCGTCAATATAGCTCTTTCCCATCGCCGCGTGTTGAATCGCGGCAAGCAACACTTGCTGCGAACTTCGTTTGAGTACATATGCCAAGGCCCCGGCAGTAATCGCAGCGCGGACACGGCGCTCCTCAGTGGATGCGGTGACCACAACGATACGCAGTGTCTTCCAGCGACGTAGCAATTGATGAATAATGTCGATACCGTCCATGCCTGGCAAACCCAGATCCAGCAAGACCAGGCTGGGATTCAACCGCTGGCAAGCTTCACGAACCGCTACCCCATCCGAGACAACGCCTACGACTTCATATCGCGGTTGATTGGCAAGCAGATTGCGTATGCCATCAATGATTAGCGTATGATCTTCGACGATCAAAATGCGAAGTGGGGCAGCAACGACCATGCTAAATACTCCTTTACCCATTTGGGGCATTCCGAGGTGTGTTCTTCGAGTCGCGGCGCACCACCTATCCCGGTTTCTTCAGCGCCTTCGATAAGGCACTACTCAGAACCGAGTGGAGTGATACTAAAGCACCATTCGCTCTGCGCGCGCCCACACATTAATGACCAGTACGTGCAACGATCCGAAAATTGTTCAACGTCCTGATCATCCAAAAATACATCGAAGCTCGGAAAACCGTTCACGATATGACTTCCTCAGAGAGCTCGGAGCGAGCAAACATCTCGATCTCGACCTCGATCAATCGCATAACCACCTCCTGCACACTTTTTTGCATCATTCCAGTCCTACTTAGACCATTTTCGAGGTCTTCGATTGATTCACAGAGCGCTCGAAGTCCGGCCTGTCCAGCGACGCCCTTAAGCCTATGCAACATGGCAATATAGCTTTCCCTGTCTTGCGCGGACAAAGCCTCTCTTAAAAGCTGATAAGAATGCTGCAATTCGTTACCTATACAGGATGATCGCGCTTTATCAGCGATTAGCATGGGCTTTCCGCATTGAACGTTAGCAGCCAATTCCATCCCTCGCACTAGCTGCAGATCAGCCGCAAGATCAAGCGCACGCGCCAACATGGGCAAAGTAAGCGGTTTAGTCAAATACTCGTTGAAACCTGCTTGCAGCAGCCGTTCACGCTCACCGGGCTGTGCGTTTGCCGAAATCGCTATGATGGGGCAATCCGAATCCAGCATAGCGCTAGCCTCGTCTCGCCACAACAATATCGTGTCGATACCGGAAAGACTTGGCATGCGCACATCCGTCAGTACCAAATCGAAAACATGAGAGCACCCCAACACCAAGGCTGCCTCGCCACTTGCGGCTTCCCACACCTGATGCCCCTGCAGTCGTATCATCTGCCCAACTATTTCTCGATTCGTCTCAACGTCGTCTACGATGAGCACCTTTAGCGCCCACGCGGACATCGGAATTTCGCCATCAAGTGGATTATCATTCGACGTGGAGTCCAGCAGGAGTCGTTGACGCAGTTTTGCCGGAAGATAAACGAGTTCCGGTGCACTTAATGCTTCATTGTCACCTACAACGGGCCGAAAACCCCAAATACGCAACTGAGAATGCAATGATGCCGGCGCGGTGATTTCACCGCGATCTGATACCAATTGCAGATTGCCTCCTTCATAGGGTAGTTCAAGCTGGAAGCAGGCACCGCTATCGACAGGAACTAGATATAGATCGCCGCCCAACAACTGAGCCAAGCTGCGTGCGATTGTAAGGCCCAACCCGCTTCCAACGACATGGCTATCAAATTGCTTAAAAGGAACGAATACTTCATCCCACCACTCCGCTGGAACCCCGGACCCGGTATCACGCACGCTAAAATAGATTTTTCCATCCGCCCTCCAGGCCTGCAATGTCACACTACCTTGGCCCGTAAATTTGACAGCATTGCCGAGCAAGTTGATCAGAATCTGACGCAGTCGCAGACCGTCGGTTATCAGCAGTGGTGGGAAACTCGAAGCAAGTTCGACCCGTAGCGTCAAAGACTTTCTTAAAGCGGGTAGCTGTACATTAAGCATGGCCTCATCGATAAGAACGAACGGGTCCAATTCGCGTTGCGTCAGCAACACATACCCAGACTCGATCCGAGAAAAATCTAAAAGATTGTTTATTATCTCCAGCAAGTGATCTGCACACTTTTGCGCAGTATCTATCAAACTACGCTGATATCTATCACAAATAGTTGTATTAAGTAACGTCAATGCGCCAACGAGGCCATTGAGAGGAGTCCGTATTTCATGAGTAATGCTGGTTAGCTGGTCGCTCTTGTTCCTGCTGGCCCGTTCTGCACGACACTTGGCTTCGTCCAACTCAAACGTGCGCTCCTTCACTCTTGCTTCAAGCATCCCATTCTTCGTTTGTACGGCATCTAATAAGCCATTGTAGGCTTGGGCAAAATGACCGAGTTCGTCGTTCCGTTCCTGAGGCAAACGTAACTGCTCGTCAACGAGGTCCTGTGTCCGGATTGATTGAATGAAGATAGCAAGCGGGCGCCCCAGACGAGTCCATAGAATAATATAGATTAAGAGAATTGACAGGATAAACGATATAGCCGTTACCAGAAGACATACCTCCAGGTTCTTCCATGCTAGTTCGCGTAGCAAGACCGACGGATAGATGTAGACCATACGCCAGCCCGTCGACGTGAGCGTTGTGCAATTTACTTGCATCTCTCCTGCGCTTTGCGGGTGAGTGCCGTCGCATCTCGACAAAGCCCTCGCCAAATCCAAAGGCACCAATTCCGGCGACGGCGTCAGTTGTTTCCCTTGTTCATCTAGCCAGATAAACGAAGCGTCATTCATGACATCCAGGTGTGCTTGCGGAAAAAAACTCGAAGACAGTTTGACTGTAATACCTACAATCGCGCCCGTGCGAGCGTCCATACTGCCTACCGGAACATGCCACTCCCCACCGACGGTCCGATAGGGTTCCCCCCAGATCAGCTCGTCCTTGGCTAGCAATTGCCGCAGCTCAGTTATGTTGCGACGATCTTGGGTATCAGTTCCCGTACAGCACTCAGATACGCTATCAGCTCCCGCTATCGCGTAGCCCTGATTGAACAATACAAAAGTATTGACGAACTTTTCTATTCCCGAATTTCCGTATGTCTCGACAAACAACTTCGCGCGATCGATGAGATCTTGGTTGCCCTTGCGACTAGTTTTCTCTTCGACGTAGCGAGCCACCAGATATCGACGATTCTCAGAATGGCCGTCTGGTAGCATTTTCCAGCTTCTCAGTAGAATTCTAAGGTCGTTCTGTATGTTTTGTAGTTCTATGCGTTGTCGCGCCACATGACTTGCGATTTCTGCGTCCAAGTGCCGAAGGTACAGTTTTCGACTGTCTCGGAATTCGAAGGACAATGCGATAGTTGCACTCCCCAACCAGAAAATCGCTGTAGCGATTCCTAACGACAAACTAAGACGAAAGGAGAGCGAGTCTCTCAAAAGCAACCGTTTCATAGAAACTTCTCAGTGTCTTCGCACAAAAGATATTTTGAAAACACCAATGCTAGTGACCATCTCTTGGTTGGGTACAAAACGTTGCCGCCATCTTGTCGACTCGCATATTCTGCCAAGCGCGTTGGTGAGGCGCGGTCTCATATTGCGACACACACTTTTTTCTTTTCTTCGACTCCACGAAGTAACTTCGGAGCAGACCAATTTCGCTGGATTATGCGCACTATGCGCGCCTAAGCTCCGGACTGTTGAAGAAACTGCGCCGCGTACGCCTCAACGAATCGGTTTGAGCAAAGGCATACAGGCGTGGATCGGAACCGGCTAGTCTGTGCAACACGGGCCAGCTGGCTCCACCACACCAAAGCCACGTCGGCGAGGGCGCCGCTGTACTCGGGGGCCCTGGTTCGAGTGAGACGCAGCACGAATTGGATGTGAGGGGAGCGGCGTAGATCGCGAGGAACGTGGTGCCGCCTTGCCCACTGGTTTGAGCCAGTGCGACCTTCTGGATGGTCGGGAGCAGAGCCAGCGCCGTGCCCCGCCGGACTTTCGCGGTGCGCTTGCAGGACATGCTCCGGACACGGGCAAATTCGACGGCCGCGACCCAGGCTTGCCGAACTTCGTTCCAGACGAGGCGATAAGTATGATTCAAGGATGCGCGGAGCATGGCATGCCGTAAGAAATTGTCGGTTTATTATAGAAGTTGGTTAGAGTCGACAAGACAATTACTTTCCGTCCAATTGTGTCAATGTCTGACATGGCGAATGAATCCAATGGAACTCTGATATGCGTCAAAACCGTCCAGTTAAGGTCTTTTTCTGAGATACCGAACGGCGTAACGTAACGGCTATGGCGCGATCTAACGACTGGGACGCAGGTGACGGCCAGGTCGCAGGATCGCGACCATCTGTTCTTCCGTGGACCGGCTCTTCTTCACGACTCCCTTCCGAAAATTCCGTGGCAGGTCGGAATCTGATCGAGCAGTTCGACTTCACCGCGAGATACGAGAGCGTCAAACGCGTCGTTGCGCGCTTCTATAGGTTGATGACGAGCAGTTTGACTGCCTTGAATTTGGTCCGGGCCGAGGAAGCTCAAGACGAATATGATGGGGCGTGCCGACGCGCGAACCCAGGACGAGCAGGTGCCGGAGCCTGGTATCCGTCGGCGCATCCCGTCTTGAGCCGAAGTTG
The DNA here is from genome assembly GCF_014384845.1 of Caballeronia sp. EK. NCBI lineage: Bacteria > Pseudomonadati > Pseudomonadota > Betaproteobacteria > Burkholderiales > Burkholderiaceae > Caballeronia > Caballeronia sp. EK. The sequence continues at coordinate 26,913 of NZ_JACSUE010000030.1, forward strand.
ACGCGGTGCGAAGGTGTTTCCACCGTAAGCACCGGAGCTACGCGGCGGCGGAAGCAACAGGTGACAGGCTCGAGGCCGCGCAGCGCGAGTTGATCGAGCTATACCTGCGGCTCGATCTACCAAAGCACTGGGGCGACGGCAAGACGGTAGCGGCCGACGGCACTCAGTACGACTTCTACGACAATAATCTGCTTGCTGGCTACCACTTCCGTTACCGGAAAATGGGGGGGTCGCATACCGCCGCGTCGCCAACAACGATATCGCGGTTTTCCGGCATTTCATTCCTCCGGGCGTCTGGGAAGTGATCTATGTAATCGAAGGGCTGCTCAAGGCGGCCTGTCCGTCAAGGCCTGCACCGTGCATGCGGATACGCAGGGACAATTTGCCGCCGTGTTTGCGTTCACCCATCTGCTGGGCATCAAGCTGATGCCCAGAATCCGCAACTGAAACGATCTCGAGTTGTACCGCCCGTACAGCGACACGAACTACAGGCATATCGACAGCTTTTTCACGGCGACCATCGACGGGTGCTGATCGAACGGCACTGGCAGGAGGTCATGCAGGTGGCTATGTCGATCCAGGCGGGAACGATTGCTTCACCGTTACTGCTGCGCCGCCTTGGGTCGGAGAGCCGCAAGAACCGCCTGTATCTCGCTGCACGCGAACTCGGCAATGTCGTGCGGACGGCCTCTCTGTTTGAATGGTCGGCAGCCGGGAACTTCGCCAGGCCGTGACTGCAAGCACCAACAAGATAGATTCGTACAACGGCTTCGCGAAATGGCTGTCGTTCGGCGGTAATGTGATCGTGCGTATTTCGGCGAAGCAGAACAGAGATTTCGGTTGATGTCGAACAGGGTTGTCGCTAGAAGATGAAGAAGCGTTTCGGTTGAAGGCGAACAAAGACGTGGGTATTCCGAAACGGTTGTTTGATTTGCCGAAATGCTTGTTCGGATTCCCGGAATGAGTGTTCGGCAAACCGAAACGGATCGTCGACTTCGTCATGGCGGTGCTGCGTATGGACCAATCTGCCGGCATTAAGGTAGTCCCCTTTGGGAGTTATCGACGATGCCGGCTCACCGAACGAACATGCGCGGAATCAAGGGAGTGCTCCGTCTGAAGTGGGCATTGGATAGCGTCAAGCAGCACGGCCGGCTTACCGACAATCATTTTGGCCGGTCGACCGGAATGATTGTCGGTCGTTATCCGGTCATCGATGTCGCTCCTTGTTGTTGGTTGTCGCCGGATGATTGTCGGCGCCTGTTGTTCTGTTTGTCGCTGGCGGTGCGGAGCCTGTCAGAATTTTAGTGTGCCGAGGTCATGAGACGATAACGGGAATAGCGTCCTATGACCGAAGCCACCGTGATGAAGAAGAGCAAGAACCCGAAGGCACCGAAGCTGTTTTCCGATGAGCTGATCGACCAATTGCTTGCGCAAGTCGAGAACAAGGATGCCGAGTCGGTCCTGAGCGAATCGGGGCTGGCGGGCCAACTCAAGAAACAACTGGCCGAGCGTATGCTCGCAGCCGAGTTGAGCCACCATCTGGCAACCGAGACAGAGCAAGGCCAACCCGGCAATCACCGCGATGGCACCAGCCCCAAGACGGTCCTGACGCCCAACGGCGAACTGAACCTGGATATTCCGCGCGATCGGCAGGCGACGTTTGAGCCGCAATTGGTCGGCAAGTATCAACGCCGGCTGCCCGGCTTCGACGATCACGTCATCAGCATGTATGCACGCGGCATGAGCGTGCGCGAGATTCAGGGCCATCTGCTGGAGCTGTATGGTCTGCAGGTCTCGCCCGATTTGATTTCGACGGTCACCGACGAGGTGCTGGCCGATGTCGAGCAATGGCAGCAACGCCCGCTCGAGGCCATGTATCCGATCGTGTACTTCGACGCGCTGCGGCTGAAGATTCGCGATGAAGGCACGGGCAAGAACAAGGCGGTGTATCTGGCGCTGGGCATCCGCGCCGATGGTCGCAAGGAAGTGCTGGGTTTGTGGATCGAGCAGACCGAGGGCGCCAAGTTCTGGCTGAAGGTCTTCAACGAACTGAAGAATCGCGGCTTGCACGACATCCTGATCGCGGTGGTCGACGGCTTGCGCGGCTTTCCCGAAGCGATCGAGGCGGTTTATCCTGCCGCCCAGATCCAGACCTGCATCGTGCATCTGATCCGCAATTCGCTGAGTCTGGCGAGCTGCAAAGATCGCAAACCTCTGGCCAGCGCCATCAAGCCGATCTACCAGGCCGCCACAGCCGAGGCGGCGGCCGTGGTGCTCGACGCCTTTGCGCAAGCGAGTGGGGCCGCAAATTTCCGACCGTCGCGGCCATGTGGCGGCGCCAATGGGAGCAGGTGATTCCTTTTTTCGCCTATCCGCCCGAGGTGCGTCGCATCGTCTATACGACCAACGCCATTGAGAGCACGCACATGCAACTGCACAAGATCGTCAAGGACTGAACCGCGCCGGGTTTGTCGGAGACCGCCGAGTTTGGCGCTACGCCGCACGAGCGGAGAGCACCAGATTGTGATTGTAAGCTTCCTCTGCTTCCGCCGGCGACACGTACCCGAGCGGGCCGAGCAACCGATGGTGGTTGTACCAGTGCACCCATTCGAGCGTGGCGAGTTCGACATCCTGGAGCGTGCGCCATGAACGCCGATGCACATCTTCGGCCTTATACAAGCCGTTGATCGTTTCGGCCAGAGCGTTGTCGTAAGAGTCGCCGACTGTTCCGACTGATGGCTCAACGTCAGCATCCACCATCCGTTCGGTGCACCGAATGCCGAGATATTGCGACCCGTGGTCGGAATGATGAATGAGCCCGGGCGGCGGCTGGCGATCGTGCAACGCCTGGTTCAGCGCGTCCAGCACGAAGTCAGTCCTCATCGATGCCAACACGCGTCAACCGAGGATACGACGCGCAAACACATCGGTCACGAAGGCCACGTAGACAAAGCCCGACCATGTCCAGCAGTAGGTAAAATCCGCGACCCACAGCGCGTTAGCTTGATCCGGCGCCCACGCCGCACATCTTCGAGGCCCATCACCTTCATCCGGCGCGCAACCGTGCAGCGCGCGACCTTCACGCCATCGCGTAACAACTGGCGCCAGACCTTGCGCACACCATACACGCCAAAGTTTTCGTCCCAGACCGCCCGGATGAGGGCCTTCAGTTCAGCATCGCGACGCGCTCGCGCTGGCCATTGCTCCGGATCGCTGCGCCGCCCAGCATGCCGGTAATACGTCGACGGTGCGATCAGCAGCAGGCAGCAGATCGGCTCGATACCGTAGACGTCGCGATGCTCGTCGATGAACGCGATCATGGCTTCGATCGGCGGTCGAGCTCCGCCTGCGCGAAATATGCGGAGGCCTTACGCAGGATCTCGTTGGCCGTGCGCAATTCACGATTCTCGCGCTCCAGCTCCTTCAGACGCGTCAGTTCCGAAGTTGTCGCGCCCGCTCGTTGGCCACGCTCGCGCTCAGCCTGAATGATCCAGTTGCGAAGCCTCTCGCGCGACATCCCCATCTTCGAGGGCGATTGAGCGGATCGCCACCCCCTGCGTTTGGACTCGTCTTGGTGCTCAAACACCATCCGCACCGCCCGCTCCCGCACCTCATCTGAATATCGCGTCCCGGTGGGCTTCCTTACCTTGCTTTCGCTTTCCATACTTCAAATCTCCAATTACAGCCAAGATCCGAAGTCTCCTACATGCCCGGCGCGGTTCAAAGCGATACAGCCCGCCCAGGTGATTCTGCATTCGGACAACAGCGGCCCGACGAAAGGCGCGACGATGCTCGCTACCCTTCAGGCGCTGGGCGTCATGCCGTCGTTGAGCCGCCCGGGCGTGAGCAACGACAACGCTTACTCCGAGTCGCTGTTCAAGACCCTGAAGTACCGACCTGCTTACCCGCTCAAGGCATTCGATACCCTGTTGGCCGCGCGCACGTGGGTGGGCGAACCGGTGCGCTGGTACAACCAGCAGCATCGTCACAGCGCGATCCGGTTCGTGACGCCGGCGCAGCGTGATGTCAACCTCGATCAGGACATTCTGGATCGACGCGCGGCGCTCTACGAGACTGCCCGGCAATGCAATCCGCTTCGATGGAAAGGCCGCACACGCAACTGACAATGCGTCGATGCTGTGCGCCCGAACCCGGATCGAATCGACAACCAGAGCGACGCCCCACAACACCGAAATCAAGACAGAGAGGCTGCCTGAAATCTAATCGTTGAGGCGACAACTACCTTGAAAATTTCCGCATACTGGATAAGACTGACACGCCGATGACCCTCCCCCGTCTGGCCGTTGCGTTTGAACACTACAATGAGCGCCACCCGCACAACGCACCGAATTATCGCTCACCTCGCGAGTTCAGATGTGCAGCGGAGTCACCCATCTACCGGCGTCCGGCTGTCCTGAGTTACGGGGGAAAATCCTCCTCCTTTTTTTAAGGCTTCTTAAACGGCAGCGCGGCCGGGTACTACTGGCTCGGTCGGACGGCCCAATAGGTAGCCTTGAACCCACTGACATCCCGCGCGATCAACCAACTCAAAATCGCTCGGCTCTTCAACTCCCTCAATCACAACGATACTAGACAACTCTCTTGCCAGATCAGATATGCCGATAAGGCGTCCTTGCCCCCGCGCCCCGAGTCTCGCATTTTTCAGAAGCGAACCGTCTACTTTGATGATGTCAGGAGACTTAATTTCCATCCCCGTGGCCATACCGTAATGCACTCCGAAGTCATCGATCGCTATCTTGCAACCTAGCGCTTGCAAGCGCTGAACAAAGGAGCGCCCTTTACTTGGTACGAGGGGGGCGCTCTCGGTGACTTCTATCACAAGCCTCTCCGCAATATCTGGCCGCCGCCCGAGTTCCTCAAAAATAGGTAGCCACCAAGCAGCCTCGACCGCACTCTGAGCAGAAATGTTGCAACCAAGCACCATGCCCTGGTTTGCAGCAAGCTCGCCGATCACCGATCTAACCACTAACCGATCGAACGCGCTCACGAGGCCCGCACGTTCGATGCTCGGGATAAAACTTCCCGGAGGCATAACTTGATTAGTGTCCAGAAGGACTAATCGTGCTAGGCATTCATCATACAATACATCACTTGCCTTTCCAACACGTCGTATAGGCTGACGGGACAAGGCTAATCGATTGTTCGACACTGCTGACAAGACCTCCTCGGCTACCGCCATGTGCATTTGACTCTCTCTCGCCGGAATCTTCAGGACCCTCACACCCTGCACGCCCCCTGCAGCTGAAGCATGCACTTCCAACGCTGCTAGTGATAAGAGACCCTGCAGCTCCTTCGCTGGCGCAATCCGGGTCAAGATTCGCTCAATCGAAGCGTGTGTCTCCGAAAAACCCAGACCCGCCGGCAGCAGGCGAGGGAGTCTAATCTGCCCTGGCTCCACGAGAGCGACCACTGAGTCATCGCCAATAACGTCGTTGACGCCGTTGAGCAAGACACGATTCATAACGTGAATTACATCTCGAGCGTATCGCTGAACAAGTTGGCGGTAGTTCATGATATTCACCACAACATCCAACCGATCATTCTCCGAGATCTGCACCGAACGTTCGGCAGTGTTGAAATCGCTCACAAGATCCTCATTTTCACATTTTCCACCGCTCACAAGAGCCATAATCTCACCTCATCCTGGCATTCGCATGATTCATCGGTGAGCCGAAGGAAACGCGGAGCGATTTCATCGGAAATAATGGATGGTACAATACACGCCCCGGCACCCGCCAATCAGACCATTTTTGGTATGGAGGACAATTAACAATTCCTCTGCCATCGCTGGCGCCGACCCGTCACTTCCACTACACACGGCCCGTCAAGGCGTTCAACAGGCTTCTGTCGAATCAGGTATTGCTCTTACATCACTCCAGCGAATCTGCCGCCGCAAGCTCAACACTTAAACCGAACGATAGCATCGGTTCGTTTCAATAGTTTTTGAATTTGAGCTCGTATTATCTGCCAAATACACAATGTGCTTGTCTACCCGTGGTAGTCTGCCCTGTAACTCAAGGCAGGCGGACACCGTTCGATTGATGAATCCGCTGCACGCCTGAACTCATGAGCCGAACTATATTGGAGTTAGCGCGGTTTCATGGGCACCTCAGCTATATTCCGGCCGCCGAAGCTGAGGCAAGCGACTAACGTCAAGTTGATACGCCTGCCGCTGAACCCGACTTACCTAAAGCCACCCAGCCACCACGGTTCTCGGGGCGTTTCACTAGCCCTTACTGTTCACGAAAGACCAGCCATACATGCCTGCAACTGCTGCATCTGTGTCACTGCCGGGTACGTCTATTTGCGTGGGCCGGGCGTGGCAACGAACGGTTCGAGCTCGCGGGGCTCGCCGGTAGGTGGATCGCCGATTCCCGAGCCTGTTAGCAGGTTAGTCGATACCGTCGATGAACAGCTTTTCGCCGGACACGTGGGTTTGACTGCGAAGCGTCATCGGCAATGACGCCGTCCGGCGTTCGTATCACTTGCTGCACAAGCTATAACCGCTCCCATCCGGCTCCTGGGTTTTGTAGTCGTCACGCATCAGGTCGAGCGACACGCCTTTCCTGCCCGTCTCGGAATGTATCCTCGACCAGTCTGGCAACGGACGCGCCTACCGAGGCACCGGCGCGAACAGGCGGGCATCGTGTGCGAGCTCGTCAAATTGCAAGAGCTGTTCGGAGCCCAGTTGCGTCCCCTTGGTCTGTTAGAGTTGTTCTCATCTATTCGGTGCCGGGCCGCCGAATATTCTGGCGATCTCGCACTAGCGGTGCCGGTAGCCGCAGTGCAATCGTGGACTTCCTCTTTGCCGCTTGGATGATCTCGCCCTGGGAATTCGCACACTCGACAAAAACCGTCGAGAGTATCATGGTTAGCAAAACAAAGGTATTGACAAACGTGCCCCATGCAGCAATAGCCGCATGCTAACCCGCGTTGACTCCCCAAGCCAGGGCGGCCCCTGCCTTACGGAAAATTATACTGAATCTTACCCGTGCTTCACCCTTACGTTGCCGCTCCATCTGTCCGACTTCCTGTTCTATCAAATAGCGACTAATACACATCGACTCAACTATCCAAGCATCGATCGCGTAGCTCAGCGATTGCGCCTTCAAGTTGACCCTTGTGTTCAGAATCGACAAAGCATTCGTCTGGCAACAACTGAACAAGCTTGCTCAGCGCGTGTATCAACCGATATTGCTGCTCGGCGACAACAATCGGGAGCATCTCCGAAACCATGTCTGCGCTCACCCAAATTTGCTCCACCAGAACCACGACACTTCGCAATAGCGACTCCCCGTTTACCAGCGGAAGCGATAGTGAAGCAGCCATTTGACCGCAATGGGCCTCCAATCCGAGCATGAGTAGTAGTTGCTTTATATCGCCAATGACCGCGGCCAAATGGCTACCGACGATAGGCTGTCCGCTAATCGATAACTCGTACGCCAAGAGGCGCAACATCGCACGGAGCTTACGTTTTCTGTGCGCGCCCTCGCCGAGCGCACTCAGCCATTGCGACGGCTTCTGGCGCGATTCACTGGCCCGATGATAGAGACTCCTTAACTGACGGTGTAATCCGGCTGAATGCTCTCCACATTCAAGTACACCAAACAGCGACAACGCCATGTCATCGTCACCGGTCAACTCCTCTAAAGCACTCTCCAATTTACGCCGTAGTCGATTACTTGGCTTGCCTCTGACCAACACGCCCATGAGCATAAGCGCCATCTGCCCTGGGTCAGTCGTGTGATTCTGAAGCGCTGGCAATAACTCTGGCGCATCCAGCCATACCATCGATCCCTCTAGCACGTTTCCCAATTCAATTGAGTCATCGACGGCCATCTGTGCAAGGAGCTTCTGTGCTAACACCCGCCCACGAACACCTTCTTGACTGCCCGCGCCCCGGCGAGCGTCTCTAAGCCTACCGCCTAAGGCGAAAGCAAGGTCTTCTTGAGTCTCTTGTAGCGCGCTGCTCTTCGCCTCCCTCAGTTGTGACTGCGCGAGAGCGACGGGAGATACATCTCTAAGAGACTCGACCCTAGGTTTTTCGGAGAAGCTGTCATTTAAATCACTTGGAACAACAGGTATCTGCGCTTGATCCAATCTAAGCATGATTCACCCTCTCGCCTGTGTTTACTAACCGCTCTATCAATTTCGTCTGATACTCTCGCTGGTCAAGGTGTAAACAGAACAGCCCATTGTCCAACTTAGCCTGTCCGCCTGCGAGCTCCGCATCGGAGACGACCACCACTTCGGGCCTATCGGCGAAAATCAACTCTGCGGTTATCAATGCTGCAGGCTCCACATATAAGGTGAGCGCTCCATGTGGGAGTTGCTCCGCGACCTCGCGCTCGACTCGACGGAGCAACAGTTCGTTATGCTCGCTCTTACCCAGAAGTTTCTCGATAATCTGTGCAGTTAGTTTGCGCCAACGCACGGTCAGCTGACTGGCAATTTGCCTTTCCATATCATTCTCTGTGCACATCCACCGCACCGCGTCGGAGATGGCAGCATCACGCGCTCTGCGTTTCAGCAATTCCACCTCTTCTTCTGTCGCGCGCAACGCGGCTTCACGCGTGGCGATCGAATCCCTCTCCGCCTGCTCCAGCTCCGCTAACGCCCGTCTTCGAAGCGATTCGATTTCACTGCGCGCGGCGAGATTCGCAGCAGGAATCACATCCTCCGGAGGTAGAGTCCCCGGAAGCACCAGCATCTCGATATTCAACGGATTCGCACTCATAACCACCTGAGGAGCTTCTCCAAAACGGCTTCGGGTGCAGCGAAGGTACTCATGGTCCCGCCTGCCGGATCCCAGAGCAGACGGCATACGACTAGCGCAGGATCTGCAGAGCTACTCAACCAAGCGACGCCGGACCGCAAGGCGGTTCTCAGCAAATCCTCGGGCGCCACCCTTGCTTGATAGATAGAGTCTAAAGGCATCAGTGCTATCAATTGATCCAATGCCCGACTATCCAAGGTTGGCGATAGCGCAGTCCTGAAACGCCGGAGCACGAGATAGTCGGGGCACTGCAAAGAAATGAGACCCAATGCCGCGCACAGACATTCGCGACGTATTCGACTCGTTAACATCTCCTCTACCAGAGGACTCATCTTCGGAACCGGTCGCGTTTGCCCCAAGCGCCGAGCAATCATCTCATTCAACGTTGGACGGATCAATGGATGACGTGCGTAAGGCTCTTGCCACTTTGACAGACGTAATGTGCCCCACCAACCCGAGGCCATCTCCTGTCCTGGTTCATGCCACAACGAGTAAAGCCTACGTCGGCCCAAACTCACGCTGAAATCCCTTTCCGGTTCCATAGCCGCCAAATCACAGTCACAATTAGGAGCAGCAACAATACCCCTCCCGCTCCAACAATAAGCAAGCGTGACATCGACCCAGATGTTGCTTCAGGCATCTTTGCCGGCGTCATGTATCGGTAATCGGCCCGCTGCATGGTAAGACTAATTCGCCCCGGATCCAGACCCGGTATCCCGTTGCGTACAAGCGCGCGGATTTCAGCCTCGCGCATCGTAAAGTTGACATCCGGGCTGTACTTGATGAACACAGCCGCGGACGCTGGTTCTGTGGTCTCATCGTCACGCAGACTCCGTCTTGCCACTGCAACGTCGGCAACAATCACGCCGTCAATGCTGGATAACATCTTCTCTATCTGTTGACTCTTAAGATAGTTCAGCTTTGCTTCCTCCTGTTCCGGAGAAGACACCAACTGCCCTGACGGGAACAAGTCCTGAATGGTTGCAGTCTTGCGCTGGGGTAGGCCGTGTTGGCGCAATACTTCGACAGCGTCAACAAAACGATCGCTATCAACCGATAGACCGACGCCCTCCTTACTCGCTGTCTTGCTAGCAGGAATCTTATTGTAAATAAGCAAAGCTAGCATCTGGTTCGCGTCCGCCTCGTCCAGATTGCTGTAAAGCTCACTCTTGCAACCGCCAAGCACCAACAACGCCCACAGCAGCAAGATCCGAAGCCTCATTGCATACTCACCAGTTTATTTACTGTCTGAGTCAGTAAGCCAGCAACTTTCGCTGTCAGATCTGCCCCTACGGTCACCTTCGTTAGCTCCATCTGCGCCGCAAGTAAGGCATCAGGAGAACTCACAGCTTCCGGGTTATCAAGCAGAGCAGCGAACCGCTCCTTGGCCGCGTCGGACGGCACGGTTGCCGATGACTGACTCACTTGCAAAACTGCAGATGCGGCACCGATTAAAGGCAGAACATTCATGAATTAATCTCCCATCATGGTTGCTTCAAAATCGCGCGGAGAACCCCACATTCAGGGACATCAAGCGTAGTTAATCGTGCGGCGGCTGCCCGCCGATGCCCGAGCCCAAACAACAATATCGCCTCGACACGAGCTACCTGTGAAGAATCATTGACTAGATCCGGAACTGCAGCGAGAATATCCCTTATCTCGGGGCGCAACCCGTGATTAACGGCGGCGAAACCGGTCTCGACTATCAGGCGAACGACATCAGGCGACGGTGATCTCATTGCTCTCATCCGATCTTTGATATAACACCCATCATCATGTCCTTGAGTGCTTTCAACACGGAACTCTCATAACCGAGCATCACGGAATATCGGTTCAATTCGAACTGCGCCTTAAGCATATCTTCCGGATTGTTTACCACATCAGACCTCATCGCGGCGTCGGCATCGCTAGCAATACGAGTGATCTGATTACCCATCCCTGCTGCAATGGCATCTATGTTCATAGTACTTTCCCTTTCGTGAGACGCTGCACTGGCGCGTGGTTCCCATAAGAGTGCGTGTTCTCGCGAACACCACGGGGTGAAACACCAAAATGACGCCGAAATCGATCTGAAAAATGGGCGGCGTTCCCAAAACCAGATTCCAACGCAACATCAATTATTTTCTTCGGTGATGTCTCTAGTAACAACTTAGCATGCTCAAGCCGCTGCGCTAGTAACCAATGCTTGACTGAAACACCGAACTTATCCTTGAAGAGTTCATTGAATTTTCGTTGCGACAATCCAAGTGTGTCGGCATAGCGTGAGACCGGCCAATGCTCCAACCGATGGTTGTGCACAAAATCGAACAAGCTTCTATCGGCCGCCACGATATGGCGCAGTAGCGCTGTGCAACGATAGCCGTCCTGAGTCAAGCTATACGCGAGCACGAAACGTAGCATCGCCTCGGCATCGACCTCCGCAAGCTGCTTGACCGCCCGCAGCACGTCCTCGCTGGCTGGAACTGTAACAATCGCATCGACTCTTACACTATGATGGCCGCCCACCATCAGCTGCTGGAGTTCGCGAAACACCGACTGCACACTTGCCGTTGTAAAGTGGAATGCTTTGCAATCCAAAGGCAAATCAACCGTAGGGGAGCCAGCCACCAACAGCACGCACGGCCCTACCACCGCCGGCCCTTCTCTAACGATCCGAAATTCGCCCCTCTGTGCAAACGGAATAATCTGTAGCGTCGCCATCACGTATCCCTTTTTTACTATGAAACCATGATCGCGCGGACGCAGGACACGTGCTATCAGGTCATGGCCTGAATTGGATACCGCTACGATGACAACGGTTCCATACAATATCGATCACCCGCAACGCCGCTTGACAAGCCAAGTGCTGCCGACTCAACGCGAGTAAATGAGCAGCCGGCTGCTGTGGCTGGCGCTGTCGTATGCAAATTTCGTCGATTGCAGCCTCCAGCGTGAGGCGCAGCTCACGACGCCAGACCCCAAGGTTGTCAGCGGATAGTCGATCTTCGAGTTCAGTCAGTGTGTGCATTCAAGCCTCTCAGTCGATTGAAGTAGTTGCATATTTCTACTCAACGCTGGGACGACAGGAAGAGCAGACGATGATCGTTAGTAAGTGAAATGCCCGTTGGGTTGATGTCGACGATGCGCATACCTCCCAACACCGCACTACCGGGCTGCAAGCGAGTCCCATTCGCTAGCTCCAAGAACGGCTCGTCCGCATTCCCACTGATGCTCGAGATTGCCGCCGGCAAGTAGTCCGCGGCATGCACTATGCTCGCCACGCTGACGAAGCGCAACGAAGTAGCACGCCCAGGCTCAGCGTTCCACAGAGCAACGACATGCTCGAGCGCTGTCTGGCGTACCGGGTCCAATTGTCCGGATAGAACCCATCCTTGCTCACTTCGAATCGCACTAATTCCTCCTAGAAGATTTGCTGCCCGCAACCGGGCGAGCAGTTCGGCCAGCTCACTCGCTCTACCGTCCGAGAGCTGCCAGTCGCGCAAGCCGGGCATCTTGTCGAGCGCCTCGACCAGCACCGGAAAGAGCTTATCGTCTCGCACTGGCCCATCAATATAGATGTGGTCGCCGTCAGTCAGCGTAACCGATGCATTGCTGTAACCGTAATCAGCCAGCAGCGCGCGCACCGAACGTTCCAATTCGTCGTCACAAACCGCCATCTGTTGTATTCGCACGCCCTGCGAACGCAGTTGCTCGATTGCTGAGCCCAGTTGCTCCGAGTTTCGACAACGTCCAGAGAGTACCAATGTCCCATCATCCAGCCAGCGCGCCCCGAGCTCGGGATGGCTACGCTGAACTCGCGCTACCAGATCGCGCGCCACGCGCGCACCGTCTGGCGTCACTTGAGGCCTGAGCAGCCAACCCTGCGCGCCATCCAGTCGCAGCCCGTCCAGTCCGGAGACGAAATCTCGGCTCCGTGAGACCACGTCACCGAGAGCGAGGCGAGCGCCAGACGCCATGGGCCGAGTCAGAACCCAACCTAAGCCTGCAACTAGAACAATTAAGACAGCAACCGTCAACCAACCGCGTCGCTTAGGACTTCGTCGCCGCTTAAAGCTCAGTTCAGGTAACGGAGCATCTGTGACACCAAACGTGAAGTGCAAGCCGGCCAGATCGATAAACCTATGTTGAGGCAGCGGCCCAGACCGGTGTGGGCGTCCGGATACCCAACAAGGTGTATCAGTCAAAAGAGTCAGTTCTTGTATCGATACATTCAGCTTAGCAGTAACCTTACCGTCTAGCGGCTGGGCCAAGTCACATTCGTCGTCTCCAACAGTGAACGAGCCAAGCGGGAGAAATAGCTCCCGACCGGAGAGTGGACCGTTGAGCAGCTTAAGCTTGAATCTTGCCTCCATAGAATAGCCCTCACCCGAGAGACAACGGCTCAGCTTTTATCAAAAAGAGACGCACTACACTGCGTTCACTTTGCTCGGTGTTACGGAACAACCTGCCCAATAGGGGAATATCGCCCAATAAGGGGATCTTGCGAAGTCCCTCTTGCTTCTCGTCCTGAACAAAACCGCCGAGCAACAGTGCCTGACCTACGTTCAGGCTGGCCTGCGTGGCGATTTCCGCGCTCTGAATTTGTGGCAACGCCTCGGTACGGCTCAATGGCTTGTCTTGACGGCCGTCCTGGATATTGAGTGTGAGCAAGACCCGATCACCCCCGTCTTCATGAATTAACCGTGGCGTTACCCGCATCAACGCGCCTGCGGTGACTGCCTCAAGCTGCGCGTTCTTCTCGCTCACTAGCTTTGTGTAGAATGTGATACTACGATCTAGTACAGCCTGGACGTTGTCTAAGGTTACAACAGATGGGCGTGACACGATCTTTGCTTTTGACTTTTCCTCTAAAGCGCTAAGACGCACCATAAAAGCACCAGAACTTGAAACCAAGGAAGAAAAGCTATCTGACGCTAGCGCACCTCCACTGTTGAATCTGATCGCTCCTCCACCAATCCGAGCTGAAGCCGACCAGTCAATGCCGAGTTCGTTGATGTCCGAAGCATTAACATCAATGATAGACATTGAGATCTCGATCAGCACTTGCCTTCGATCTAACTGTGGAATCAAATCGGCGTATAGCGCTAGGTTCTTTCTACGATCACGAACCAACACTGCATTTTGGCGGGAATCCGCGGAAAACATCGGGAGTCCGCTCGCGTCCACCGGTACAGGCGTCTTGTTGTCCTGCAATGGCAGCGCCCTCCCTTGTGTCATGTCGCGCAGCACCGACACCACACCAGGCACCACAACGGCTTGGTTACGATACGCATAATTGGTGTCGGCCGCATTTGCGTATTTAAGGGGGAAAACGGATATTGCTTCCCTGTTCTGCTCTTGATTCAGATTCTGCTCGTCAAGCTGCTTTGCGAGCGCAGACACTCGAGCCAAACACACTGGCACACCACTGATCTGCAGCGCATTAGCGCTCCCCATGCGACTCAGTCGACAGGAAGCATCGTCTAACAAACCACTCGACTCGATGAAACGTGACAGTTCCGATCCGCTCAAATACACCGGAGCGAGCAGCGCCTTATCGACCTCCGTCGCTTTATAAACGTAAAGGGCACTCCCGTCGTAGTATGGCAATAGTTGATACAATCGCGCCAGGTCCATAAGGGCGCTTCCACGCGGCTTGTCATGCAACTCGCCAACATAGATTTCCGTGATTTTCGGGCTAACCACCACTGGCAAGCGATAATTCGAGCCAAGACTCTTAAGCACTGATGCGAGAGTAGAGGTCCGACTAGATACAAAGAATGGTGGGCCCTGCCAAACGATAGGTTGTGCGCTCACAGAAAACGCAATGAGTATGATAAGGGCTGGATATAGTTGCCTCATGCGTACCTTCCCGCAATCGGCAAAGGAACCGCGTCGGCGCCGCTGCTCAAGGCCAACAAGGCCGCAAGTGCCAATTGTTGCTTGAAGAGCAAATCAAGTTCAGTCTCTGTGAGTGACACCGGATATCGACGTAGCAACCAGAGTTGCGATTCTGCTAGGTAAAGCGAGTCATCAGACACTTCTGGCGTAGCAGCAAGGAGCAGACAGGCTTCAGCTGCGCGGTCGGGCGGCCGATCCAGCGTCATAGCTATTGTCACTCCGTTCACGAAACTGCGGGCGCGTATTGCACGTGCACCGAGCTCGCCAACTAGAACTGTCGAGGCTATCGCCCAATGCGGCGCGACGATTCGTGCGGCCAGCCAGTTCAATACACGAAGAGGGTCAATCATTTTGTCCATGGGCTCTATGCTGCCAATATATGTATGAGCAGCGCATCCGGTCTTTACCTGAAACTTACCACGGCCTACCCCTAAACTCAGGTCTCGACCGGATGCAAACGAAGACCGACACAGTTGACAATGCGTCAGCCTCTTGGCTTGGACCATCGACAGTCAACACTTCGATATAGTACGTGCCATTTTTGCCCGGGGTGGACCATGTGAAACGGGTCGAGACAATCGGAGCGCTTGTGCTACGTGTACAGCTGATATTCGTTTGATATAAGTAGACCGAGTGCTCGATAGTGTTCACGCGTCCCACCTTCGCCAAGGTACGTTTGTTTTCCGTATCTGACTGGCAATCGGATGTTAAGGGTCTAGGGCGGTGGTACGAAACCCGATCGACGAATGACGAGAGTAACGGTTGTGAACCGCCTCAATGCGGCAGAACAGCTCCGTGACGGTGGCACGTTTCGCGGCGTAACATCTTCCGTGCAGCCGTAGGTCCGCCAAACTTCTGGAGCAATTTACTGTAGGAGTGAAGCTTCGGGCCCGTACGTCGTAACTCATCGAGCTGGATTCGTCCGAGCGAGGGACTTAAATTCGAAGGATATTATTTTGGCTCTTAGGAAGCGAGACACACATTGTATCGGGCGCCGGTCTTCCACAGACGCATGCCTGCCGTTCGGCGTCAGCTCGCTGTCCCGATCTCGCTTTCATTGGGTCGCCACACATTCTAAAAGACGCAATATCCTATCCGAACGCGAGATTCGAGTCGCGCAACGAGGGCTCACGCTTGATAGCGCTATAGTCGGTCGACGGCTTACGACTGCCTCGGACATGACTGCGCCGCGCGGCGCATGGTACTCTATAGCGTGAAGCGCAAGTACCTTACTTATCATGGATACTTCGCGTGGCAAAGGATGTCTTATCAAAGCTCAACTTTTGGACGCGATGTTTCCCTGGCTGGCTTCGCTTTTTGACACCGTTCAGCTCGATCCACGCGAGCAAGTGCCCATCGGTCAGCCTATGTGTCGCGACAGAGCTTACGCACCGCTAGTCGCGCCAGCTAGATATGCTCCCTGCGAAGAGTTCAATCGGAGCAGCGAGCGGCTAAAGTACGCGCGGCCCTATGCGAGCTGTATTTTGGGCATCCCGCTGCCGATTGTCTTCTGCGCTTCGAACCCGGAAGCTCGCTCGATTTGTCTCTCTCCGGGGCGCTAGCTGATATCCAACCGTTGCTTTTCGAGCAAGCTGCGTACCACTTGATAAGGGCATTCCGATCTCACGTACTCGACCGATCAGCCTTGGTCCCTTTTCACGATCGGTTCCATAACGGGGCGCACGCAGATCCGGCAGAATGTGCCCTGCCTTGAGCGTGATTCTCTGCGCCGGTTTTGGAGGATGATTCCAAGCGCATTTGCGAAGCAGTGGAGGTCGGCAGCTCTCCTGATCGAAAGGGCAGAGGGCCACTGGTGAGCATAGCTATATTGCGCTAAAGAGGCATAAAGCCAGCGAGGTAGTTATAGCCTGTTGATTAGAAGACGCCGTACAGCTCAGCGAATGCATGTGATAGGACTCGTCCATCAACAATGAGACAAACCAACGATCAGGTCTGGCGGTCGCCCTCCTGCGCAAGCAGGTACTGCATAAGCAAATTATCATGAACATTGCCAACCAATCCATCGAACTGATTTCCTTGCTGGTTTTGTTGTCGCTGCTGCCACTCTTAGTGGTGATGGGTACGTCATTCCTTAAACTTTCTATTGTATTTTCGTTGCTGCGCAACGCACTTGGAATTCAGCAAATTCCTCCGAATATTGCATTGTACGGACTAGCACTTGTTTTGTCGTTATTTATTATGGCGCCAGTAGGTCTGGCGGTCCAGAACCGACTTGCCGTCTTGCCTGCGGATTCGGGTCTGTTGTCCCGATTAACAGACGACACACTTGATCCGTATCGGGAGTTTCTTCTCAAACAAACAGCTCCAGCACAGCTCAAGTTCTTTCGCGATACGGCTCGCAAGAATTGGCCATCGGAAGTGCGAGACCGAGTGCGCGACGACTCGCTACTGTTGTTGATCCCCGCATTCGCCATGAGCCAAATTGTAGAGGCGTTCAAGATTGGTCTATTGTTGTTTCTTCCCTTCATTGCGATCGATTTAGTGGTTTCAAATGTCTTGCTTGCGATGGGAATGATGATGGTGTCGCCGATGACAATCTCGCTTCCGTTCAAGATACTGGTTTTCGTGCTAGTCGGCGGTTGGGATCAGCTCCTCAGCCAACTGTTACTATCTTATCGTTAAGAGGCGAGCCTTGTTTTTGGCTCACGTCTAGTAGAAAGTAGTTGAATTTTGCTCTACCCGAGATGCTGGCATTATAGGAGCCTCTTCATCCTTTTGATGAGGAAGCGATGGACTGGGAAGCATCGTTCGACGAGTAGCTGGACACATAAACGACACAATTGGGCACAGTGATCGTCGTGCCGGCCTCGAGGGTTGAGCCGCGGGCGGCCCATCTCGAGCCGCACCGCGTAAGCGCGCGGCACCAGTCTCTGCATCACTTCGTTTCAAAGTCCGAATGGTCTGACGCCGCATTAGTTGAACAGGTTCGTCGCTGGGTATTGCCGCACATGAATCCCTCAAGCGGGCTGTATTGGATCATCGACGATAGCGGTTTTCCGAAGAAGGGAAAGCACTCGGTGGGCGTGGCGCGGCAATATTGCGGGCAGTTGGGTAAGCAGGGCAATTGCCAGGTAGCCGTGACCCTGTCGGTAGCCACCACGGAGGCGAGCCTGCCCGTCGCTTATCAGCTTCACCTTCCGAAGGAATGGCGGACGATCCGGCGAGACGGTGGTTGGCAGGGGTTCCCGAGGAGATTGGGTTTGCGACCAAGCCGCAGATCGCCATCAAACAGCTGCGCGAAGCACGGCAAAGCTGTGCTCCGAATGGAGTGGTGCGGACGGATGCGGGCTATGGGAACTACACGGCGTTTCGTGACGGCGTTAGTGAAATGGGCCTGCAACACGCCGTGAGTATCCAGTCGACCACCCGCGTATGGCCACCGGGCCTCGTGCCACTGGCTGTCGAATCTCCAACAGGCAAGGCTGGCCGACCGAGAAGCCTCAGCGACGGGTACCGGGACATAATCCCGTCGCAGTAAAAGAGCTTGCGCTTGCGCTCGAACCATCCCGCTATCAGATCGTTTCGTGGCGCGAAGGTACGCGTACCGCCCTGAGTTCCCGCTTTGCGGCGTTGCGCGTGCGGGCCTCGCACCGCGATTATTGGAGGGCCGCGCTGCGCGATGAAGAATGGCTGCTTATCGAGTGGCACAGTGGCGAGCTCGAACCAACCAAATACTGGCTTGCCAGACGATACGGCGGTCGTACATCTCGTTCACGTTGCCAAGACGCGCTGGCGCATTGAGCGTGACTACCAGGACCTCAAGCAGGAGTTCGGCCTTGGACACTTCGAGACGTGGGTGGCGCAGATTTCATCATCACGCATCGCTAAGCATAGCTGCCTGCGGCTTCCTTGCCGCACAGCGCCTTAATGAATGCGGTAAAATAAATCCGCAATCCGCAGTGCGCCTGCATTACCCACGGACTACATCGCGCGCGGCTCCCCAGCGAATGCAGCGACACGTACCTGACTCGATCCCAACGCTGCTCTGGCGGAATTGCTGCACACATCACCAGGCGATTGAAGAGATGTCCGTATTGCTCCGTTATCTCAAACGCTTTTCGACATAGTATTACTTGTTGGTCGTCCGCTACTCTATCGCGGACGAAAGCCCGGCTAAGCCAGTGAAGTACTCGAGGATTTTGCAGCGATGCCGTCTTCGGCGTTACGAATTGGAATGACGGTCGCTACGCAGCTTCAAAAATTGCCTCATCAGCGAAGTTGGTCCTGCCACTCTTCCCGGGAGACGCACGAAGTTCAGTGAGTTAAGCTTGATAAAATGTCCGCGCTGGCCGTTCTGGCGAGCGATTCAATGCGAGCTGGCGGCGGCCTCCATTACGACGTTACAGTGCTGAAGCGCGGCGAAGAATGCGAGCCACTGCTCGCGTGAAAGCGGCTTTCGGAACTCCACTTTGCCAACGAGGTCTTGGTCGAAAATTGAAAGGAATGTCGCCCAGATAAATCCTGATCATCGTAACGATTGTCGTGATAATAGCCGCCCGTAAAGGGCGTCTCTTTCACAAATTTCACAAAATGTCTAACAATATGTTTCCGTTCCTGAAGCCTTTCCTTTCCCTTGCGCGACTTGCGGCCCACGGAGTGGTTCTTTTGGTCGGGTCTAGCGCTTTTGTTTTTTTCAATGCTATGGCGAGGAGGATCAACGATATTTGGCAGATCAAACGCATACACGAAAGAGCTTATGCGCGAAAACAGGAAAGTCGAACGCTTAATGGAATACCACAACATTATGGCAATGCCACCGCTGTTGCATGCAACTGCTATTGGATAGAGCCACATCCAAGCTTCGCTGCCGACGTCGGCAGCGCAGCGCTGCTCGCTCACTTCGGGCTTTTCGAACAGCTAGCACCAATGCTTTGCATTGCATTGGTTATTGCACTGGCAGTCGCCTCGGTTTGTGGACTTTTTCACTTACTGCTACGCAAGCGACGGCCTGCGCCGAGCAGCTCTACCAAATCGGATGCAAGCGACAAGAAAACAGGGTGATTCCGATTTCCCCAAGGCTGCTCACACTGAAAGCGGCGCGAATCAGTGTCGGTGGCATGCGACACCCAGCCAGCTGCCTCGTCAAACAAAAAGGACGCGCCCGCTTTGCTAATGAATGTCCTACGAGATCTTGCGAGAATCTCCTCTCAAGAGCATCGTGCATGAAACTTAATTTCGGGAAGATACTTTGCCGTTGGTGACCTTCCCCCGTTTGACGAATCGGGGGTGCGGCTATTTTCTTGGACTGAGTTATGCCGCGATTGCAAGACTCTGCGGGTATTCGACCGGGCTCAGGGAGCCGAGCAAGAGTTTGATCCGTTTTGCGTTGTACCAGCGAATGTATGAGTCAACGATTTCGATGAATTGATCAATGGTCGTAGCTCTCCAATCACGAGTGCGTATTTCGGACGAAGGCGACCGGCCGTTTCGGGATCGTGACCGAACGAACCGGACGGCAGGACCGGCGTTGCGCATGACATCAACCACGCGAGCTATGCTCGCCGGCTTTTGCCGGAGAGAGCATGCCCGCGCACCGGATGAACATGCGCATGATCAAGGACGTTTTACGACTTAAGGAAGGTCTGAATAACGCCTTTTGAAAGCGACTGTGTGCCACATTCGAATTCGGCGTGTCTTAAGAGATCGTTTATCCAACGATCGCGATGATAAAAGTCGCCGAAAAATTCACTTCCATTGTCTATCTGGCGCTGGGCATCCATGTCGAGAGTCTCTTTAGTGAAATCGTCGACGATTGTCAGGCACTTCAGGCGCCGTCCGCTGGCAAGCGAATCCATCTCGAAATTGATTGACCAAACCTCATTGGGTGCATTCGGCA
>NZ_JACSUE010000031.1:0-41615 GCF_014384845.1 Caballeronia sp. EK
CACCAGCTTTCTTTCGGGCTGCGAGCCCATGTAACACAAACGGGCTACCGCTTCGGGTGAGGGGAAGAGATCAGTTTCCGCCCACCTGGAATCAATATACAAGTAACCAAAGAAAGCAGCTCGCTTAAGCCCGCGGTCACACGCACGTTGGTCATGCTTGCCAGCCCACGGTGGCCCTCGCCTAAGTGTCGCCCTCGAAGGCCCAATCGGGCTTGGCTCGCGCACGGTCTGCCACCTCGCTTCGCTTGCGTCACTGGTTCAGCACGAAATGGCCCCGGCCCGCTTCGCGGCCGATGGGTCAACCGGGTCCGCGTGCGCTTCTTCCTCGACGGTTTCCCTTGCATACCCAACGGCAGCGCGTAGCGCTGTGCCGGAACTCTTTCGTGCTGAACCAGCGCGCTGAATCGTCTCGGGCGGCAGACCGTGCGCGAGCCAAGCCCTTGTCTGCTTGCGAGGGCACTCTCTAGTGCCGGGCCATTCAGCCAATCGCCTGTGCCGCGGCCGGTGTGAAGTGCTTAGGCTGGGGATAGCTGCTTTCTTTGGTTACTTTCTTTGCAGCAGCAAAGAAAGTGACTGCCGCCCCGCACAGGGGCAGTGCTAATAGACCGACACGAACACAAGTTTCCCGAAAACGCCCCGTTAACCCAACAAAGCCCCCCAAGTCGAAAGACAAAAGCAATCAGATGGAATAACCCCAAATCCCCCCTCTGTTCGACCCATCGCTTTACACGGCGATAGCCAACAATTCACCCTATCGAAAGAGGCACGCATTCATGGCTACCACGACCGCAAACCAGCAACCCATCGTTCCCGCGAAGAGCGGCAAGCTCAAAAAGATCCTGATCATCGCCGTCGGCGCGATCGTGCTCCTCGGCGCGGGAGCCGGCGGCGCTTACTTTTTCCTCGGCAAGAATCACGGCCCGGCCAAGCCCGCACCGGAACCGCCGCCCGTGTTCTTCCCGCTCGAATCGCTCACGGTGAACCTCCAGTCCGACGACGGCACCATGCACTATCTGCGCGCCGGCCTCACGCTCAAGCTCAAGGACGAAAAGGTCCAGTTGCTCGTCACCGAGCACATGCCCGAAGTCCGCAGCCGCGTGCTGCTCCTGCTCTCCGGCAAACGCCCCGACGATCTCGCGACCGTCGACGGCAAGAAACAGCTCGCGGGCGAGCTGCGCGCAGCGGTCGAAACCGCGGCGAGCTCGGCCGAGAAGCCAGTGCGGGTCGAAGAGGTGCTGTTCACCGAATTCGTCGTCCAGTAACGCCGCATCAGCGAGTAAAGAGTCATGGGCCACGAAGAGTTCATGTCGCAGGAGGAGGTCGATGCCCTCCTCAAGGGCGTCACCGGCGAAATCGATCAGGAAGCTGACGAGAAAAAGCCAGTCGGTGTACGTCCGTACAACATCGCGACGCAGGAACGCATCGTCCGGGGCCGGATGCCCGGCCTCGAAATCATCAACGACCGCTTCGCGCGCCTGATGCGCGTGGGCATCTTCAACTTCATGCGGCGCTCGGCGGAAATTTCCGTCGGTCCGGTGAAGGTGCAGAAGTACAGCGAATTCACGCGCAACCTGCCGATCCCGACCAATCTCAACCTGGTCCATGTGAAGCCCCTGCGCGGTACGTCGCTGTTCGTGTTCGACCCGAACCTCGTGTTCTTCGTGGTCGACAACCTGTTCGGCGGCGACGGGCGCTTTCACACGCGCGTCGAAGGCCGCGAGTTCACGCAGACCGAGCAGCGCATCATCAGCAAGCTGCTGAATCTGGTGTTCGAGCACTACGCGACGTCGTGGCGCAGCGTGAAGCCGCTGCAGTTCGAATACATGCGCTCGGAGATGCACACGCAGTTCGCCAACGTGGCGACGCCGAACGAGATCGTCATCGTGACGCAGTTCACGATCGAATTCGGTTCGACGGGCGGCACGCTGCACATCTGCATGCCGTACTCGATGATCGAGCCGATCCGCGACGTGCTCTCCTCGCCGATTCAGGGCGAAGCGCTCGAAGTGGACCGCCGCTGGGTGCGCGTGCTGTCGCAGCAGGTGCAATCGGCCGAAGTGGAGTTGACGGTGGATCTCGCCGAGATCCGCTCGTCGTTCGAACAGATTCTCAACATGCGCGCAGGCGACGTGCTGCCGATCGATATACCGGAACAGGTCGTCGCGAAAGTGGATGGCGTGCCGGTCATGGAATGCGGCTACGGAATGTTCAATGGTCAATACGCGCTGCGCGTGCAAAAGATGATCAGCGCAAGCGACACGATGAAGGAAGGTGGATATGAGTGATCTGATGCAGAACGATGCGCCCGGCGCGCAGGAAAAAGGCGACGAGCTCCTGTTGGACGACTGGGCGAGCGCGCTCGCCGAGCAGAACGGCAACGATGCGCCGGTGGCAGCGAGCGCGGGCGTGTTTCAGCCGCTGTCGAAGGCGGCGGCTCCGTCGACACGCAACGACATCGACATGATTCTCGACATCCCCGTGCAGATGACGGTGGAGCTCGGGCGCACGAAGATCGCGATCCGCAACCTGCTGCAACTCGCGCAGGGTTCGGTCGTGGAGCTCGACGGCCTCGCCGGCGAGCCGATGGACGTGCTTGTGAACGGCTGTCTCATCGCGCAGGGCGAAGTGGTCGTGGTGAATGACAAGTTCGGCATCCGCCTGACCGATATCATCACGCCGTCCGAACGTATCCGGAAGCTGAATCGATGAAACGCCTGGCCGTCGCGCTGCTTTGCTCGGCGCCTCTCCTTTCCGTCGCCGCCGACATGAACGCGGTGAACCACGCCGCGCAGATCGCCTCGGGCGTCGGCGCGGGCACGGCGGTGCCGTCGCTCGGTTTCGGCGCGGTGCTGCAGACGCTCGTGGGGCTCGTCGTCGTGATCGGCTTCGTATTCGGCTGCGCGTGGCTCGCGCGCAAGTTCGGCGTTCACGGCGGCAAGCGCGGCGGTCTCGTGAAGGTGGTGGGCGGTGCATCGCTCGGCAACAAGGAGCGCGTCGCGGTCGTCGAAGTGGGCGATACGTGGCTCGTGCTCGGCGCGGGTCCCGGCAATGTGCGTCTCCTGCACACGATGCCCGCCGGATCGGCGGAAGTGGAAGGCGTGGGCGTTACGGCGCCGTCGTCGGCCGGCAGCTTCGGCGCGAAGTTCCGCGACGCCCTCGCAGGCGAAGCCAACAAGCGGCTCCAGAAGTTCGTCAAGTAAGTCCGTTCGGTTTGACCGATGCATCGGGCGTGGTCCGCAAGGATCGAACGCCCGATGTTCGTTTACGGCGGGCGCTTCGCAATAGAACGAGTTGGCGCGGGTTTTCCCCTCTGTTCGCGCCATCGTTCGACAACCGCCTGGCCGACAATCCAGCCTATCGAAAGAGTTCGTAGGCGGGAGCAAGTAATGCAGGTCAGTCGCAATATCGTGCGTGGCGTGAAGATCGCGCTGCCGGTTTTCCTCGGCTTGATGCCGTATCTCGCGTTCGCGCAGAGCACGGCGGGCCTGCCGGCCTTCAACACGAGCCCCGGCCCGAACGGTGGCACCACGTATTCGCTCAGCGTGCAGACGATGCTGCTGCTGACGATGCTCTCGTTCCTCCCCGCGATGGTCCTGATGATGACGAGCTTCACGCGCATCATCATCGTGCTGTCGCTGTTGCGCCAGGCGCTCGGCACGACGAGCACGCCGCCGAATCAGGTGCTCGTCGGCCTCGCGCTGTTTCTCTCGTTCTTCGTGATGTCACCCGTGCTCGATCGCGCGTACACCGACGCGTACAAGCCCTTCTCCGATGGCCAGATCGCGATGGATCAGGCGATGACGCGCGGCGTCGCGCCGTTCAAGCAATTCATGCTGAAGCAGACGCGTGAAACGGATCTCGCGCTCTTCGCACGCATTTCGAAGGCCGCGCCGATGAACGGTCCGGAGGACGTACCGCTGTCGCTGCTCGTGCCGTCGTTCATCACGAGCGAGTTGAAGACGGGCTTCCAGATCGGCTTCACGATCTTCATTCCGTTTCTCATCATCGACATGGTGGTGGCGAGCGTGCTGATGTCGATGGGCATGATGATGGTGTCGCCTACGACTATCGCGCTGCCGTTCAAACTGATGTTGTTCGTGCTCGTCGATGGCTGGCAGTTGCTGATCGGCTCGCTGGCTCAAAGCTTCGTATCCTGAGGAGACGCGCATGACACCCGAATCCGTCATGACGATGGCGCATCAGGCGATGTACGTCGCCTTGTTGCTCGCCGCGCCGTTGTTGCTGGTCGCGCTCGTAGTCGGTCTGGTCGTGAGCCTGTTCCAGGCGGCGACGCAGATCAACGAATCGACGCTGTCGTTCATTCCGAAGCTGATCGCGGTCGCCGTGACGTTGGTGATCGCGGGTCCGTGGATGCTGTCGACATTGCTCGACTACATGCGTCATGTTTTCACGATCACGCCCGCGATCACGGGCTGAGTTTCGTTCGATGTTCTCCGTCACCTATGCGCAACTGAACGGCTGGCTCACGGCGTTTCTATGGCCGTTCGTGCGCATCCTCGCGCTGATCGCCACGGCGCCCGTGCTGAGCCACATGGCGATTCCGATGCGCGTGAAGATTGCGGTCGCCGCGTTCATTTCGCTGATCGTCGCGCCGACGCTTCCTGCCATGCCGCAGGCGACGGTGTTTTCCGCGGCGGGCGTGTGGATCATCGTCAATCAGTTTCTGATCGGCGCGGCCATCGGCATGGTGATGCAGATCGCGTTCGCCGCCGTCGATGCGGCCGGCGAGTTCATCGGCCAGCAGATGGGCCTTGGTTTCGCGATGCTTTACGATCCGCGCGCGGGCGGCAATGCGGTGGTCGTTTCGCGCTATTTGAACACGCTCGCGATGCTCGCGTTTCTCGTGTTTGATGGGCATTTGCAGTTGATCAGTGCGCTTATCGCTACGTTTCACAGTGTGCCGATCGAGGCGAACGTCGTTGCGGCGGCGTCGCATGCGCAAGGGTGGCGCGTTCTTGTGGGATATGGCGGCAGTGTCTTTTCGACGGGACTGCTGCTCGCGTTGCCGATCGTGGCGGCGCTGTTGATCGCCAATCTCGCGCTCGGGATTCTCAATCGCGCTGCGCCGCAGATCGGGATTTTTCAGGTCGGATTTCCGGTGACGATGCTCGTCGGGTTGCTTTTGTTGCAGCTTATGGTGCCTAATTTGATGCCGTTTTTTCAGCGGATTTTCGATGTGGGGATTGTGGAGGTGGGGCGGGTGGTGGGGGGGTTTTAGGGGGGCTTTTGCTTTCGCCAGATCCCGTGTTCGTGATGGTTTATTAGCACTGCCCCTGTGCGGGGCGGCAGTCACTTTCTTTGCTGCTGCAAAGAAAGTAACCAAAGAAACAGCTATCCCCAGCCTAAGCACTTCATGCCGGCCGCGGCACAGGCGATTGGCCTAATGGCCCGGCAGTAGCGAGTGCCCCCACAAGCAGATAAGGGCTTGGACCGCGCACGGTCCGACACATCGCACCACGCAACAGACTGGTTCAGCACGAAATGGCTCCGGCCCGCTTCGCGGCCGACGGGTCAACCGGGTTGGCGTGCGCCTCTTCTTCGACGGTTTCCCTTGCATACCCAACGGCAGCGCGTAGCGCTGTGCCGAAGCTATCTGGTGCTGGACCAGCGCGCTGAAACCTCTCGGGCGGCAGACCGTGCGCGATCCAAGCCCGATTGGGCCTTTAGGGGCGACACTTAGGCGAGTGCCATCGACGGCTGGCAAGCATGGCCAACGTGCGTGTGACCGCGGGCGGTGAGAAGCTGCTTTCTTTGGTTACTTTCTTTGCAGCAGCAAAGAAAGTAACCCCCGCCCCGGGGAGGGGCAGTGCTAGTAGACCACCACGAATACGGGATCCGGCGAAAAAAAAGAGCACCGCGGTTCCCCGCCGATGCTCCCTCGATACCAAAGGGCAAAAAACCCCAAATCAACTTCCGATGTAATCAAACAACGACATCTTCTGAATCTGCGAAAAAGCCATCTGCGCGGCCTGCAACGAATTCTGCGTCAACTCATACTGGCTGATCGACGACACCAGATCGATGCTCGTCAGATTCGCGATGTCGCTCGCCGTCTGCGTCTGGCTCGTCTGCATCGCGGTCTGCGTCGATTGCACTTGCTGCTCGCGTCCGCCCACCACCGTCTGCGCCGACAGCACGTTGTTGAACGTGTTGTTGATCTTCGTGCCCGCCGTCGTCAACGCATTCGTCAATGCTGCCCCGGCGCTCGGCGATCCCGTCGTTTGCTTGAGCGCGTTCACGAGCGTGTCGAGCGTCGCGAAGATGTCGTTGTTTTCGCTCGCCGCCGGCTGCACGGTGAACGAGTCCTTGTCCGCGGGCGTGCCGTCGAGCGTCACCTTCTGGCCGCCGAGCGTGATGTCCGTCTTGCCCGTGTAGGCCACGTTCGTCGGCAGCGTGTTGTCCGCCGGATCCGACGTGATCGAATAGGTCGTCGATCCATCCGTCTGCGAAACCGAGAACGAGATCGTGTACTTGCTCGCGTTGCCCGGATTGCTCGTGTCGCTCACGCTCACCGCGCTGATCGTCGCCGTGCCCGTGTTCGTATCGGCCGCGCGCGACACCGGATCGCTTTCCATCGGCGATACGCTCTGGAAGATCGACTGGCCCGTGTCGCCGACAGGAATCGAACGCCCCTCGCTGATCTGCACGGTGCGCTGTCCCTGGTCGCCGGAATAGCTCGCACCGGTGCCCGACGCATTGTTCGAGAACGGCGCCGTGCCGCCCTTTAGCCCCGAGAAGATGTAGTTGCCGTCGCTGTCCGTGGTGTTCGCAAGACCGAAGAGCTGATCGCGCAAACCCTGGATCGCGGTCGCGACCGCCGAGCGGTCCGAATCGGTGAGCGAACCGTCGCCCGCATGCACGATCTGCGTCTGGATGCTCTGGATCACGTTGCTCACGTTGCTCAACGTGGAGTCTTCCTGCTGCAGCGACGACAGCGCGGTCGTCTGGTTCGTGCTGTATTGCGCGAGCGCGCCGCTCTTCAACGTAAGCTGCACCGCCTGCGCCGCGCCGAGCGGATCGTCGGACGCGGTGAGAATGCGCTTGCCCGATGAGATCTGCTGATACATCGACGCGAGCGTGCTCTGCTGGTCGCTCATCGAAGCGACGTTCATGTTGAAGTACTGGGAACTGGAAATCCGCATCGCGTTTAACCTCAGTTGAACATGCCGAGCAGCGACTGGAACAGCGTCGCGGCGGTCTGAATCACCTTGCTGTTCGCTTGATAGAGCTGCTGATACTGAATCAGGTTGGCCGCTTCTTCGTTCAGGTTCACGCCCTGCACCGATTGCTGCGCCGAAGTTGCTTGAGTCAGGAGCGCGGTCTGCGCCGTGCTCGTCGCCTTGAGCTGGTTGGTCGTGTTGCCGATCGTGTTGATGTAGCCCGCGTACGAGCTCGTCAGCGTCTCGGTGCCGCCGTTGAGCGACTTCGACGACACCAGGTTCGCCATCGCGAGCGCATTGCTGCCGTCGCTCGTGCCGCCCTTGTTCTGCGCGATCTTGAACGCGTCGCCGTCCTTCGGCGTGCCGCTGATGGTCGCGGAAACGCCGTTCGCCGAGACCGTCAGGCCCTTCGTCGCATCGTAGGGAATCGTCTGGCCGACGGCGTAACTGGTCCCGCCGACTGTCACCGCCACGTCCGACGTGAAGCCGTTCGCCGTCGCGCTGTACTTCAGGTTGATGTCCGACGACATCGCGTTGCTCGTCACCGTCGCCGACGAGATCGACGCCGTGCCCGTGTTCGTGCTTGCCGCCGACGTCACCGCGGGCGATGCCGCTGCGATCGCTGCGCCGTTGCTCGTCGTGAGCTTGAAGTTGTCGAGCGAAGCGCGTGTCGGCTGAATCGTGAACGAGTCGCCCTTCTGCACGCCGGTCAGCGAAGACACGTCGATGTTCAGGCCGTTGATCGTCTTCTGCGTCTCCGTCGCCGGATCGATCGAGCCGAGTTGCTGGCCGGTCGCCGGGTCGGTCACCGTGTACTTGCTGCCGTCGTAGGTGACGGTGAAATCGTTGGCGGGCGGCTGCGTGCCATCGACGATCGTCGCCGTCGGCGTGCCGGTACCCTGGTTGCGCGCGTTGGCGATGATGTTCGGTTCGCCGGTCGCGAACAGCTTGCCGCCGGGCTGGCCGTTCAGGTCGAGGCCGAGCGCGTTCTGGCCGTTCAACTGGCTGGCGAAGCTCGTCGCGATGGCGCCGAGTTGCGCCTGCGCCGGATCGAGCGTCTGCGTGCGAAAGTCGATGAGCCCGCCGACCACGCCGCCCGTGAGCGCCGAGTTGTCGACGTATTGCGTGTTTGCGGCGGTTTGCGTGGTGCCGTCGCGGCTCTTGAACGCGACCGCGAGTTCGCTCGGATCGGAAGCCGACGGCACCGCTTGCAGCCCGTATTGCGTATTGCCGACGACGAGCGGCTGCCCGTTGCCGATGAACACGTTGTAGTTGCCGTCCTGCTGCACGACCTGCACGCCGATCATCGAGCTCAGATTCGTGACGAGCTGATCGCGCTGATCGAGCAACTGGTTCGGCTGCTGGCCGCCCGCGCTGGCGATGTTGATCTGCTTGTTGAGATCGGCGATCTGTTGCGAGTAGCTGTTGATCTGCGAGACGGCGCTCGTCAGTTGCGTGTTGACGCTCTGACGCAACTGGTCGTATTGCTGGCCGGCCGAGTTGATCTGATCCGCGAGCGTCTGCGCGCTGCTCATCAGCGACTGGCGCGCGGCAGTGCTGCTCGCGGAGTTCGCGACCGACTGCAGGCCGGAAAAGTAATTCGTGATGCCTTGCGCGATGCCCTTGGTCGGATCGCCGACGAGGTTGTTCAGCTGCGAGATCAGCGAATAGTACGTGCTCGCCGCGCTGCTCGACGCCTGCGTGTTGTTCACTTGCGTCGTCAGGTACTGGCTGTACTGACGCGTGACGGTGATGGCCTGAACGCCGTTGCCGAGATAACCCGAGCCGGTGAACTGACCGGACGACTCCTGATACGAGACCTTCTCGAGCGTATAGCCCGGCGTCGCGGCGTTGCTGATGTTCTGTCCCGTGGTCGTCAGGCCCCACTGGGCCGCATTCAGACCGGAAAGACCAATGCTGAAGATGTTATTGGACATGCGTGAATCCTGGTGAGGCGGCGATTGAGCGTGCGCTGCCGCATGGCTGTTTTGTATATCGGCCGATTGCCGGGGAAGTTGAGCGTTTGCGCGCTTTGTGGACGGTTGTCGCGATGGGGCCATTATCGGAGGGGGGCTGCAATGGCTATTGCTGGAAGAGCGGGAGTTTTATGGCTTATTTCTTTGGTTTTGGTTTTTTTGCCGGATCCCGGTTTCGCGGTGGTCTATTAGCACTGCCCCTGTGCGGGGCGGCAGTCACTTTCTTTGCTGCTGCAAAGAAAGTAACCAAAGAAAGCAGCTCGAGACGCCCGCGGTCACACGCACGTTGGCCATGCTTGCCAGCCCGCAGTGGCACTCGCCTAAGTGTCGCCCCCAAAGGACTTACCGGGCTTGGCTCGCGCACGGTCTGCCGAGCCATAACATTAAGCGCGCTGGTTCAGCACGAGATAGCATCGGCACAGCGCTACGCGCTGCCGTTGGGTATGCAAGGGAAACCAGTGGGATGCGAATGCAGTGAGATGGAAACGTAGCAAGTACGCGTGCGCACGCAAACCCGATTGACCCGTCGGCCGCGAAGCGGGCCGGAGCCATTTGGTGCTGAACCAGTGACGCAAGCGATGCGATGCGGCAGACCGTGCGCGAGCCAAGCCCGAATGGACCTTTGGGGGCGACACTTAGGCGAGGGCCACCGCGGGCTGGCAAGCATGGCCAAACTGCGTGTGACCGCGGGCTTAAACGAGCTGCTTTCTTTGGTTACTTTCTTTGCAGCAGCAAAGAAAGTGACCCCCGCCCCGGGGAGGGGCAGTGCCAATAGACCGACACGAATCCGGGATCCAGCGACGAGCCAGCGAAAAAAACTACTTCGCCAACGACCGCCGCTTCATCTCCAGCTGAGTAATAAGCCGCTGCAGCGTATTCTCCGCCGACCCCGGCATCGAAACAAACTTGAACCCGATGGTATATCGGCAATCACCCTTCGCCGTAGTCGATTCCCGATGCGAAACAAGCTTCATATCCAGCGTAACCTTTCCATTAGCGCTGAAATGCAGCTCGGCATCCTGAATCACGATGCCCATCTCGAGATTCGCAACGCGCTCATCCGTCGTGCGCAAAGCAACGCCGCCCAGCGACAAATCATGCACCTCGAAGCGAAACCGGTCCCCTTCCGGCAGCGAGCCCGTGCAGATATAAGGATCGAGCACCGGCGCCTCGACGCGGAAATACTCGCGCCGCTGCATGTAATACAGCACCGGCGGAAACTCGACCTCAAACGCCGAGCGTCCGTCGAACACCGTCTCACGCGGCGTCGGCGTCGTGAATTCCACCCGCACGCCTTCCGGCGCCGCGTTGAAAACGAGCTTCTGCGAGGCGAGCACGCCGCGGTTCTGCTCCGCCACGCCGCCCCAGTCGAAAGTGAATCGATGCGCGGTCACATCGACGTCAAGCAAACGCGTGACGATTTGCCCGTCGCCATATTGCGCCGTCAGAAAGTCGCCGCGATTGGCGAGATTGCGCAGCGCCACGCCGATTTCCAGCGGATTGCGCCGGCCGAAATCCACGTTCGGCGCGATGTCGTCGTCGGCAACGTCATGCTTGAGATAGGTGTTCATGGTGCTAGCCGTGTTCATTGTGCTCGCGCCGCCCGATTCGTCGAACGTCGCGCGTCGATCCGAACCAGAATCGGTCCAGCACTTCGATTATTCAGGTTAGCGGCATACTTCTTCGAAAGTTTAGGGTTGGCCACCGAAAAATGTATGTGGTGCGCCGTCCCTACGAACGTAAAACGTTTGCTGCCGTAAAAGATCCGAACAATCGCGCTGTCCGCGCACTGGAATTCGCGCATGCGACGCCTTCTACAGCAAGAAGACGGCCGCAAACATCGGCTGATTGCGTCAGACGATCTGACGCATGATCGAGATGAGCTTCTTCGCGTACTGCGGGTCAGTCGCGTAGCCCGCCTTCTGCATGCCGTGCGCGAAGCCCGCGACATCGCGCGATGCCTGAATCACCGGCGCATAGCGCGGATTGTTCTTGATGACGCTCGCGTAATCGGTCAGCGCTTCCTCGTACGAGTCGTACGCGCGGAACTTCTCGACCACCTTTTGCGGCCGGCCGTTGACATATTCGGTCGTGACCGAATCGACGGTCTTGCCGGTCCAGTTGCTCGACGCCTTGATGCCAAAGATATTGTGGCTCGTCGAACCGTTCGCGTTCTTGATCTCGCGCTTGCCCCAGCCCGATTCGAGCGCCGCCTGGCCGATGATGAAGCGCGCCGGAATGCCCGTCGCCGCGCTCGCGGCCTGCGCCGGCACCGCAAGGCGGTCGACGAACGCGTTGACCTTGTCCGAACCGTTGCCGCGCGCCGGCGCTTCGAGCGAATCCGCTGCCGTATAGCCCTTGCCCGCGAGCGACCCGCTTGTCTTGTTGGCCTGCGCCGCCGCGTATGCCTTCGCCATCGCGTTCATCGCGGCGATGTTGCCCGCGTTCGCTTCGAGGTCGCCGCTGCCGCCCGACATGCCGCCGAGCGCCTGCATCGCGTTCATCGCGCCTGCGCCGCCCTTGCCGCTCGCGTCGGGCTGGCCACCCGCGTTGCGCATGAGTTGCTTGAGCATCATGTCCGCCACGCCGATGCCCTTCGACGACATCTGCTGCGAGAGCTGCTGATCGAGCATCGACGTGAACGACTTCGTATCGTTCGATTCGAACGGGCTGTCCGAAGGCGTCGCGTCGCGCATGCTCTTGAGCATCATCTGCGTGAAGACCGCGTCGAATTGCTTCGCCGCTTCCTTGAGTCCCTGTTGCGGATTCGCGCCGGCCTGCGCACGCAGCGCGTCGAAGCCCTGCGTGTCGAGCGCGAAACGGTTCGACAGGCTCGAAAAGCCGCTCGTTGTATCGGTCGATGCCAACGCGGTGCTGGCGATGCCGGTCGTGTTCGAGTTCATGCGCTTTCGTTCCTTAGATGATTTCGAGGTCTGCGCGCAGCGCGCCCGCGGCCTTCATCGACTGAAGGATCGAGATGAGATCCGCCGGCGTCGCGCCGAGCGCGTTGAGCGCCTTCACGACATCCGCGAGATTCGCGCCCGCGTTCAGCATCTTGAGCGCGCCGCTGTCCTGCTTCAGTTGAATCGACGATTCCTTCGCCGCCACCGTCTGCCCGTTCGAGAACGCGCCCGGCTGGCTCACCGCCGTCTTCGTGTTGATGACCACCGAAAGGTTGCCGTGCGCGACCGCGCAGTTCTGCAGCGTGACCATCTGGTTCATCACGATCGAGCCGGTGCGCGCGTTCAGGATCACCTTCGCGGCGGCCTGCGCCGGACGCACGTCGATGTTCTGCAACTGCGCCATGAACGACACCTGCTCGCTCGCATCCTGCGGCGCGCGCAACTGAATCGTGCGGCCGTCGAGCGCGAGCGCCGTGCCCATGCCGAACTGATTGTTCACCGCCGCGACGATGCGCTGCGTCGTGTCGAAGTCCATCTCGCGCAGTTCCATCTGCATGACGCCGCCCTGCTGCTGCAACGCCGACGGCACCGCGCGCTCGACGATCGCGCCCGCCGAGATGCGCCCGACCGCGAGCTGGTTCACCTGCACCTTGCTGCCGTTCGCGCTCGCGCCCGCGCCGCCGACGACGAGGTTGCCCTGCGCCATCGCATACACCTGGCCGTCCGCGCCCTTCAGCGGCGACATCAGCAGCGTGCCGCCGCGCAGGCTTTTCGCATTGCCGAGCGAGGACACGGTCACGTCGATCGCTTCGCCGGGGCGCGCGAACGGCGGCAGCGTCGCGGTCACCATCACGGCGGCGACGTTCTTCAACTGCATGTTCTGCGTGGTCGCCGAGTTCACCGTGATGCCGAGATTGCCGAGCATATTGGTGAGCGACTGCGTCGTGAACGGCGTCTGCATCGTCTGGTCGCCGGTGCCGTCGAGACCGACGACGAGACCGTAACCGATCAGCGGATTGTCACGCACGCCCTGGAACGAAACGAGGTCTTTCAGACGCTCGGCGTGTGCATGCGGCGCGGAGCCGATCGCGACGAGCGCGGCCGCGAGCGAGAACGAAACGAAACGGAGAAACGGATTCATGATCAGAACGGCGCGACGTTGAGGAAGAAGCGCTGGAGCCAGCCCATGTTCTGCGCTTCGTCGATGTAACCCTTCGCCGAGTATTCGATCTTCGCGTCGGCGACTTGCGTGGAGAACACGGTATTGGTGCCCGAAATGGTCGTCGGATTGACGACGCCCGAGAAGCGCACGAATTCGTTGCCCTGGTTGATGAGCATCTGCTTTTCGCCGCTCACCATCAGATTGCCGTTGGGCAGCACGTCCGTGACGGTAACCGTGAGCGTGCCGCTGAACGTGTTGGCCGCGCTCGCGCCGCCCGTCGCGGCGAACTTGTTGGCGCCGGTGGCCGACAGGTTCGTGTTGTTGAAGAGGCCGCCGAAGAGGGCCGGCGTCGTCGGCACGGCGAACGAGCCGTTGCCGGCGCGGTTGGTGTTCGCCGCCGACGACTTCGTCGCGTTGACGTTTTCCGAGATCACGATGGTCAGGATGTCGCCCACGTTGCGCGGACGCTGATCTTCGAACAGCGGCCGGCCCGCGTAGCCCGCGTTGTAGATCGCACCGGGCGAACGCGTGCCGACGGGCGGCTGCGGCGGACGCGCGGTCATCGGCTGCTGGACGATCGGCTCTTTCGGCACGAGGCCGCACGCGCCGAGCGCTGCAATGAGCGCGGCAATCGTTGCACGCGAGAGGATTTGAGTAGGCGACATCGTGGTGACTCTGGTTAAGCGTTACTTCAAACCTGCATCTGCGAGAGCGTCTGCAGCATCTGGTCGGACGTGGTCACGGCCTTGCTGTTGATCTCGTAGGCGCGCTGCGTCTGGATCATGTTGACGAGTTCCTGCACCACGTTCACGTTCGACGCTTCCACGTAACCCTGCTGGAGCGAGCCCGCGCCGTTCAGGCCCGGCTGCGACACGTTCGGCGCGCCCGAGCTGCCCGTCTCGGAGAACAGGTTTTCACCGCGCGCTTCGAGGCCGGCCGGGTTGATGAAGGTCGCGAGCTGGATCGCGCCGACCGTCGTGTTCGCCGTGCTGCTCGGCTGCGTGATGGACACGGTGCCGTCGGAACCGATGGTGATCGACGTCGCGTTCTGCGGAATCGTGATCGCCGGATTCAGCTGATAGCCGCTCGACGTGACGAGCTGGCCTTGCGCGTTGGTCTGGAACGAGCCGTCGCGGGTGTAGGCGGTCGTGCCGTCGGGCATCGTCACCTGGAAGAAGCCCTGGCCGTTGATCGCGACGTCCTTCGAGTTGCCGGTCTGCTGGAGATTGCCCTGCGTGTAGAGGCGCTCGGTCGCGACCTGTTGCACGCCGGTGCCGAGCTGCACGCCCGATGCGAGTTCGGTTTGCTGCGTCGAGTTCGCGCCCGGCTGACGCGTGGTCTGATACAGCAGATCCTCGAACACCGCGCGCGAGCCCTTGAAGCCGTTCGTGCCCACGTTGGCGAGGTTGTTCGAGATCACGTCCATTTGCGCCTGTTGCGCATTCATGCCGGTCGCGGCGATGTAGAGAGAGCGATTCATGTTCTTTCGTATCCTGTTTAGCTTGCGTTCGCCGCTTAGGAGAAGTTGAGCAGCTTGTTGGCCGACTGTTCGTTCTGGTCCGCCGATTCCATCAGCTTGGTCTGCATCTGGAACTGCCGCGCGTTGGTGATCATCGAGACCATCGCGGAGACCGGATTCACGTTGCTGCCTTCGAGCGCGCCACCGGCGACGACCACGTTCGGGTCCGCATCGGCGGGGTCGCCGGTCGCGGTCCGGAAGAGGCCATCGTCGCCGCGCGTGAGCGTCGCCGGATCGGGATTCACGAGCTTCAGTTGATCCACGACCGCGATCGCCGTCGGCGGGTCGCCCGGAATCAGCGCGGAGATCGTGCCGTCCTTGCCGATCGTGACTTCCGCGCCTGGCGGAATCGACAGCGGGCCGCCGCCGCCGAGCACCGGCTGATTGTTCGCCGTGACGAGTTGGCCGTTCTGATCGACGTGCAGATTGCCCGCGCGCGTGTACGCCTCGCTGCCGTCCGCCGCCTGCACGGACAGCCAGCCGGGGCCTTGAACCGCGACATCGAGCGGATTGCCGGTCTGCTGCACCGGCCCCGCCGAGTAGTCCGCGTTCGGCGTGGACGAGAGCACGAAGGTGCGCGTCGTGCCATCGGCGGACTGGTTCTCGAACGACATCGGCACCTGGCGGAACGCGGCGAGCTGCGCCTTGAAACCCGTGGTCGACGCGTTCGCGAGGTTGTTCGCCACGACGGCTTGTTGTTCGAGCGCCTGGCTTGCGCCAGTCATCGCGGTATAGATCAGACGGTCCATGAATCGCTTCCTTCTTCCCTGATGCGTTTATTGCGTGCGACCGATGCTTACAGATTGATCAGCGTCTGATCGACGGTCTGCTGTGTCTTGATCGTCTGCGCGTTCGCCTGATAGTTGCGCTGCGCGGTGATCAGATTCACGAGCTCGCTCGTCAGGTCCACGTTCGAGTTCTCCACCGCGCCGCCCTGCAGCGTGCCGTGGTTGGTCGAGCCCGGCACGGAAACCTGCGCCGCGCCCGAAGCCGCCGTCTGCGCGTACACGTTGCCGCCGAGGTTCTGCAAACCGTTCTGGTTGTTGAAGTTGGCGACGGCGATCTGGCCGAGCGCCTTGGTTTCGCCGTTCGAGTAGTTGCCCGTCAGCATGCCGTCGCTGCCGACCGTGAAGCCCGTCAGTTCGCCCGTGCTGTTGCCGTCCTGATGCAGGTTCGTGAGGCCGCTCTTCGCGCCGTACTGCGTCGTGCCGGAGAGATCGAGCGTCAGCGTCTGGGTCGCGCCGGCCGTCGCGCTCGCGCCGTCGGGGATCGTGAACGAGAACGTCTTGCCCGAGGTCAGGTTGCCCGACGAATCGAACGTGACGGGGCCGAGATCCGTCTTTTGCGAAACCGGATCGCCGTAGCCCGCGAATGCTTCCCACGAGTTCGTGCCGGACTTCGTGAAGTACACCGACACCTTCTGCGTGCCGCCGACCGAGTCGTAGGCATCGACAGACGTCGACGCGTTGTAGGTGTTGCCGTTGGTCGGGTCGAAGTCGGCGGCTGCCTTGACGTCGTCCTGCGAGTTCAGGTTGAACGCGGCGGTGATCTTCTTCGTCGCGGTCGGCGCGATATTCGCCGTCGGCACCGTGAGCGGCACCGTGCTCGCGCTGTTGACGACGCCGCTCGAATCCGCCGCGTAGCCCATCAGTTGCAGGCCCGACGAATTGACGATGTTGCCGTTGTTGTCGAGATGGAACACGCCGTTGCGCGAGTACACGACCGAGCCGTTGTTCGACAACTGATAGAAACCGTTGCCGTTGATCGCGACGTCGAGCGCCTGATTGGTCGTGGTGATCGTGCCTTGCGAAAACTGCTGCTGCACTTCGGACAGGCGCGTGCCGATGCCGATCTGGTTGCTGACGGCCGTGGCCATCGAGCTCGCGTACATGTCGGCGAATTGCGCCGAGCCTTGCTTGAAGCCGACCGTGTTCGCGTTCGCGATGTTGTTGCCGATCACGTCGAGATCGCTCGATGCAGCGCCCAGACCGCTCAGTGCTTGTTGGTAACTCATTTGATGTTTCTCCGTGACGAGACCACGCTCGTCCAAAATGAATGTGGAATCAGAGGATCGAAGCGACGCCCGTCAGCGCAACCGTCGAGCCGTTCGAGAGCTTGAGACCCGGCGCACCGCCCGACATCTGCACGACGCTTTGCACCTGCGAAGCCGACAGCGTCGTCGCGGTCGCCTGCTGGCCGTTGATCGTGCCTTGCGCGGTGATCGTGTAGCTGCCGTCGGCGAGCGTGGCGCCCTTCGAATCGACCGGCGTCCAGCCCGTCACCGGGACGACGCCTGCGCCCTGCGCGCCGAGATCGAGCGTGTTGACGATCTGGCCCGACGAGTTCTTCACGACGATCTGCAGGTCGCTCACGTCGCTCGCCAGTTGCACGCCGAAGCTCGACGACGCGCCCTTCGACACGGTCACGCCGTTGCCCGCCGAGAGCACGCTCGAGCCGATGAGCAGCGCGGCCTGCGTCTGCTGGCCGGCGGAAAGCTGCGTCGCGAGCGAGGACAGCGACGTGTTCAACTGGCCGATGCCCGACACCGTGTTGATTTGCGCGAGCTGCGAGGTCATCTGCGAGCTGTCGGCGGGATTGGTCGGGTCCTGGTTCTTCAACTGCGTCACGAGCAGCGTGAGGAAAGTGTTCTGCAGATCCTGCGCCGACGTGCCCGACGTGGATGACGTCGACGAACCCGACGACGACGCGCCGTTCATGGTGTCGAGCAGCGTCTGCGAGACGGTCGTGCCGTTGCTGCCGATAGTGGTGCTGGAGGAGCTCACGTGGTGTTCCTTAAGTTTCTCGATCAGGTTCCGATGGTCAAAGTCTTGAGCATCAATTGCTTGGCGGTATTGAGCGTCTCGACGTTCGCCTGATAGGAACGCGACGCGGAAATCATGTTGACCATCTCCTGCACCGGATCGACGTTGGGCAGCGTCACGTAGCCGTCCGCGTTCGCCGCCGGGTTGGTCGGGTCGTAGCTGGTTTTCATCGGGCTCGGATCGTCGATCACGCCGGTCACCTGCACGCCGCCGACCTGCTGGCCCGACGCGGTGCGCGCGCCGCCGAGCGGATCGACCGCGAACACGACCTGCTTCGCCTTGTACGGCTGGCCGTCCGGGCCGGTCGTGCTGTCCGCGTTCGCGAGGTTCGACGCGGTGACGTTCAGGCGCTGCGCCTGAGCGGACATCGCCGAGCCGGCGACGTTGAAGATGTTCATCAAAGAGGGCATCGCTGTTCCTTAACTGTTCGATGTGATCGCCGAGAGCATCGACTTGATCTGCGACGACAGCACCGTCATGCCCGCCTCGAAGTGCAGCGCGTTGTCCGCGAACTGCACGCGCTCGGCGTCGAGGTCGACCGTGTTGCCATCGAGCGACGGCTGGTTCGGCACGCGATAGGCGAGCTTGCCGTAGTCGTCGCTCGAACCGCCCGATGCCGAAAGCGTCGACGTGCCGCTCATGTGGCCTTTGGCCGTCGCGGCCAGGCCGCCGCTCACGCTCACGCTGACGGGCTGCGCCATCTTCAGCGTCGAGTTGTTCGTCGCGCCGCCGCCCTGCTTGAGCGCACCCGCGAGCGCGCTCGAGAAATCGACGTCGCGCGCCTTGTAGCCGGGCGTGTCGGCGTTGGCGATATTCGACGACAGCAATTCCTGCCGATACGCGCGTACATCGAGCGCCTCACGGCCAAAAGCGAATTCCTTGTCGAGTCTGTCTAGCATTGCGGTTTCTCCTGTCGGCAGCGCCGAGGCCTTTTTGCATGACACGAATCTTAGGAGCGGCGCGCAAGAACTAATCCGACGAATAACCGGGAAACGGGGCCTCTATTCGACGCTTGCCCGCGCCCGCCGATATCTAGAATTCGTTTCGTTGGAAGTTGCCGCATGTTTTCGCGGCTCGATCGGAACAGGTACGGAGAAAGTTGATGAGCAGGTCCGCGCAGCGTGCATCGAACCCCACGGCTCGCGTCGCAGCGACGTTCGCGCGCCGCACGCTGGGCGCATCCCTTTTCATGGGCGTCGCTCTGCTCGCGCATGCCGAGCAGAGCGACGGCCCGATCGTCATTCCGGGCAACGCCGAGACCAATCCGGCCGCGGCGGCCGATATGGCGAAGAGCCTGAATGCGCCCGTTTCGCGCGCATCGGCTCCCGTCGCGGCGATGCCCGCGTCTGAAATCGCGCGTGCGAGCGGCTATCGCGCCGCGACGAAAGCCGCCGACGCCGCGATGCGCAACGCCGCGCTCGAACTCGACGCCCGCGCCGACGCCGCCGATGAATCGATGAACGATGCGAGCGGCATGATCGTGATTCCCGGACCGAGCGAAGCGAAGCCCGCGCGTGCGTCCGTTGCTCCGGCGCCCGCGCTCGTGAAGGCGCCCGCGCTTTCCGCATCGCGCGATGTGATGCCTGTCGTCGTGACGCGCGACGATGGCGTTGCTCGCGCCACGAATGCAAAACCCGTCGCGGCGAGTCCCGCGACGCCCGTCGCCGGCGCCGCTTCGCCGATGAGACGCGTGAGCTTCAATCCATCGGCCGCAGCAACCACGCCCGTCGCCGTCGCGTTGCCGCAAGCGCCAGGCGCGCCCGCCACGACGATGCAGGATGGCGAATCGATCCGCGTCGCCGCGCTCAATTTTCTGCAGCAGCAGGCTGCCGGCTTGCCGGGCAAGGTCGAGATCACCGTCACGCCCGTTTTCCCGCGCGGCCTCGCCGCCTGCTCCGCGCTCGATCCGTTCATGCCGACCGGCGCGCGCCTCTGGGGCCGCATGACCGTCGGCGTGCGCTGCGTCGGCGAGCGCCCGTGGACGCTCTACGTGCAGGCGCGCGTGTCGATCAACGCCACTTTCTATACGGCCGCGCGCGCCATCGCGCCGGGCGAAGTGCTGAGCAACGCCGATCTGGTCGCCCGCGACGGCGACATCACCGCGATGCCGCAGGCCATCGTCACCGATCCGGCGCAGGCCGTCGGCGCGGTCGCGCTGTCGCGCGTGCCCGCGGGCCTGCCGCTGCGCACCGACATGCTGCGCGCGGCAAGCTCGGTGGCGATCGGCCAGAACGTGCACGTGGTCGCGGGCGGCTCGGGCTTTTCGATTTCGGCCGAAGGCACCGCGATGAACAACGCGGCGCCCGGCCAGCAAGTACGTGTAAAAACTGCCGGCGGCCAGATCATCACCGGCATATTGAAGGACAGTCAGACGGTGGAAATCGCCCTCTGAAGCGGGCTTATGTTCGGTTCCCCACGCTTGTTTCATTTTGTTTCAAATGCGCTGAATGCCCGCTCGACAAGGCTTTGAGGGCGATGAGCGCGCCGAACGGCAGTTGCGGTTCCATCGGCAGGGTAAAGTTTTCAAGCTCCCTCGCCGTTAAAGGACTCAACACGTTCGGGAATGGACATCGTGAAGATCGATACGACTAGCAACACCACACTGGCAGGCCTTCAAGACAACCTGCAACGCGCGTCGCAAAACGACGCGAAGGGCGCCGCGAGCACCGTGCAGCAATCGGGCACGAGCACGGCGAAGAATTCGACAGTGAGCCTGTCGTCGCTGTCGACGGACCTGCGCGCATCGAACAGCTCGGACATCGACACGGCGAAAGTCGAGTCGATCAAGGCCGCGATCCGCGACGGCAGCCTGAAGATGGACACGAGCAAGATCGCCGACGGCATTCTGAGCACCGCTCGCGATCTGCTGCAAACGAGAACCCCGCCGACCGGCGGCTGAACGCAGTGACCCGGCCGCGCCTTGCGAGAAACAGGCGCGCGGCGGCAAGCGAC
This sequence comes from Caballeronia sp. EK, assembly GCF_014384845.1. Lineage (NCBI taxonomy): Bacteria > Pseudomonadati > Pseudomonadota > Betaproteobacteria > Burkholderiales > Burkholderiaceae > Caballeronia > Caballeronia sp. EK. The sequence continues at coordinate 20,516 of NZ_JACSUE010000031.1, forward strand.
GTTCATGGCACCGGCGGCTTTTGTGAAACCGCTATTCGAGCGATGCAATGAGAGACGCCCTGCTTGCCACTGTCACCGAAGAAGTCGCCGCTGTTCTGGCCTTCGAATCCCTCCTCGTCGATGAGGAAAAAGCGCTGATCGCGGCGCAACCGCTGCCGGCGCTGCCTGGAATCATCGAGCACAAGACCGCGCTCACCGAGCGCATCTCCGCGCTCGAAAAGGCGCGCGACGAGCAGTTGAACGCGCTCGGTTTCCCCGGCGGCTTCGTCGGCATGGAAGCAGCCGCCGCGGACGACCCCGCGATCGCCGCGCAATGGGCGCTCTTGACCGCGGCCGCGCGTCGCGCGAAACAAGGCAACAACAACAACGGCGTCCTGATCCGCACGCGCATGGAATACAACCGCAAGGCGCTCGCCGCGTTGCAGGTTGCGCCGTCGAAGAGCGGCTTCTACGGCCCGGATGGCCGCGTGCCCGGCGCCTGATCACCGTTTTCCGCATTCCGAACGGCGCGTGCTTCTCGCGAGGCACGCGCCGCTTTCGTTTCCCGCGCTTTCATCTACCGAATAACCCCCTTTTCCCCGGCTTTATCCGCCGATGGCCGCTCGACGCCTTCCGCAATAATCGCTTTCATCCAAAAGCGGCTTCGCGCCGCTCGCATGTGCAAACGATGGAAGCAACGGAGTAAGGCCCGGTGGCAGAAGAAAGCGATCTCGAAAAAACCGAATCAGCCACTCCCAAGCGCCTGGAAAAGGCGCGGGAGGAAGGCCAGGTTGCGCGTTCGCGGGAACTCGCGTCGTTCGCGCTGCTGGCGGCGGGATTTTTCGGCGTGTGGGGTTTGTCGGGGCCGATCAGTCAGCATTTGCAGTCGATTCTGCGCGGCGCATTCACCTTCGATCACGCGACCGTGCTCGACTCGCGCCAGATGATGATCGGCGCGGCGAACGCGGGCAAGGAAGGGTTGTTCGCGGTGCTCCCGGTTCTGCTGCTGACGGGTTTCGCCGCGCTCGCCGCGCCGATGGCGCTCGGCGGCTGGCTCATCACGACGAAGCCGCTCGCGCCGAACTTCGGCCGTCTGAATCCGATCAGCGGCCTCGGCAAGATTTTCTCGGTGCAAGGGCCGGTTCAGCTCGGCATGTCGATGCTGAAGACGATCGTCGTCGGCGGCATGGCGGGCTCGGCGATCTGGAGCCGCAAGGCCGAAGTGCTCGGTCTACTCACGAAGCCGCTCGATCTCGCGCTCGCCGATGCCATGCACCTGATCTTCGTGTGCTGCGGCATGGCGATCGGCGGGCTCTTTCTCGTCGCGGCCGTCGACGTGCCGTATCAGCTCTACTCGCACGCGAAGAAGCTGCGCATGACGAAGGAAGAAGTGAAGCGCGAGCACAAGGAAAGCGAAGGCGATCCGCACATCAAGGGCAAGATTCGCGCACAACAGCGCGCGGCCGCCCGCCGCCGCATGATGCAGGCGATTCCGACCGCCGACGTGATCGTCACGAACCCGACGCACTTCGCCGTCGCGCTGAAGTACGCCGATGGCCAGATGCGCGCGCCGAAGGTCGTCGCGAAGGGCGTGAATCTGGTGGCGGGGCGCATCCGCGAATTGGGCCGCGAGCACAACGTGCCGCTGCTCGAAGCGCCTCCGCTGGCGCGCGCGCTGTATCACAACGTAGAGATCAATCGCGAGATTCCGGGCGCGCTCTACGGCGCGGTGGCGCAGGTGCTGGCGTGGGTGTACCAGCTCAAGCGGTACAAGGAAGATGGCGGCGTGAAGCCGGACGAACCGTCCGATCTCGACGTGCCGAAGGAACTCGACAAAGGCGGCGTATCCGACGCCGACGCCGATCAGGAAGCCGCAGAGGCTCTGGCTGGCGACAACACTGACAATGGAGCCGCCGCATGAACGCGCGCGCTGGATTTTTCGCCAAACGGCCCGACGCGCTGGGCACGCAGAACTTGCGAGCCCTCGCCGGCCCGATCCTGATCTGCATGATCCTGGGCATGATGATTCTGCCCTTGCCGGCGTTCCTGCTCGATTTGCTGTTCACCTTCAACATCGCGCTGGCGGTGATGGTGCTGCTCGTCAGCATGTACACGCAAAAGCCGCTCGACTTCGCGGCGTTCCCGAGCGTGCTGCTGTTCTCGACGTTGCTGCGCCTGTCGCTGAACGTCGCGTCGACGCGTATCGTGCTGCTCGAAGGCCACACCGGCCCGGATGCCGCGGGTCAGGTGATCGAATCGTTCGGGCACTTTCTCGTCGGCGGGAACTTCGCGGTCGGTATCGTCGTGTTCGTGATTCTGATGATCATCAACTTCATGGTGATCACGAAGGGCGCGGGGCGGATCGCGGAAGTGGGCGCGCGCTTCACCCTCGACGCGATGCCCGGCAAGCAGATGGCCATCGACGCGGATCTGAACGCGGGCCTCATCAACGAAGAAACCGCGAAGAAGCGCCGCCAGGGCGTGGCGCAGGAAGCCGAGTTCTACGGCTCGATGGACGGTGCGAGCAAGTTCGTGCGCGGCGATGCGATCGCCGGCCTTTTGATCATGGTGATCAACGTGGTGGGCGGGCTGATCGTCGGCATGCTCCAGCACGACATGGACTTCGCGCACGCGGCGACCAACTACACGCTGCTGACCATCGGCGATGGCCTGGTCGCGCAGATTCCGTCGCTCATCATCTCGACGGCGGCGGGCGTGATCGTCTCGCGCGTCGCGACCGAAGAGGACATCGGAACGCAGCTGACCGGCCAGTTGTTCCAGAATCCGCGCGTGCTGATGATCACGGGCGTGATCATCGGCATCATGGGTCTGATTCCGGGCATGCCGCACTTCGCGTTCATGCTGCTCGGCGGCGGTCTCATCTACGCCGCGCGCTCGATGAACAAGCGCGCCGAAGCGAAGAAGAAAGCGGGCGCCGTCACCGATGTCACGCCGCTCACTGCGAGCGCGGCGGCTGCGTCGGCGGAGAATGCGGAAGCGAGCTGGGAAGATGTATCGCTCATCGATCCGCTCGGGCTGGAAGTGGGCTATCGGCTGATTCCGCTCGTCGATCGCAACAGCGACGGTGAACTGCTCAAGCGCATCAAGGGCATTCGCAAGAAGTTCGCGCAGGAAATCGGGTTTCTGCCGCCGGTCATTCATATTCGCGACAATCTCGAACTTCGGCCGAATGGCTATCGCATTGCGCTGAAGGGCGTCGAGGTCGGTGTGGGCGAAGCTTTCCCGGGTCAATGGCTCGCGATCAATCCGGGTCAGGTGTCGGCCGCGCTGCCGGGCGCGCAGACGCAGGATCCGGCGTTCGGCCTGCCGGCGGTGTGGATCGACACGAATCTGCGCGAGCAGGCTCAGGTCTACGGCTACACGGTCGTCGATGCGAGCACGGTCGTCGCGACGCATTTGAATCATCTCGTGGTGACGCACGCGGCCGAGTTGCTCGGGCGTCAGGAAGTGCAGGCGCTGCTGGAGCGCATCGGCAAGGACACGCCGTCGCTCACGGACGATCTGGTGCCGAAGGTGCTGTCGCTCACGACGCTGCAGAAGGTGTTGCAGAACCTGCTCGACGAAAGCGTGCCGATCCGCGATATGCGCACGATCCTCGACGCATTGCAGGAGCACGCGCCGCGCATGTCCGATCCGTACGATCTCACGGCGGCGGTGCGTCTCGCGCTCGGCCGCGCGATCACGCAGCAGTGGTATCCGGGCGCCGACGATTTGCAGGTGATGGGCCTCGATCCGACGCTGGAACGTGTCTTGTCGCAGGCTTTGTCGACGGGGACGAATCCCGGGCTCGAACCGGGCCTCGCGCAGACGCTGATGAACTCGACGCAGAACGCGATCATGCGTCAGCAGAATCTGGGCTTGCCGCCGGTGTTGCTCGTGCAGCATTCGCTGCGGGCGATGCTGGCGAGGTTTCTGCGCAGAAGTCTGCCGCAGTTGAAGGTGCTGTCTTATGCGGAAGTGCCGGATACCAGGAATGTGAAGGTGGTGAATTTGATTGGGGCGTGATTACAAGAATCACTGCCCCGCGTCAGTGAAGCACTGAACCGATCAGACTCCGAAGGTTCCGCGCATCGAAGACGACGGTCTTCCACGTGTAATAGTTCGCACGCTCGAACTCGGTCTTGCCTACTGCCTGCTGATTTTCCGCAATGGCAAGCACATGTCCTGGCATGTGCATGGCGCGATACTGCATGTGTATGAGTTCACCCTGGAGCAACCGGTTCGCGCTGGTCGCGGCGATGATGATCGACGGCGTGGGTGTCTCGATCACGTGATCCGCAATCAAGCCGCCCGAAATCGGCAGTTCGACTTCGGAGCGGTGTCCGAGACCGAACTCGTCGGCTATGTCGGCGATGATACGAGTCAGCCGTTCCTTGAAATCGCTGCTCGACTGGCGTTCGGGCCGCGAGGTCGCGACGGCGTAAAGCTGCTGGGCTGCTTCGGCCACGCGAAACACGTACGGCACGAGAAACCGCTCGTCGGTGGTCGTCGCGCGAATCACCTCGTCTTCACACAGTCGCGCCGGGCTGAGTCGCGCGTGTTCTTTAGCCCAATGCTCGACGATGCCGGATTCGACGTCGCCGCCCGCCATGCTCGCGGAAAAGCAGGCTTCGCCGTTTTCGTCTATGACCCATCCGTCGTCGCGAGGGCGAATGCGGACAATGACGTGATCTCCCGTTCCGGGATACTGCAGAGGCGTGACGATGCGCTGCACGCCATTGCTGTCGTCGTGCACCTCGAACAGCGTGCAAATCGTTCGCTTGAGAATGTCCGTCAGCACAACAAGTCGCCTTGCCCGTATTGTTCGTTTGAAATCGATATGCCCGCCGTCTCGCAGAACAGGACGATCAGCGCGGCACGATCTTCAGACATACGCGGATCGAAACGTCTCGAAGTTTTCAGGTTAAGCTCGGGCGCTCCGGGCAGCAAGCGATTCCGGTAATCCAAGGCAGTCTGACAAGGCATTTTGCAATGCAAGCCCTTGTGACTCGGGTGATAGTGAAATTCGAGCAGCGGGTACAGATCGCCGCGCGGCAACACGCAAACCAGATGCCCATAGAATGAGCGATCTTCGAGCTCGTCTCCATCGCGCCACATGAAAAGCACGGAGTGATCGTCGGAGACGCGAGTGAGCTCAGTAGCATGAACGCGTGGCCGCGCCATTCTGTTGAACGGCTTAGGCCACTTCGTCTTGTTCATTGGCTTGAATTGCAATGCGCCGCTCAACGTCTTGCGCATGTTTCTGTGCGCAGCAAGTTCCTTCGGTTCCAATGCGATGCTCTCAGGTATTCCTACCGAGCGCATGGGTTCGAGATCGAGATCGCGATCGGTAGAGTCGTTCTTGTTCTACCGATGCTAACTGCTTCATTCCGCGCTTCGAGCGCCATCCAACGAATGTTTCAGTCGCCGAGATGACGCCTGCTCGAAGGCAGGATTCCTCAACACTCCACAATATTCACCGCCAACCCGCCGCGCGACGTTTCCTTATATTTGGTCTTCATATCCGCGCCAGTCTCCCTCATCGTCTTGATGACCGAATCGAGCGAAACATAGTGAGACCCGTCGCCGCGCATCGCCATACGCGCGGCGTTGACGGCTTTCACGGAACCCATCGCATTGCGCTCGATGCACGGAATCTGCACCATCCCGCCGACCGGATCGCAAGTCAGCCCGAGGTTATGCTCCATCCCGATCTCGGCCGCGTTTTCCACCTGCGCCGGCGTTCCACCGAGCACCGCAGCCAACGCACCCGCCGCCATCGAACACGCGACACCGACTTCGCCCTGACACCCGACTTCCGCGCCGGAGATGGAAGCGTTCATCTTGTACAGAATGCCGATGGCGGCCGCCGTCAGCAGAAAATCGACGACGCCCTGCGTGTTCGAGCCCGGCACGAACCGGTCGTAGTAATGCAGCACTGCCGGAATGATCCCCGCCGCGCCATTGGTCGGCGCCGTGACGACGCGCCCGCCGATCGCATTCTCTTCATTCACCGCGATCGCGTAGAGATTGATCCAGTCGATCATGGAAAGCGGATCGCGCAGCGCCTGCTCCGGCTTGCCCGTGAGCGCCCTGTACAGCTGCGGCGCGCGTCGCTTCACCTGAAACGGCCCCGGCAAGTGTCCTTCCGCCGCCGGATTGCCGATGCCGCACCCCCGCGCGACGCAATCCTGCATCACGTCCCAGATGCGCAGAAGCCCGGCGCGAATCTCGTCTTCGCTGCGCCACACGCGCTCGTTTTCCCACATCAACTGCGCGATCGATTTGCCCGATTCCGCGCACATCTTCATCAACTCGTCGCCGGTGTGAAACGGATACGGCAAGTGCTCGTGCGCCGTCAGCACCGCCGTGTTCGCCGCGCCCGCCGTCACGACGAAACCGCCGCCCACCGACAGATACGTCGCTTCGCGCAGCAACGCGCCGTTCGCGTCGAATGCGTAGAGCTTCATGCCATTCGGATGCTCCGGCAGCGCCTGCCGATAGAACGCGATGTTCTCCTTGATCGTGAACGGAATCTTGCGCTTGTCCAGCAACGCGAGCGTCTTCGACGTGCGCACGGTTTCGAGCCGGGGAACGATGCCCGATGCATCGACGGTATCGGGCGCGTCGCCCATCAGGCCGAGCATCACGCCGCGGTCCGTGCCGTGGCCCTTGCCCGTCGCGCCGAGCGAGCCGTACAGCTCGCATTTAACGGATGCGGTCGATTCCAGCAGCTCATCGCGCTCGAGCCCTTGCGCGAACATCAACGCGGCGCGCATCGGTCCCACGGTGTGCGAGCTCGAAGGTCCGATGCCGATCTTGAAGAGGTCGAATACGCTGACTGCCATGACTGCTCCTGCCTGTAAGAGTTAGCGCGCGGGCAGCGGCAGACACACCGCGAGCCACGCGGGCGGTGTCGGCGCGAGCCGCAGCGCGACCGGCGCGTAGCGGCCGTCGAGCCGCGCCGCCAGATGAAAGAGTTCCGCCGAGTTCTTCGGGTCCCATTGACCCGAAAATCCCGGCAAGCCCGCCTCGCGACGCTTGGCGTCGAACGGCACGGACGACTTCACGAATTCATCGTGCGTCTTCGTGCCGAGCGCGTAAGGCGTGAGCCAGTTGAGCGCTTCGGCGAGCGTCGCGCCCGACTGCGCGCGTTCCGGCAGCCAGTTGCGATTGTGCCGCCGCGCGGCGAGCGCCGCCGTCACGAGCGGCTGAAGATCGTATGTCACGTAGCGGAGCGCATCGCGTTCGGCGAAATCGACCGTCGATCCATCCGGCGCGATGTTGTCGCCGATATGCTCGACGAACAGCCGCTGCGCCGCGTTGATGAGCTTGCGGTCGTCGATCGTGAACGCGCCCATCGCCACCAGCTTCACGCGATGGCTCTGCCAGTTGTTCCGGTAATTGCCCGTGAGCGGCCGGGGCTGCTTGTCCATATCGGCGATGTAGCCGGTCACCATTTTCGTGATGAACGCGTTCGCCGTGTTGCGCGTCCTGACCGGCAACGCGCTTGCCGTGAGGTCGTATGCGAGGATCAGCGATTCGAAATTCGTCTCGTCGATCGGATTGAAGCTCGGCTGATAGGTCGTCGTCCATGCGAGCAGGAAGCGGTCGACGAGCCGCAGATAGCGCTCGTCACCCGTCGCGCGCCACGCGAGTGCGGCGTCGCGCATCAGACCGAGGTCTTTCTCCGCTTCGACGCTCTCGTCGTAGATGCCCTCGTGCGGCAGCGTGCCTTCGGTGTGCAGTTTCGCGCGCGCCTTCGGCTGATCGTTCACGTGCGACTGCACCATCTTCACCAGCGCCTTCACGCCGGGATCGGCATTGGTGCGCTCGCTCGTCTGCATCGCGGGCGCGGCGCAGAAATTCATCGCGGCCTGCGCGGACGACGCGACGATGAGCATCGCCGCCAACATCGCTCGCACCCCGCGCGCGCGGATCGTCCCTTTCACCACTCGCACCTTGAACGCCATGTGAACTCCCTGGTTTGGCTTTTTGGTCCGGGGTGAGATGTTAGCTGTTCTGGAACGCGCCGCAAAACCGCCCGACAATGCTTTACGCTTTCGGGCGGCGCTTTCTCTCAGGTTCTGCGCGAAACCTTACTCGTCCGCGTATTCCGATACCGGCACGCACGAGCACATCAGATTGCGATCGCCATACGCGTTGTCCGCGCGACCCACCGGCGACCAGTACTTGCGCGCCACCAGCGACTTCACCGGATACGCCGCCGCTTCGCGCGTGTACTTGTGCGTCCAGTCGTCCGCAGTGACGACCGCCGCCGTGTGCGGCGCGTTCTTCAGCACGTTGTCTTCGCGATCGGCGCGGCCTTCTTCCACCGCGCGAATCTCCTCGCGGATCGCGATCATCGCGTCGATGAAGCGGTCGAGCTCTTCCTTCGATTCCGATTCCGTCGGCTCGACCATCAGCGTGCCGGGCACGGGGAAGCTCATCGTCGGCGCGTGGAAACCGTAGTCGATCAGACGCTTCGCCACGTCTTCCACCGAGATGCCGCTCGATTCCTTGATCGGCCGTACATCGAGAATGCATTCGTGCGCGACGAGTCCGCCCGCGCCGCTGTACAGCACCGGATAGTGCGGCGCGAGGCGCTTCGCGACATAGTTCGCGGCGAGAATCGCGCTTTCGGTGGCGGCGGTGAGCCCTTGCGCGCCCATCATCGCGATGTACATCCACGAGATCGGCAGGATCGCGGCCGAGCCGTAAGGGGCCGACGACACCGCGCCGATGCCCGCGTCATCGCGCTTGTATCCGGTCGATGCCTGATTCGGCAGGAACTTCGCCAGATGCGCACCGACCGCGACCGGACCGACGCCCGGCCCGCCACCGCCGTGCGGAATGCAGAACGTCTTGTGCAGGTTCAGGTGCGACACGTCGCCGCCGAACTGGCCCGGCGCGCACAGGCCGACCATCGCGTTCATGTTCGCGCCATCGACATACACCTGGCCGCCGTGCGAATGCACGATGTCGCAAATCTCGCGAACGTTGCGCTCGAACACGCCGTGCGTCGACGGATACGTGATCATGATCGCCGCGAGGTTCGCGGAATGCTTCCCGGCCTTCGCCTTCAGATCTTCGATATCGACATTGCCGTTCGCATCGCACGCCACGACGACGACCTGCATGCCCGCCATCTGCGCCGACGCCGGATTCGTGCCGTGCGCGGACGCCGGAATCAGGCACACGTTACGATGCCCCTCGCCGCGCGATTCGTGATACGCGTGGATGATCAGCAGGCCCGCATATTCGCCTTGCGAGCCGGCGTTCGGCTGCAGCGAGACGGCCGCGTAACCCGTGCATGCGACCAGCATCTGTTCGAGCTGATCGATCATCGTGCGATAGCCGAGCGTCTGCTCCGCGGGCGCGAACGGGTGAATCTGCGCGAATTCGGGCCACGTGACGGGCAGCATTTCCGATGTCGCGTTGAGCTTCATCGTGCAGGAACCGAGCGGGATCATCGTGCGGTCGAGCGCGAGATCCTTGTCGGCGAGGCTGCGCAGATAGCGCAGCATTTCATGTTCGGAGTGATGGCGGTTGAAGACCGGATGCGTGAGGTAATCGCTCGTGCGATGCAGTTCGGCAGGCAGCGAATCGGCAGCGGCCTGATCGAGCGCGTCGATATCGAACGTTTCGGTCTTGCCCGCGACTTCGGCGAACAACGCGAAGAGCTTGAGCAGATCGTCGCGCGTGGTGGTTTCATCGACCGATACGCCGACTTGCGTCGCGCTCACGTGGCGCAGATTGACATGCGCGGCGTAAGCAGCCTGATGCAGCGCGGTCGTGCTCGCGCCGCTGTCGATCGTGATCGTGTCGAAGAACGTGTCGTTGGCGATCGTGTAGCCGAGCTTCTTCACGCCCGCCGCGAAGATGGACGCCACGCGGTTCACGCGCGACGCGATTGTCTTCAGGCCGCGCGGGCCGTGATAGACGGCATACATGCTGGCCATGATCGCGAGCAGCGCTTGCGCCGTGCAGACATTCGACGTCGCCTTCTCGCGGCGAATATGCTGTTCGCGCGTTTGCAGCGCGAGGCGCAGCGCGGAGTTGCCCTGCGCATCGACGGTCACGCCGACGAGACGCCCCGGCATCTGGCGCTTGAATTCGTCGCGCACGGCCATGTAAGCAGCGTGCGGGCCGCCGAAGCCGACCGGCACGCCGAAACGCTGCGTATTGCCGATCGCGACATCCGCGCCCCATTCGCCCGGCGGCGTGATGAGCGTTAGCGCGAGCAGATCCGCCGCCGCGACGACATGGCCGCCCGCCGCGTGGATTGCTTCCGCGAGCGCGCGATAGTCGCGCACATCGCCATTCGCGCCGGGATATTGCAGCAGCACGCCGAACGCGTTCGCACTCGCGGCATCCGCGGCCGGACCGACCTTCACCTCGATGCCCGCGGGCTTCGCGCGCGTCTGCACCACTTCGATGGTCTGCGGCAGCACGTCGTCAGCGACGTAGAACACGTTCGATTTCGGCTTGCCGACGCGTTGCAGAAGCGTCATCGCTTCGGCTGCGGCGGTGGCTTCGTCGAGCAGCGAGGCGTTCGCCATCGCGAGGCCCGTCAGGTCCATCACCATCTGCTGGAAATTGAGCAGCGCTTCGAGACGCCCTTGCGAAATCTCCGGCTGATACGGCGTGTAAGCCGTGTACCACGCCGGATTTTCGAGCACGTTGCGCAGGATCACCGCCGGCGTGTGCGTGCCGTAGTAACCCTGTCCGATCCAGGTTCGAAACACCAGATTCTCGTCCGCCAGCTTGCGCAGCGACGCGAGCGCTTCCGCCTCGCTCTTCGGCTGCGTGAACGCGCCGAGCGGCAGCGTTTCCTTGCGGCGGATCGATTCAGGAATCACCGCGTCGATGAAGGCCGCGCGCGACGCGAAACCGAGCGCATCGAGCATTGCGCGCTGGTCCGCGTCATCGGGGCCGATGTGCCGCTCGGCGAATGCGTCGTGGCATTCGAGCGCGGCGAGTGACAGGGAGGTGCGGTTCATCAGGCGATCCGGGTGTTCGAGCTTCATGTTTTGTCCTGCGATTGCGGCTCTCCGTCGAGCCGCAATCGTCATTGAGATGAGTTATTCGCCAATCGACTTGCCGTAGCCTTCGGCGTCGAGCAGCTTGTCCAGACCGGCGTCGCCCGCCGGCTTGATCTTGAAGAGCCAGCTTTCGTACGGCGCGCCGTTCACCTGATCGGGCGCCGAGGTGAGCGCGTCGTTCGATTCGACGATCTCGCCCGAAACCGGCGCGTAAATGTCGGATGCCGCCTTCACCGATTCGATGACGGCGATCGCATCGCCGGCCGTAACGGTCTTGCCCGCCGCGGGCAGTTCGACGAAGACGATGTCACCGAGCGCTTCCTGCGCGTGATCGGTGATGCCGATGGTCAGCGTGCCATCGGATTCGGTGCGGACCCATTCGTGCGATTCGGTGTATTTCAGATCGGCCGGGATGCTCATTGGATGCTCCTTGCGTGGTTCTTTCGTGAGTTTCTTGATCGGAGGGAACGGGCGCGACGGCGTTATGAAAGCTCGACCAACACTCGGCCATTGCGCACGAACGGAAGTTTTACCACGCGCGCCGGAAGTTGCTTGTCGCGGATGACGACCTGCACCGTATCCCCGACGGCAACGCCCGTCGGCACGCGCGCGAACGCGATGGATTCCTGCATCGACGGCGAAAAGGTGCCGCTCGTGATCTCGCCGTCGCCGTGTTGCGTGACGACTTTCTGATGCGCGCGCAGCACGCCGCCCGCCTTGCCGTTTTCCTTGATCAGCACGAGCCCGACGAAATTCGCCTTCGAGCCGTTCGCTTCGAGCGCGTTGCGGCCGACGAAATCGCGTTCCGTTTTCAGATCGACGGTCCATGCGAGGCCTGCGTCGAGCGGCGAGACGTTCTCGTCCATGTCCTGGCCGTACAGATTCATGCCGGCTTCGAGGCGCAGCGTGTCGCGCGCGCCGAGGCCTGCGGGCTTCACGCCCACGGCGGCGAGCGCGTTCCACAATGCCTCGACCTGCGTCGCCGGAACGACGATCTCGAAACCGTCCTCGCCGGTGTAGCCGGTGCGCGCGAGCATCAATTCGCCATATTGCGTCGACGGGAAAACGGCCGCGTTGAACGGCTTGATGTCCTGAGTTTGCGCGCGCGTGTCCGGCAGCACTTGCCAGGTCTTTTCGCGCGCGTTCGGGCCTTGCACGGCGATGATCGCGAGATCGCGGCGCGGTGTGATCGAAAGATTGAATTTGCCTTCGGCGTTCAACTGCTCGAACCAGGCGATGTCCTTCTCCGCCGTGCCAGCGTTCACCACGACGCGGAAATTCGTTTCGGAGAAGTAGTAGACGATCAGATCGTCGATCACGCCGCCGTTGCCGTTGAGCAGGCACGAGTAGAGCGCCTTGCCCGGCGTCGTGAGCTTGTCGACGTTATTGGCGATTGCGTGCTTGAAGAATTCGCGGACGGCGTCGCCCTCGAAATCGACGACGCGCATGTGCGACACGTCGAACATGCCGGCGTCGGTGCGCACCGCGCGATGCTCGTCGATCTGCGAACCGTAGTTGACGGGCATGTCCCAGCCGCCGAAATCGACCATGCGCGCGTTGAGCGCGAGGTGGGCGGCGTGCAGGGGCGTGTGTTGAAGTTCGGTCATCGGGGCCTCGGTTCGCGAAACAAAAAAGGCCACGCAGCGCACATTTCGCCTGGCTGGATGCGCCTTCGTGCTGCCTGATGCAGCGCGCAAGGCGCATGCCGCGAAGCGGTTGCGATGCGTGACCCCTCTGTCCTCGGTACCTGAGAGATTGCGCGAACCATCAGCGTGACTGATGGTTCATCGCGCGCCCCTTCGGTGGGCAACTAGCTTCATGCTGAAGCCGCTGCCGCTCTCCAGAGTGCGAGGAAACGGATTCCTCGACGCAGTCGGTCCTTTTGCCTGAGAGTTTGCGGGTGTGCCCCTTCGGCGGCGCGGTCTTCGCTGCATGAACGAGACCACGCGCTCTCCCGACGCGTGCGGCAGAATTTACGCGACCGAATTGGGGTTGTCAAACGGATTCGGGCGCGTCTGATTGCATTAAAAACTGCGTTACTGTTGCTACCTTGTTCGGTCCGAGACTGTGAATGCACCTCAACGAGGCCCGCTGCTAACTTGCCCACTTGCCCGAAAAAAGGCCCACCTCGTGACTCATCAGTATCGATCGCCGTATTCCCTATCGAAATCCTGATACTCGGGCAAGCGCCTGACTTGGCCGTGCATCGGTTCCTCCGCGTGACAACGAACACAAAGAACTTCAAGATTTTCCTCGCGATTGTCATGTTTAAGTCCATTGCGATGGTGAACATGAAGGAACCGTGAAGCTGACTGATCGAGTTCACGGTTGCATCGCTCGCACTTATATTTTCGCTTTCGCCTGATTTCTTCTGAGATCCGCTGCCAATCAAAGGGATACGTATTCAAGGGCGCTGTTGCGGCTGGTTGAGCCGAATCTTTGCTCAACAGATCACGAGGATATTGCTTGAAAAAATCAGACAATTTGAAACCGTTCACCGATTCACGTCTGTCATCGTGCCGCATGTTTATTTTGAAGCCGTTCCAGCCAATTCGGTCAAGGCAGTTCTGACACACCTTCAATGGAACCATCTCCCGACGCGTGGAACAGCCATCCCCGTTGATGATGTTCACATGAAACATCCCGGTTTCCGCATTTGATACCACGTATCTTCCGAATCGATTCGCCCTTTTCATATTCTCGAGCGTTCGACAATATGCGAGATGATAGCGGGGTAACGTCTCTTCTCCGTTAATGACGGAAATGTCTCGAATATAGATCAAAACTCGGTACCCACTGTACTCCAGCGTACCATCGCGTAGTTCGCTAAATTGATCTGCTCCTACATCTACGCCACCATTCTGGAGTTGATCGAACAAAGGAATCTTGATTCCAGCGGCTTGCCACTTCGGGCCAAACGGACCGATGAGTGGCGCCTCCATGCGTTCACGAAGGGAATTGAACGACTCCCACTTTAAAAAATCTGGTAATTCTCGATTCATCTTGGCTGAAGCTCTTTAGCAATCGAATCCATTTTTTCGCTGGCATTCGTTACGATACGAAACTCAACTCGTTGATCGTTGAGTTGGGCATTAACGAATTTTCCCGCGGATAACAACGGACGCGATGAAGACAAGCCGTTTGCCGTCACATGCTGAATCAACCATTTTTTTTCCGACGAGCTCGCCGACAGCGATAACAAAAATTCCAGCGTGCTGCGCGTGCGCGCTTGAGAAAGCTCCATATTTTTGAAGTAGGCCATTGTCTCATCAGTGGTTCCGCTCCATACTGCACTGGTATGGCCTTCGATGCGAATTTCTTTAACCGCATCGACGTACTGCCTTGAAGTAAGCAGCGCGAGATAGCGAGGGAAAAATTTGGCCAATACGACTTTGAATTGAGGTCGCAATTCTGCAGATCCCGTGGTAAAAAGAACAGCGGGATCTTTGAATCGAATGGTCATATCTCCCAAGATTTCGGCATTCCATTGCTTCAGATCTTTTGCGAATTCACTTTGAAGGGCTAACTCCATATCGCGCTTGGTCTTCTCATATTCCTTTACGACCAAAGTAGTTGTCCGCTCGACTCGAAGCATGAACGCCGCCGTCAAAAGCAAAAATACCATCATTAAGCCGGTCATTAGATCGGCCATCGGAATCCAGTAAGTTTGGTTGCCGCGCTCTTCTTTCATTCTTCACGAACCCCTGCCTAAGCGAACGAGTTCCTGCAGACGCTCGGTAAGAGGCGTGTAGTCTGCAACAAATTTTTCGGACAGTGACCCAAGCTGCCGACCTAATGATTGCAAGCTCTTCGATAATTCCTCGTGCAGGGCTTTATCGAGCGCGACAACGCTTTGTCGAATTGCTTCGGTTGATCGGCTGAGACTATCGTTGAGTTCGGTCTGAGACTTGCGTAGCGTTTCGCTGAGCAGCTGCTTCATTTCCGTCGACGCAGCTTCAAATTGGACGCCGAAATTATCCAGGATGTCGGCAACCACAGAGTGCACTTTTGCAGCACTCTGTTTCATCGCTTCGGACATTTCATCGATCTTCTGAGCGAACTGAGGCGTGACATCCTTCATTTGTATCAACACTTCAGCTAGGGATCGCTGAGACTCGTCAATCGCTTTATGCTGCGACGAAAGCCTGATCAACGTACTTTCCAATGCGTCCGCCGTAGAGGTGAATTTCGAAGCTTTGTCAACAAATACCCCGAGCGAGCGCGCCACGCCTCCCAACTCTTCGGCTGCTCTTTTTTGCTGAACTTGTAAGTCGTCGAGCTCATCCTTATATTGCTGCTGCCACACGACAAGCTTTTCCACTGCTGCGTTTAAGTGCTTGAAATCTTCTCCAAATTGATCATTGATCTGTGCGTTGAAATCTTTTATAACTTCCTTGAGCGCGGCGATAAGCGCCTTGGATCCGTCCTCGGACATTCGCTGCGAGAACGTTTCAAACGAGGTTCGCAACAGCCGAAGCTCATCGGCCTGCTCTTGCCTCATGAGTTTCAGTTGCGTTAGCAGACTGCCCTCTTCACTGCCGGACAAACTTCTCTGCAGTGTATGAATCGCGACAACCAAATCATCAATCGTGGCCAATTTCGGCGTATCGCCCGATTGGGGAATGGGCTTCTTCTGAAAAAAGTGCCGAGCGCGTAAAATCAACGAACCGAGTACACCGCAGACGGACGCCCAAAACGCGGTTTTTACTCCATCAAGCAATTGAGGCACGCTATCCGAGACATTCGTCGGATCGAATTTCAGCAGAGCCATCGCGATGCCCAAGAAGCAGCCGGAAATGCCAACCGTTGTTAATATCTCAGGGCCGTACGCAATCGCAAAATTGTCGAATTTTATACAGGCAAAAAAGAGGGTCAGAAGTATAATCGCCAACATGAAGGCGATTGTGACCTTGTCTGAAAACAAAGCCACATACCAGTTGCCGGCATGGGCATTCGAAGCTGCCGTCACGCCCAAGATGATCAGAGCTATCTTAGATCGCATCGTTGAGTTAAAACTATTTTTAAATATCGCTCATTCGAAGTGTTCGAGCAAATTCGTCAAAGAGTGCCAGACGATAGCCGCTATTTGAGAACACTGAGTGCTTGCGACCAGCATAATAGCTTTAAATCATCGGCAGGTCTAAAGAATCAGCCGTTTAGGATTTTTCTCAATCAAATGTCGACGGATTCGCGAGAGGGGCGAGATTTCAGTCATTCCCTCTGCGCACAGGTTCTTAGTCTTCTCCGCTGCCATGGTCAGCCGGTATTTAGCCGTTCCGCTGGAACGGCACACTCCGCCCTTCCCTATCACTCTGAATCGCCAGTTCAATAATCGTCATCGTATCCACCGCGTCCTGCGGCGAGACCGGAAAAGGCTTGCCGTCCTGAATCGACGCCGCCAGCGCGCGATAAAACTCGACATACGCGCCATCTTTCGTGGCGAATTCATGACGCAGGTCGTGATCGCCATCGACTTCGCGCAGCACGCCCGGCGGATTCTTCGCGAACTCCGGATTGCCCGGCCGCATGCCGGAACGCAATTGATCTTCCTGCGTATCGAGCCCGTTCTTCACGTAACTACCACGCGTGCCGTGGATCGCGAAACGCGGCGGCTCCAGCGCCGCGAGCGCGCTCGCGTGCAGGATCACTTCCTTGTCCTCGTAACCGAGCACGAGATGCACGTAATCCGGCGCGTGCGCGTGATCGCGATGCGCCTTCACGAACCCCGTCACCGTCTGCGGCGCGCCGAAGAGCGTCAGCGCCTGATCGATCAGATGCGGCCCCAGATCGAACAGCAAGCCGCCGCCGCGCTCCGCTTCCTCGCGCCAGCGCTGCGGCACTTTCGGACGAAAACGGTCGAAATGCGATTCGTAATGCGTAATGCGCCCGAGCCGCCCGCTTTCGACAAGCGTACGCACCGTCATGAAATCGCCGTCCCAGCGGCGATTGTGGAACGGCGCGAACACGAGCCCTTTCTGCTGCGCGAGATCGGCGAGCGTACGGGCGTCGCGCGCGGAAAGCGTGACCGGCTTGTCGACGACCACATGCTTGCCCGCCGACAACGCGCGATGCGCGAGATCGAAGTGCGTGTCGTTCGGCGTCGCGACGACGACGCATTCGAGGCCGTCGACGGCGAGCAGCGCATCGAAGTCCGCAACGATCTGCGCGTTCGGATAATCCGCCGACGCGCGTTCGGCCTGGCTCGTCGCGATGGCCGTGACTTCCGCCCGGCCGCAGTGCTCGATGACGGGCGCGTGAAACGTCGCGCCGGCGAGGCCGTAGCCCATTACGCCGACTTTCAGTGCTGTGCTCATGCGGGCATCGTCCTGTCGTGAATTCGATCGGATATTGTGGCACGAACAGGGGCCGGAACCGCGCCGCCGCTATCGTGTTAACATCGCGCTCTCCTCCGCGCGCAGGTTTTCAGCTAAGCGCGCCCGAACTCCAAAAGCCCAAAACGATGTCCGCTGGTCTGAACGCCGCGCAAAGCGAAGCCGTGCGCTATCTCGATGGTCCCTGTCTCGTCCTCGCCGGCGCGGGCAGCGGCAAGACGCGCGTGATCACGCAGAAGATCGCGCATCTGATCGAAGGACGCGGCTTCGAGCCGAAGCACATCGCCGCGCTCACTTTCACGAACAAGGCCGCGCTCGAAATGCGCGAGCGCACCGCGAAGCTGCTCGAAGGCAAGACGCTCACCACGCCCGGCAAGGAAGGCCGCAAGATTCCCGTCAATCAATTGACGATCTGCACCTTCCACTCGCTCGGCGTGCAGATCATGCGGCAGGAAGCGGAACATGTCGGACTGAAGCCGCAGTTCTCGATCATGGATTCGGACGACTGCTTCGGCATGGTGCAGGAACAGCTCGGCACGACCGACAAGGGCCTGATCCGCAAGATCCAGTCGATCATCTCGCTGTGGAAGAACGCGATGGTGTCGCCGGATCAGGCGTCCGTGCTCGCGAATAACGAGGACGAGCATCAGGCGGCGATCGTCTTTCGCAGCTACGCGGCGACGCTGCACGCGTATCAGGCGCTCGATTTCGACGATCTGATCCTGCGTCCCGCGCAGCTTTTTGCCGAGAACGAGCAGGTGCGCGACAAGTGGCAGAACCGCCTGCGCTATCTGCTGATCGACGAATATCAGGACACCAACGCCTGTCAGTACGAATTGCTGAAGCAGCTCGCCGGCCCGCGTGCGGCGTTCACCGCTGTCGGCGACGACGATCAGGCCATCTACGGCTGGCGCGGCGCGACGCTCGAAAACCTCGCGCAGCTCGGCAAGGATTTTCCGAAGCTGCACGTCGTCAAGCTCGAGCAGAACTATCGCTCGACGGTGCGCATTTTGACGGCGGCGAACAACGTCATCGCGAACAATCCGAAGCTGTTCGAGAAGAAGCTGTGGTCCGAGCACGGCATGGGCGACACGATCACCGTCACCGGCTGCAACGACGAGGAGCACGAAGCCGAGTCCGTGGTGTTCCGGCTATCGGCGCACAAGTTCGAGCGGCGCACGCAGTTTCGCGACTACGCCATTCTCTATCGCGGCAACTTTCAGGCGCGCATCTTCGAGCAGGTGCTGCGCCGCGAGCGCATTCCTTATGTGCTGTCGGGCGGGCAGTCGTTCTTCGACAAGGCGGAGATCAAGGATCTCATCGCGTATCTGCGTCTGATCGCCAATCCCGACGACGATCCCGCGTTCATCCGCGCGATCACGACTCCGCGGCGCGGCGTCGGCAACACGACGCTCGAAGCGCTCGGCGCGTTCGCGGGCGCGGCGAAGGTGTCGCTGTTCGAGGCGGTGTTCATGGGCGGCATCGAGGCGCGTCTGTCGGCGCGGCAGGTCGAGCCGCTGCGCACGTTCTGCGAATGGATTCGCCGGCTGTCGGACCGTGCGGCGCGCGATCCGGCGACCGAAGTGCTCGACGACATGATGGAAGCCATCCACTACGAGTCGTATCTCTACGACGCCTACGACGAGCGGCAGGCGCAATCGAAGTGGCAGAACGTGCTCGAGTTTCTCGAATGGTTGAAGCGCAAGGGCACGAAGCCGGAAGCCGCGCCGGGCGCGGAGCAGACAGGCTACGACACCGCCGACGGTTTCGCCGATGAAGGCAAGAACCTGCTCGGCCTGATCCAGACCGTCGCGCTAATGTCGATGCTCGAAGGCAAGGAAGAAGATCCGGATGCGGTGCGGCTGTCGACGGTGCATGCGTCGAAGGGACTGGAGTATCCGCACGTGTTTCTGGTGGGCGTGGAAGAAGGGATCATGCCGCATCGCGGCAGCTCGGACGATGACGCGCCCGTCGACGATTCGCGCATCGAGGAAGAACGCCGGCTGATGTATGTCGCGATCACGCGGGCGCAGCGCAGTCTGCATCTGAACTGGTGCAAGAAGAGAAAGCGCGCGCGGGAGACGGTGGTGTGCGAGCCGTCGCGCTTCATCCCCGAGATGCTGCTCGACGATGCACCGCCGCCGACGGCCGAGGAAAAACCGCTGTCGCCGAAAGACCGGATGGCGATGCTCAAGGCGATGTTGCAGAAGACCTGACGCTTTCGCTTTCTTCGCGCTTCAAAATGAAAAACCCTGCGCCGCTTGAACCGACGCAGGGTTTTTTCATTGCACGCGGGAACGTTACTTCGCCGCGTTCACCATGTAATCGACGGCGGCCTTCACGTCCGCATCCGGTGCGTTCGATCCGCCCTTCGGCGGCATCGCGCCTTTGCCGTGCAATGCGTAGTTGTAGACAGTGTCCATCGGCTCTTTCAGGCGCGGCGCCCATGCGGCCTTGTCGCCGAACTTCGGCGCGTTGAGTACGCCAGCCGCGTGACATGCCTGGCAGACTTGCTCATAGAGCGCCTTGCCGGCTTGAGCCGCATCCGCGCTTTGGCCGCCCGCTGCCGGTGCTGCAGCCTGCGGCACCGATGCCAGCGCCGCGACGGCTGCCGCCGCCTGCGCGTTCTCATTCGCGCTCGCGCCCGCCGGAGCCGCTGCGCCCGATGCCGCTGCCGCCCCCGATGCGCCCGCGCTCGCCGCCGCACCCGATGCGGGTTGAGCTGGCTCCGCCAGCTTGCCGCCGCTGCCGTTGGCCATATAGACGACCGCGCGCGCGATTTCGAAGTCGCTGTAATCGTCGGGGCTGGTGCCGCCGCGTGCGGGCATCGCGCCCTTGCCGTTGAGCGCGTTGTGCAGGAGCGTGTCGTAGCCTTCACTGATACGTGGCGCCCATGCGCCGGCATCGCCGAACTTGGGTGCGCCAGCGGTGCCCGCTGCGTGACAGGCGGAGCACACGGCCTTGAAGACTTCCTCGCCGGACTTGTAGACGCGCGGCGCGTTGGCGTCGCGGATATCGACCTGCGCGGCGGGCGCGATGCGCTCGTTCACCGACTGCTCGATGTCCGTGCCCGCGCCGGTACGCGTCGAGTTGTTCACATAAACCGCGAGCAGGATGATGATGGCGACCGGGATGCCGAATCCCGCGATGATCGCGGCGATGAGTTGGCCGGGCGTCTTGATCGGGGCTCCGTGGGGTGCTTCGCTCATGCTTGTCTCGTCTCCCGTTTTTTGGTGTGAGTCGGTTCAGTGACAGCGTGACAGCTACCGCATTGCGCTTGGGCGCGCCTGGGGAAAGGCACGGTCGATTATAGACGGAACGCTTAACTGTCGGCGCGAGGTGGCTGTGGCGGCAGTGCGGGCGTTTACCCGAATCGTGTGATGCTTCGCGCGATGCGTCCAACCCCGTGCGATGGACGAAGTCACGGAAAACAGGTATTCTCTCGGATTCGTTGGGCCTTGCAGCAGCCGTTTGTCTTTTGGCGCTTCCCTCACGCAAGGCCTCTCCCCGATGCGCCCGTAGCTCAATGGATAGAGTACTGCCCTCCGAAGGCAGGGGTTGCTGGTTCGATCCCAGCCGGGCGCGCCAATCCTTCTCCGCGACGCGCGATCATTCGGCTTTGTGTGTCGTTACCCTACCAATGTCGTAAACGACATCTGTAGGTAATACCCGCCGACCCAAAAAGTCCCGCGTTAGACTCTATTTTCCTGTTGTTGGCTTCCTGGACCACCCGAAGGTCTGCGT
>NZ_JACSUE010000032.1:0-40899 GCF_014384845.1 Caballeronia sp. EK
TTGGAAGTCTTTTTCTGGCTGCCGCCCGATGCGGACGACAGCCGACTGGTGAGCGTGTTCAGAGACGGGTTCGCCCGGATCGAAGCGGTCGCGCGACGAAAACTACGGGCCCGGCCAACGAGTAACGTCCGTCTGACAGAGACTGATTTTTCGAGTGGTTGATATTCTGCTCGCCATCTTGCAGACACACTTACGGTGCCGGCGGCCCGCAGTTCGAAGTCGCACGAGGACCTAGACGAATAGTTGCATCTCGCGGTAGGCGCGCGTCGTGCGCGTTCCTCGACGAAGATGCCGACCGGATTGCTTGATCGCGAGATGTAGAAACGTCGCCCGTCCAACCACTGTCGGCGCACCGGCGTCGCTGCCAATTCACACTTTCGACCCGGAGCGGTCCCCTGACGATAGTCAATGCTGATGTCTCAAACCGGATATCTTCCGTCGTCCGGCATCAGTGACATCGGAGAATTTTCGTCGTTGCTGAATAGGCTTCAGCGAAAATCCGTCGAAAATTGAAACGGCTTTTCTCGCGGTGAGGTTTTCAGTCCGACCACGGCACGCAAGATCACGGGCTGACCTCCACGCAATGATACGCATCCGAAAACCGAACGCGCGTGTAATCCCGCGTCACGGAGGACGTCAACGAGAACATCCGAAGCACCATCGAGTATCTTCGCATGTTCTTCGAACGAAGCGTCCGCATTGACGAAGCCCTGTATGTCGAGTACTTGTTGCACGCGCTCGAGCGATCCAAGCTCTTTGCACAGCGTCAGCAGTAGCTCGAGAGCCGCTTCACGTGCGAATGCGATCCCGTCATCGAGCGACAGCGTTTGCCCTAAACGGCCCTTGGGCATCTTGCCGTCGACGGATCTACCCGCGGATTTACCCGAGACGAAGACAAGATCTCCCCACCGTGTGATGTTTTTATAGTTCCCTTTCGGCCTTTGCGCCAAGCGATCGCCTCCGATCAGTCGAAGTAGTCTGTCATCTGCACTCATGGCGCTCCCTTGGTTTTTGCGTACGCACCGATCAATGCCGTCATATTGACGATCCGCCGCACCGTGGCCGACGCCGTCAGCACGTGAACCGGCTTCGCCGCGCCGAGCAGGATCGGCCCGATGGCGATGTTGTGGCCCGCCGCCGTCTTCAGCAGGTGGTACGAGATATTCGCCGCGTCGATGTTCGGCAGGATCAGCAGGTTCGCATCGCCTTCAAGCGTCGATTCAGGCACCACGTCCTTGCGCAAACGGGCATCCAGCGCGACGTCGCCGTGCATTTCACCGTCCACGTCGAGATCGGGCGCGCGCTCCTTCAGGATGGCGAGCACGTCGCGCATCTTCTGCGCGGTCGGCGCGTTGCTCGTGCCGAAGTTCGAATGCGACAGCAGCGCGATCTTCGGCACGATGCCGAAGCGCTTCGCTTCTTCCGCCGCCATGATCGTGATTTCGGCGAGCTGCTCGGGCGTCGGATCGACGTTCACGTGCGTATCGACGATGAAAATCTGGCGACCCGGCAACACGAGCGCGTTCATCGCCGCGTAGACGTTGCAGCCGTCCTTCTTGCCAATCACCTGATCGATGAAATGCAGATGCCGGTGCGTGGTGCTCACCGTGCCGCAGATCATGCCGTCGGCTTCGCCCTTCTTTACGAGCATCGAACCGATCAGCGTCGTGCGCCGGCGCATTTCAAGCTTCGCCATCTGCTGGCTGATGCCCTTGCAGGCCATCATCTGGTGATAGGTTTGCCAGAAGTCGCGGTAGCGTTCTTCGTGGTCCGTATCGACGACGGTGAAGTCCACGCCCGGCGTCAGGCGCAGGCCGAACTTCGTGATGCGCTGCTCGATGACCGCCGGACGGCCGATGAGAATCGGCTTGGCGATTCTTTCATCGACGGCGATCTGCACCGCGCGCAGCACCCGCTCTTCCTCGCCCTCCGCGAACACGATGCGCTTTTTCTCCGGCTCGACGCTGCGCGCAAGCTGGAACACGGGCTTCATCGTCGTGCCGCTGTGATAGACGAACTGCTGCAGGTGCTGCTCGTAGGCGTCCATGTCCTCGATGGGCCGCGTCGCCACGCCACAATCCATCGCGGCCTTCGCCACTGCCGGCGCGATCTTCACGATGAGGCGCGGATCGAAAGGCTTCGGAATCAGATATTCCGGGCCGAACGACAGGTCCTGAATGCCGTAGGCGGTCGCGACGATATCGCTCTGCTCCTGCCGCGCGAGTTCCGCGATCGCGTTCACGGCCGCGATTTCCAATTCCTTCGTGATCGTGGTCGCGCCTGCATCGAGCGCGCCGCGGAAGATGAACGGGAAGCACAGCACGTTGTTGACCTGATTCGGGTAATCCGTGCGCCCCGTCGCGAGCACCGCGTCCGGACGCACTTCGAGCGCGAGTTCCGGCAGGATTTCCGGCGTCGGATTGGCGAGCGCGAGAATGAGCGGCTTCGCAGCCATGCCCTTCACCATCTCCTGCTTCAGCACGCCGCCCGCCGACAGGCCGAGGAACACGTCTGCGCCTTCGTTGACTTCCGCGAGCGTGCGCGCGCTCGTTTCGCGGGCGAAGCGCTCCTTGTCCGGGTCCATCAGTTCGACACGGCCCTTGTAGACCACGCCGGCCAGGTCCGTCACGAAGATGTTTTCCAGCTTCATGCCGAGATCGACGAGCAAATCCAGACATGCAAGCGCCGCCGCGCCCGCGCCCGATGCCACCAGCTTCACTTCGCCGATGCTCTTGCCCACCACCTTCAAACCATTCGTGATAGCCGCCGCGACGACGATGGCCGTGCCATGCTGATCGTCGTGGAAGACGGGAATCTTCATGCGCTTGCGGCACTCACGTTCGACGATGAAGCAATCCGGCGCCTTGATGTCTTCCAGATTGATGCCGCCGAAGGTCGGTTCGAGCGCGGAGATCACGTCCACGAGCTTGTGCGGATCGTTTTCGTTGAGCTCGATGTCGAACACGTCGATGCCGGCGAACTTCTTGAAGAGCACGGCCTTGCCTTCCATCACCGGCTTGGACGCGAGCGGCCCGATGTTGCCGAGACCGAGCACCGCCGTGCCGTTCGACACCACGCCCACGAGATTGCTGCGCGCCGTGAAGCGCGCGGCGTTCAGCGGGTCTTCGACGATCGCTTCACAGGCGCTGGCGACGCCGGGTGTATAGGCCAATGCTAGATCGCGCGGCGTCAGCATCGACTTGGTCGACGCTATCTCGATCTTCCTCGGAGTTGGAAATTGGTGATAGTTGAGCGCCTCGGCGGCAAGCGCCGCTCGTTTGTCTTGGGTCATATGGGTCGGTTGGCGTGGTTCTTTGACACAATGTTGGTAAAAACGTCCTGACGTTTTTCATGTCACTCCGACACGGCTTCGAGCACTTCGCCGCGTGTCTCGACGCCGAATCGCAGTACAACGAGCGATGCGATAGCGAAGCACGTTGCTCCGAAGATGAACACCCCGCCTTGCTGTACGACGGGCAAGAGCCAGCCGATGAGCGTAGGGCCGAGCAATGCGCCGATCCGTCCGCAGAACGACGCGAACCCGCAACCCGTTGCTCGAGCACGCGACGGATAGAGTTCGGGGGTATAAGCGTAGAGCACGGCCCACATGCCGAAGGCGAAGAACTGCATTCCGGCACCCGTTATGATCAATCCCGCTGAGGACGCACCCCATTGCGCTGCATGACCGAAGACATAGGTCATGATCGCCCCACCGAGCAAGGTTGCGACACACGTCGCTTTTCTGCCCCAGTGTTCGACGGCCCACGCAGCGGTCAGGAAACCCGGGATGCCGCCCAACGAGATGTACACCGTGAACAGCACGGACTTTGTCACCGCGGAACCAGATGCCTGAAGCAATGCTCCGAGCCACGTATTCAGTCCGTAAAAGCCCAACAGCGCAAAGAACCAGAGCACGCCGACCATCATGGTCCGCTGACGATAGGCGCAGGACCAAAGCACCTTCAGACCGCGCGCTTCATGATGACGGGCGTCCACCGAAAGCGTGACCGGCGGAAGCGTGTCGATCTTCAGTTTGCTCATTACCGTTTGTTCGATACTTGAGACGATCTGCTCGGCTTCTTCATGACGTCGCTGCGATTCGAGCCAGCGCGGAGATTCCGGCACGCTGCGGCGGATGACGAACAGAAACAGGGCGGGAATCGATTCGATGAGAAACAACATTCTCCAGTTGTGCGATTGGAGCACCACGTAGGACAGCAAGCCCGCGCACACAAACGCGATTGGCCAGTTTCCGTCCATGAGCGCGAGGTACTTACCGCGGCTCTTCGCCGGAATGAACTCGGACAGGAGCGTTTGAGCAAGCGGCAACTCCATGCCCATGCCGATGCCTAGCAGCACGCGGTAAATGCCCAGTTCGGTCGCGTCACTCGCGGTGTAGCACAGCAAACTTCCTATTCCCCACACGACCATACTGATCTGGAACACCGGCTTACGTCCGAAACGATCGGCTAGCATTCCCGAGCAGACGGCACCGCAGGCCATCCCTACGAATCCTGCACTGCCCAGCAGGCCGGCTTGCGCAGGCGACAAACCAAACTCCGACTTGATTGAACCCAGAACGAACGTCATGGTGGCGAGGTCGACGTTGTCAAAGAAAAACGCAAGCGAAATGATCATAAATAGCCAGCGGTGGTAACCGCAAACCGGCAGTCTTTCGAGCCGGTCTGCCACGCCAAAGCATGTGACGTCGACATTGCCCATCTTCATTCGAGTATCTCCTCGGTGACTTCCTGTACGTGGATTTGCCGAATTACTTCCCTGCGGCAGATCCACTATCAGTCGTCAAAAGAAGGCAGGCGCGTTAGAAAATGTCGTCGATGGTCGCGCTTACGCCAAGTTATGCTGCCGCGCAACGGCTATGCGTCGCCCTGATTCCGTTTTGCAAATCGATTGGGATCGAACGGGTCGGGAGCGAGGCCGGACATAGTCGCGCCTGCGGCAAACGGGTAGCGAAGATACGGAGCCTGGGGCTGACCAGGCGGAGAATATTGACCGTCGGCGAGAATGCGCTTCTTTGCCGTCATCTCAATTACGGCGCAACGAATCACAATGATCTGGTTGGCCGCGCCCTGTTCGATTGGAGAATAGTCTTTCTCTGGGCGAAACTTGTCTAGCGCCTGGTTCTGGTGGCGAATAACGGCTTCCGTGTTGTGATCGATGGACGCGTGGCAACGGGCGATTACGCTGTAATACTCGAGACTCGTATTCTGTCCTTTGGGCGCCTTGAGCAAGGACACAGGTCTGTCCACTTCGATGGTGATGTGTCCGTTCTCGCGCAGCTTCTGGGCGAAGCTACCAAAACGAGAGCAGTGAATAAGAAATGCATCGCCCGTAAAGGTGAAGCTCTGCGCGAGCACGTACGGAAAAGGCTTGTCGTGTACGGCGACTCGACAAATGAGTTCATCTTTCAGGAAAGCGAGAATCGATGGCCAGTCTGTCCATGCGAGATCGCTTCGACGCATTTGAACGTTAAGGAAGGATGGGGTCATTGTCTATGTGGTTCATTGAAAGCAGATGATGTCGTCTCGGGCCGGACCTGTGCCTATGCCTGCGATACGGCTTCCGGTTCGTCGCTCGATATGCGCGATCAGACCGCGCAGCGAAGGGGGCAAACTGGCATTCAACGGTCCCGCGAAGGAAGGGAACCAGCGAAGCGACGCTTCATCGAACACCGGAATGGCGCCCGACGCCTTATTGGGGAATAGGGCGAGGCTGTCGCACTTGTTGAGATAGATCTCGTCTACGGCGTGACGGCTTACCGCGTCGGCAAGCTGCGAAACGTCTAGTGCGCCGATGCGCCGGGGCCGCCCGCTGCCCGTGCCGTATTCGTCCGTCAGCATCCGCAGCGCGATGCCAAGCTCGAACGGATCGCCGGATGCAAGAAGCGCACGCGGATCGAACCTCGCGCGTTCGGCTTCGCGCCCGGTCCCCTCCTTAGCGGCCCGAGCACAGTAGGACGCAGACGCCATGCCGCCGAATTCTGAGGGAAACGGCCCCGCACCCACGCGCGACACGATCGCTTTCGCCACGCCGAACGTCTTGCGGTGAAAGTGGCACGAGAGATCGCCACCGACGTAGGCGAAGGATGCACTCGTATGGCTCGACGTGACATAAGGCTGATCGCCTAGCGACACGTCGAGTTGCAACGACTGCGCGCCCTCGAAAAGCACCCGCTTGCCCGCTCTCACCAGTCGCGTCAGGAATAGGTCGTCCATCGTGACGAAAGGCAAGATGCGCGTCCACGCCGCCCGAAGTCGATGGAAGGTGGCGGCGACATCGGCCTCATGCGCTTTGGAACAAGGTGCCGACAGGCGGTCGTACGCTGCCATCTGTCCGAAGGCGAGGTCGAGGTTCTTGTGCAAATCGCGAAGTTGAACGACGGTACGGCATTCGGAGCGCATTCTGAGCGCGAGATCTGCATAGCACGGACCGATGCCGTTTCCTGTCGTTCCGATGTCCGATCCGTGTAGCACGTCCATGCGGACATG
Source organism: Caballeronia sp. EK (assembly GCF_014384845.1). Lineage (NCBI taxonomy): Bacteria > Pseudomonadati > Pseudomonadota > Betaproteobacteria > Burkholderiales > Burkholderiaceae > Caballeronia > Caballeronia sp. EK. Next base: position 6,510 of record NZ_JACSUE010000032.1, read on the forward strand.
AACGGGTTGGACGACGATGCAACGGCCGCTGATGAGCAACCGTCCGTCGAGCGTCAGGCCGGCGCGTTCGAGCGCGTCAATCTCGCCGGCCAGCTTCTCGAGGTTCACCGCGCAGCCCGAGCCGATATAGAGCAGCTTGTCAGGGTGAAATGCGCCCGATGGCACTTGCGCTAGCTTCGCGCTTCCCAGCGGCGTACGGACCGTATGCCCCGCGTTGGCACCGCCGTTGAACCGAGCAATGATGTCGTAGGCATGAGCCAGATGGTCGATGATCTTGGCCTTGCCTTCATCACCATACTGAAGGCCGACGAGAACGTCCGCGTAACCGCGCGTCATAGTCATCTCAGTCTTCGACGACGAAGGTCGCTTCCACTTCCACCGGCGCATTCATCGGCAGGCTAGCGACGCCGATTGCGATGCGCGCATGTTCGCCACGCTCGCCGAAGAGCTGATTGATCAATTCCGACGCCGCGTTGATGATCGTCGGTGCATCGGCGAAGCCTTCAGACGTGACAACATAACCGCCGACTTTCAGCACCTTCGAGATGCGCTCGAGGTGGCCGTCGGTCGCCAAGTGCGCCCATCCAAGCACGTTGAGCACGCAGAGTCGCGTTGCGCTGCGTGCATCCTCGACGGACACTACTTCCGGCACGGACCCGGTCCACTTTGCCTTGCCGTCACGAACCGGCAATTGCCCGGAGATGACCAGCAAGTTTCCGTGTCGATTGAATGGTTTGAACGCTGCACGGACCGGTGTATGGACGGGCAAGCTGAGACCCGCTTCCTTAATGCGATCGTAGATTGACATCTTCTCTCCTTGACGCCGCCGGAACGAGGCGGCTCAACATCATTCTGGAGAGGACGCGGGCGTCATGCTCTCGCGGATAGGTCGCGCTCTATCGCGTAAATGCCAAGTTCATCACTCCGACATCACCCTGAAAAACTCGCTGGGGCTTCGTCCAAGCGATTTGCGGAACATCGCGCTGAAGGCGCTAGGGCTGTCATAGCCGAGCACCGACGCGATCTCGGTGACCGAGCGGTTCTCGGCCAGCATCTGGACCGCTGCCAGCAATCGCGCCTGTTGACGCCAGCGCGTGAATGTCATGCCCGTCTGATCCGGAAAGAGCCGGATAATGGTCCGCTCGCTTGCCCCGACAACTTTGCTCCAGGACTCGAGCGAGGTTTCTTCTGCTGGGTTCGCGATAATCCAGCGGCATATACGCGCGATGCGCTCGTCTGCCGGCATCGGCAAGTGCAAAGGCTCGACCTGTAACGGCTTTACCTCGTGATAGAGCAGCTCGACGACGAGCCCGTCTCGTCCTTGCTCGTCGTAGTCGACGGGCATCGCGACGGTGGCCGCGATCAGTTCCCGAAGAAGCGGAGAAATGGAGACAACACAACAGTTCGACGCGTCGAGCGGTGTGCGCTGCGGCGCGAAGTAGAGCGTGCGCATTTCGATCTTGCCGACGGCCTGCATGCAGTGCCTGACCCCTGGCGGAACCCAAACGGCCCGTTGGGGCGGCACGACCCACGAGCCGCCGTCGGCAGTGACCAGTATTGATCCCGCGTAGGCGTAAATGAGTTGACCTCGGACGTGCGCGTGATAGTCGATAAAGAACCGGTCCGGCAGGTCACGGGCCATTCCTCCCACGGGCCGCGCGATTGCCTGATAATCCTCACGGTCCTCGCTCTTTCCGAACATGGCGTTTCCTCGTTGATCGTTGTCACGTGCGCGCGCGCCGGCCAAACCGAGTCGCGGTACGGTTGAAGGCGATCCACGGACCGGATCGATCATTCAAACACTCATCTGTTTCTCGAGGTACAGCATGCCGGTTTACCGCTCATTCGATCAAGAGGCGCTCGACAATCAATACAACGTCCGCGCGGGCATTCCAGACCATCTCGAAGTGTTCGCAAGGTGGAAAACGGAAAGCAAACGCTTTCGCGCGGAGCACACGGTCCGCGAAGACCTTCGCTACGGGAACGAGGCGCAGCAGGCGTACGATTTCTTTCCTGCCAGGACGAACGGGCGCCCCGTGCTGGTCTTCATTCATGGGGGATATTGGCAGTCCCTTGACAAGTCGGATTTCAGCACTGTCGCCCGGCCGTATCTGGATGCGGACATCAACGTTGCCGTGATCAACTACCGGCTGGCGCCTGCCGTGCGCATGGCCGATATCGTGTCTGACAACATCGAGGCCATCGCGAATCTGTATCGAAACGCGGAGGAACTGAGCTTCGATCGCAACGCGATCTTCGTATCCGGAAGCTCTGCGGGCGGACATCTGACCGCCATTCTTGCGGGGACGGACTGGGAGAGCCGCGGCCTGCCGAACGATGTCCTGAAGGGCGCCTGCGCAATCAGCGGTCTCTACGATCTCGAACCGATTCGTCTTTGCTACCTCAATAAGGTCGTGGGACTAGACGACGCGGAGGTACGCGCGTATAGCCCGAAGTTTCATCTTCCCAAGCGGCCGTTGCCCTTCATCCTGACAGTCGGCGGCGACGAATCGGACGAGTTCCATAGGTTGCAGGCTGAGTATCAGACGCTGTTGAACAACCATGGGCTGGACGTGCGGATCGTCCGACAAGCCGACGGACATCATTTCGATGCGGTCGATCGTCTCGGCGAACCGGCCGCGGCACTATCAAAGGCCGTTATCGAAATGATCGAATCGTAAGCGTCGACAATCATCCCACTAGGTACGCGGCCGAACGACATTATATTTTGGCCGTCGGCCGGCGCTGGGCGATCGGAATCTCGATTGCCTGCGGCTTCCATCTGGGTGGGGTCATGTTTTGACAATCCCAGCGTCACGGCCATGAAACTCCCGCACATCGCGTGGCAGAGTCGATCGGTGTGACCCATGTTCCTGGTCGCGGCGGCGCACGAATCTCGCGCGCGACGCATGCGACGCCTCGCGTGGACCTTCGTCGGCTTTCGCAGGCGAGCGTACGCACCACTAGTGGAATCGCGCGAAGGCTACCTACGCGTGCGCCCTTGTTTTGTCAGATACGGAGGGGCACTTTCGAAGGCCAATTGGACATTCGGACGTCTCGCTAGGGTTGGCATCGAACGGCGCTTAGTGTTTAGGGTTGTAGGACGCCTGCCCTGATCCGTCGGCACGTCAACTCACCCAGACGTCAGCGGGCAGGCGTCCTACAAGCCCCAAGGGAGGAAACCGCGGAGTGCTCCGACATGGTCCGAACATTTCACCGCTATGGCGATTTGTTCGATTTCATTGAGGGCACGGTGGATATAAACGTGGGTAAATCTGAGCCTGGGCAACCCCGATCGTAGCAGCGACGCTGCTGAGCGTTACTATCACGCCAACGCGGCCAGCACCAAACCACCCGTTTGGAACGATAGGCGCAGGCGTCTCCTATTGGCTCCCGTTGCCGAAGAGCCGACAGTCGATGTGTGCATCCTAACGCGATAGCGTTCATGCGTTGGCTCACTTAACAGGCGGTGCCCGGAGAGGTCTGCTGCGCTGGAGTATCTCGATGATGACCATCGGCGAACCGCAGTGCCGGCAAACGAAGGTTGGCGGCACTGCGACTGCGGCTACGTCGTTGGCACTGAGTTCGATACGGGCAGGCACTATGCTGAGCAATTCGCGGATCCTCGCGAGATTCTCGCGCCGCGATGGGTTCGCGAGCAGACCGTAGTGGCGGATGCGGTGGAAGCCGCCAGGCAGCACGTGCAATAGGAACCGGCGCACGAACTCATCTGCTTGGAGCGTCATGGTCTTGTTGCGTGTGCGTCCCTGCTCGCGGTAGTCCTTCCAGCGGAAGGTAACGCCGTGCTCGTCGAGCGAGACCAGGCGTTGGTTAGAGATCGCGACCCGGTGCGTGTAACGCGACAGATAGGCGAGCACGGCTTTGGGTCCCGCAAATGGGCGTTTGGCGTACATCACCCACTCGCATGCGCGCATTGGCGCAAGCCATTTAGCAAAGGCTGTGAGATCGTTGAGCTCGGCGAATTCGCCGAAGAAGCGCAACCGGCCGCGGCGATACATGGCCTCCAGCTCTTCGAGGAAGCGTCGCCGGAACAAGCGCGAGAGTACGCGCACTGGAAGGAAGAAACCTGCCTTGCACGCGACCCACCGGCTTCGCTCCGGCGACAACCCACCACCGGGAACGATGCCATGCACATGGGGATGATGCGTGAGCGCGGAGCCCCAGGTATGCAGGACGAGCGTGGCACCGATCTGTGCCCCGAGATGCTTCGGATCGGCGGCGATGGTGCGCAATGTCTCGGCCGCGATATCGAACAGCAGTCCGTAGATGACGGCCTTGTTGTAATACGCAATCGCGCTGATCGCAGCTGGCAGTGTGAAGACCACGTGGTAGTACTCGACGGGCAGGAGATCAGCCTCACGCGCTTCTAGCCACCGCCGCGCAGCGCTAGCCTGGCACCTCGGGCAATGTCTATTGCGACATGAGTTGTAGGCGACTTCGATCTCGGCGCACCCTTGGCAGCGCAGCACGTGTCCTCCCAGCGCCGCACTGCGGCACTGTTCGATCGCGGACATGACCTTCAGTTGCCCAAGGCTCAGGTGGGCGGATTGACGCCACGTCGGGCCAAGAGAGCGAAAGACGTCCGCCACCTCGAGCGCGCAATGCGCCACGACGGCGAGCTACTCAGGATGCAAACTCTCAAGAGGGCTGACCACCTCGCGCAGAATATCGGTGGCGACCTGGGCGTAAAGCGCCGTGGTCTCAAGCTTCTTGTGCCCGAGCATGACCTGGATCACGCGGATATCGACCTTCTGTTCCAGTAGATGAGTGGCAAAGCTATGGCGCAAGGTGTGCATGGACCCGCGCTTGTCGATTCCGGCGGCCTGGGCGGCTGCATGGATCGCCCGGTTGAGTTGGCGGGTGCTGAGCGATTCGATCGGATTGAGCCCCGGAAAGAGCCAGCCGCCGTCGAGCATCTTGCCCTGGGCTCGGGCGACTCGCCACCAAACCCGCAGGCGCTCGAGCAGGATGGGCGAAAGCATGGCATATCGATCCTTGTGATCTTTACCCTGCTCAACGCGCAGCGTCATGCGCTGGCTGTCGATGTCACCGACCTTCAAGGCCACCACTTCGCTGGCCCGCAATCCTGTGCCGTAAGCTAATGCGAGTGCCGTCTGATGCTTGAGATTAGTGGCTGCCGCGATCAGCCGGCCCACTTCATCGCGGCCGAGTATGACGGGCAAGGTACGCGGCAGATAAATCGGACGCATCTTCGCCATCAACTGCTCTTGACCGAGCGTTGTGCCGAAGAAGAACTTCAAGCCGGTGATCGCCGCGTTCAGGGAAATCGGCGACACGCCGTGGTCAACCAGATGCAGTTGATAGCGTCGCAAATCCTCGACAGTGGCCGTGTCAGGCGAGCGCCCGAGAAACACGGTGAACTGTCGCACCACGCGAAGATAGTTGGCTTGCGTCTTCGGCGCGAGTCGGCGCATGCGCATGTCGTCCATCATGCGCTGGCGTAGCGGACTGATGCGTTGGATGGGGGTTGTCATGGCTGGGCTCCTGTCGAGTAACGAGGCGGATTGCCTCATTGCTCAACATAGGAAACCGAGCGGGTTTCCTATGAAGAACCACCACGTTCAAACGGAGTGCATACCGCGCGAGCGGTTTAGGCAGTATGACTTGCCGTGAGATGGTGGCTGGCCCGCCGTGCTGAATCAAACGCGGGTTAGCATTGCTGCCAGAGCCGCATGGTGTGCACGTGGGCGACACCCGGCGATTTCGAGCATGGAGGCCAGCATGGGACACGATAGCACGGTGTATGTCGGTCTGGATGTCCACAAGGAGTCGATCACAGCAGCCTACGCCGTCGGGATAGGCGAGGTCGAATTGCTGGGCAAGATGGCACTTCGAAGACGGACATCGATCGTCTCCGTCAGCGCATGCAGTCAAAGGCGACCCACGTCCGCTTCGTCTACGAAGCAGGGCCATGCGGCTATGGCCTTTACCGACAATTGGTGCAGAAGGGATCCGATTGCATGGTATGTGCTCCGTCGCTGATTCCGAGGAAACCAGGCGAGCGAGTCAAGACCGACCGCCGCGACGCCATCAAACTCGTGCGCTCGTTGCGCGCGGGCGATCTCTCGCCAGTCTACGTACCTGGTGTCGAAGATGAGGCATTCCGAGACCTGGCTCGCGCGTGGGCAGCCGCCAAAGCGGATCTCAAGCACGCGCGTCAGCGGCTCAAGTCCTTTCTGCTCTCTCATGGTGTTCGCTACACTGGCAGCGCGAACTGGGGGCCGGCACATCGAAGATGGATCAGCGCCTTTGCGTTCCCCAACCACTGGCAACAACTGGCCTTTGACGAGTGCCGTCGTTCTATCGAAGACAGGCTCGCACAATGCGACCGCCTTGAGGTGGCGCTACGCGAAGCAATTGTCGACTGGCGGTTCTATCCGGCCGTACTGGGACTGCAGGCAATGCGGGGCATTCAGTTCACCACCGCCGTAGGCATGCTCGCCGAACTCGGCGACCTGTCGCGATTCGAGCACCCGCGCCAGCTGATGGCCTGGCTCGGGGTGACGCCCTCCGAACACTCTTCGGGAGAGCGCCGCCGTCAAGGCAGCATTACAAAAAACGGGAACAGCTACGCAAGAAAGCTGCTCGTAGAGGCTGCGTGGAGTTACAGATACCCCGCTCGGGTGAGCCCGGACATACAACGCCGCCATGAAGGACTCCCGAAACCGATCATTGACCGCGCATGGGATGCTCAACTGCGACTGTGCCGACGATATCGAAAGCTCGCAGCGCGCGGCAAGAATGTGAACATCGGCGTGGTTGCCGTTGCCCGAGAGCTCGCGGGATTCATCTGGGACATCAGCAGAATGGCAATGTCCCTCGCCCTACCAAAGGATGCCAGACCAGGCTGACACAACATCCCCTCAACGACGACACCGAGAGTTTCCTGAAGGCGGCGTAGCCCGGCACCCGAGTAACCCGCGATTGGACTATGCAACACATTTCATGCGACTTGCGACTTTAGGTAGCGGCAGGCTCATAGGGCGGACCACAGTAATGCGGTAACCAACCCGCGGATATCAGTGTGACCCACCGTCGAGACGTACTGCTACGTCGCCCTCAGGAAATTCAGATGCACCAAAACCGAGAACCGATCGCGATTGACACGGGAAGTCATATCAGCTCACAGACTTTTGGGGAAACGGACACGGCCTGCTCAGCTGTCCTGCCGGCGCGGTAGCCATCTCCGCTCCGCATGAAATACTCTGCTGTATCAGGCATGGTTTTAATGCCTCGCTGGTGTCCCGCTCGCGGCGCTAACCATAGACCGAGATCGTCGCTGATCTGCGGACCCGGTCCTGCAACTCACGCAACGCCTCGATCGCACTGTGAAACAGCATACCCCGTCGTGCGTGGGCCGCGCTCCGATCCGGAAAACCTCGGCTAGATCGTCTCGTCCGCTTGCTTGAGCGATATTGATCAAGCGGCGTCTGATTCGGCCAAGCACGCCGCGAGATTGCGCTTGGATTCGCCGGTGCGACAAACAGCGCTCGACGGCCGCGCGCGCCGAAAGGCCCTCACACCACGCACGCAGCGCTGCGAGGGAAGCGTGCTCGGGAAACTCGACACACGCTTACCCGTTGATCGATTCGATGGGACTGCTTCACGTTGCCCTCCCGACGTGTGCAGCGTGCCACAGACTACGCAACGGTTGCTTTCCTTGCCCACACCGCATCACCAACGGTGCTATTCCGATAATCGATCTTATTGAAATAGCCGCGCGCCATGCGAAAACTGCTTCGCTCCGAACCTTGCCTGAGCGTCAGACGGCCATGTAACAGCTTCGAAGGTGACGGTTAACCTGCATCAAGCCTATGTCGAAATCAGACCGGTCGTTGCTGATGAGGTAGCGCACGGCGCGATACGGGTTCTTGGAAGGTTGGTATGCATGCTAAGATGAATGCCGCCTCACGACCCACAACAGCCGGTGGCCCGATCCGGCGCTGAAGGGCAGCAAACGGAACGGTCCGGTCATCCACACCGCCGTAGCGAGCAGAGCACAGTTTGGCCTCACTAACCGGCATCAACGCGATGTCAGCAGGGGAGAAGGTGATCATCCTGTTGTCCATGCACTGACCAACTCCTGTATTCCTTTGCCGGCGCTAGCGATCGCAGCGACTGTCGGTGCCGTCTTCTCGATGATTGCTAGTGATTTTTCGAAAAGCGACTTATCGGGGTTTGCCTTCTTCGCCTCTCGTTTCATCTCCAGAGCCGCATTCAGCAGAACCTCAGTTGTCTTCTCAGGAAGATCAGAAGACTCAAGCTCATCCAGAAGACGATTGATCCGACGCACTAACAACTTTTGTGTCTGTTTCTCGCCGTTGATCACGCGCGCGTTTTCCCCGACGGCAGTCTGATGGCTTTTGAATTGTCCATGGTCGTTAACGATGATGCCACTGTTTTTCATAGGTACTCCGTCATTCGTTACTTGTGACCATGGAGGCAATCTTCGTTTTCGCCACCGCTCCGGTTCCAACTGCGAGCTGCTGCGTCGTGACCGTTCCGCCAGATACAATGACTCCTGAATTGAAAATCTGGGTTCGCCGCTCCTTTATTTCGTCTGTCGCGATGCCTTTCGAAGCAAGAAAATCGACAATCGAGTTTATGAGAATGTACTGACATGTCTTCGCAGACATGTCTTTGTCTACCATTTGAAAATACGAGTTGTAGCGGTTTGACGCAAAACGTTCCCGAAGACTGGCATTGTTCCCGTAGTTATATGACGCATTTTTTCTCTTTAGTTTGTCTTCTGGATGTCCAAACAAGCTCCACTTCATCTGCTCATATGTTCGACCAACGGCGCTTAGAACTTCAATGGGCCCTGATAACCAACTTATTGGAGAAGCAAGTAAAAACTTCGCAAAGACCTTAGTGTGGTAAGTCAGCCCACGCCAGTTCGGCAGGTCTTCGAGCGGAGAATAATACTTCCAAATAGGGAGAAGCAGAAAACTCCGGCATTCGATGAAAAGATCATTGCCTAACATAGTTGAGCGAAGAAAGTACGTTAAGCAAAATTGGCCCTCAGCGAGGGGGATCGATAAAGCACGATAATGGCGAATATCCTTGTCCAAGTCGCCGATTCGATCTGTGACGAAGCTCGGATCTATCGAAGTCTTGGGGACAGCTGTTATTTCTGAAAGAAATAGCTTATTGTTTTGGATGCGCTGTCCATTTACGAACAGCTTATCGTCAATCACGCAGCCCCGAATATTTTCTTTGACGGAGGCGGAGACATGATTCAGAAATTCCGCCTGTGTAAAAGTCGATACTCGCTTGTCAGTATCACTTGCCTTTGTGGCGTCCACAGCGAAGGACCATCCCTCAATATCGATGCCATAGCCCGCAAAAGGCGAGAAGCCACCCGAAATAACTACGTTGCCAGTCCCCGATGTTTCGTTGGCCCCAGACTCCCTAATAATATCTTCTTGGAAGTTCTTTCGAAGATGCCTGATCACCATCAGGTGTTTTGCAAATTTGATCGCCGCTATGAGAATCAGTGGCGCCAGGAGACTGCCGATGTAATATGGCAGCAGGATTATATTCCAACCCGTGTCGACGGCTTCTACTGCTCTAATTACAAGCCAGCAACCTGCAACAAGCAGTAATGAGCTGAAGAGCAGGCTTCTGAATCGCGCATGCTTGGATTCATAAAGTAGCTTTTCCGTGTTGATTCCGAACTCGGGCAGGCGAGCCTTATGGCGATCTTCCAAACGATCGATCACGTACTGACATTCGATTCGATTCAGATGGACTGCAGCGCACAAGTTTTCAGTGACCGTAGTCATCGGTTTTTCCTCCGAGCTCGAGATACATTCAGACCGCCAAAATCATGTGAAGATTGCGGTGACCCGCATATCAGCGCAGATGTCGGTTTCCTCTTCAGCCTAAATAACGAACCAATGGATGAACTTTTGAAATTCGGCTACGCTTAACCGGTGCGTGATTTAAGGAGACCCGACGTTTTGCCTGTACACTCAGGCGGTTTTTTCTTGGCGTCTACCGCCCCACTGCGTTTAGTCCGGTCCGTCGCTCGCTGCCGCCAGAAGCGGCACGATCAGATCGCTCACAGGCGTGGCAATGCCGCGCGCTTGGCCGCAACGCTGTATGACGCCATTCCGGGTATCCCATTCGAGCGGCCAGCCCGCTTAGCGACTTCGAGGCATTCCTTCAGGTACGCAAGAGACATGTGCTCGATATCGGCGCGGGAATACATGCCGGCGCGGCGGCCCGCTAGTACCATCAATCCCGCCACTGCGTTTTGAAGCAGTTTCCGCCACGCGATGCTTGTAAAATCCGCAGCCACGTCCACGGAACAACGGGTATCACGCAACGCCGTCACGACGCCCTGGGCAGCCAACGTGTCCGGCAATGTGAGCCTCGGCGTCGCACGCAGCCACACCGAGGCATCGGCTTCGCGTTGAGCGGGAAACCAGACCACCGAAGGCACTACACGGTCTTCTGACACGTAAGACGCGAATTGATCCCTCTGTTCCACGCCGTTCTGCAGTACGCAAATCACGGTCCTCTCGCCGCACAACGCGGACAGCCACGTCGACGCGGCATTGACCTGCGTCGTCTTCACCGCGACGAAGACGAGATCGACATTCTTTTCGATGTCGTTGGGGTTGGTCCGCACGGGTCCTGGCACGCGAATCTGGCCGCCGTCGAATCGCAAATCCAGATAGGCGTGTGCGGTACGGCCAAATAGCGCCGGTGTACGGCCCACTTCGTGGAGCGCGGCGGCGACCGTAGTGCCGATTGCGCCGGGGCCGACGAGGGCGATCGTCGGAGCGTCAGGCATCATCGTAGACCTCCTGATTTCTCAAGCGTGTAGGTACTCTGCAGCTCACGTCGTGCTTAGGTGACGGCGAAGTGCGAGTGCTAATGGGAAGATGACAAGCGATACTTAAGATCTATATCAACGGGTATCTCAATCGCATCCAGTCCAATCGTCGTCTTGAACGCGAAGCGCAGCGATATATCGAGCTGATGTGGCTCACTGGTCGACTGGCTCCGGACTTTAAAACCATAGCTCGGTTCCGTAAAGACAACGGCAAATCTATCCGCAACGTCTGCCGTCAGTTTGTGATGCTATGCCAACGTCTGACCTTTTTGCTGAAGCAATCGTCGCGATCGACGGCAGCAAGTTCAAGGCGGTGAACCATCGCGACCGCAACTTCACGAACGCCAAGCTCGAACGGCGCATGCGCGACATGGAGTCAAGTATTGCTCGGTATCTTCAGGCGATGGACACAGCCGATCGTCAGGAGCCTACAATCGCGAAGGCCAGGACGGAGCGACTGCAGGACAAGATTGCAGCCTTGAAGGAGCAGATGCAACGTCTCAAGGAGATCGAGGTCCAACTCAAGGCGGCACCCGACGGACAGATATCGCTCACCGATCCGGATGCGCGTTCGATGAAGACGCGCGGCACGGGGGTCGTCGGCTACAACGTACAAACGGCCGTCGACACGAAGCACCATCTAATCGTCGCGCACGTCGTCACTAACGATGGTATTGATCGCGATCAGTTGACATCGACGGCCAAGCTTGCTCGTGCTGAAATGGGCGTCGAAAAGATCACTGCTGTTGCGGATCGTGGCTATTACAAGAGTGAAGAGATACTCGCATGCCACGAGGCTGGAATAACGGTGTTTGTTCCGAAGACGGTGACCTCGATGGCCACTGCTGATGGCCGCTTCGGGAAGGATGACTTCATTTAAAACGCAAAGACGAACGAATATCGGTGCCCGGCAGGGGAGACACTTATTTGGCGATTCTCTACCATTGAACGCGGCTTGAAGATCAGTAAATACTGGAGTTCGAATTGCCAGCAATGTCCGTTGAAGGAGAACTGCACGCCCAGTCCACAACGTCGCGTGGCCCGTTGGGAACACGAAGCTGTTCTTGAGGATATGCAGACGCGTCTCGATCATGCACCTGAAATGATGCGGATCCGGCGGCAAACCGTCGAGCACCCGTTTGGCACGATCAAGGCATGGATGGGAGCCACTCATTTCCTGACTCGAACCATTGAGCGGGTGAGCACGGAAATGAGCTTGCACGTGCTTGCATACAACATCAAGCGAGTGACTAAGATACTTGGTTCAGACGTTGTTATGAAGGCGATACGGGCGTGATGCCCGCAGGAGTTGAACACTCGGCGATAACTTCGCCCGCGACTTAGAAGTCGGCATGCGCAACGAAAGATTGTGAGTTGCACCGATACGGCGTTTCGTCAATTCGAGTGGCTGTGCGTTTTGACACGGTCTGGGCCGAACTCTGACCGATGAGGAACACCTCAGGTTGCTCCTCATTAGCCGTTCGCGGCGGTGCGCCTACGACAGGCCCTCGTGCGGAAAGAGACATTGGGCCAATCTGCAACGACCATTGCGCTACAATTGTCTCGTGTAGCTATGCTTGAGGTAAAAGTCATGGCAGCGTCGCCCGCCAGCGGTCAGCTCTTCGACGCCCGGGCGAATAAAGCGACGCTACGTTTTTCGTCGGCCAACCATTGCGGTAGGTCAGAAATGGGATGTATGCGATGGCTAATCACTTGATTTTCAGCGGCGCACCGTCGCAGGCCTGCAACCTTCCAGCGCTCCTGCAGGGGGGCGGTGTCGCAGCGATGATTGGCGCTTTACATTACTGCGCGTCGAACTATTTCCCGCTTCAGTGGAATTTGCTGCTTGCACAAGTCGGCGCGGTTCTGATCGGTGTCGGTTTGCCGTTCCTTAAGACCGCGTTCACCCGAATCGTCATCGATACTACGCGAATTACCTGGACGCAGGGCATTCTGCGTCGTCGTGTGTCGACTCTCGAGCTTTCGCGGATTCAGCGCATCACGGCAATCCACCCATGGTGGCAACGCCTATTCGGAACTGGCTCAATCATCCTGACTACCGACGATATAGCTCATCCCGTGAAGCGTTTGCCGGCCATCAGATGCGTGGATCAACTCTGCAGATCGCTTGACGAGGCGGTTGCAATGCATCACGAGCAGCCTATTCCGGCATAAAAGAATGATGTGAACACGATGCTCAATGCCAGGTACACGGGATTAGAAGGAGCGATAGTAGTTCGCAAGTGCGAGAGTTTTCGGAAGGGCGCAGGCTCAGCTCCTTGGCACTGGCTGTAGTCGAACCCGAAGCAGTCCGTCGGCTCGACAAATTGAGTGTGACGGGTCTCGGGTCTAGAACAGACGCTTACTCGTCCTGTTTCGCGGGCACGTCATTGCCTTTGTGTCGGCCTGACTAAGCAGCCCTTTCGCAAACGATTAACTCCACGCTGCGCCCGCGTACATTAACGGAGAGACACTGAGGATCAAGCGCATGATTTCTGTGACCGAAATCATTTGAGCGAGAGATCGATACGGAGATCGAACAATCTGTTTCATCGAATATGCAGATGCGCTTCGAGCATCTCTGCCAGCACATGGACCTTCGGCGTCAACTGCCGCGCGACCGGCCAAAGCAGGCTAGGCGGCAAGCCATCTGTTGCGGCTTGATGAAAGATACTGACGAGGTGGCCGGCCTTCAGATCTTCCCGCACCAACCAAGTCGCGAGTTGCGCGATGCCGAGTCCCGCCCGCACGAATGCGAGTTGCGCCTCAGCGTCGCCTGCCACTGTGCGGACGCCCGACACACTGACCGACATGCCCGTCCGCCATAGCATACGACCACGGGGACTGCGTGCCCTCGGGCCCTCCGTAGACGACGCAGGTGTGTTCCTGCAGGTCGTCGATCGTTTTCGGGACGACGTTTTTTTCAAGATATGCTGGCGATGCGCAGAAGATAAGCCGTTCGCGACCTAAAAAGGCGCCTGGTGAGCGACGACGGTAGATCCGGCGGGCCGCCGATGCGCACCGCGAGATCGATGCCTTCATCAGCGAGATCGACGAAGCGATCCGCGAACAACAGGTGCGGACGCACGTCCGGATACTGTGGGGAGAAACGCCTGCGCGTCCTCCGCTCGAAAAGCACGAAGCCGAGCCGCCTTTCGAGCCGTGCGACGCTCTTGCTCACTGCCGAACTCGTGAGGTTCAGCCGCACGGCTGCGGCCGCGAAGCCTCCTGCATCTGCAGCGCAGACAAACGGAACAATTCCCTTCAAGCGTTCGTTCGGGATGGCAGCCAATTGATGACATAAAGTCGCTTGAATGCAGAAATACTATCCCTCATGAGAACGGACGTCTGAAGTATCCTTGTGCTCTGAACGAAACCCGGAGTTAAGGATGAGTTATCGAGCACTGATTGTCGGCGCGAGCGGCATTGCCGGCCGAGCCCTTGCAGAACGCCTGCTGTTGAACGGATGGAGCGTTTATGGACTATCGCGCGGACGTACCGCCGGCGTACCGGGGTGCCAGCCGGTGATTGCGGATCTCGCGTCGGCCGAATCCGTCGCCGCCGCAACGGCCGGCATCGACGTCAGCCACGTGTTTTTCACCGCATGGGCGCGGCAGGCGAACGAGAAGGAGAACATCCGCGTCAACGGCGCGATGGTCCGTCACGTCCTCGATTCGCTGGGCCGGAGCACGAAGCTCGAACATGCAGCGCTGGTGACAGGACTGAAGCACTATCTCGGCCCGTTCGAGGCCTACGCATCCGGCGCCGTCCCTGATACACCGTTTCGTGAATCGCAGGGGCGTCAGCCGGTCGAGAATTTCTACTACGAGCAGGAAGACCGACTCTTCGACGCGGCCGCCCGCGACGGCTTCACGTGGAGCGTGCATCGCCCGCACACGGTCATCGGCTTTGCGCCAGGCAACGCGATGAATATGGGGCAGACGCTCGCCGTCTACGCGACGCTATGCCGACATACCGGGCAGCCGTTCGTTTTCCCCGGCTCCGCAGCGCAGTGGAATGGCCTCACGGACATGACCGACGCACGCCTGCTTGCGCGGCATCTCGAATGGGCGTCGACGAGCAAGGCGCCCCGCAACGAGGACTTCAACGTAGTGAACGGCGATGTGTTCCGCTGGAAGACGATGTGGTCGCAACTGGCCGATTATTTCGGCATTGAAGCAGCGCCATTCGACGGCATCATGCGACCACTCGAAGGCCGCATGCAGGGCGCCGCGCATCAATGGCGCGACGTCGCCGCAAAGTACGGCCTGCTGGAGGCGGACATCGACCGGCTCGCTTCGTGGTGGCACACCGATGCCGATCTTGGGCGTCCGATGGAAGTCGTGACGGACATGACTAAAAGCCGCAAGGCCGGGTTCCTCGATTACCAGAGTACGCCAGATGCGTTCTTCGATCTTTTCGGGCGACTGAAGGCAGAACATCTCATTCCCGGCTGAGGAGTAGCGAGCGGCCGCTATCTGGATCGACGGGACATCCGGGTGTCAATCCTGCCGTCTAACTGAATGACAGGAGTTGACCGGCAAGCGTCCGCTCACCGGCGATCAGCTATCAGACTTCGGTTTGCTCGGCCAACTCGAGCGCGTCATCTACCTCGATACCAAGGTATTGGGCTGTGCTCTCGAGCTTCGTATGGCCCAGGAGTAAGTGAACCGCGCGCAGGTTCTTTGTTCGTCGATAAATCAACGACGCCTTCGTGCGGCGCATCGTATGCGTGCCGTAGGCGGCGTCGTCCAGTCCGATTGACGCAACCCAGCGATGCACGATGCGAGCGTACTGGCGCGTCGATACGTGCGCTGACGCGTGCAGGCGACTCGGAAACAGATTGTCGGAGGGTTTCAACCCCCGCGCTGAAATCCAAGCCGCGACACTCTGCCGAGTTTGCTCCGCGATTTCGAACTGGACCGGTCGTTGTGTCTTCTGCTGCATAAACGTCGCTCGCGCAACTACATGGCCTCCTATGCAGATGTCCTGCACCTGCAAGCGCGTCAAATCGTACGCCCGGAGCTTGCTGTCGATCGCCGGGTTGAACGAGGCCAACTCGCGAGCGTTGGACGACATCTGCAGCCTCGTTCGAATCGCCCAAATTTCTCGAAGCTTCAACGGAGGCTTCTGGCCGGTCAGCCTCCCCTTGTTCCACGGCGCCCGGCGAGGTCCGGAAGAATTTACGCGCGTCCATGACAACCTCCTCTTCAACGAAGGGAGATCGATTTTGCGGTTGGGGAGTGGTCAAACTTCGACCCATTGCAGCCGCTCGCTTGCTCGCATGATCAAGGGCAGCTAAGCATTCGGTCCGGCCGTTCGCCCGGGCTCAATTGTTGCCGAATCCGCGTTTTACCGACCCTACCAAAGTCCGCTTCTGTGCGGAAAGATGCGACGACCCGTGGCGTAGCAAAAGCAACTCGAAGCTCGGCCACTGGGCGCTATCGGCTATCGCGAGTCGGTCGCCGCGTCGTGCGGCAACGAAAACCTAGTCGCCAGATTACCGAACTGCATCTTAACGTACGGGTGGATGCCCCCAGCCGGTACCGGTCTGCCGATAAAGTATCCTTGCGCGGCATCGCACCCGAGCTTCCTCACAAACGCAAGTTGTTCCGCATTCTCCACGCCTTCCGCGACCGTTTCCATACCGAGCGCGCGAGCAATCGCCACCATCGCTTCTATCATCGCGCGAGCCTGGCGACGGGTTTCGTCAACGGTGAGCTGCTGCACGAACGACTTATCGATCTTGATGCGGTCAACGGGCAATTGCGTAAGGTATGAGAGGCTTGAATAGCCGGTGCCGAAATCGTCGAGCGAGACGGTCGGGCCGAGCTTTCGGACGGCTGCAAGCGAGCGCGACGCAGCGAGAAAGTCGCTCACGATGGCCGTCTCCGTCACTTCAATGTCGAGTACCGAAGCGCATACGCCGGCTGTCTCGGCCGCCTTCGAGACCAGCGCTGCAAGATCCGAGTTCTGAATCATTGCAGCTGAGAGGTTGACGGCCACTTTGAACCGCGTGCGACCGCTCCGCTGCCATTGCGCGGCCTGGCGTAATGCGAGGTGGATCAACCATTCCCCTGTCGCCTCGTATGCCGGCGACTCAAGCAGGACTTCAAGAAAATCGCCTGGCGCGAGCATCCCCAATTGGGGATGGTTCCATCGCAGAAGCGCCTCCGCGCCATCGATGCAGCCCGTGGCCAAGTTCAGTTGTGGCTGGTAGTGCAGCTCGAATTGGCTCGTCGCGCTGGCGTTCTCCAGATCTGCGCGCAGCCGAAGACGATGCGACAGACGCTGTGCGTCCTCCTTACCGAACCCCCACAGGCGCGAGCCGCCCAGACCCTTCGCGTGGTACATCGCGGCGTCAGCGTTGCGCAGCAACTCGTCGGCGTTCGCCGCCGCATCGGGATAGCGCGCCAGCCCGACGCTTGCTCTTATCGATGCCCGCACAGACGCCGTCTCGATGCGCTCCCGCATGCGCATGACGACGTCATGCGCGACGCGTTCGGCCTCGCCTTCGGGCGCGTCGACGAGGAACACCACGAACTCGTCACCGCCGATGCGCGACGCATGGGCGCGTTCTCCCGACCAGACCAGCAGGCGCTCACCGATGACACGAAGGACTTCGTCGCCAGCCGCGTGGCCGAACGAATCGTTGATTTCCTTGAAGCGGTCCAGATCGATGAAGAGCAGATCGACGGAATTGGCAGTGCGTTCATCGACGAGACGGCTCAGGCGGCTAAGCAGTTCCCGGCGGTTAATGAGGCCGGTGAGCGCATCATGCGTGGCCTGGTCCGACAAACGCTCCGACATCGCGCGCGCCTCGGTGACATCGCGCACCAGCACAGTGATGCCGCCTACGCAGGGGAAGGCCGCGCTTCGAACCACGTATCGAGCGGCGCGTAGAACTCGGTCGTGGCGCTAGGTGAACCCGTCTCGGCCGCCCGCCGATAGGCTTTTTCGTAGCTAGACCCGACGAGGTCAGGGTATTCGGCCCAGATTTCCCGACCGATTAACTCCGTCGACGGACGCTTCAGCAGCCGCGCAGCGGTACGGTTGACGTTGCGAAACTTCCACTGACGGTCGAGCAACATCACGCCGTCCGTGATGTGATCGAGCACCTGAAAGTCTTCCACGCCTTTGCTCCTCTATTCTTGCCAAAACGTATTGTCGGACAATTTGCAACGTTTGTGAACGGTGAGGATTCCGGGCACTATGCCGGATCCTTCTTCGTCTCCCGCTGCGCCTGTCCGATGGTCTCGAAAACGCGCGGCAAGTTGCCCCGGTGATCGACGGCCTCTGCGGGGATTGCCGCAGAAGGCCGTTCGTGTTCTCGTTCGTGCCGCACAGGTCAATGACACCACAACTGAGCAGGCATGTCGGTCGCTTTCATCTTGAGCGCGTGGGCCATCGCTGCTCGTTTCGATACCTGTAGGCCTCGGTCCCGGTGCTGTCTGCAACTTCCCAGGTGAAAGGTCCAGTGCGACCGAGTCGCCGTTCGCGGGGCTAGGGCTCAGCACGACCTTGATACAGCCATCTTCCTTGTCGCGGAACGTCTTGTACATTTCGGGCCCTTGATCGAGTGGCACCGCGTGTGTAATCACAAACGACGGATCGATCTGGCCATCTTGAATGCGTCGCAACAGGTCGTCCGTCCAGCGGTTGACGTGGGTTTGGCCCATGCGCCACGTCAGACCCTTGTTCATGGAGGCGCCGAACGGGATCTTGTCGATGAGACCGCCGTACACGCCCGGCACTGACAGCGTCCCCGCCGAGCGGCAAACGTAGATCATTTCGCGCAATACGTGCGGGCCGGTCGGTTTCCAACATCACGGCCTGCTTGGCCCGATCGTAGATGGCATCGAACGAGCGCGTCGCATGCGACTCCATGCCGATCGCGTCTATGCACTTCTCGGGGCCCTTGCCCTGCGTGAGATCGGACAGGCGCTCAAGCACGCTCCCTTCTTCGAAGTTAACGACGGTGGCACCGCCCGCACGCGCCACGGCGAGGCGCTCGGGCACCCGGTCGATTGCAATCACCTGCTTTGCGCCGAGCAGAACAGCGCTGCGAATCGCCATCTGGCCGACGGGCCCCGCGCCCCAGATCGCAACGGTATCTGTCGGCTCGATGTCGCACTGAACCGCCGCCTGCCAGCCGGTCGGGAGGATGTCGCCCAGGAACAGCACCTGGTCGTCGGTGAGGCCGTCGAGAATCTTCACGTGCGTCCTGTCCGCAAAAGGTACGCGCACGTACTCGGCCTGACCGCCTGGATAGCCGCCTGTCAGATGCGTGTATCCGAATAAGCCCGCAGTCGTGTGACCGAAGACTTTGTTCGCGGCGTCCTGGTTCCGATTGCTCCGTTCACAGACCGAGAAGTTGCCACGCTTGCACTGGTCACATTCGCCGCAGATGATCGTGAAGGGCACAACGACCCGATCGCCGATCTTGAGCGCGCTATTCTCGTTGCCGACTTCCACCACTTCGCCCATGAACTCGGGGCCCATGATGTCGCCGGATTCCATGCCGGGCATGAACCCATCGAAAAGATGCAGGTCCGAGCCGCAGATGGCACAGGTCGATTGCTTTATGATCGCATTTCGGGGGTGTTCTATGATCGGGTCCGGAACCGATGCTAGTCGCATGGCGGTTGCCGTGTTGCTGAGGAGCGAAGAGGATCGCGCGCGATACAACCGCTTATTCACAATGGAGGCTAACGATGAGGCCGTTCCGCTCGAAGCCTTCTTTCCTGCTCTTATCCTTTCTCTCATGCTTTCTCGCTGTAGCGGTGAAGCGGCGGCCGGTTGCTCTCCATCGGTGTCCATGTCAAGAAAACATCTTCAGCGCTGCACGACACAAGCCGTCGCTGCCGACCCTCTTGCTTCAGTTGAACACGCGGCCGATCCCCGCTCTCGTCGCGCTTTATCGTCTTGGACAAGTTCGCCTAACAACGATCGCCGATCAGACTGCGCAAGCGAGCCGGCCGGCCGGTTCACGGCGTGAGCCTCTCTTGCAAATTCTGCGGCCCGCTGCAAGTTTTTCCGCGCCTATGCGATACCGGTCACCCTCGCGCATCGATGCCGTCGCCAGTCCAAACCGCATCAAATGAGGGCTGCACGGCGCGCATCCGTGAACTGACTCCCCTCGATAAAAGTCAGGCACGAAGATAGCTGCCGATCTTCGCGCGCACATCACGAAAATCCGGACCGCTTTGCATCTATTACTTAGCATAGCTATCGACGTTTCAACCTCAACCAGCAATAGCAGACGTAGTTTGCAAGGCGCGGGCTCGAATGAGAGGGACGCCCCGCAGGTGCGCCTTCGCGTTTATCGAAGCCGTCAGCCGCCGTAGGTTCGACGCGGCTCAGGCTTTTTGCAGTTGACTATCGGGAGAACGATATGAAAGCCGTTGTGTATCGCGGTCGTCGTCAGGTCGCGATTGACAACGTTCCGGATCCCAAAATCGAGCGTCCGACCGACGCCATCGTCAGAATCACCACTACCAATATCTGCGGTTCCGACCTGCACATGTACGAGGGACAACGGACTTCGAGCAAGGCCGTGTCTTCGGTCACGAAAACCTGGGCGTGGTCCAGGAGGTAGGGCCGGCCGTGGAGCGGGTCAAGCCGGGCGACTGGGTGTGCCTGCCATTCCATATAAGCTGCGGCCACTGCGTAAATTGCGAACGTGGCCTCACTGCGTTTTGCCTGAGCGCGAACCAGCCGGGAATCGCCGGCGGCGCTTTCGGCTTCGCGGACATGGGTCCGTGGCCGGGCGGACAGGCCGAATATCTTCGGGTACCTTGGGCGGACTTCATGTCCTTGAAGCTGCCGCCGGGCGCCCAGGAGAACCGGACCGATTACGTGATGTGCGCCGACATCTTCCCGACCGGCTGGCACGCGACCGAACTCGCCGGCATGAGGCCCGGCGACGCCGTGATGATCTATGGCTCGGACCCGGTAGGTCTGATGGCCGCGCACTCGGCCATGATCAAGGGCGCCCGCAGCGTCGAACGGCGCGGTGGCGATCGATTATTCGAAGGAAGATCCGGTACAGCGCGTCATGGACCTGACGCAAGGCATGGGCGCGGACGTGGGATGCGAATGCGTCGGCTACCAGTGCCACGATCCGGCTCCGCACCGCCACGAGAGCCCGAACCTCACGATGAACAACCTGGTGTCGTCGGTCAAGTTCACAGGCGGGATCGGAGTGGTCGGCGTGTTCGTTCCGGAGGCCCCGGGCGCGCAGGACGAACTGGCGAAGAAAGGTCAGATCGCATTCGATTGGGGCAAGTGCTGGTTCAAAGGCAGCATATCGCCACTGGCCAGTGCAACGTCAAGGCATACAACCGGCAGTTACGAGACCTGATTCACGCCGGCCGCGCGAAGCCATCGTTCATCGTGTCACATGAGTTGAAACTCGACGAAGCGCCTGAAGCCTATCAGCACTTCGACGTGCGCGAGCACGGCTGGACCAAGGTGGTCTTGCACCCCGGAGGCTAGCGAAGCGACGCGGCGATCCATAGCCGCACGAGAATTCGGGCCCCACCGCTCATCGAGATCCATGAGAACGCGAACCCGCCAACTGGACTGGGAGATGCAGCCCACGGTGCAGTTCCGCGACTCATGGGCACCCGTGAGATGAGCGCAAGTGCCACGAACCTTCTCATCGATTCCGCTGCACAGGCCGGGCCGCGTGGCGGGCAGTAGCCGCCTCGTCGCCTCGGCTGTTCATTGAAGTTCGGCTTGAAAACGGCTTGCGATTTGCGATACCCGTCATCAGCGTTCCAATGACTGACTGCCGGAGCAAAGCGGCCGTCTCACCGTCCGACATGGATCCAGACGAACGTCCATTCATGGCCGGCTGCCCAAGATCGCTATGCGAGCCTCGCGTATCCGCGGTGACCGTGACCCGAACTTTCAGACCCGACCCACAACTGCCGGTAGTTCTTTGCATCTGCGATGACCGCTTGTAAGGTACAACTGACGTTACTTGCTGAAGGCCGCACATGCACGGAGGCTCAAGCGCTGTCCCGGTCAATAATCGAAAAGCCGGTATCAATCCGCGACACCGCGGCGGGTTCTCCTTTGAATCTACATAGCAGCGCTTCGGCGGCCAGTTTGCCGATCGCAATCCCGTCGACACGAACTGTCGACAACGCCGGGTGCATATGCGCTGCCGTGCTCAAGTCGCCAAATCCCATCACGGCGACGTCTTCCGGAATCTTCATGCCGCGGCTTGCCGCCTCGGTGAGAATCCCCTGCGAGAGCGTATCCGTGCTGCAGACGATCACTTCGGGAAGACCGTTCTGCGCCATGCGGACGAGCCCTTCGCGGCCGCTTTGCAGCGTCGCGGGCGCCTTGAGCACTTCCATCGGCACGGAATCAATGCCGTGCCTTTTGAGTTCATCGATGACGCTGTGGCTGCGCTGCAAGCCCCGCGGATCGTCGGCGGAGACTACGCCAAAACGCTTGTATCCCTTGTCGAGCAGATGGCGCGCGACCGCGATTCCCACTGCCTCATGCGAAAACCCGATCAGCATGTCGATGGGGTGATCGGTCAGGTCCCAAATCTCAACGATGGGCACGTTGGCTTTATTCAATCGCTCGAGCGTGAGGGGTGTGTGATCGAGGCCTGTCAGGACGATCCCGTCGGGCCGCCTGCCCAATAGCGTTTGTACGATTTGTTCTTCGCGGGCGGACGAATAGCCCGTCAGACCGAGAAGGGTTTGATACCCGGACGCCGCAAGCGTGTCCATCATGACCTGGACGGTATCGGTAAATATCGACGTCGCGATTGTGGGCAACAGCAGCGCCACCAGACGGCTCTTGTTGCTCGCCAAGGCTCCCGCCAGCAAGTTCGGCACGTAGCCAGTCGCGCGGACCGCATCGAGCACGCGTTGCTGTGTTTCGCTGCGTACCAACTCCGGCCGATTCAATGCGCGCGATACGGTCATCGCCGTCACGCCCGCGACGCGCGCGACGTCCTCGAGCGTGACCGATGTGCGCACCGTCGGCGGCTCCGACCCTTGTGTGAAAGCCTCGTCCATTTCTCCCCCCGGAGTTCGCATTTTAGCGCCGCTGCGATTAATAGCTCGCGCGTTATTTGTGCCAGGTCGCATTCACGTTTCAATATTGTTATACGACGTCGTATCTATTCGAGCGAATTAGCGAGGGAAAACACCGATTTTCACAATGTTGGCGCTAACATAATCTACGAATGTGATGAGACATCAGACAAGTCGACCACCGGAGACAGAGATGGAACAAAAGACCATGCGTGCGATTGATTTAGAAAATCACGCATCAATCAAACCCGAAGACCCGGGCGATCCGCTGGCGCCGCAACGTCGGACCGATCCCCATAAGGGCCGCACGAAAGCCCGATTCCTGATTGTCGCCATGCTGTTCCTCGTCACCACGATCAACTATGCAGACCGCGCGACGCTGTCCATCACGGGTTCGTCGATCCAGCACGCGATGGGTATCTCGCCGGTCGCGATGGGCTATATCTTTTCGTCTTTCGCATGGGCGTATGTGATTTCGCAAATTCCCGGCGGATGGCTGCTGGACCGTTTCGGCTCCAAGCGCGTCTACGCGTGCAGCATCTTCTTCTGGTCGGTCCTCACCGCGCTGCAGGGTTTTGTCGCGTTGCTGCCGGCTGCGGTCGCCATCGTGACGCTCTTCGCACTGCGCTTCCTGGTGGGCGCCGCTGAAGCGCCTGCCTTCCCAGGCAACTCTCGCCTGACGGCGACCTGGTTCCCCACGGCCGAACGCGGAACGGCATCTGCGATTTTCAACTCGTCGCAATACTTCGCCGCCGTATTGTTCACGCCGATCATGGGCTGGATCACTCACACCTACGGCTGGCCGTACGTGTTCTTCGCGATGGGAGCGCTAGGCGTCGTCATCACCGGAATCTGGCTCAAAACGATTTACGCACCCCGACAGCATCCCTCCGCAAACGAAGCGGAAGTCCGGTATATCGCGGACGGCGGCGCAATGGTCGACCTCGAAGACAAGCAACTGGCGAAGGAGCGTCGCGCCGCACGTACCAAAGGTGGCGAAGGAACGATCCCGACCAGCGAAGTCTTTAAACAGCTGCTCAAGAGCCGCATGATGCTCGGCGTGTTCATCGCGCAGTACTGCATCACCACGCTCACGTACTTCTTTCTGACCTGGTTTCCGATCTACCTCGTTCAGGAACGTCACATGTCGATCCTGAAGGCGGGCTTCGTCGCCTCGATTCCGGCCATCTGCGGATTTCTGGGTGGCGTGCTGGGCGGCATCGTCTCCGACCGGATGATGAAGCACGGATTCTCGACGACGGCCGCCCGCAAGGTTCCGATCGTCGTTGGACTGCTGCTGTCGACTTGCATGATCGCGTGCAACTACGTGGACAACCAGTGGGTCGTCGTCGGCATCATGGCAGCCGCGTTCTTCGGCAAGGGGATCGGCGCACTCGGCTGGGCGGTGGTCTCCGACACCGCGCCGAAGGAAGCCAGTGGCCTGTGCGCAGCGCTCTTCAACACGTTCGGCAACACCGCGGGTATCACCACTCCGATCGTCATCGGCTATCTCGTTCAGGGCACGGGTTCGTTTGCCGCAGCGCTTGTCTTCGTGAGTGCGAACGCGCTCATCGCGATCGTCTGCTACCTGTTTGTCGTCGGGAAAATCGAGCGTTTCGAAATCAAACCGGTTTCTCACTGAGCGTGAGTGTCGATCCCGTCCGCGACCCGTCCGTTCCGATGCGTACAGACAATCAAGGAGATCCGAATTGACCACGCCCGACGTTTCCAGCAAGCGGCGCACGATCCTCAAAGCGGCAGCAGCAAGCGGCTTCGCGTCCGCAACCGGACTCGCCGTTGCGCAGTCTGTCGAATTCAAACCAAATACGCGTTACCCCGACGTTGCCGTAGAAGTTCTCGACCCCAGTTTTACCAAATACCGGATCTATAGCAGCACGGTCGAGCAGTTGGGAACCGGCATGCGTTGGGCCGAAGGCCCCGTGTACTTTCCCGCGAGCCGCTATCTGGTCCTGAGCGACATTCCGAACAACCGGATGATGCGTTACGACGAAGTGACAGGAAACTGGGGAGAATTTCGCTCGCCGTCGAATCAGAGCAACGGCAATACTCGCGATCTGCAAGGACGCCTCGTCACCTGTGAACATCTTACGCGGCGCGTCACGCGCACCGAGCACAACGGCAAGATCACCGTGCTCGCGGATAACTATCAGGGCAAGCGCCTGAATTCGCCGAACGACATCGTGTGCAAGTCGGACGGCTCGATCTGGTTCAGCGATCCGCCCTTCGGTATCGCGGGCAGTTGGGAAGGCGACAAGGCGACGCCAGAGTTGCCGCACTCGGTCTATCGCATCTCGCCGGACGGCCACCTGCAGGCGATCATCACGGACCTCGCGGGCCCGAACGGCCTCGCCTTCTCACCCGACGAGTCCAAGCTCTACGTAATCGAAAGTCGCGCTACCCCTAGCCGCATCGTGTGGAGCTACGACGTCGGCTCCGATGGCTTCACGCTGTCGAACAAGAGCAAGTTAATCGATGCGAACGGCCCCGGTTCGCTCGACGGTTTCAAGGTCGACAAGGACGGCAACCTATGGTGCGGCTGGGGCTCGGATGGTCGCGCCGGGGTGAATTCGGCCGACCTCGACGGCGTGAAGGTCTTCAATTCCCGAGGCACGCCGATCGGGTTTATCCACCTGCCCGAGCGTTGTCCGAATCTCACGTTCGGCGGCCCGAAAAACAATCGGCTCTACATGGCGAGTTCGCATTCGCTGTACGCGCTGTATGTCGAGGCCGAAGGCGCCGTTTGACATGTTCGAGCACCAGCCCACATCTGAATGCTTTCAAAGGAGTCGCCATGACAGCCTCAACGCCGTATCGCCCGTTACCCAACGACTTCCGCTGCGCCGTCACGCGAGGCGAAAAGCTGATCGGGTGCTGGGCGTCCCTCGCGAGTCCGATCGTCACCGAGTTGCTGGGCGTGGTCGGCTTCGACTGGATGCTGCTCGACGCGGAGCACGCGCCGAACGACGTCCTCACGCTTATCCCGCAACTGATGGCGCTGAAGGACAGCCGCTCGGCGCCCGTTGTCCGCCCGCCGGCGAATGACAGTGTAGTCATCAAGCGGCTCCTCGATGCTGGGTTCTTCAACTTCCTCATCCCGTTTGTCGATAGCGCCGCGGATGCGCAGCGTGCCGTGGCCGCGACCCGCTATCCGCCGCAGGGTATCCGAGGCGTGTCGGTCGGGCAGCGCGGCAATCGTTACGGGACGGTCGCGGACTATTTTCATACGGCCAACGAGAACATCTGCGTCGTGGTTCAGATCGAGAGCCGCGCCGCGGTCGATGCCATCGACGAGATCGCTGCGGTAGACGGCGTCGACGCCGTGTTCGTCGGTCCGTCCGATCTTGCCGCAGCTTATGGGCACATCGGCCACGCGAATCATCCGGACGTGCAGGAGGCCATCGCCCACGTTTTCGAGCGCGCGAAGGCTGCGGGCAAGCCGTGCGGCATTCTCGCACCGGTGCAGGCGGACGCGCAGCGCTACCTGTCGATGGGGAGCACCCTCGTCGCAGTCTGCGCGGATATGGGGCTCTTGAGGAACGCGGCGCAAGGCGTGAAAGACCACTTCATGCCGAAGTGACCGGCTGGATCGAACAACCGAATGTGGAGGCGACACATGGCACAGATAGGATTTATTGGGCTCGGAATCATGGGTAGGCCGATGGCGGCGAACCTTCGCAAGAACGGCGTTGAGCTAGCGGCGTTTACGCTTGGTGGCGTGCCCGATGAGCTCACTAAAGAAGGCGTGGTCGCCTGCGACAGCCCGTTTGCGGTCGCGGCACAAGCGGACGTGATCTTCATCATGGTGCCGGATACGCCGGACGTCGAGCGCGTGCTGTTCGGGGAAGACGGTGTCGCGGAAACCCTCCGCGCGGGGCAGATCGTCGTCGACATGAGCTCGATTTCGCCGATGGCTACGCGCGATTTCGCGGCACGCGTGCGCGAGCGCGGCGCTGAATACATGGACGCGCCCGTGTCCGGCGGCGAAGTCGGCGCGAAGGCCGGGTCGCTCACAATCATGGTCGGCGGTTCGCAGCAAAGCTTTGACACCGTCAAACCGCTCTTCGACATGATGGGCAAGAACATCTCCCTGATCGGCGAAGTCGGCGCGGGGCAAGTGTGCAAGGTGGCGAACCAGGTGATCGTCGCGGCGACCATTGAGGCGGTCGGCGAGGCGCTCTTGCTTGCATCGAAAGCGGGCGTCGATGCCGAGAAGGTGCGCACGGCGCTGATGGGCGGCTTCGCGTCGTCCCGGATTCTCGAAGTGCACGGCGAGCGGATGACGAAGCGCACGTTCAATCCGGGGTTCCGGATCGAGCTGCATCAGAAGGATTTGAATCTCGCGCTTTCGACGGCGCAGGCGCTGGGTGTGTCGTTGCCGAATACCGCGACGTGTCAGCAGCTTTTCAACGCGTGCTCGGCGAACGGAGGCAAGGCATGGGATCACTCGGCGATGGTCCGCGCGCTCGAAATCATGGCGAATCATGAGATCGGGCAAAAGCCCGACTAGATGTGTTCTGCGGGAGGCGTCGCCATTGCGTTGATGTATCGCCTCTATCTACGACTCGACTTACGGTAGCTGGCCACTTCACGTCACTCACGCAGCCAGCCCATCAACTCACTGGTATTCCTCTTATGTCCACGAACTCCGCTCAATCGAACGCCACACCGACCGTCACCGAACTGCGCGTCGTCCCCGTCGCCGGCCGCGACAGCATGCTGATGAACCTTTCCGGCGCGCACGGCCCGTTCTTCACGCGCAACATCGTGATCCTGAAGGACAGCGCGGGCCACACGGGCGTCGGCGAAGTGCCGGGCGGCGAAGCGATCCGCCAGACGATCGACGATGCGCGCCCGCTGGTGGTCGGCCAGTCGATCGGCAACCTGCAGGCGATGCTGAACAAGGCGCGCACCCAGTTCGCCGATCGCGACGCTGGCGGCCGCGGTCTGCAAACCTTCGACCTGCGCACGACAATTCACGCGGTGACCGCGCTCGAAGCCGCGTTGCTCGATTTGCTCGGGCAGCATCTCGGCGTGCCGGTGGCGGCGCTGCTCGGCGAGGGGCAGCAGCGCGACGAAGTGGAAATGCTCGGCTACCTGTTTTACATCGGTGATCGCAAGAAGACCGATCTTCCGTACGCGAGCGGCGCCGAAGGCCGCGACGACTGGGAGCGCGTGCGCACCGAAGTCGCGCTGACGCCTGAAGCGGTCGTGCGGCTCGCCGAAGCCGCGCAGGCCCGCTACGGTTTCAACGACTTCAAGCTGAAGGGCGGCGTGCTGGCGGGCGATGCGGAAATCGAAGCGGTGACGGCGCTCGCCGAGCGCTTCCCGAACGCGCGCGTGACGCTCGATCCGAACGGCGCGTGGTCGCTTGCGGAAGCGATTCGCCTGTGCCGCGACCAGCACGACGTGCTCGCCTATGCGGAAGACCCGTGCGGCGCGGAGAACGGCTACTCGGGGCGTGAAGTGATGGCGGAATTCCGCCGCGCGACCGGCCTGCCGACAGCGACCAACATGATTGCGACCGACTGGCGCCAGATGGGCCACGCGATCCAGTTGCAATCAGTCGACATTCCGCTCGCCGATCCGCATTTCTGGACGATGCAGGGCTCGGTGCGCGTCGCGCAGATGTGCAACGACTGGGGCCTTACGTGGGGTTCGCATTCGAACAACCACTTCGATATCTCGCTCGCGATGTTCACGCATGTCGCTGCGGCGGCGCCGGGCAAGATCACCGCGATCGATACGCACTGGATCTGGCAGGACGGACAACGATTGACGCGCGAGCCGTTGCAGATCGTGGGCGGGAAGGTAAAGGTGCCGCAGAAGGCGGGGCTGGGCGTCGAACTCGACATGGACGAACTCGAAAAGGCGAACGCGCTGTATCAGCAGCACGGCCTCGGCGCGCGCGATGACGGCGTCGCGATGCAGTTCCTGATTCCGAACTGGAAGTTCGATAACAAGCGCCCGTGTCTCGTGCGCTGAGGCATAAACTGAACCCTTATTTGATTCCGACCATGACGACACCGCAAGAACTCAAGCAAATCGTTTCCGAAGGCCTGCTCTCCTTCCCGATCACCGATTTCGACGTCAACGGCGATTTCCGCGCCGACACCTATACCGAGCGGCTTGAATGGCTCGCCCCTTACGGCGCGACTGCGCTGTTCGCGGCTGGCGGCACGGGCGAATTCTTCTCGCTGACGAAGAGCGACTACTCGAACGTGATTCGCACGGCGACCGAAACCTGCAAGGGCAAGGTGCCGATCCTGGCGGGCGCGGGCGGTCCGACCCGCGTCGCGATCGAATACGCGAAGGAAGCCGAGCGTCTCGGAGCGAACGGCATCCTGCTGATGCCGCATTACCTTACCGAAGCGTCGCAGGAAGGCATCGCGGCGCACGCGGAAGAGGTTTGCAAGGCGGTGCCGAACATCGGCGTGATTATCTACAACCGCGCGAACTCGAAGCTCAACGCTGACATGCTGGAACGCCTGGCCGATCGTTGCCCGAACCTGATCGGCTTTAAGGACGGCGTGGGCGAGATCGAATCGATGGTAACGATCCGCCGCCGTCTCGGCGACCGCTTCTCGTACCTCGGCGGCCTGCCGACCGCGGAAGTCTACGCAGCGGCCTACAAGGCGCTCGGCGTGCCGGTGTATTCGTCGGCGGTGTTCAACTTCATCCCGAAGACGGCGATGGACTTCTACCGCGCGATCGCAGCCGACGATCACGCGACCGTCGGCAAGCTGATCGACGAGTTCTTCCTGCCGTATCTCGCGATCCGCAATCGTCGCGCGGGCTACACGGTTTCCATCGTGAAAGCGGGCGCGAAGCTCGTCGGCCACGACGCAGGCCCGGTGCGCGCCCCGCTGACCGACCTGAACGACGAAGAACTGGCGCTGCTCGACGCGCTCATCAAGAAGCTCGGACCACAGACTTAACCAGGTTCTGGGCGAGGACGTAATATTTGAGCGTGCATTTTCCCGCGCAGACAAAGCGATCCGCCGCTCGGTCTGCATACATACCTCGACCCGCCAAAGCATCCCAACCCTCCGGCGACCGCTCTTGCAGGAAAGAACTCGTCGCGCGTCCAGCGAAAGTCGTCGGAAACTTTCGATGCTGTAGGAGCCAGCGATTCGCGAGAGGTTTGCGGGATCCCCGAACTGCCGCTGACGGCGCTCCGGCGAACGTACACGACGGGTGGGATGGGTATCGAGCGAGAAGATTCAGTGTGAAGACTGAAGTCCGAAGGAAGCAGCCGCTCGAATGTCGGCCAGAAAGGCATTGGGAACCGCAAATGGCCGGTTGCCGAAGATCGCAGTAAGCGCGCGGCGTCTCCGGCCACCTTGGCCCGAACTTACCGACCCGACCCTAAGGACCCCTTCCAGCCACAGTTGTCTACCACTGCTACTAGCAGTATGCCTGCCGTTGGCAGGTTCCCCTAATCACGAGAAGAGCGCCTGCACGGCGGACCGTGGTCCATCGTCGACAAGCTGTCCAGCGCCTAGGGCAATCTCAGTACTTAACTAAAAGACAGGAACTCAGCGCTCCCTGTCGACACTACCCGCGCCATCGTGTTGACCTACGTTCGAACCGCGCGCAATGTTGCGAATTGAAGCTCAGTAGCTTTCTGCCGGCTGGGTTCGCGCCCTAATGCTCGAGCCAATGGGGCGCCCCGGTCTTGTGCCCTGAGCGACCAATGGTCACACTGATGATCCGGGGCATCCCATGAAGTGTCTGCGTTGTGCGCACGAGTGTCCGCAGTCTGCGAAATTCTGCGAGGAGTGTGGGTTGCCCCTGCACCCCGCGTGTCATTCATGCGGAGCGCCGCTGAGGACCTTTGCCACCACTTGCGGCGCATGCGGGATGACCGTCGCCAGCGACTTCCCATTGGCGGAAGACCGTCGCGAGGCAACCGCGATATTCGCCGATATTTCCGGCTATTCGACACTTTGCGCAAAAAGCGATGTGGAAGAAGTACAGGCGATGCTCGACCGCTTTTACACAGCGATGGAAACGATCATCGCGCACCACGGCGGGCAGGTTCTGAATCGAATGGGCGATGCAGTGATGGCGGTCTTCGGTGCGCCCGTCGCCCACGGAAACGATCCCGAGCGCGCGATTCGAAGCGCCCTCGAAATGCACGCTGCGGCTTCGGCGATTGCGGACTGCGAGGGACGACCGCTCAAGTTGCACATCGGCGTTGCCCGAGGTGAGGTCGTGGTAGCCAAGACCGATTGCGACACACAGTCCAATTGCTCCGTCACCGGCGAGATCGTCAATCTCGCTGCACGTCTGCAAGCCCTGGCCGGGCCTGGCGAAACCCTGATCTCAGAGGGAATGTTTCGGTCAGTCGCGACGTTGGTGCAAGCCGATTCCTGTGGCATCCATACAGTCAAAGGATTTACGGCTCCTGTCGCGGTATGGCGCGTACGAAGTCTGAGCACAGTGTCGACCGAGTACTTGCCCCTGGTCGGCCGAAAGACGGAATCAGATCAGATCGCCGGTGTTCTGGACCGGGCGCGGGATGCGGGACGCGGCGCCGTGATACTCGTGCGCGGCCGCGCTGGAATCGGGAAGTCCAGATTGATGATCGAGGTCCGACAGCGCGCCCAGTCACGGGGTTTTGCGGTGCCGTTCGGGCAGGTACTGGACTTCGGCGCTTCACGCCGAAAAGCGGCGTTGCCGGCAATGCTCGCGTCTTTGCTCGGCCTGTCATTGTCGGATGATAATGAAGCGATACAAGCAGGGCTCGAGCGCGCCATCGAACGAGAAATCGTGATGGAAGACGATGCGCTCTTCATCGCCGCTCTGCTGGAAGTGGATCTCCCAGCAGGCGAAAAGGCGCTCTTCGAGTCGATGAGCCCCGTGACTCGAACCCAACGCTCCGATCAGGCCTTGATACGGACGCTGGAGCAAGCTGCCAGAGTACATCCGGTGCTGATCACGATAGAAGATGTCCATTGGGCGCCAATGCCATTGCTTCGACAGTTGATGGTCATTGCACAAAATATCGAGCATTCGTCACTCGTCCTCGCGATGACTGAGCGCATCGAAGCCGGGCCGTTAAACGAAGCATGGTCCAGTACGGTGCGTAGCGGGCCTTTATTGCAGATCGAGCTAGGACCCTTGAGCTACGAAGAATCGTGCATGCTCGCAAGCGACCGATCCTCTCAGGGAAACGAAGTACTGGAGCAGTGTGCAAGGCGCGCAGAGGGCAATCCATTGTTTCTGGAGCACCTGCTTCGCGCGTCGCACGACAGCGACGTGGCAGCCGTTCCGCCCACGGTGCAGAGCCTCGTTCTCGAACAGATGGACCGTCTCACATCGGCTCAACGAACGGCTCTGCAGGCTGCGTCCGTAATCGGGCGGCGCTTCGCGTCGAACGACCTGTGCGTGATTACGAGCGATCCGGCTGACCATTGCGAAGCACTCGTGCGAGCAGAGTTGATTCGAGTAGATGGCGACGAATTTCAGTTCACACACGCGCTGGTGCAGGAAGCCGTTTATGGGTCGATGCTCAAGGCCAGGAAACGTTCGCTGCACAGGAAAGTTGCGCTGCGCGTCGGCGATGCAGACCCGGTGCTGCGCGCGGAACACCTGGATCGCGCAGAGGATCCGGACGCCGCACGGGCCTACTTGCTGGCCGCCAGAGACGGCATGCAGCATTTCCATCCCGATGCGGCAGTCGCGCTGGCTCAACGCGGTGCCGCCCTTGCCCGCGACGCCTCTGTCGCTTGCGAGCTCGCGCTTCTTCACGGCGAGTTGCTGCGCGAGTCCGGCCGACTGCCCGACTCGTTAGCCGCAGGCCGTTCGGCGCTCGAGCTTGCGACATCCGATCAACAACGATGCCACGCATTGATGGAGATCGCCGCCGGATATCGTGTGACCGGGGCAATCGAAGAAGCGCTTGATGCGCTCGCTCAGGCAGATTCTCTCGCTGAGCCCCTTCTTCTGGAGCTGGAGCGTTCGAAGATCCACTATCTGCGTGGGAGCATCCACTTCGCGCGCGGCGACGTGCCAGCTTGCGCAGCGGAGCATCGTCAGGCGCTTCGCCATGCAAAATGCAGCAATAACCCTGAGTACGAAATCCGGGCGTTGAGCGGCCTCGGCGATGCTCAGCTCGAACAAGGGCACCTGACCGAGTCGCTGCAATCGTTCGAACGCTGCGTCGAGTTATGTGAAGCGCGGCAATGGATCGCAATCGAGATTCCTAACCGCTGCATGCTTGGATATTGCCTGCAATACGCGGCAAAGCTGGATCAAGCGGTAAATGAAGTGCAGCGCGCGCTAGTCGATGCGCGGAGGACAGGGCTCGTGCCCGCACAGGTGTTCGCGTTGTCGAGCCTTGCAACGATTCTCGTCGATGCCGGACGATTCGATGAAGCTGAGGCAGTATGTACCGAAGGTTTACCGTTGGCTCGGGAAGTCGGCGCTCGCCGTTTCGAATCCACGTTTCTCCTGTCGCTGGCGGAGATTCAACTGAGAGCAGGTTCACGCGAAGACTCCGTGCGCCAGACTAGCGCTGCGTTGCAGATCGCCCAAGACACCGGCTTCGGGTACGCCGGTGCAGCAATGTATGCGATGTTGGCCCGCGCCGCACCGAGCGCGGAAGCGAGGGTCGAGGCGCTGCGTCAGGGCGCGGTATTGATTTCGCAGCCTTGCCTTGCTCAGTCGATTCTGCGCTTTCATATTCATGCTCTCGAAGCCACCATCGAAGCGGGTGAATTGGATTCCGTACTTCGTCATGCTGAGGCGCTCGAAGCGTTCATGCAGCCCGAGCCCTTGCCATGGGCCTGTCTTCTCGTGCGACGCGCGCGCCTCGTTGTCGCTGCAACAGCCGGCACGGACGTAGCCGGTACGCGCACTCGACTCCTGTTGCTGCGGCAGGAGGTGGTTGCTGCCGGATTAGGTTCGGCGCTCCAGGGAATCGATACCGCGCTGGAGCGAATGAGCGAAAACGCTGAAAATCGGCGGCTCGCAAGCTAGGCAGCAAGCTCGCGTTCAATCAGCAGGCCAAGTGAAAATCGAAGGATTGACGAGCTTGAGCGTCATGCGATCCGACGCTCCAAGAGCGACATAGGGCCCCTGATCGACGGCGCTGCCTTTAGATGTCGGCAGGACAGTCTTCGTTTGAGTGATCTCAAGGAAGCTACCTTGATGTAAACAGAGCAGACGTTGGAACGTCCGCGTTGAGGCGGAGCTGAACGTCTGCAACTGGTCGCAACAAGCCGCATTCGATCAGTGTCCACGCAGTTCACGTGGGCATTGAATCGATGCAAGCACGCGTGGTGTTTAGTGGTCACATGTGGAGACGGCTCGCGTCGTGATAACGTGCGAGAATGAGCTACAGAATCAAGAGCGCACTCGACTTTCATTGGCTCGCCAACGAATGCCACCCTTGACGCCATCCTCCTCCGCAAGACTC
>NZ_JACSUE010000033.1:0-29058 GCF_014384845.1 Caballeronia sp. EK
CAAAGAAGAGAGGGGTTTGCCCATCTCGACGACCGACCAGAGCAGGAGCCGTTCGGCTTCCTTGCGGTAATTCTCGAAGGTGGTTTTCGTGTCGACAAAGCGTGACAGCCATGCGCGGATCGCGTCGAGGTCGTGATCGGCGGCAATCTGGGGACGCCCTGTCACAGCCCGGTTTAGGCCCGCGGAGCCGTTCAGCGTCGCTGGGATGACGAGTGTTTCGAGGGGTGTTGGCTGCAAGGCGGGCGGCGAGGAAGCGGGCGCGGCGGGCTTTGACATCGAGTTTGTTTTTGCGGCCAATGAGAGCAGATTACTCGAAATTATAAGCGGAATGTCAGAGAAAAAAAGGTCGCAAAATCAAAGGGATAATAGATTTCAGCGCGTTTGGCCTTGCAATCTAGAAGCGTCGCTGTAAGATGTAGCACATCTGTAGCACACTGAGGGCTGTCATGTCGACCACCACGCTTCGCCTGCCACCGGATCTTCGCGATCGTATCTCTCGCCTCGCCGAGCAGTCGGGTACCACGGCACACAGTTTTATGCTCGACGCCATCGCGGAACGGGTAGCGAACGAGGAGTTGCGCCAAGCGCTGTTCGATCAGGGAAGCACGCGCTTCGCGAACATGCTCGAGACGGGTGCCGGGCTCGACTGGACAGAGATGCGTGAGTTTTTGCGCGAACGCGCAGCAGGCGGCTCGCCACAAATGCCCAAGGTAAGGCGATGGCGCGAGTAATCCTGGCGCAGGAAATTGGAGACGACTTCGATCGGATATTCGAGTTTCTTTTCGAACACACGCCCGAGCGTGCGGCAGAGCGCATCGCCGACATCGTGTCCGCCCTCGACATTCTCCAGTCAAGTCCAATGATCGGCAGGCCGGTCGACAACCACCCAGGCATGCGCGAATTGGTCATTTCAAATGGAGCGTATGGGTATCTGGCGTTGTATCGGTTTTTGCCTGAGTTTGACGCGGTTTTCGTCCTAGCGATTCGAAGTCAGCGAGAACTACGCTACCGACGAGAAGCTCCTTGAGCGTTCTTGCTGATTCGTTGACGTTCAATCCAGCACAACGCATCCGTTGCGCAGCGAGGGGCGCGAAATGGTCAACCCAACTCGACCGCTGAAAAACCGGGAAGTATGCAGAACGACTATTCAATTGATGCGTCAGCTAAGCAGGACAAGCTGCTGCAGTTCCTAAGTGGAGTCGGTATTCCTGCAAGGAGAGCTGAGATACGGCACCCGGCCGAAAATCCGCTCGCACCGATTTCGTAGCTTCTTGGCAATCATGCCTCGCTGTTACGATCATTAATCGACGGCAACCTCAATGCTGCGCAGTGCGAGATGCTCAGGTGCACCGAGGAGACGCGTCTCACCGGGATGCTCCAATGAATTGGGCTGTGATCAAAAGCTCAGATCCGGAGGCCACCGCATGGGCGCGGGCAGCCGGCGTTCAACTGGGCCTGCCGCGCGGCGAGAGCATCCGCGACGATGAGTTCGATGGCGAAGGGGTACACATTCGACTGATCTTGCCGATGAATGGATACATCCGCATTCATCGATTAGCTCCAGCGGGCTTCTGGACGAGTCGCAAGCGCGGCGATCACCACGCATGGCCGCGCTCCAACTTCTGGACAATAGAAGTCGCCGCAGACGCGGAAGCGCAGCAACTTGACATTTCGGTAAAGGACGGAAAACCGTCATCGTTGCTGCGATGAACGACATGAACTTCTCAGGCCAACAAGGTAAAGCGACACGGCGCCAGAAACAGGAGAAGGAATCGAGACGAGTGAAAACGAAGTGATCGAGGCTGCGAAAGCGAAGTGGAACGCGCAGGCCGACGCGCACGACCAAAGGGACGAGCTGGGCTGCGACGAAAAGCTTGAACTGGCCGTGCGCACTGCGTTCGAAACGTTGAGCACGCAGGTCGTGGCGTGGACCACGGAAGATGGTGAGCGAGTCATCACCGACGCTTCGAAGCGCCGCCTGCCACGTGCCGTGCAGGCACCCTATACGCTGGCACTTGTGCGGGCAACATTGCGCGGGCGCTGATGGACGGCGAACAGTGAAGCAAATCGCCACTGCCGCCGGTTCATCGGCCAGCGTTGGGTTGGCGGTGCGCAGGCATTTCCGATTCTGGCGGATCGAATGACACTGCGGGATGGAAGATACATGGCGTTCTGTAAGGAGCGCAGCGCCTTGCTGCTGCCGTCAATGAGCATGGTCCTGTATATCCGCAGGCCCCGTGCAAAGTCGCGAAGGGTATGGATGTCTTTCTCCGAGAGGGCAACGAGGCCTGGCGGTGCAACGCTGGGTACGCAGAACTTCATTTCGTGCTCGAGCCGATCGATTGATGCACCACCGGTGCTGTTCGAGACCGCAGACGCCTGCACGGCGAGACGCACTCGACGCCGACGTGTGGCTGACGCGCAGAATATTGCCTTCAGGAGTGACTTGGCGCGGAATGTCATCGAAGGTCCGCCGCCGCTTTATCTGTAGACCGAAGGCCATCCGTTTTCCGCTACCGGAGGCCGCACTGACTCGCCGCTTCGCTGTGCGTGGCAACCTAGTCCCGCCGGCAGACGACGTTTGATGATTGACCGGCCTGTTGAGCCGGCGAGCCAACTTATGCGCGTTACGGTGGACCTCCGGTGGATTCCAAAACTCGACATAGTGCTCACCCGCCATGGAAGCCGAGGCGAATGCCATTCCTATCGATATAACAAACAGGCCCCTGCGCAATTGCTCTTCCCTCGTTAGTTGTCGACTCTCTCGGCCGCCGGTGGCGTCGCACGTACAAATGTTGGCGGAAGAACGGTCGCGTGAATCACACCTACGACCACACGTTCCGGCGATGGCCCTCTGCCGACGTGTCCGCCAATGACCGGCTGGCGCGAGCATCGTGCCTCGGCAGCGAGGCGACCGGTCTTCGGGGCGCTATGCGGGTTCTTCGCTTTCTGAGATGGCATTTGTGCATCCTCGGACGAACCCTCCGCAACAAACAACTGTTCTTGTGTGACTGGAACGGCCGGCCCCGGCACCGCCTTGGCGTCGTCATCCAGGTCGTCGTCCGTTCGAACAAACTCAAGGGGCGTTTTCAAGCGAGCAATGAGTTCGGGCGAAAGGACAGGGTAGGGCTGATCGAAAAACCCTAGGCAGACCGAGCGCGGTCTCCATGTGGAAGGCAGTCTCGGGCGTGAATCTTTCGCCCTTCGTAAGCTCCGCGACACGTGACAGAGTGGAATCCAGCGCCAACGCAATATTCTCGTGGCCGACCGCATTCTCCAAAAACTGAAGCGACCGCGTCTTGATGATTGAAGCCGTCGGAGCGGGCTCCCTGGAGGGCGACTGCGAGGACGTACGGCTACCGGACGAGAGATTGGCTTTAGACAGGTGTTGAGGCTGGCGGCTGTTCGCCTTTTCTCGGTGTCCCGCATTTCGCCTGCGGGTCTGACTCATAGCTTAAGCTCCAGTGCGGCGCGTTGACTTTTGAACTTGGATTATAGGCGAGAGATGGTCGGCTGCCGCTATGCGAAAGCCTGCCGGAAACCCATCTCAATCGCCGTCAGCGCGGCGTCACGATAGTGGGACGATCGCGTATTCGAAGCACCCTACTCGGTCTTCGCCGCCGCGGATTGCAAGCAAGGCCGAATGTAGGGATGCAGCCGAGACTTTCGAAATGCACACCGATCTTGCTCAGAAGCGGGAGTCCATGGACGAATATGAAGCTGCGCCGATCCTGTATGTCAGAGACTATGAGTGCTTGTTCGAACAGGGGCGCGTTCGTATGTGTTGAAGATGAGGCGTGTCGACATCTTCAGTCGTAGTCGAGGCAGTTCGCGCCGGGTCCGGCATACGGTTCGATCGGCGTGTTCGCATCGAATAGCTTTACTCTTTGCAGGCCTTCCATGACGCCGAGGCGAATGTGATCCTGCTGCAATCGTCCGCGCAGGTAGTTCAGCGTCGAATCGGCGCCGGGCATCGCGGCCAGCGGCTTCGACAGCGGCTTGAAGAAGTTGTCCCAGTGCACGGGAATGACGAGCGAGGGGCGCGCGCAGCCCACGGTATTGTCGTAGTAACGCGCGCGGAAATCGGAACCGCCCGTGAGCAGTCCGGCGGTGGACAGGAACACGGTTTCCGCATGCACGTTGTACAAGGCGCCTGCTTCGAAGTTGGCGGAGGCGACCACCAGTATGCTGTGCCCGCCGTTACGGATCAGGAGGTCATACGTGCGGCCTTCGACAAAGGCCTTCGCGGGTGCAGGCAACGTAAGGGGCGTGCGAATCTGCTGACCCAAATCGTCGTTGATGAAGCGAATCGGCGTCGAGTGCTTCGAGGGTATCGGCGTGACCTCGAAGTTGCCGACGCGATTGCCTTGTCCGCTTGCGAGATGAACGAGTTGTTCGCCCTTGAGACCGCCGCCGCGCCCGATGTTGAGCACGCTGTTCGATCCGTACAGCCGCGCGCCGGTCTTGTGCGCGAGATAGGCGACATCGAGCGCGTGATCGTAATGCGCATGCGTCACGAAGATGCCCTTGACGCGGGTCGCGCCCGTCTGCTTCAGGATCTCGTTGACCGCGCTGGGCGCGGTCTGCACCTTGTCGAGCGCGACGTTGGCGATCGATGGCCGCGTGATGAACGCGTCGACGAGAATCTGCGTGTCGCCGTCGTCGAACAGAAGGGTGGTGGTACCCAGAAACGTGACCATGATCGTTCCGGGACGCGCCGCCTGCGTATATGCCGGCAGCTTCTCGTCGCCGGATACCGTGAGCGCCACGGCGCGCGCGGCGGTGACGAGCGCGAGGCACAGGAGCAGCCCGGCGATCAGCAGATTCTTCATGGCGACTCCCCTGAGCGCGTTGTGAGCGAAAGCCTCGTGCGGTTACATCGCTTCGTTGCCAAGGATAGGAAAATAAACCGTGAACCGGGGCATCGCGTTTCCACGGATTGCAAGATGGCCGCGCGACAAGCGGTGAGGCCGTTCAAAGCGCGCCCTCGCCGCTCGTCTATGCAAAAGAGCGGAACGCGTCACGACAGCGCGGCGCGCCGACCCGCGTCGTGCATGACCGATCGAGGCTCAACGCGCCATGAACCATGCTGCCATTTCAGCCCATCATCACGTCGGTAGCCTTGCCGATCCCGTTCGCATTCTCGGCGTGCCGATCTCGTCCTATTCGCACGCGTTGCTCCAGACGCTGGCGCAGCGCGCGCATCTGCCTTCGGTCTACGTGACGAGCGCCGAGCGCGCCGTATGCGATCAGGCTCGAATCTTCTTTCAGAAGCACGTGGTGGAAGGCAAGGAAGCGTCGTACAAGAATCACGCGGTCCCGAAGATCATCGCGCATGCGCGGGCGTTGCACGCGAACCATGCGGGCGAGCGCATCGCCATTGCCTACCTGATCCGCGCCATCGAGGGCGTGCATGGCGGACCGCAGTCGATCTCGCGGCACCTGGGGCGCAGCCCGTTCGTCGAAGTATTCGACGTCGCTCACTACAGCGGCCCGACCACCGGGCCGGGCAGGCGCAACAGCATGGAGCCCGCTCAGGCGAAGGCGTTTCTCGAAGCGTGCCGAACCTTCATGGCGTTTCCGATCCTCCGGCTGGGCCATTCCGTCGAACTGGGTTTCACACATGCCGGCGAGTTCAAGGACGAAAAGTGCTTTCACTTCGAGGTCGCTCAGCCGGCCTTCGACCGCCTGTCGATACCCGGCGGCGCCTTGACGGCCTAGCGCTTCGCGTGCATCGATCGATCCGATGAAATTCGCCGTCACCGTGGTTTCGCCGCCGGGCTATGTGCATTCCGCCGCCTTCCATGAAGTGGCCGAGACGCTTCATTACGCGCTGCTCGCGCTCGGTCACGACAGCGTGATGACTCGCGAAGGACGGCTCGACGGGCGGCGTCACATCGTGCTCGGCTCGAATCTGCTGCCGCACTATCCGTTGACGCTCGCGCCCGATGCGATTCTCTACAACCTCGAACAAGTCCACGCAGGTTCGCCTTGGATCACGCCGCCATTCCTCGCGCTCCTGCGCCGTCATGCCGTGTGGGACTACGACGCCGCCAACGCGCGCGCTTCGCGGCCCTCGGCGTGCGCGTCGTGCCGGTCGGATACGTGCCGGAACTCACGCGCATCCGTTTCGCCGAGCCGCGCGATATCGACGTGCTGTTCATCGGCTCGCTGTGCCCGCGGCGCGCGCGAGTCATCGAGCGCATGCGTGCCGCGGGCATCGGCATCGTCGCCGCGTTCGGCGTGTACGGCCGCGCCCGCGAGGCGTGGCGGACGGTCGATCGTGAGCCCTGCTACGCAAGCCTTGTTCGATCGCGTTGTTTGGCCAAACTCGACGCCTTGTCCGCCATCCGATTTGCATATCCGGGCCGAGCGAATTTAATACAACGAGATCCGTCCTCATCGGATGGTTCCGGCGACGGCTGCCGGCTGTTGCGCTCGCGAATGCGGCTCGCGCGACCCGGCAGCAACCTGCTCACGAGGTGTACGAATCATGACTACTGTCCCCGCGACCCGGCACTCGCACCGGCTCGATTGGCTCGTCAAGAAGCTCTCGCCAGCCATGCCGTGGCTGTTCCTCGCCTTGCGGCGCGCGCTCATTCCCACGGTGTGCCTCGTCATCCTCGCTGTGCTGTTCTATCTGGTGCCGCAAAGCCGCGAAGTGCTGCTCGGGCTGACAGAGCCGCCGCAGACCGGTCCGCTGAGTTCGACGCCGCTCAGCGTGGTGAACTGGACGGCGCTGATTTCGTACTACGTGGCGTCTTTCGCGCTCGCGCTCGCCGTGTGGTATGGCGCGCGCCTGCTCTGCACCGTGGAGGCGTGGCTCGGCATGCCGGCGGCGTGGAAAATCGGATACCTTGGTAAACGCCCAAAGGCGTTTAACTATGATCCGGCGGAGGAACGCTTCGAGGACGGTGACGGCGACAGCATACGGCGGGCCATCAAGTGGCTGCCGCGCGCGTATGGCGTCCTCGCGCTATCGGCATCCATGGGCGCGCTGATTTTCGCGACCCTCATATGGACGGTCGAGCGCGGAACGGCGCTTGCCGTGACGGCGCTGGCCATCGTCGGGCCGCTGCTCTTCGTGTGGGGCGTGGCAATACGGCAGTCGGCCATGCAGAGCACGTCGAAATGGACGCAACGCGCCGGTTTCGTGATGGCGGCGGGAATCGTGGCTTTCTGCGTCGCGTTCGGCCTCATGCTGCTGTTACTGAAAATCGACTTCGCAGTCTGGATGGTGGACGTCGTGGCATCGGTGTTGCCCGCGGTGCTGCTCGCATTCGTGCTGGGGCGGCGCGCGTTTTTCTCACGTTTCACACGGTGGATCCAAAAGGAGTTCCCGGCGGACTCCGCGCTCGATTTCGAAGACGTGATCGGACGCGTCGCCTTTTTCAGCGGCGCGGGACTGGTCGTGCTCGTGCTGCTCGCGGTGCTGAAGGCGGCCTATGTGAGAAGCGTCGGATCCGCGGCCACGGTCATGATCTTTCTGGCGGCGGCCGTGCTCTTCATTGCCGGTGTGCAACTTTTTCTGCGCAGAATTTCGCGTTCGGTGCCCGGTCTGACTTCCGCCGTGGCGATCCTCGGGTTCGCCGCCGTGAGCGTCGTCGGCTGCGAGCCGCTCGGCAAGGAACGGCTCGAGACGAGCGCCCGGGCGGCCCCAGTCAACGCGATGCTATCCGGCAACGCGGCGGGTTCGTCAGACGCGCCGCCGACGCCGCGCCTGATCGTCAACGCCTATGGCGGAGGCTTGCGCGCGGCGATCTACATGTCGCAGGTGCTCGCGCGTGCCGACGACGCCTCGTGCGGCGAATTCGGCAAGCACATCGAAGCCATGAGCGGCGTATCGGGCGGCAGTCTCGGCATTGCGGTGTATCTCGTTGCGCGGCAACAACTCATCGCCCACGGCAATCCGTGGGCGCCGTGCAAGAAGGCAACGGAAACGCCGCTCACGGATGTGGTGGCGCGCGCGCTCGGGCAAGACCATCTCTCGCCTGTCATCGCGCGAACGCTCAGTCTGGATCTCGTTCCCTTCACGGATCCGGCGCGCGGGCAGGCCATTCTCGATAGCTGGAATGATGCGCTGGCGGATGCGCTCAAAATCGCGCCCGCGCTGGCGGAGGCAGTCAAGCACCCGCCGCCGGGCCACGACGACGACTTCGACGCGCCCCTTGCCATGAAGCTCGCCGATCTGAGCGGTGGCATCTCGCCGAAACCGCTGGTGTTCTTCAATATGACCGACGCCGATAAAGGGAACATCGTGTGGTTTTCGAATGGCGCGCCGTCGAGCAGCTTCCTTGATTCATCGGCGAACGGGCTGATGGTCGGTCAGGCGGTGTTGCACAGCGCGCGGTTCCCCATCGTCACGCCGGCGG
Source organism: Caballeronia sp. EK (assembly GCF_014384845.1). Lineage (NCBI taxonomy): Bacteria > Pseudomonadati > Pseudomonadota > Betaproteobacteria > Burkholderiales > Burkholderiaceae > Caballeronia > Caballeronia sp. EK. Next base: position 8,373 of record NZ_JACSUE010000033.1, read on the forward strand.
GCGAATTCATGCAAGGCAAAACAACGCATCGGTTGGTCGATGGCGGTTACGCCGACAATTCCGGCGCGCAGACGCTCATGGACCAGCGCGCACGCGTGAATGGCGGGAAGTCGAGCAATGTCGTGCTTATCGATATCGACGGCAATCCGCCCGCGGTCTTCACGATCCACGAGTCCGGGCAGGATCATGAATGCAAGGGGGACAAGCAGTCCGTGATTCCGACTGCGCTTCTCGCGCTCTTGCAGGCGCGCTCGGCCCATGCAGAGCAGGCGGTGAAGCGGCTCGCGGACGAGCTGCCCGCTTGCACGGACAGCACCGACAAGACCCAATGCCTCCGGCCTGTGCGGCTGAGCGCCGCATTGGACGACAACGAGAAGTTGAGCGTGAAGGTCCAGTGCGACCAGTTGAAGCGGGCCCGCACGGCGCCGCTCGGCTGGTACACGGGCAACGAGACCGCCGCGACGGTTGCGGAAGCGGCGTATAGGACGGCGGACGACTTATGCCGGCGCGCTGGACTGAACGAGCCCTGCATATCGCCCAAGCCTCGGGATGCATCGCCGAAAGGGCGCAGGGCTTTAATCGCCACTTCCGCGCCGTGAGCGCCTTGCCCGCGTTCAACGATGCCCGTGCGCTTTGATGAACGCCATCAGCGCAGCAAACGCCGGCGGCACGGAAGGATCGGCGCAGCTCAACTCTTTCGTGCCGTCGGCGAAGCCGATGCGAGTGCTATAGATGCGCCCGTCAGGCTCGGTTTTCGATGCCGCCGCGCGCGGGACAGCCGGCTCCGCGCGGGCGGCGGACACGAGCGGCGCAAGCTCGTCGCGCTTGTCAGCCGACAGGGCGTTCTCGTCGCGCACGATCGGCCGCGCAAGGCCAGGAAAGAAGCCCACGCCTCCCTCGATAAACAGTTCCGCTTGCATCGGCAGCTCCTCGTTCTGCGCGTTATCGGTCATGCATCCCGCAGCGATGAGACAGGCCATGGCGAGCCCGGCCCGCAGGCCTCGCAGGCCTGTCATCCGGCTCACAGCACACCGACCGTGTCCCACGCTTTGCTGATCGCTTTCGACTCGGCGCTGCCCGACCGCGCGTAAGGCCGTCCGTGCGGCGGCTTAGCGCGCTACCCCCTCCCGTGTCGGCGTCGGATGTGAGCGAGCTGCTGCGTACCAGGGCGCTGCGATGTGTCACGCGAAGCGCGCGGGATTGCACAGATATACGTCGCGTCCTGCCCCCGATCGCTTTCGTCGGGAATAGGCATTGCTGCGCAGGTGTTACCCGTGCCAACGGCCGGCATATCTAATGGAGCGACCCTCCGCGGCTGGAAGGGCAGCATTGGGACGACGTCAAAGACGCTAAACATGAGGTCTAGCACTTGGTCCGCCGGCCCGGCAACGTGTCGGTGTTCGGAACCAGTACGACGCCAGGGGGCATCAGCAGAGGGTCATGTGGTAACGCTGTCCAGTCTGACTCACGACTTCCGGCACTTGAGCGGGCGGGGTGAGGCAGGCTTGCGTGTAACCGGAGAAACATGGTGAAAGCTGTTGTCTATAGAGGGCCGCGCGATGTCAGCGTGGAAAACGTGCCCGATCCCAAAATCGAGCGGCCAACTGATGTGATCGTGCAGATCAGAAGCACTAATATCTGCGGTTCGGATCTGCATATGTTCGAAGGCAGGACCGACTTCGAAACGGGGAGGGTGTTCGGGCATGAGAATCTCGGCCAAATCACGGAAGTGGGGCAGGCCGTTGAGCGTTTAAAAGTCGGCGACTGGGTGTGCATGCCATTCAATATCAGCTGTGGTCATTGCCGGAACTGCGAAAAGGGATTGACCGCATTCTGCCTGACTGCCAATCCTCAGCCGGGCATGGCAGGCGCTGCCTTCGGCTTCGCCGACATGGGGCCTTATCAGGGCGGACAGGCGGAATACCTACGCGTACCTTGGGCTGATTTCAACTGCCTGAAGCTGCCTCCCGATGCGGAGGAAAAGCAGAACGACTATGTGATGGTGGCCGATATCTTTCCGACCGGCTGGCATGCCACCGAGCTTGCCGGCATGCGGCCGGGCGATGCCGTCGTCATCTACGGCTCGGGTCCAGTGGGACTGATGGCCGCGCATGCAGCGATGATCAAGGGTGCCTGTAATGTGATGGTGGTGGATCGCCATCCCGACCGGCTCCAACTGGCGGAATCAATAGGCGCGGTCGCCATCGACGATTCGAAGTGCAATCCGGTCGATCGCGTCATGGACCTGACCCATGGGCGGGGTGCGGATGTCGGCTGCGAGTGCGTCGGCTATCAATGCCATGATCCCGCCGGACAGGAGATTCCCTATCTGACCATGAACAATCTCGTCCAATCGGTGAAGTTCACCGGCGGCATTGGTGTGGTCGGCGTATTCACGCCACAGGATCCCGGTGCATCTGATGACCTCGCCAAAAAGGGCGAGATCGCGTTCGACTGGGGAACGTGTTGGTTTAAGGGCCAGCATATCGCCACCGGACAGTGCAACGTCAAAGCCTACAACCGACAACTGCGCGACCTGATTCATGCAGGTAGGGCGAAACCCTCGTTTATCGTTTCACATGAAATCGAACTGAGCAAGGCGGCGGAGGCCTACCAGCACTTCGACTCGCGTGACCACGGCTGGACGAAAGTCATCCTGAAGCCTGGGGCATGAGAGAATTTTTTCATGAGTGAGCTGATGGCGGAGGCCGACTGCAAGCCGGGTTCGTAGAATGTCCAGCGGGTCCGGTTTGCCCTTTCTAGAGCGCGGGGCGGCTGTCGATCTGGCTTTTGACGTTGTGCAAATAGTTCACCGACCTCGTCGCCAAGGATGGTCCAGCCGTTTGCCAACCATCCCTTCGAGTGGTTTCACGCCGCCTGCTCGAATCCCTGGGCGGCCGCCGTGATGATCCCGGCGATGTGAACCACAATCGCCGTGTTGATTGGTTCTCGACCGATCCTGCTTTGTTCGCGGCAATGAAGGTGCAACTGCCCCGACGACGCTGCCGGAAACAGAAAACGCTGGCCATGCTTGCTGTAATAACTGAATGAGCGATCTATTTACGTGGGACCGTTATGCCTGTCTACGATTACGATTGTGTTGATTGCGGCGGTTTCGAAGTCGTCCGCCGCATCGCCGAGCGCGACGATCCCTACGCGTGTCCGCAATGCGGCGGGCCAGCCGCGCGTGTGACGATCGCGGCACCAAGCGTGGGCGGCGCAAGTTCATCTAGCGACGGCGCGGGTGATGCCGGCAGCTACGGCATGTCTCATCGAGGCGGTTGCCTCTGCTGCTGTTAGCCCTCTTTAGCTGCCCGCTGGGTACGGCCATTGTCGCCGAGCACTTCTTTTCGAGGAAGTGCGCGGGACTAGCAGGACTTAGAAGTAACGGATTTCGTTTACACCGGAGTCGGGCTCTTCGGGGGCGTCGACGTTACATTCGGCCCCAGCGCCCAAGTAGCGGGCATCATCACGACAGTGAAGATGGACGATTAGCCCTCCTTCGACACAAAAGGATCGATCTCTGTGAACGGGTTCAATCTCCGACCGGCGCTTGCTATTCAGCCACTCACCGATGATCTATAGAATTGCAAGTCTCTTTTTTAGCTATCCGACCTTTCCATTGTTTATGGGCTACTTCAGTCAGAATGCCGATCTTTCGCCGGTTGCGTACCCGAAATCGAGCAGGAAGCGAAGACGCTGGGTGGCCGCCTCGCTCCAGCCGTAGGACCACTCGAGGACATCGGCGATCGTGCGGAGCAGCAGCCATTCGCCTCCGGTAAAGCTGCAGGTGACGTCGAGGGCCGCCTTCGCGCTTCCTCGCACCCTGACCTGACACCCGCGGACGGATGGGCGAGGACGTAGCGCTGCTCGACCAGCCAGCAGAACAGGGCCGTGAGTACGGTCAGCGCGTACGAGGCGGAGCGCGTCGATTACGGTCCGCTGAACGGCCGCCATTCTATGCTTCGTCGTGGGCGCAACAGCCCGGCCCAACGTTAGCGCGGCGTCGGCCGTCGCAGGAACGCCCGGTACGCGATCGCATCATCGGTGGACAGCGAGGACAGCGCGCAGCCCCGATCGACGATCGCCCACAGCATAAGGCGCTCCGCGTCCTTGCGGTAGGCGCGCAGCGTGGCGGCGGATTCGTGCAGAGACAGCCAGGATTGCATGGCCTCGTAGTCGTTCGAGGCCTTGAGCAAAGAGACGTGCGGTGGTGCGCGAAACTGAAACGGCCCGGGCGCAGTTGCACTCGGCCGTCAAATCCAGACCTTCCGCTACACCTTCAACGGAACGGCATTACGGCTTCGGCCGCTGTTTTCACGTTACGAGAAACGATCGCTCAGATAAGCGGCCGTGCGGCTTTCCGCCACTTTCGCAACTTCTCGAGGCAGCCCGCACGCAACGGTTCGTCCGCCTTCATCGCCCGCGCCCGGACCGATGTCGATCAGCCAGTCGCTATGGGCCGCGACACGCATGTCATGCTCGACGACGATCACCGTGTTGCCCGCATCGACGAGGCCCTGCAACTGCGTCATCAGCCGGTCGACGTCGGCGGGGTGGAGGCCTGTCGTCGGTTCGTCGAGAATGTAGAGCGAGTCTCCGCGCTGTGCGCGCTGCAGTTCGGCCGCGAGCTTGATGCGTTGCGCCTCGCCGCCCGACAGTTCCGTCGCCGGCTGCCCGAGTCGCAGGTAGCCGAGGCCAATATCCTGCAGCACTTGCAGCGCACGCATGATCTGCGCTTCTTCGGCGAAGAAGTCGCAGGCGGAATCGACCGTCATTCCCAGCACCTGAGCGATGTTTTTTCCGCGCCATTCGATTTCAAGGGTGGGCGCGTTGTAGCGCGTGCCGTGGCATGTAGAGCAGGGCGCGTAGACGCTCGGCAGGAACAGCAATTCGACGCTTACGAACCCTTCGCCTTCGCACGTCGGGCAGCGGCCTTTTGCGACGTTGAACGAGAAGCGGCCCGCGTCGTAGCGGCGCTTGCGGGCGGCGGGCGTCTCGGCGAAGAGCTTGCGCACGTGATCGAAGAGGCCGGTGTAGGTCGCCAGATTCGAGCGCGGCGTGCGTCCGATCGGCTTCTGGTCGACGCGCACGAGCCGCCGGATCGCGGCCATCCCTTCGACGATATCGCCGCTCGTCGGCTGCGTATCGGCGGCCAGGAGCGGATCGAGTTCTTCGTCCGCATCGGGTGCGATCGTGCGTCCTAGCCGGCCCGCGACGAGCTCCGGCAACGCCTGGCTCACGAGGCTCGATTTGCCCGAACCCGACACGCCGGTCACCGTTGTGAAGCAGCCGAGCGGAAACGCGGCGTCGAGTCCGTGTAGGTTGTTGCGCGTGATCTTCGCGAGCCGAAGCCAGCCGGAGGGCGCGCGCGGCGTATGGGCGGCACGCTTGTGCGTGCCGAAGAGATGCTTGCGCGTCTGCGACGCTTCGACCTTCGCGAGCCCCGGCGGCGGCCCGCTGTACACCACGTAACCGCCCGCTTCGCCCGCGGCCGGGCCTACATCGACGAGCCAATCCGCGCGTCGCATCATGTTCAGATCGTGCTCGACGACAAAAAGCGAATTGCCCGCCGCCTTCAGCCGCTCGAGCGCCGTGAAAAGCGCTTCGCCATCGGCGGGATGAAGCCCCGCGGAGGGCTCGTCGAGCACGTACACGACGCCGAACAACTGCGACGCGAGCTGCGTGGCCAAGCGCAGGCGCTGCAATTCGCCCGACGAAAGCGTAGGCGTCGCGCGGTCGAGGGCGAGATAGCCGAGCCCGAGGTCGATGAGTGTCGTGAGGCGTGCGAGCAACTCCTCTGCGATGCGCTGCGCCGCGACGCGCTTCTCGTCCGACATGTTCGGCGTGCGCCGCACGTTGGGCGCCGCCTTGTGCGCCGAGCCGCCCGCCGCGACGCGCCGCTCGGTCGCCTCGCGCATCGCCTGCTTGCCGAGGATCGCGCTGTCGCCATCGATGCCGTGCGTGTGCGCCGGCAGTTCGCCGCACGCGATCGGCCCGAGCAGATCGGCCAGGCGCGCGAGCGGCATCTGCGAAAACCCGGCGATGTCGAGCCCGGCGAATGTCACCGACAACGCTTCGCGCTTAAGCCGCTTTCCATGACACGCCGGACATTCGCTGCCGATCATGTAGCGCGACACGCGTTTTTTCATCAGCGCGCTTTGCGTATTCGCGAACGTGTGCAGCACGTAGCGGCGTGCGCCGGTGAACGTGCCCTGATAGCTCGACTCCATCTTGCTTTTCAGCGCGACGCGCGTTTCCTCGGGCGTCAAGCCGGCGTAGACGGGCACGGTCGGCGTTTCGTCGGTGAAGAGGATCCAGTCGCGGTCCTTCTTCGGCAGATCGCGCCACGGGGTATCGACGTCGTAGCCGAGCGTGACCAGGATGTCGCGCAGATTCTGCCCGTGCCACGCGGGCGGCCATGCGGCGATCGCGCGTTCGCGGATCGTGAGCGTGTCGTCCGGGACCATCGATTTTTCGGTGACTTCGTATACGCGTCCGAGACCGTGGCACGTCGGGCAGGCGCCCTGGACCGTGTTCGGTGAGAAATCTTCCGCGTAGAGCATCGGCTGCTTCGGCGGATAGCTGCCGGTTCGCGAATACAGCATGCGCACGAGGCTGGATAGCGTCGTCACGCTTCCCACCGACGAGCGTGCGCTGGGCGTGCCGCGCTGCTGCTGAAGCGCGACGGCGGGCGGGAGTCCTTCGATCGAATCGAATTCGGGCACGCCGACCTGTTCGATCAGCCGGCGCGCGTAAGGCGCGACCGACTCGAAGTAGCGCCGCTGCGCCTCGGCGTAGAGCGTGCCGAACGCAAGCGACGACTTGCCGGAGCCGGACACGCCCGTGAATACAACGAGCGCATCGCGCGGAATGTCGATGTCGATATTCTTCAGGTTGTGTTCGCGCGCGCCGCGCACGCGCACGAAGCCATCGTGGGCGGATTCGGGGGAGAGTTTCAGACGGGTCATCCGCTGCAGAGGCCGCAATCCGCAGGCCAGCTAGCCGGGCAGCTTCGCCGCGAGCACGTCGACGTGCGCGATCTCGGGCGGCCTGGCAAAAAGGTCCGCGGCTTTCGCCATCAGCGCCTCGGCGACTTTGCCCGAGAGATGCGCCTGGCGGCCGGCCTCGTCGGGAAAGGTATCGAAGAAGCCGAACGTGGACGGCCCGAGGCGCAGGCCGAACCACGCGATCGTTGCGGGCTCCGCTTCGACGAGCGGCAATCCGCCCATTAGAAAGGCTTCTACTTCCTGCTCCTTGCCCGGCTTCGCTTCCAGCCGGACGAACAACGCGGTCTTGACCATGACATCGCTCCTGTTGCACGCACTGAGGTGACGGACAAATGATACGTCCTCCGTTCTCCGGGGACTGTTCAAAAGCGTGGGGTTCCGCTTCTTCCGCCTGTTGCATGAACTCGAAAAATCGGGCCACGTCCTCCGGTACTTTGTTCATGCACGCCCTGTGCGCCGCAAGTTTGGCTGCCAAGTCGCCATGAATCATCGCGCATCGCACCTGCGCAGTAAATGAGCGCCGCGTGGCGTCCTGCACGTATGCTGGTGCTTGCACAGGCGAGCGTTGATCACCTGGTTCACCGCCGACTCTGCCATCGTTGTCGAAATCGGCTTGTGCTCGCGATAGTACTTCACGTAGGCGATGGTCGAGCCGCTATTGCTCTCGAGGTACGCGAACAACTCGCCGACGCGATAGTCGAGCTGCTCCAGGCTCCGCGTGAATCGCGCCGACTCGGTCACCACGATGCGACAGAGCAGCAAGGTCTGTCGCATCCGTCGCTCCGCTTTTAGTTACTGCAGCCGTAGGTACGCCGGGAGCACACCGCCGCGTCGCCGATAGTGACACTGCTGGGCTCGGTACTGATGTCGGCGCCGCCATCCACGACATCACATGCTCGACGGAGTGCAGCGTTCGTTCCCATCGCCTGCCAGCGACGTTGACCAAAGTCCGACGGGTGACCTTGCTGCGGGGCGCGTAGACGACGAAATACGCATGCTCGCGATTCTCGTCAAGGCTGTGCGGCGCACCAGCAGATAATGACCAAAGCGACGTTCCTCGGCGCTCATGCTGCAGGCGCCACAACGGCGTAAGTGCCCAGTGGTACAGACGCGCGCCTTGCGCCGATTCCGGCCGAGAGGCGGCGCCAAGCCTGCGGTGGCAAGGCTTGTGCAATCTTGTCGGCGCGCATAGTGGTCGGGCCTTGCCACCATAGTGGTTCGTTCTTCTTCACCACCAGCACGAGTGGCTGCGCGCGCGACTCGAGCCACAGCCGCAAAGGACGGTCACCGCCATACACCTGATCGCCGGTGACCCAGCCGCAGGGTACTCCCGCATCGAGCGCCCGTTCAAGCATCTGGCGCGCGGGCTGCGGCTTGGTTGCAAATCCCATCGTGTCAGGGATGCCCGCAACCTGCAGCGAGGACGATCGTCGATCCATGATTGGGACATACAGTTCGCGGTCAATAAATGCGCTCGCTCCATTGCCCGCGTAGCAGAGAAACACACCGATCTGGCTATTCTCGATGCGACCTGCTGTACAACTGTATTGGCGTTGCACGCTGGCAGAGTGTTCACCCTTCTTGTGGAATTCCCTTCTCATCCACAATCAGCACCGCCTCACGCTCACCGAGTTGCTCCACGACGAATTCGCGCAGTACGTCGCGCGCCGCGTCGGCATCCCACCGTGCTCTCTCGAGAAGGTGCTGCACACCATCGGGCGTTGCTTCGCCAATCCTCGGCAAGCTGCCCGCTGTTCTTGCGTTCGACCGTACCTTGTTGAGCCCCCCTTGATAGGGGCCGGTCTGAGAAGCTGCCCATGCTCGTATATATAAGCGCCATCCACATTGGCACCTGTCGCATCTCCACGATGAGCGAGGTTCTCAGCTCGGTTGCGACACCGGTGCAGAAGTAGATGAAGACCAAAAAAAATCCTGAAGTGCTGTGCACCGGTCATTCCCCTCGCTTCGCCCACTGTTTCTGGCTTAACCTCGCGCATTAGCTACTTGTTCAATTTCTCAGCCTCGCTCGGCTCCTCTCTGGGCTTGTAGCGCGGCGTAGGCTGTGGCAGCAGAAAGAAGGCGACGGACAGCAATGCAATGGCCACTCCGATGCGCCACGCGGCGATCACGACGGGAACTGCAGCGATCTGGACCAGCGTCGCAACGCCGTAGCGGCGCGTCATCTGCTGGAGGAAATCGGGCGCGAGCCGTTCGTCCATTAGCCGGCGGCCTGGCATTGCATAGAACCACTTCGCCATCCAGGTGCAGGCGGTCAGGGCAAGACCGGCAACCAGGGTCACGGACGCGACGGGCTCGAACCCCGTGCCGAGGTGGAAGCACCAGACGCGGATTGGATAAGGAATGACGACGATCGCCAGCAGGAACAGGAGGTTAATCACGCCGAACCAGTGATCACTCTTAGCATAGATGCGACCCGAATAATGGTGTTGCAGCCAGTAGGCCCCGATCACGACATAGCAGAGAACGAGCGCGAGATATTCGCGCCACTGCTCCGCCATGGCGCTTGCCAGGTCGCTGTAGCCATGCGTGCCCTCGGGAGATCCGGGGACCTTGATCTCCACGATCAGCAGGGTCAGCGCGATCGCGAAAACCGCGTCGCTGAATCCCTCGAAGCGGTCAAGTCCGCGCTCGGCACCATGCGTTTCCGCGTCGGTAGGTTTACGCCTAGAACTTAGCATCATGTGCGTCCTTTCGCGCACGCCGGAGCCGCTCCTCGCGGCACAGCACGCACTTCTTTGTTGGACGATATGAATTAATTCCTGCCATGGGAAAGTTGCAAACGAGCATCGAATCTTCCGCGACTAAGTATGACCGCTTTGGCCGAAGCCGGCCGGAAGGCCACTAAACTTGTGCTTCGGACATCTCGATAGGTTCAAGTGTCTGACGAAGGCGAGTAGCGGTGCGATGGCTGGCCAACGCCATGAGATTGCTCACTTGCTCGTTGGTCTATTAATTCTGTCACCGTTGCGACAAAAACTGTCACCCCTCGTGGTGCCGGTTTGCTCGGGTACATGATCAGCCTTGCCCGGCAAGCGTTCGAAGGTCGCGAAATAATCATGTCACCGGCGAGGGTCGGGCGCCCCTCGCTGGAGCTTTCAGCCTCCGACCAGCGGGCGCCCGCGTCAGGCAGCTTGCGGACCCAGTTCCTGCCACTCGTCGGCATTCTCGATCGGTCATTCGGACGACCGCTTCACTTCTCGCGGGCGAGAGCGAATGCTAGCTTCTGCCGACATCCCTGCCTCAGACCATACGGGCATTCCACACCACAATCCATGCGGACCACACAAGTAAGGCGACGCCGAGCGGCTTGCCGATGAACTTTCCCAAGCGCAAATTCTTTTCGGCCGCCATGATCGCACCCAGCGCAAGCATCCAGCAAGCTTCCTGTGCCAATTGCGAACATCAGCAACATGAGCGCCCAGCAACATCCAATGCAGAAACCGCCGTGACTCACCCCTAGCAGGAAGCTCTCGCGACGGGGATTCCGGCCGTGCCAATGCTCGGTGATGAACATGAGCGGCGAGCAACATTTGTCGAGACAGCGGTGTTTCGAGCGTGCTGAATTGAAAGACGCCAGCCAGCGCGACGATGGCGGCGCCGATTAGCCACCCCGCCGTGAGCAGCGTCGGCGTTCGCTCCACGAGCAGATGGAGTGCGGCGTCGAAGACATGCGCGACAAGCCCGAACGCTGACCACGCAGCCGCGTAACCGGCAATTAGCAACGCGACTAGCGTGCGCCGCTTGGTGCGCGAGAGGGTCATCCGCCTGAAGCAGCCAAGGAAAAGCGGTCGGCAGCATCATCGCCGCGATCATCAGGAGCCATGCCAGGCCGTGCAGCGACGCCGCGAGCGTGATGCTCGCACCGGGCATTGCGCGACATATCGGGCCAACGCCCGGCAGCTCGCTCCAGCTCGCATTATGCAGATAGCGCGAATACGGCCCAGCATCCCACGACCATAGCGCGATTCACGCACTTGCCGCCAAAGCAGCAAAGAACGACGCGAAAAGCCGCGAGCGAAGGCGCATCTTCACGAAGTAAAGCTGAACGAGCCTTGAATGGCGTTATGTCCCGTCAAGTCGAAATCAAGATTGAGCGCCTGATGTCGCAGCCGAAACGAGTTCGCTCGGCCGACGAAGGCGGGCGATCCGGGTTATCGTCGAGAAAATGCTGTCGACCAGTTTCGTTGGCTCTTCCGTTGGACCGCGATAAGCTCCAGTTCGGCCTCGATGGTTTCGCCGACCTTCATCCTGCCCATTCCGTCGACGACCGAATATTCGATAACCGCCCGCTCCATTGAGACCATTTCGCCGATTAATTTCACGATATCCGCGAGTGGTCCACCTCGTTCGCCACGGTGCGCGCTCACCAGTGCGTTAAATTGCGCCTCGCTCGCGTGCTCGTCAATATACATTGCGACCCGCCAAGCCGCCTTTCAGAACATTGCCCGGAATGAACGCGGCGAACGCGACAGTCACCCCGGATACATCAATATTGTCAATGAAGCCTTGTTCGTAGTGGTAGGCGATCGCGCTCCGGCAAATGCCGTTGTCGGGATCCTCCCCAATCCAGCAAGGACATAGCACGTTGTATTCTGTTTGCGGGTTGACTTCGGCCACGAAGAACGTCGCGGGACACTTCTTGTTTTAGGTGTTGCGCGGTCGGGAATCAAAGTGTCCCGAGCGGTCGTACGAATTAAGGTGCCTATACACTCACTGCCTTTTCGGAACTGCGAAATAGCGAGCGAACCGCAAGGGCAGGCAGACCACAACGACTTATAAGTCAGATCGGCCATTCCGTCACGGTCTCGAGGCCGCCCTTGGGCCGCGCACTTCCCATATTCTGATTGATAAGCCTTCGTGAAAGCAGATAAAGCGGTGAGCAGGTGAGGGCGGGCTTTGCCGCACCGAGTTCGGCCAGTTTCGACCGGTGGACCGCGGATCGTATTCGGCATTTGAAAGCCCTTTCCATTTCGTCAACGGACGTTCTTACATCGCTCGGGCGGACTCCACGAGCGATCCCCTATCAGCTGCGGCATCCAGGCTGATTGTGTCTGACAAATGCGCCGCGGTTCACCCGTTAATTGGCAAGTTGCTCCAGAAGAAGCAGCAATGAAGCGGGGGCTATTCCTTTCTTACAGTACCCATCAAACCCGGCCGCAATCCCGGCCGCCCGGACGGTCCACTCATCCTGGCCGGTGAAAGCTACGATAACAATATGCTTTGTAACGTCGTGCTGCCGCAGTTGCTGTGCGACCGCAAACCCGTCCATGATTGGCATGTTAATGTCTAATAATGCTATTTCCGGTGTCCAGGCACTGACGGCACCTATGACGGCCGAGCCATCTAAAACGAATTGAGCGTCGTACGACGAGCAATCGACGTGGGCGATGCGTCTGCCGGCTAGGGAGCACGCGCGGTGTCCAGCGCGCAGTGTGCAGAGGCAGTGCCATGTGTTAAACCTTTCAATGCCTGCGAGTGAAACTGGCGAGAGCATTGACTGTTCCCGTGTTTCGCACGTGGCGTGAGGGGCACGACACACTGTCCGCAAACGACTGGGGAATATATGAGCCTTTTATCGGACTTTATTGAGGCTAAGCTTTCTGCTCTAGTTGACGAATGGGCGGAGTATGCCGGCACAATCGGACTAAAGGACAGCCATCTCACCGTGACGCAATTGCGGGATTCGGCTCAAGACATCCTGATCCAGATCGCGGCGGACATGCGTCAACCGCAGACCGATGTGCAGCAGAGGTCCAAGTCGCGCGGCGGCCAGCGCGATCCAAAATCCGGTTTCGACAGGGTCGCCCACGAACACGCCGACGATCGTCTTGCGCACGGCTACGGCATCAACGATGTAGTAGCGGAATACCGAGCCCTACGCGCCAGCGTGCTGCGGCAATGGCAGAATACTTCGCCGAACGACGCTGTGGCGTCTGGGGAGGTGATTCGGTTCAATGAGGCGATTGACCAGATGCTCGCGGAATCGGTCCGACAGTACGCGCAACGCACCGAGCACATCCGGGACCTGTTTACCAGCGTGCTCGCGCATGACCTGCGTTCTCCTCTGAGTGCGGTATTGAATTCGGCGGAGGTGGTCCTGCATGACAAAGGGTTGTCGTCATCCAGCGTGAGAGCGGTCGGACTCGCGCAACGCGGCGCCGTGCGCATGAGGCGGATGATTGATGATCTCCTCGTGTTTACGCGTACGCGCCTAGGCGACGCGCTTCCGATCGATTTTAAGCCGCAGAATATGGAGCGCATCTGCAACGACGCGGCAGACGAGGTACGCGCTTCGCATCCCGACGCATCGATCGAGGTTCGCCTGACCGGCAACCTTGCCGGAAATTGGGACGGCGCTCGTATCGACCAATTGCTGGTCAACCTGCTCGTGAACGCAGTCCAGCACGGCTCAGGCGCAATAAGCGTGAATGCTTTCGGTGACGACCGGCAAGTGACTCTCGTCGTGTCTAATGAAGGCACGCCGATACCGGCGACCGCCCTGCCGACGCTCTTTGACCCATTGACGCGGGCAGATTCTTCGCCCAGGCGGAGCCAACCGTCATCTAGTATGGGCCTAGGTCTTTACATTTGCCGGTGCATCGCACATGCACACAACGGCACCATACAGGTCGAATCGTCGGGAGGTGAGACGAGCTTTACGGTGCAGATCCCCCGTTCTCAGTCGCTTCCGCGTTAAGTTGTGCGGTCTGACAATCGGAGGCGAATGGCCGCTGTGCTCGACAAGCTGACTTGCGGAGAGCACGCAGTCCAACGTCAGCAGTGGGTCGCGTGCTGCCGATGGCCGTCATGTGACCGGCCAGTTTCTGCCGTTGGTGAAAGCTTTGACTCGGACGCTTAAACGTCGCTTTCTTGGTTGGCTGCTGACATTCGACCGCCAGTCGTGGTCGTCGCGATATCAGCCTAAGGACGGCCTCCAGTTCCGCTGATTGCTGGATCAGCACCTTGGCGCAAACGCCTGGGACATCGCGTTTGAGACCCAGATGGGGGTAGCAGGATAGCGCCTGTGGCTCGTCAACGCAAAGCGTGCCGTGCAGCTTCTGGCGGATCGCGAGGTATCAGACGCTCCGCAATATCCTTGAGATCGGGCATTCAGTCCCGCGCGCGGCCAAATTCCGGCTTGAGCGCGTTCCAGTTCAGGGCCATACGGCCGCGCCCAAGTTTGCACCCGTTGGGGAGGCCGACATGAAGTTGGCGCCGAGATCTGTCAGGGCTTCACGAACCGATAGGCGAAGCGATCGGTCTCGCCCTTGATTGCGGGATTGAACACCTTGATCGAGCGCGGATCGTCCTTGTTCGCGAGCATGGTACTTTCCGCGTCCAGTACAAAGCCGGCTGCCTCCACCTCCTCGCGAACGGACGCAGGCTCGATCCGATGCAGCGACTGGGCCTCGCTCTTGCCCTGCCCGACGGCGGCGGCGTGGTCCACGATGACGTAGTACCCGCCGGGCTTGAGTTGCTCGTAGACCACTCGATTGAAGTCGGCGGCCGTCGCGCCCCTAGCCTGCATCAGCGGTGTGTGGAGGTCGTGATAGAACAGATGCAGCCAGAGGACATCCGCTGGTTGCGTGACCTCCGACATCGCGATGATATCCGCCGAGACGGCTTCCACGTTATCTCGACCCGGCTCCTTTGCAAGCGTCCGCACGCGGCCGACCGGATCGTTCTTGAAGTGGGCGACTTCGGCCGGCACGAAGCTGTAGACCCGTCCTGCGGGTCCCACGATGTCGGAGAAGAGACGGGTCCAGTCGCCGTCGCCCGGGTAAACGTCGATGACGGTGGAGCCCGAATCGACTCGTGCGAACCGGATCAACTCGGATAGCCTGGATTGGTCGTACATAGATATCTCCTTTACGGTTGGGCTGTCGACGAGCGCGCGGCATGCGAAGGGGCGATCCACGGCTGATCCACCGTCTATCCCCGATGCCCGCAGATCGCCAGCGCTACGCCGGCCCGGACGTGTCCGTCTGCGAAGCCCGCGCCAGTGCTTGTGTGTCGATGTACTCCCGGATGCTCGTCAGTCTGCCGTCACGGACCGTGATGGCGAAGATCCAGTTGTCCTCGAACATCTTGTTCGTGGCTTTGATCATCCCCCTGGCGAAGCCGACGACAAGGACCCTGTCTCCTTGCTATGAACTCCCGGGGTTCCACGGACGTGTCTATCGACTTGGATGCGGTCTCAAGCAAATCCGTCAGCCCCGCGTGTCCGTGGCGTGTTCCGGCCAACGGCCAGTCCTCGCCCGGAATGATCCACTCGATGTCTTCGGCGGCCAGCGCCAGCAGACCCTTCCGGTCGCCGCGCACGATCGCGGCGAAGAAGTCCTTCACGGTCTGGACGTTCTTATCGGTACTCATCGGAAATTCTCCATTTCTCTCGGTTCGGATCGCGCGCGAAGTGTCTAAATCAGAACTCGCCGTCACTATCCGTTGCCCCGATCGGCCTGTCGTCGATCACGTCGGTCAACCGCCCTGGCAAGAGGCCGGCCGGCATTGCAGAAACGTGGTCCCACGACTGGCGTGGCTTGCGTACCAGCCACGGGAGCGCACCGGAATCAGCCCTGCGCCCAGCCCCCATCGACGGGAAGATCGATACCGGTGATGTAAGAACTTTCATCGGAGGCGAGGAACGCGACTGCGGCCGCAAGTTCCTCAGGCATGCCCCTGCGGCCCATTGGGATCTGCGCGATGAACTGTGCGACCGCTTGCTCAGCCTGTTCAGCGGTAAGGCCAGTCGTCGTCGTCAAGGCCGGGGTGTCGATTGCTCCGGGGCTCACACAATTCACGCGGATCTTACGGTCTTTCAATTCCAGGGCCCAACCGCGCGCGAAGTTGCGCACAGCCGCCTTGCTCGCGGCGTAAGCAGTAAATCCTGGAAGCCCCTTCACGTTTGCGACCGAGGAGTTCAGGATAATCGAGCCACCGTCTTTGACAAAGGGAAGGGCCTTCTGCACCGTAAAGAACATTCCCTTCACGTTCACGTCGAAGGTCTGGTCGAAATGGGCCTCACTAGCTAACGCGAGCGGCGCGACTGTCCCTGCGCCCGCGTTCGCGAAAAGAATGTCGATGTGACCATGTTTCTCTTTCACGACAGCAAAGAGGCGGTCCAGATCTTCCAAACTCGACACGTCGCCAACGACCGCCGTAACGTTTCTCTTGATGGCGGCGGCGGCCTCCTGGAGCTCTTTCTCCCGTCGCCCGGTGATCACGACGTGCGCACCTTCTTCCACGAGGCGCTTGGCCGTGGCCAAACCAATTCCGCTGCTTCCGCCCGTGACGACTGCAACCTTGCCTTCCAATTTCTTCATGACGTTCGCCTTTCGTTTGGGGTGTCAGGGAGCGCCGCTGTTCCCGCTGGTACAAAGGCGCTGTATCATTTGGATCGCCGATCCAGATATTGATTCACAATATCCGGATCAGTGATCCAAATATACGGATCAGTGATCCGATTGTCAAGGGACCCTATGCGAGCAGACGCCCAAAAAAATTACAGCCATCTACTTGCAGTCGCGCACGACGTTGTCGCCGAGCACGGTGTCGACGCGTCGATGCGAGATATCGCCCGCCGGGCTGGCGTCGGGTTGGCTACATTGCTACGTCACTTCCCGACGCGAGAAGCCTTGTTCGAAGCGTTGTTGTGTACGAATCTGGATGAACTGACGCAGAAGGCAGGCGAACTTGAAACGTCGACTTCACCTGACGAAGCGCTCGTGTCCTGGTTTCGCGAATGGATCGCATTTGCCCAAAGCTACAGGGGCGTTGTTGCCCTGATGGCGGCAGCTCATACCAATCCGGACTCCGCGCTTTACGCGTCATGCGCAGCCGTGCACTCAGCGAGCGCACGGTTGTTGCTGCGTGCCCAAGCCGAAGGGGCGGCACGTGCCGATATGAATGGGGACGACTTGTTCGGCCTGATGGCGGCGCTCGGCTGGCTTGTCGATCTCCCTTCATTCTCGCCGCGGGCGGATCATCTAGTTCACCTGATTACGAGCGCAATCCTGACGAAACGGCCCGGCAACGACGTCAAAAAGAAAGATGTCAAAAAGGCCATGCGCTGAATCAGATCGGCTTAGAAGATTGATGGAACTTAGTCGACCTTGACCAGGTCCTTGAAGATCAGTTGACCCCAGCTATTGCCGCGTGCCGGGGCCTATTCGTCGCAAGTTCATAGCGGACCACTGCGAAAACATGATCGTCGACGTGGGCCTCCCGCACCTTGACCTCGGTTGCGGCAAGCTTGCCAGGAGTTGATGCCAGGTCAGCAGCTCGAATTGGTACCGCTCAATCCCGCTAGTGATCGTTTAAGGTAAGAGGCCACGCGTGGCGACGAGGCACGGGAGCATCCGCTTCCAGTTCTCGATCCACACGCGAGAAGCAGCGATTTCAGCCGACGAAACTTCCCTGGGCGATCATGTAACTACCCAATCGCCCGCTGATTCTGGCAACTGCGACCATTTCGCCGCGACCGGCGTGCCTTCAGGACACCGCGCGTAAGGATTCCGCGTGCGACCAGTTGACGCCAGAGACATTGGCGACCGCCTGCCACGCGGCTTCTTGATTAGCGCCATCGAGGAGGTGCGGCTGGCGCTGCGCCTCAATTGGGCCTGTAAATTTCCCTTTAGCCGAGGCGAAGAATTGCCCTGAGACGTCGGTTCCAAACTCCGACGCCTGAAGGTACCGACGGGCCGCAGTCTCCGGCGTCTGATTCATGCCAGGAATGAGGTTCACGATTGGGATCATCAGATATTTCACCGCCCAGCCAGCGTTTCGCCCCACATTGGTGGCGGTTGCCGCACCGGGCGAGACAGCGAACACGGCCATGCCTGAGGGCAGCCGACGCGCGAGCGCGATAGCCCACCAAGCAACGATGAGCTTCGCGTCGGCATACGCATTGTTGGGCACATACTTCACGTTAGGCCCGTTGCGCAGCAGGGCTTCCATAGCAGCGGTCAGGTCGCCTCCGTGGTATTTGGCAGCGAGTGCATCGACGTCGGTGTACTTGAACATGGGCACGCCCCCTCGCGCGGGTTCCGCGCTGGCGATAACGATCCGCGCGTTGGGGCTCAGCAGATTGGCGCGGAGCAAACCGACAGTTAATTGGTGATGGCCGATGAGCGGAGCTTGAGAAGCCTCGACGTCCGCCGCAGTGATCACGCGCCGCTTACTTGGGACCATTCCGGCATTGAGCAGTAAAAAATCAATCGGCTGACCTCGCCTTTCGAGCTCGGCGAGGGCGGATTGAACGCTGGTCGGCTCGTCCAGCTCCAGCGCCAGCGGCGTAAATACCTGTTTCGTGGTCTGAGCCGCGAGCTGAGCGGCGGTTTCTTGAACCCGGGCCAAGCTGCGCCCGGTGACGAAGACTTCGCGGTAGCCGTTGGAGGCGAGCAAGCGGGCTGCCTCATAACCGACCCCTGACGTGGTGCCGGTGACGAGCGCGATTGAATGTTCCATGGGCGTCTCCGTGTTGAAGGGTGATGGTCGAGTCATAAGGCCCAGCAAGGCCAAGATCAGTTTGATAATTTAGAACTATTCGGTTATAAATTGGTGCGAAGGGAACTGTCAAGGAGTTTTGAACTAGATGATTCATAATGCCGCTAGGCCAGTAGGTCGACCGCGCAGCTTCGACGAAACGGGGGCGCTGGAAAAGGCGATTCAGGTGTTCTGGTCGAAAGGCTACGACGGAGTGACGATTGACGATCTCGTCACCGGGATGGGTGTGGGACGACCGAGTCTGTATGCCGTCTTTGGGGACAAGCGGGCGATATTCTTGCGCGTTCTTAAGGCGTACGCGGAACGGAAGGGCGCATCAGCCGCCAAGGCACTCCTCTCGCCACAGGGTCTTCGCGACTCGATTTTGGGCTTTCTGAAGTACGCCGTCGAAAGTGCGACCGAGAAAGGGTCTGCCCGGGGTTGCCTTATGATATGCGTCGCCCCGCTCGTAAACGACGCTGAGGTTCAGCAATTCCTGCAGTGTGCGGTCGCGGGCGGCGCGGCGCTGGTGGAACGTCGTTTTCGGGACGGGATCAGTGCCGGAGAAATCCCACCTGACTTTCCCGTCTCCGCGCGCGCAACCCAAGTCACAGATTTAGCGCGTGGACTAACCATGCGTGCGCAGATGGGCGCGCCGCGCAAGATGCTCCTCAAAGATGCTGAGGAAGCGACCGACCTAGTTCTCCTGCCTGGGCGCTCCTGACGGGTTATCGGAAACCTTGCCAGACGCCTTTGCTTCGTGCGCGGCTTTGCCCGCCATCGCAGTGCCACCGACATCCGCACAGAAATTCCGCCGGTCGGCATGTTGCCCCATCGGTCTACGCGAGCCAGACCTCATCTATACACCGAGGCGGAAGTACGGCGCTTGCTGGACGCGGCATTGGAGTTGCCAGTGGCGTGGCCGTCGACGCCGCTGCGGCCCTGGGTGTTCCATTGCCTCATCGGCTTGCTCAGCGTTACCGGACTGCGTATCAGCGAAGCCCTAAACCTCGAGCTTGATGACGTGGACCTCGAAGACGCCGTCCTCACGATTCGCAGACGAACTCCGGTCTGATGGCAAATCTCAGCTTCGAAGGAACAAAGGTGAGCAAGCTGGATATCTGAAACGGAACGGTTATCGAGGCCTCGAATCAATGGTGAGCATTTGGCGCGATGGGGCGGGCGCGGATAAGCGCGCCCCCGGGGCGCCATCGCTACGTATCCCTCGTGGTGTGCGTCTACGGCAGCAGATGCATACGCTTTAATGACAATGGAGCATGGCGCCTTCAACGCGAGGCTCAAGCCTAAAAATAGACGAGGCGGGTAACAATGCGACGGTACGGGTCGATGAACTCGTGAAGCCGTAACCGAGCAAATTAGAAGCTCGGACTCACCGGCGCACGTGTCCCATTGCCCTGCCGGTTGGGGCGCACGACCTCGCGGCTGAGTGGCAAGCGGCCATGATGGGCGGCATAAGGGCATTGAGGGCGCATTCGAAGGGTGGCCGCCTATGACGAACAGAGAGCGAAGCGAGACCCGCAAGGTAGCGCGTCAGCACCAAGTTCGTTTTGGCGTCGGCAGCAACATACAACGACGCAGCAAAGCATCGCCCGCCGGGGGGCGGCGTGGATCACACGTTGTGATTTGATCGTTTTTCTAGTGACCGGCCGAAGCGGACGATTTCATCGCGCTGTCTCTAACGGGACTCGGCGAGATAAACGACCGCTGCACTCTGAGAACGGTCAAATCGCAGGAAGTTGGTGAATGTCCGTATTGGGTCGAAAGTGTGAATTGGCAGCGACGCCGGTGCGCCGACAGTGGTTGGACGGGTGACGTTTCTACATCTCGCGATCAAGCAATCCCGTCGGCATCTTCGTCGAGGAACGCGCACGACGCTCGCATCGACGCACGCCTACCGCGAGATGCAACTAATCGTCTAGGTCCTCGTGCGACTTCGAACTGCGGGCCGCCGGCACCGTAAGTGTGTCTGCAAGATGACGAGCAGAATATCAACCACTCGAAAAGTCAGTCTCTGTCAGACGGACGTCACTCGTTGGCCGGGCCCGTAGTTTTCGTCGCGCGACCGCTTCGATCCGGGCGAACCCGTCTCTGAACACGCTCACCAGTCGGCTGTCGTCCGCATCGGGCGGCAGCCAGAAAAAGACTTCCAA